>CAZHIQ010000017.1:0-37886 GCA_964532595.1 uncultured Roseivirgaceae bacterium
GCAGGCGTCCCTTGTACTTCGTACTTTAATAATGCGGGAGTAGCTCAGTTGGTAGTCCGCCGCGGCGGATCCAAGCTACAGGTCGCGAGTTATTTGAAATATTTAGAAGAACAGGGCTCCGAAGCGAGTGAAGCAAAGCTCGTACTTCCCGCCACGGCGGGCAGGCGTCCCTTGTACTTCGTACTTTAATAATGCGGGAGTAGCTCAGTTGGTAGAGCGATAGCCTTCCAAGCTATAGGTCGCGGGTTCGAACCTCGTCTCCCGCTCACTTCGGAATCAGGCATGAAGTGGGCTCTGGCTAGCCGGCGCTTGCGGCGGTCTGGAGCCGGCAACTGCCGTTGTAGCTCAGTGGTAGAGCACTTCCTTGGTAAGGAAGAGGTCGACAGTTCAATTCTGTTCAACGGCTCTGCAGATGAAGGGCGGAAGAAAGGCGGGAGAGGCCTCCTTCCGGTGTAGTGACAGTACACGTCCATTCAGTGCTATAGCGGCAGGGCACCAACGTCGGTAAGGCGCCTATCGGCTGACCGGTGCAAGAGCCGGTGAAGTGCTTGTTTTCGAAACCTGTGCGATGTGACCATGCAAGCTCCTTTGGGGGCGGGATGGTTATTGACACGGGGTTTTTTAATTATTAAGAAGTCAAACCCTTTTCAAGAGGCTTAAAATGTTTAGGGTGTGGTTCTCTCTCGGGAGGATTCAGATTGAAGAAAAAATTAACTTAAACACTTTATACTTTAAACTTTAAAGGGATTTTCAAATATGGCTAAAGAACAATTCGATCGGTCGAAACCACACGTAAACATCGGTACCATCGGTCACGTTGACCACGGTAAGACTACCCTTACTGCGGCAATCTCTAAAGTCCTTGCTGACAAGGGCCTGGCTTCCATGCGCGATTTCTCTTCTATTGATAACGCTCCTGAAGAAAAAGAACGGGGTATTACCATCAACACTTCACACGTCGAGTACGCTACTGAGAAGCGTCACTATGCGCACGTTGACTGTCCTGGTCACGCCGACTATGTGAAGAACATGGTTACGGGTGCTGCCCAGATGGACGGTGCTATTCTTGTGGTAGCAGCAACGGATGGTCCGATGCCTCAGACTCGTGAGCACATCCTGCTTGCTCGTCAGGTAGGTGTACCTGCACTTGTAGTATTCATGAACAAGGTTGACCTTGTTGATGATCCTGAGCTTCTCGACCTCGTTGAAATGGAAGTTCGCGAACTTATGTCTGCTTACGATTTCCCTGGTGATACTATGCCGGTGATCCGTGGCTCCGCTCTTGGTGCGCTGAATGGCGAGCCGAAGTGGGTTGAGAAAGTAGAAGAACTTATGAACGCTGTGGATGAGCACATCCCCGTTCCGACTCGTCTGGTCGACAAGGATTTCCTTATGCCTGTTGAGGACGTATTTTCTATCACAGGTCGCGGTACGGTTGTAACCGGTCGTATTGAGCGCGGTGTGATTAAGACAGGTGATCCTGTTCAGATCCTGGGTATGGGTGCAGAAAACCTTTCTTCTACCGTAACGGGTGTTGAGATGTTCCGCAAAATCCTCGACAGAGGTGAAGCTGGTGATAACGCTGGTTTGCTCCTGCGTGGTATTGAGAAGGATCAGATCCGTCGTGGTATGGTTATCTGTAAGCCTAACTCAGTAACTCCTCACTCCAAGTTCAAGGCTGAGGTTTACGTTCTGTCGAAAGAGGAAGGTGGTCGCCACACTCCTTTCTTCAACAAGTACCGTCCTCAGTTCTACTTCCGTACAACTGACGTTACCGGAGAGATTAAACTCCCTGCAGGCGTTGAGATGGTTATGCCTGGCGACAATATCTCTATTGAGGTTGAGTTGATCAACAAGATCGCTATGGAGAAAGGTCTCCGTTTCGCTATCCGCGAAGGTGGCCGTACCGTAGGATCGGGTCAGGTAACCGAAATCATCGAATAAAACCCTGATTGCCTTTGGGTAAGCAATAGAAAGCGTTTCTGAGATTTTTCTCAGAAACGCTTTTGTTTTTAGGTCAGTTTGCTCTACCTTTGCAGTCCTTTTGGGCTGAGTGTGCGGGTGCAACTCGGGTGGGCTAAGGCCCTGAGGAGCAGAGGGGGAGCGGTGCTGAATTAAACAAACGGGTGTAGCTCATCCCCGATAAAATCGGGAGGTAGAGTAGCGGAGGGAGAAACCCTTCAGACCCATTAAAAACGGGTGTAGCTCAATTGGTAGAGTAGCGGTCTCCAAAACCGTTGGCTGGGAGTTCGAGTCTCTCCACCCGTGCAAGAGTGAAACGAATTATTGGACTGGGTAGGTTTGAGCCTGCCTCCTGACGGGAACGCGGGGGGACGCCACCCGGGCCGGGAAGAAACGAATCAGGCGAGGATTTCCACCCGAGCAACCAAGCAACCATGGAGAAATTAACGACTTATTTTCGGGAGTCCTGGGACGAGATCAAGAACAAGGTAACCTGGTCTAAGTTCAGCGAACTGCAGTCCAGCGCCATCCTGGTGCTGGTAGCGTCAACCATTTTCGCCCTGTTGATCGGCGCGATTGATTGGGTATTCAAGACCGGTTTGCAGTGGTTTTATACTGAATTTTAATCATTTGAGGAATGGGTGAACTGAAGTGGTACGTTCTCAGGGTTGTCAGTGGCCAGGAAAAGAAGGTTAAATCCTACCTGGAGACTGAGATCGAACGTTCGAAACTGGCGGAAGCGATTCCGCAGGTACTCATTCCGTCGGAGAAGGTGTACGAAATGCGCAATGGGAAGAAGCGTGTGCGTGAGCGCAACTTTTTTCCCGGTTACGTGCTGATTTCGGCAGATTTAACCAACGGTGAGGCCTATCACGCGGTGAATAATATACCGGGTGTAATTGGCTTCCTGGGCAATAATGGTACAGGTTCTTCCAAGGAGCCGGTAGCCCTTCGTCAATCGGAGGTGAACCGGATTCTCGGTAAGGTAGATGAAATAGACGAATTCGAAGTCAAGTTGGAAACACCCTTCATCAAGGGTGAGTCCGTGAAGGTAATGGATGGTCCGTTTAGCGGATTTACCGGAACCGTGGAAGAGATCTTTGAAGACAAGAAGAAACTCAACGTTATGGTGAAGATCTTCGGCCGGAATACGCCGGTTGAATTGAGCTACATGCAGGTTGAGAAGTTAGATTAAGATTTTTTGAGTCAGCATTATGGCAAAGCAAGTAACAGGTTATCTAAAGCTACAGGTTAAAGGCGGGCAGGCCAATCCGGCCCCTCCGATCGGGCCTGCACTGGGTTCCAAGGGTCTTAACATTATGGACTTTTGCAAGCAGTTCAACGCCCGTACGCAAGACAAGCAGGGTCAGGTACTGCCGGTATTGGTTACCATTTATAATGATAAGTCGTTTGACTTCGTAATCAAGACCCCTCCGGCGGCAATTCTGATTATGGATGCCGTGAAGAAACAAAAGGGCTCAGCCCAGCCCAAGACGGTGAAGATTGGTTCGATCACCTGGGATCAGGTGAAGACTATCGCCGAAACAAAAATGCCCGACCTGAATGCTTTCACGATAGAGGCGGCTATGAAGATGGTAGCGGGAACGGCCCGCAGCCTGGGCGTTACTGTTTCGGGAGCCGCTCCCTGGGAAAAATAATTCTTACGACAATGGCAAAGAAAATCTCCAAGAACAGAAAAGCTGTTTTAGCGAAGTACGATCCGAAGAAATTATATACGCTCGAGGAAGCCGCTCAAGTGATAAAGGATATCACTTTTACCAAGTTTGATGCTTCTGTAGACATCGACGTCCGTCTGGGGGTTGACCCTAAGAAGGCCGATCAAATGGTGCGCGGTGTGGTTACGCTGCCCCACGGAATCGGTAAGACGGTACGCGTGCTGGTACTTGCTACACCTGACAAACATCAGGAGGCTAAAGACGCCGGTGCTGACCACGTCGGTCTTGATGATTACATCGCGAAAATTGAAGGTGGCTGGACAGATGTTGATGTGATTATCTGTACTCCTACCGTAATGGCAAAAGTCGGTAAGCTCGGTAAAGTGCTCGGGCCGCGCGGACTTATGCCGAACCCTAAATCAGGAACTGTTACGCTCGAAGTCGGTAAAGCCGTGAAAGAAGTGAAAGCCGGTAAAATCGATTTCAAAGTTGATAAACAAGGTATCATCCATGTCGGCATTGGCAAAGCTTCCTTCCCGATTGAAGCCATTCGGGACAATGCTGCAGAAATGATCCAAACGTTAGCTAAGCTCAAACCGTCCTCAGCGAAAGGCGCGTATTTTAAAAGCATTACGCTGTCTACTACGATGAGTCCGGGTGTCTCGGTTGACGCTAATTCAATTGCTGGTATTTAAGCTTTAACGAAATGACCAGAGAAGAAAAAGCAAGAGTTATTGAAGAGCTTTCCGAGAAGTTTGCCACTAACGCCCACTTCTACATTACCGACGCGTCGGGATTTACTGTAGAGCAGGTGAACCAGCTGAGAAGAATGTGCTTCAAGAGCGGTGTGGAGTATCGCGTATACAAGAATACGCTGATCCGTAAGGCGCTTGAAAGACAGGAAGGAACGGATTTTTCACCCTTGTTCGATGTCCTGAACGGCTTTTCGGGTGTCATGTTCTCGAAAGAGACAGGCAACCTGCCGGGCAAGGTTATCCGCGAGTTCCGTACAAAGTTGGAAGGCAAACCCGTGCTGAAAGGCGCTTCAATCGACTCCTCCATTTATATCGGTGACGAGCATCTTCCCATGTTGGCAGAGCTCAAATCGAAGAACGAGCTTATCGGCGATGTTATCGCCCTGCTGCAGTCTCCTGCGAAGAACGTTATCTCCGCCCTGCAGAGTGGCAAGAACACCGTTGCTGGCTTGCTCAAAGCGCTGGAGGAGCGCGAAACCAAGTAAAAATCTTTTAACAATCCTGAATCAATTAAATTTTTGTAAAAATGGCTGATATTAAAGCTCTTGGAGATCAACTCGTTGAACTCACTGTAAAAGAAGTTAACGAATTAGCTTCTTACCTGAAGGAAACTTATGGCATCGAGCCCGCGGCTGCTGCCGTTGCTGTTGCCGGTCCTGCTGGTGGAGCTGGTGCTGGTGCTGCTGCTGAGGAAAAAACCAACTTCGACGTTGTCCTCAAATCAGCCGGCGCTAACAAACTCCAGATCGTTAAGCTGGTGAAAGAACTCAGCGGCCTGGGTCTGAAAGAAGCGAAGGATCTTGTTGATGGCGCTCCTAAAACCATTAAGGAAGGTCTGCCTAAAGACGAAGCTGAAAACCTTAAGAAGCAGCTCACAGAAGCCGGTGCTGAAGTTGAGTTGAAGTAATCTGCTTGAGGAACAGAGTTTCTCTGACAGCTTCGGTTAGACCCTGTGTCTGATTCGAACCCTGCTTCTGTAGGGTAGAATGAGACGGGGTCTATCCCTATTTATAGCCTGCGGCGCAACCCCGAACCAACAGAGCATTCGCGATTGTTCTAGTCCAGGATTACAAACTTAAACGAAACACACCTTGGCAAAGAAGACAAATAATGGTCGAATAGACTTCTCCTCCGTAGAGAAAGTTCTCGACTACCCGGATTTTCTGGATCTGCAGCTCCAGTCTTTCAAAGATTTTCTCCAGATAGAAACGCCTGCGGAAAAACGACAGAATGAGGGTCTTTACAAGGTTTTTGCCGAAAACTTTCCTATCAGCGATTCGCGTGAAAACTTTGTGCTCGAATTTGTCGATTACACTATCGACCCGCCGAAGTACAGTGTCGACGAGTGCATCGATAGGGGCCTCACCTTCTCGGTGCCCCTGAAGGCAAAATTGCGCCTTACCTGCAACGATGAGGACAACGAAGACTTCGAAACCATCGAGCAGGAAGTATTCCTGGGCAACATCCCTTACATGACCGAGAAAGGGTCTTTTGTGATCAATGGCGCTGAACGTGTTATTGTTTCTCAGCTGCATCGGTCACCCGGCGTGTTCTTCGCCATGAGCAAGCACACCAACGGCACCAAGTTGTACTCTGCCCGGATTATCCCTTTTAAAGGCTCCTGGATCGAGTTCGCAACTGACGTTAACGCCGTCATGTATGCCTACATCGACAGAAAGAAGAAGTTCCCCGTAACGACGCTGCTGCGTGCTATCGGATACGGATCGGATAAGGATATCCTCGACCTCTTCGGTCTCTCCGAGGAAGTGGAGGCAAACAAAAATACACTCAAGAAAGTAACCGGCCGTCGACTGGCTGCGCGGGTCCTGAAAACATGGACGGAAGATTTCGTCGATGAGGATACCGGTGAGGTCGTCTCTATCGACCGGAATGAAGTGCTCCTCGAGCGCGATCACGTCATTGAGGCGGAAGACCTCGATATAATTCTTGAGTCAGGAACAAAGTCGATTATTCTGCACCGCGATGATATAAACATCTCGGATTACAATATCATTTTCAATACGCTCGCCAAGGATACTTCGAACTCGGAGAAAGAAGCGGTCGAGTATATTTACCGTCAGCTTCGCAATACTGAAGCTCCTGACGAGCAAACGGCGCGCGACATCATCCAGAGCCTTTTCTTCAGTGAAAAGCGCTACGACCTGGGCGAAGTTGGACGCTATCGTATAAACAAAAAACTCGGCCTGGACCTCGGCTACGATCAGCGCGTTCTGACGAAGGAGGATATTATCCTCATCGTGAAATACCTGATTGGCCTTATCAACTCGAAGGCTGTTGTTGATGATATCGATCACCTGAGCAACCGCCGGGTAAGAACCGTAGGTGAGCAGTTGTACTCCCAGTTCGGCGTTGGCCTCGCCCGTATGGCGCGGACGATCAAAGAGCGAATGAATGTCCGCGACAATGAGGACTTCAAACCTGTCGACCTGATCAATGCCCGGACGCTTTCGTCGGTCATTAACTCGTTCTTTGGAACGAACCAGCTCTCACAGTTCATGGATCAGACCAACCCGTTGGCGGAGATCACGCACAAACGGCGTATGTCAGCACTCGGTCCGGGTGGACTTTCGCGGGAACGCGCAGGCTTTGAGGTGCGTGACGTTCATTATACTCACTATGGCCGTCTGTGTACCATTGAGACGCCGGAAGGTCCGAACATCGGTTTGATTTCATCCCTTTGCGTTCACGCAAAGGTCAACAAGATGGGCTTTATCGAAACGCCCTACCGTAAGATTGAAAACGGTAAGGTGAAGCTTAAGGATCCCGTGGTGTTCCTGACCGCTGAAGAAGAAGACGCTAACTATATCGCCCAGGCAAGCGTACCGCTTAAGCCGACCGGTGAGGTCGATGCGGAACGCGTGAAGTCGCGCTTTGAGGGTGACTTCCCTGTTGTGGAGCCGAATGATTTGCGTTACATGGACGTGGCACCCAACCAGATCGTTTCGGTTGCTGCTTCGCTGATTCCGTTCCTTGAGCACGATGATGCAAACCGCGCGCTCATGGGATCGAACATGCAACGCCAGGCCGTGCCGCTTATGCGTCCGGAGGCACCTATCGTGGGTACCGGTCTCGAGGGTCGCGTGGCAATCGATTCGCGCGCGCTGATTCTGGCTGAAGGCGATGGTGTTGTCGAATTCGTCGACGCCAAGAAAATCACGATCAAGTACGACATTACTGACGAACAACGTCTCGTGAGCTTCGATAATGAGTTCAAGACGTATAACCTGATCAAGTTCCGTAGAACGAACCAGGATACCTGCATCAACCTGACGCCTATTGTTCGCAAAGGTCAGCGCGTAAAGGCGGGACAACCGCTTTGCGAGGGCTATGCCACACAAAATGGCGAGCTGGCACTCGGCCGTAACCTTCTGGTGGCTTACATGCCCTGGCAGGGTTACAACTTCGAGGATGCGATCGTTATTTCTGAGCGCGTTGTACGCGATGATATTTACACTTCTATACACATAGAAGAATTCGAACTGGAAGTCCGCGATACCAAACGCGGAGAGGAAGAGCTGACTTCGGAAATCCCGAACGTTAGCGAGGAAGCTGTCAAGCATCTTGATGAAAACGGTATCATCCGAATTGGTGCTGAAGTCAAGGAAGGAGATATCCTTATCGGTAAGATTACGCCGAAAGGTGAAACAGATCCTACACCGGAAGAAAAACTTCTTCGCGCCATCTTTGGAGACAAAGCCGGCGACGTGAAGGATGCCTCGCTTAAGGCACCGCCATCCCTGAAGGGTGTGGTTATCGATACCAAGCTTTTCTCACGACCGAAGCGCGATAAAGATGTTCGTAACAAGTCGAAGAAAGAGCTGGATACACTGCGGGCTAACTATAGCAAACAGTTGAGTGCCCTCCGCGAGGAGATGATCAAGAAGCTTACAACGCTACTGAATGGTAAAACCAGCAATGGCGTTAAGCACAAGTTCGGTGACGAACTTGTAAGCAAAGGAGTGAAGTTCAGCGCGAAGGTGATCGAGAACAACCTGTTCCCCGATAAAAACATCTATCGCGATGAGAGCAGCTACAATGTGCCCGAAGAGGTGAACCTGATTGCTGACGTTAGTCTCGAGAACTGGACGACTGACGAGCATACCAATGAGTTAGTGGCCCAGACGGTTAAGAACTATCTGAACAAGCGCAATCAGTATGCCGGTGAGTTCAAACGCGAGCGGTTTACCCTCGAAGTGGGAGACGAGCTTCCCACGGGAATTGTACAACTGGCCAAGGTTTACATCGCTAAGAAGCGCAAGCTTAAAGTGGGTGATAAGATGGCCGGACGCCACGGTAACAAAGGTGTTGTCGCAAGGATCGTACGTGAGGAAGATATGCCGTTCCTGGAAGACGGAACACCGATCGATATCTGTCTCAACCCGCTAGGTGTACCTTCGCGGATGAACCTTGGACAGATCTATGAAACCGTGTTGGCGTGGGCCGGTTTGAAACTGGGCAGAAAATACGCCACACCGATCTTCGACGGTGCTTCGCTGGAAGACGTTCAGGCAGAGCTCAAGGAGGCAGGTCTCCCGGATTACGGAAGGACTTATCTCTTCGACGGTCTGACCGGAGAAAAATTCGACCAGCCCGTTACCGTCGGAATGGCCTATATGTTGAAACTGGGTCACCTTGTCGACGACAAGATGCACGCGCGTTCAATCGGGCCTTACTCGCTCATCACTCAGCAGCCGCTGGGAGGTAAAGCGCAGTTCGGTGGTCAGCGCTTTGGTGAAATGGAGGTGTGGGCACTTGAAGCATTCGGTGCGGCTCACATTCTGCAGGAAATCCTTACTGTGAAGTCGGACGACGTCATTGGAAGGGCCAAGGCATATGAAGCTATCGTTAAGGGCGAAAACATGCGCAAGCCAAATATCCCTGAGTCGTTTAACGTACTTGTTCACGAGCTCAGAGGTCTTGCGCTCGAGATCACCATGGATTAGGAACCACATCAGCACCGCGAGCCTGCAAACAGCAGGCTGCGGCTGATTAAAAGAAGTGGTGTTAACTTGTAATAACTGAAAACCCGGAATATGTCTTTCAGAAAAAATAAAAAGATCAACAACGATTTCTCGAAGATCACCATCAGCCTGGCTTCGCCCGAATCAATTCTGGAAAGCTCCCATGGTGAGGTGACGCAGCCGGAGACGATCAACTACCGGACCTACAAACCCGAGATGGGTGGGTTGTTCTGCGAAAGGATCTTCGGCCCTGTGAAGGACTGGGAATGTCATTGTGGAAAGTATAAGCGTATTCGCTATAAGGGTATCATCTGCGACCGCTGTGGCGTAGAGGTTACCGAGAAGAAGGTGCGGCGTGAGCGTATGGGACACATCGAACTGGTGGTGCCCGTAGCGCATATCTGGTATTTCCGCTCGCTGCCGAATAAGATTGGATATCTGATCGGACTTCCTACCAAGAAGCTGGATCAGATTATTTACTATGAACGCTATGTCGTAATTCAACCGGGTATTAAGGAAGAGGACGGTATCAACCGACTTGATTTCCTCACGGAAGAAGAATACCTCGATATCGTTGATAAACTCCCTCGTGAGAATCAGTTGCTCGACGACAACGATCCTAAGAAGTTTATCGCCAAGATGGGGGCCGAGGCCCTTGAAATGCTCCTGGCGCGTACGGAGCTCGATACGCTTTCGTACGAACTTCGCCATCAGGCGGCTACTGATACTTCGCAGCAACGCAAGGCCGAGGCGCTTAAGCGCCTGAAAGTGGTTGAGGCGTTCCGTGAAGCTCGCACCCGCATTGAAAACCGTCCTGAGTGGATGGTGATTAAGATGGTCCCGGTAATTCCGCCGGAACTGCGTCCGCTCGTGCCGTTGGATGGAGGTCGCTTTGCGACGTCCGACCTCAACGACCTGTATCGCAGGGTGATTATCCGCAATAACCGCCTCAAGCGTCTGATCGATATCAAAGCCCCCGAAGTGATTCTCCGCAACGAGAAACGCATGCTTCAAGAGGCTGTTGATTCTCTGTTCGATAACTCCCGCAAGGTGAATGCTGTGCGCTCCGATGGAAACCGCGCCCTGAAATCACTTAGCGACATGCTCAAAGGAAAGCAAGGACGCTTCCGTCAGAACCTTCTCGGTAAACGCGTCGACTACTCAGGTCGTTCGGTTATCGTGGTGGGTCCGGAGTTGAAGCTCCATGAGTGTGGTTTGCCGAAAGACATGGCGGCAGAGTTGTTTAAGCCGTTTATCATTCGGAAGCTTATAGAAAGAGGTATAGTCAAGACGGTGAAGTCGGCGAAGAAAATCGTCGATCGTAAGGATCCGGTTATCTGGGATATTCTCGAGAATGTATTGAAAGGACACCCGGTTCTTTTGAACCGCGCTCCTACGCTTCACAGACTCGGTATTCAGGCATTCCAGCCGAAACTGATCGAGGGTAAGGCTATCCAGCTGCACCCGCTTGTGTGTACGGCCTTTAACGCTGACTTTGACGGTGACCAGATGGCGGTTCACGTGCCCCTGGGGCAGGAAGCGATTCTGGAAGCATCACTTCTGATGTTGTCGTCGCACAACATTCTCAACCCGGCTAACGGTGCGCCTATTACCGTTCCTTCTCAGGACATGGTTCTCGGGCTGTACTATTTGACGAAAGGAAGGAAGTCGACACCGGAAATGCCGGTACCTGGCGAAGGCAGGAGATTCTATTCGGCCGAAGAAGTGATCATCGCGTACAACGAAAGGAAAGTATCGAAGCATGCTTACATTAAAGTGCGCGTCGAAACCCGCGATAAAGCGACCGGCGAACTTCGTAGCCAGATTATTGACACCACCGTCGGACGCGTAATCTTTAACCAGTACGTTCCTGAGGAAGTAGGTTTTGTTGATGAACTGCTGACCAAGAAGAAGCTGCAGGGCATTATCGCCGACGTATTCAAGCGTGCAGGTCAGGCGAAGACTGCGAAGTTCCTCGATGACATCAAGGATCTTGGATTCCAGATGGCGTACAAGGGCGGATTGTCGATGGGTCTGAACGATGTGAAGATTCCTGTTGAAAAGCAGAAGCTGGTAGCCGGAGCTCAGGAAGAAGTTGATGCCGTTTGGAACAACTATATGATGGGTCTTATCACGGATAACGAGCGCTACAATCAGGTGATCGATATCTGGACAAGAACCAACACGCTCTTGACGAATACATTGATGAAGCAACTGGAAGAAGATAACCAGGGCTTCAACTCGATCTATATGATGATGCACTCCGGTGCACGGGGTTCGCGCGAGCAGATCCGTCAGTTGGGTGGTATGCGCGGTCTTATGGCCAAGCCGCAGAAGAACCTTGCCGGGTCGGTGGGATCAATCATCGAGAACCCGATTCTCTCCAACTTCAAGGAAGGTCTCGATGTATTGGAGTACTTTATCTCTACTCACGGTGCGCGTAAAGGTCTTGCCGATACGGCCCTCAAGACGGCCGATGCCGGATACCTGACCCGTAGGTTGGTCGATGTGGCACACGATCTCGTAATCACCGAGGAGGATTGCGGTACGCTTCGCGGTTTGAAGGTGACAGCCTTGAAAGACAACGAAGATATCGTCGAACCTTTGTCGGAGCGTATTGTCGGACGCGTGACGGTTCACGCCGTTTACGATCCGCTTACTGAGGAAATGATCGTTGACGCCAATCAGGAAATTACCGAAGAGATTGCCCGCAAGATCGAGGATACTGCTATTGAGGAAGTGGAGATTCGTTCACTGCTCACCTGCGAGTCGAAGATCGGTGGCTGTGCGAAGTGTTACGGACGTAACCTCGCAACCGGTCACATGGTTCAGGCCGGAGAGGCGGTTGGAGTTATCGCCGCTCAGTCGATCGGTGAACCGGGTACCCAGCTTACTCTCCGTACGTTCCACGTAGGGGGTACGGCATCGAATATCGCTGTCGAAGCGAACATCAAAGCGAAGTTCCCCGGTGTGGTTGAGTTTGAAGGTGTCCGCGTGGTTGAAAGCACGGACAACGATAACAACCCGGTCCGTGTCGTTATGGGGCGGACAGGCGAAGTTCGTATCGTCGACAAGGAGAAGAATCGCGTGTTGATTTCCAACAACGTCCCGTACGGTGCGATTCTCCGCGTGAAAGATGGCCAGACCGTCGAAAAAGGAGATGAGCTCTGCTACTGGGATCCGTACAACGCGGTAATCCTGTCCGAGTTTGACGGTACCGTGGAATATGAATCGATTATCGAGGGTATAACGTTCAAGGAAGAGTCTGATGAACAGACAGGTCACCGTGAGAAAGTTATTACCGATACACGTGATAAGACGAAAAACCCTGCGTTGATCATCAAGGGTAAGAATGAGACTAAGGCTTACAACATTCCTGTGGGTGCTCACCTTGCGGTTGACGAAGGTGATAAAATTAAGGCCGGGCAGGTGTTGGCGAAGATCCCTCGTACAATGGGTAAGTCGCGCGACATCACCGGTGGTCTGCCGCGCGTAACTGAACTGTTTGAGGCGCGTAACCCGTCTAACCCCGCAGTGGTTAGTGAAATCGACGGTGTTGTAACCTATGGAGGCATCAAGCGCGGTAACAGGGAGATCTTCATCGAATCGCGCGATGGCGTTCAGAAACGCTATCTCGTGCCGCTGTCGAAGCATATCCTCGTGCAGGACAACGACTTCGTGAAGGCCGGTCAGCCGCTGTCTGACGGAAGCATTACCCCGTCCGACATCCTGCTCATCAAAGGCCCTACGGCAGTTCAGGAGTATCTCGTGAACGAGATCCAGGAGGTTTACCGTCTCCAGGGTGTGAAGATCAACGACAAACACATTGAGGCTATCGTAAGCCAGATGATGCAGAAAGTCGAGATCATCGATCCGGGCGATACCAACTTCCTCCCGGGTGAATACGTGGATAAGTTCGTATTCCGTGAGGAGAACGATGCGATCATCGATAAGAAGGTTGTCACTGACGCAGGCGATTCGAACGTGTTGAAGCCGGGTCAGATTGTCACGCCGCGTGAACTGCGCGACGAGAATTCCCGTCTCCGCAGAAACGACCAGAAACTTGTTGAGGTACGCGATGCAATGCCGGCGGTATCCCGTCCGACCCTGCAGGGTATTACCCAGGCGTCACTGAAGACGGAGAGCTGGTTGTCGGCGGCTTCGTTCCAGGAAACCACCAAGGTCCTCAGCGAAGCGGCTATCCGCGGAAAAACCGACTGGCTGATGGGTATGAAGGAGAACGTGATCGTGGGTCACCTCATCCCGGCCGGTACCGGACAGCGCGCCTTCAACGACCTTATCGTCACTCACAAAGACGAGTACGATGCGTTGACAAGCGCCGAGTCAAAACCGAAGGAAAAAGAGCTTCAGGATTAATTGCCGTTGAGGTGATAATCCCGGACCTTAAATGAAACAACAGTCATTGGTTACAGGAGTAATCCTGTGACCAATGACTTTTTGATTTTGATGGCGGGGAAGTATGGGGATCGGCAAGGAATAACTTTTCGATAGTTATGGCGGAGGAAAATAAGAACAAAGCGGCGCAGAACCAGATCAACATCGAGTTGACCGAGGAGATCGCCGAGGGGATTTATTCCAACCTGGCGATGATTGCTCACTCGAACAGCGAGTTTGTGATCGACTTTATTCGTTTGATGCCGGGCGTGCCGAAGGCAAAGGTGAAATCGCGGATTGTTATCACGCCTGAGCACGCGAAACGATTTCTGGCGGCCTTGAAGGACAACATTGAGAAGTATGAGGCGTCGTTCGGCGCCATTAAGCGGACGGAAGATATGCCCAAGTTCCCGATGAATTTCGGCGGGACGATGGGAGAAGCCTAGGGACGAAAAAATCCGGAAAACGGCGATTTTGGCCAAATTATGCCGGAAAATCTTGAGTAACTATTTTGTAAGGAGTCTGAGTTATTATACCTTTGCACTCCTAATTTTGACAGGACATTAATTTAAGAGTATAAATGCCTACCATTCAACAACTTGTAAGAAAAGGAAGGAAGAAGCTGACCTTCAAATCGAAGTCACCCGCCTTGGATTCCTGCCCGCAGCGTCGCGGCGTGTGTACCCGTGTGTACACGACCACGCCTAAGAAGCCGAATTCGGCGATGCGTAAGGTAGCCAGGGTAAGACTTACCAACGGTAAGGAGGTCAATGCCTACATCCCCGGGGAAGGCCACAATCTACAGGAGCACTCTATTGTGTTGATCCGTGGTGGAAGGGTAAAAGACCTTCCCGGTGTGCGTTACCACATCATCCGTGGCGCGCTTGACACCGCTGGTGTGAATGGCAGGGCTCAGGCTCGTTCTAAATACGGTGCAAAACGTCCTAAGGCGGGTGCTGCTCCTGCCGCGAAAAAATAATCGGTCCAAGTCATGAGAAAGTCAAAACCTAGAAAAAGATACTTACTACCTGATCCGAAGTTCCAGGATACGCTGGTAACCAAGTTCGTTAATTACCTTATGGAAAGAGGTAAGAAGAGCACAGCTTATCAGATTTTCTACGATGCTGTGGAACTGGTTGAGAAGAAAACCAACGAGAATGGCCTTGAGGTTTGGAAAAGGGCTATGAGCAACCTCACTCCATCGGTAGAAGTAAAGAGCCGTCGTGTAGGCGGGGCAACCTTCCAGGTTCCGGTCGAAATTCGCCCTGAGCGCAAGGTTAACCTCACCATCAAGTGGATGATCGACTACGCACGGGCGCGCGGTGAGAAGACGATGATGGACAGACTGGCCGCTGAAATAATCGCTGCCTCCAAAGGTGAAGGTGCCGCTATCAAGAAGAAAGACGATACCCACCGGATGGCCGAGGCGAACAAAGCATTCTCGCATTTCAGATTCTAATAAGCACATACATAAATGGCAAGAGATCTCAGATTCACCAGGAATATCGGTATTGCCGCCCACATCGACGCGGGGAAGACCACGACGACGGAGCGTATCCTCTACTATTCGGGTGTAAACTATAAGCTTGGTGAGACCCACGAGGGTTCTGCAACGATGGACTGGATGGAGCAGGAGCAGGAGCGTGGTATTACCATCACTTCTGCAGCTACCACCGTACCGTGGAATTACCGCGGCCAACAATATCACATCAACATTATTGATACGCCTGGTCACGTCGACTTTACCGTTGAGGTGAACCGTTCCCTGCGCGTGCTCGATGGTCTGGTGTTTCTTTTCAGCTCGGTCGATGGCGTTGAACCGCAGTCGGAAACGAACTGGCGTCTTGCTGATAATTACAAAGTCGCTCGCATTGGGTTTGTTAACAAGATGGACCGTGCCGGCGCGGATTTCCTCGGCGTTTGCAAGCAGGTAAAGGAGCGTCTCGGTAGCAATTCAGTAGCGCTTCAGTTGCCTATCGGTGCCGAAGATAATTTTAAAGGTGTTGTTGACCTGGTGTACAACCGGGCTATGATCTGGAATGAGGAAGATAAAGGGATGACCTTTACTGAAGTTCCTATTCCGGATGATATGAAGGAGGATGTTGCGACTTATCGCGAGAAACTTCTTGAGGCAGTAGCTGAATATGACGAGTCATTGATGGAGAAATTCTTCAACGATCCGTCAACTATCACTGAGGAGGAAATTCTGACTGCCCTGCGTAAGGCGACAATCGACATGAAGATTGTCCCGATGCTCTGCGGGTCGTCTTTCCGGAATAAAGGGGTTCAGACCATGCTCGATTACGTCATGGAGCTGCTTCCTTCACCGCTTGACAAGGACAATATCATCGGACACGATCCTAACACGGACGCCGATGTAGTGTTGAAGCCCGATCCGAAGGAGCCTTTTGCTGCCCTCGCATTTAAGATTGCAACGGATCCGTTCGTAGGTCGTCTGTGCTTCGTTCGCGCTTACGCCGGAACTCTTGAGTCGGGCTCTTATGTGTACAATACGCGGTCTGGCAACAAGGAGCGTATCTCGCGTATCTTCCAAATGCACGCGAATAAGCAAAACCAGATCGAACGCCTCGAGGCAGGTGATATCGGAGCGGTCGTCGGATTTAAGGATATCAAAACCGGAGATACTCTTTGCGACGAGAAGCGCAAGGTTGTTCTCGAATCGATGATCTTCCCCGAGCCCGTTATCGGCTACGCTATTGAACCGAAGAAACAGGCCGACGCTGACAAGCTCGGCATGGCTATCGGAAAACTCGTCGAAGAGGATCCTACTCTTCGTGTGCATACCGACCAGGAGACCGGTCAGACCATCCTCCGCGGTATGGGTGAATTGCACCTCGAGATTATTATCGACCGACTCAGACGTGAATTCAAGGTAGAGATTAACCAGGGCGCTCCCCAGGTTGCTTACAAGGAAGCACTCACCAAGAATGTTGATCATAAGGAGGTCTACAAGAAACAAACGGGTGGTCGCGGTAAATTTGCCGATATTGTGTTCGAAATCGGGCCCCGCGAGGACGAGAAGGAAGGCCTCGAATTTGTTAACGAGATTGTTGGTGGTGTTATCCCCAAAGAATTTATCACGCCGATTCAGAAGGGCTTCGAATCAGCGATGGCGAACGGACCGCTTGCCGGCTATCCGATCGACTCGATGAAGGTTCGTCTGTACCACGGTTCGTTCCACGATGTGGACTCCGACGCCCTCTCGTTTGAGATGGCAGCTCGTCTCGGCTTCAAGGAAGCGGCTGCAAAGGCTGCGCCGATTCTGCTCGAGCCGATTATGTCAGTCGAGGTTCTCTGCCCCGATGAGTACACGGGTTCGGTTACCGGTGACCTTAACAGAAGAAGAGGAGCTCTGAAGGGAATGGATACCCGTGCAGGATCTCAGGTCGTGAAGGCAGATGTGCCGCTGTCTGAGTTGTTTGGCTACGTAACTGATTTGCGTACCATCACCTCCGGACGTGCTTCCGCCTCTCTGACATTCTCACATTATGCGCCGGTTCCCAAGAACCTGGCCGACAAAGTGATCGAAGAAGTGAAAGGCACAGCGATGGCGAAGTAATTCGTCACTCGTAATTCGTAATTTGATAACAGGATTTAGGCGATTTCCTCAACACGCGATAGTATGAACCAAAAGATTAGAATTAAACTGAAGTCTTACGACCACAACCTCGTCGATAAATCGTCGGAGAAGATCGTAAGAGCTGTGAAGGCTACCGGCGCCGTAGTAAGCGGTCCTATTCCGTTGCCCACTGAAAAGGAGAAGTTTACGGTGCTTCGTTCGCCGCACGTTAACAAGAAATCGCGTGAGCAATTTCAGCTTTGCACCTACAAGCGCCTTGTTGACATCTACAGCAATAGCGCCAAGACCGTCGATGCTTTGATGAAGCTTGAGCTTCCCAGCGGTGTCGATGTTGAGATCAAGGTGTAAAAGGAGTTTTGATTTTAGAGACTTTAAGCCATCCGGTAACCGGATGGCTTTTTGTTTTTGTCCTCGCCATCATACGGAATCGGAAGCACTCTCGCGCAGTAGCCGTGCATAGTCATCCGGCGTGTCAAGGTCAAAGTCGCCTCCTGCAAAAGGAATGAGACATGTCGTCGTTAAGTTTTCCTGAATGATTGGTTTTGCCCCCTGATGGTCCGGAAGATTCCTCAGTCGTGGAAAGTGGATTTTGTCAAAGACCGCGGGTACGCCGGGACCTCCGCGGTATTCTGCGGCCACTATTGAGTTCCGGCCCGTCTGGTACTGTTCGATCAAAGACCTGATGACGTTTGAAGAGAGAAATGGTTGGTCGCAAACAGCGATAATTACCGCATCGGGGTGGTAATGATCCTCGATGTGGGCCAGACCCGCCTTGAGTGAGCTTCCAATGCCGCGGTTCCAGATGGGGTTTATAATGACCTCAACTCGCAAGGGATGAATGTGTTGTCGATGTTCGTCGGCCCGATCGCCGAGCACAACAAGAACGTTTTCGACTGAAGCTTCTTGTATGATGCGGACGGTCCGGGTCAACATCGATTCACCGCCGAAGGTGAGCAACTGCTTTGATCGGCCCATGCGGGTGGATGAGCCGGCGGCTAGAACGAGCGCCACATACCTTTTCATACCCTCAATTTAATACGTCGCTACAGCTTTGAAAAGGCCGAATGATCCCCGCCCCTGTTTTTTGTGTTGCGGCTTTTTCTATCTTAGTAGAATATACTTGCGCATCGTGAGTATCGAAGTGTATGGCTACGAATCACAACAACAGTTCCGGGCTCTTTCAGCTCTTCTTTGATGAGTCTGACGAGTTGTATTCGATCTTCGATAAGGATATGCGGTACGTGCAGGTTAACGACGCATTCCTTCGGACCTTCCATTTGAAGCGGGAGGATGTCATCGGTCGACATCTTTCCGAGGTGTCGCCCGATGTGCGCAAATCCGGACGGCTTTCCGTTTACGAGGAGGTTCAGCGCACTGGGGGAATGAGGATATTTGATGCGACTCTTCATCCCAGTCTTGGGAAGATTCGTGTGCGCATCAAAGTATTCAAAGTAGGTGACGGTATTGGAGCGGTGATGCAGAATATCACCGATTTGCACAATGCAATCGAGGAGCTCGACACGATTTCATACCGGTCGTCGCACGATCTGAGTTCTCCTATTACAAGTATTCTCGGTTTGGTGAATCTTGCTGAACGCGATGTCACGGACCTGGATTCTGCTCACGAATATTTTCAGATGATTGGCGAGCGAGCGAAGGATATGGCTCGGCTGTTAAAGCAAATACGGGCAACCATGCGCATTCGGCGTGGCGAGCAAGTTGCACATCCTATCGACTTTCGCGATCTCTGTGATAAGGTTTTAAGCGCGGTCAAACAGGAACATGATGGTGTTCCACATTCGGTTTCGTTGGATGTCAATGTCCATCGTGAGTTTTTCGGCGACCGCTATCTGCTCGGAGTAATCATGGAGAATCTGATCGACAACTCGTTTAAATACGGTCTTGACAAAGCAGGACAGTTAACGCTTTCAGTTGCTATCCACGAAAAAGGAAACGGTGTGACCATCGACGTTACCGACTGTGGTCCTGGTATTGCCGAGGAGTACCATGAAGAGGTATTCAAAATGTTTGTTCGCGCCTCGCAGTTGTCGCGTGGCTCCGGGCTTGGGTTGTACACGGTGAAGAATGTCGTGATGCGGTTGGGCGGCGAGATTTCACTCAACAGCAGTCCGGGTAAAGGGACGACGGTGTCTATCATCGTTCCTGCCTTGAGTGCTTAAAGATTGACGCGCGTCCCTATCCAACCCTCCCGATAAACTTGTTTAATTACCTGATCACTTTCGTCATCGCGTTGGTGTATAGGGGTGGGTCTATCTTTAAGGAATCCGCCCGGGCGACCGGTGAATCTGCTCTGAATTTCCGCGATGATACTCAACGCAATTTCGTCGGGTGTCTCGGCGCCAATGTCCAGCCCGATGGGGGAGTGAATACGCTGGTGGTCATCGGCCGTGAGCGTGAGTCCCTGCAGGACGTATTCATTCAGCATTTTATCAAATCGCTTTCGCGGTCCGAGGATGCCGATGTAAGGGGTTGGGGTGGTCAGGAGCTTTTTTAATACATCGCGGTCGTAGGCGTAGTTGTGCGACATGAGCACACACGCGGTATAGGGGGTGATGTCGAAGTCGCGCGAGACAAATTCCCGATTGCAAAGGGATAGCTTGTCGGCATTAGGAAAAAATAGCGGGGCGATATGTGCTACACATTCGTCGGTCACGGATACTTCCCATCCGAGTGACTTTGCGAGTTGGCATACCGGCCGGGCATCGAATCCTGCACCAAAAATCAAAAGCGACACCGTCGGCTGTATGACCTCTATAAAGACTTCGATTATTTCTCTGCCTATCAGATAGGCCTTCGTTTCCGATCGGTGCGTTTCCAGACATCGCACAAGATCGTCCGATACCTTTTTGTTAAGCGCAGCCGATGAGAGCCTGACGATGCATTCACCGTCGGAGCGTATCAACATTTTCTCACCCTGTAGACTTCCGTTTGAAAATACAGTAGCAAGCGCTACAGGCTGTTGTTCTGCGACCACATTTCGAAACAGGGTCACTGGATCGTGCGGATGTTGACAGGTTACGGGTTCAATGAGAACATCGATGATGCCGTTGCAGCCAAGGCTGATTCCGAGGTTTTGATTCGATTCTTCACTGGTGTCGTAAGAAACGGCCACCGGGGTATTGGTGGTCATTACCTGACGCGCTTTCCGTAAAGCATCTCCTTCGAGACATCCACCACTTATAGATCCCGTCCACGTACCGTCGTCCGTAATGAGCATGCGGGCGCCGGGGCTTCGGTAGGAAGATCCCCGAACCCGGACAACGGTCGCTAATGCCATTCTTCTGGTTTTGTCGGCCCGGTCATAAGCCTCCAGAATTGCCTTTTGCTCCTTCATTTTCCTGTTTGATGAAATTTACTAATAAATACCATATAAGCTGCCGTCTGCTTGGTGGTCTGGTTTTAGATGAATCCAGAAGATGAGATTGGTCCTTTTATCGCTAATCGCTGGGATGCTCTACGCAGGGGTAGCAGAGGCACAGACTGTCGTCACGGTTACTATTGAAGGAGTTCGCGCGGACGAGGGAACGATCCGAGTCGCCCTCTTTGACAACAGGAAGGATTTTCTAAAGAAGGCGGCATACACAGCGGCTCGTGACGTAACAAGCGAAACAGTGTTGGTGAGTTTTCCGGCGGTTACTCCGGGTAAGTATGGCATCAGTGCTTTTCACGATCGCGACGGAAATGGTGAACTCAGCACCAACGGACTTGGTATCCCTACAGAAGGTTTTGGGTTCGGGAATGACGCGATGGGAATCTTTGGCCCCCCGTCGTTTGATCGCGCGTCAGTAGAGGTACAGGGCGATACGATGGTTGTCCGTTTACGCCTGCGTCACTTCTGACGGCTCACCGAGTCGCAGCGCTGAAGAATTCGTGAGGCGTCCTTTACGTCAATGATTCCCCGTTGATGATCCCAGGTGTTATAAATGTAGGTGGCAATTTCAGCAACCTCGAGGTCGGTGAGTCGGGGAAGGGGTGGCATAGCCTGGTTGAAGCTGATTCCGTTGACGAGTATCTCGCCGGATATTCCGTTGCGTATTAAACAAATAACTTCATCGAAGTTCTCTTCCATGAAGTCGGACGTGTTCAATGGGGGGTATACGCGCCCAAGACCGCTCCCATCTTGTTGATGACAGTTGGTGCAATGCTGGCGGTAAAGAATTTCGCCCTGTACGTAGTATTGCCGGAATTTGGGCGACTGCCGTTGACAAGATGCATTGACAATGGTAAGCAATGCCATTCCGATAAGAGCGTAAAGAATATGTGATCGCTTAATCAACAATACAGTCGTGTTAGAAATTTATCGCAAAACCAGGTTCGCCAAGTGTAACGCCATGCCGGCCTTCCCTTTCAATCTTCACGCTTCAAAACCTGGATATCCCTGATCAATTGATTGACCTCTTCTTCCCTTGTGCCATCATACTTTCCGCGGATGCGCCCCTTCTTGTCGATCAGCAGGAAAGCCCCGCTGTGAATAAAGCCATCGGGTTCATTCTTGTCTTCCATAGCCGTAGCGAAGTAGCTGGTCTGAGCCAGATAGTAGATCGAATCTTTCTGTCCGGTGAGAAAGAGCCACTTCTCGGTTTCTGCCCCGAGACGTTCGGCATAGTCGTGCAAAAGAGCAACCGTATCGTGCTCGGGGTCTATCGTGTGTGATACGATCATCACTTCGGGATCGTTCTTTATCTCTTCATACACCCGATGCATCTGGCTTTTCATTATAGGGCAAATCGTGCGGCAAGTTGTAAAGAAGAAGTCGGCGACATATATCTTGCCTCGCAAGTCATCACGGGTGATTACAATGCTGTCCTGATTAACAAGCTTGAAGTCGGCGATGGTATGGTAAACGGTGTCCGTTCCCTCTATCTGTTTTTCTCCGAAGATGGGCAGTCGCCGGGGCTTTTCCTCGATGCACGAAGTAAAGAATACGGTGCACGACAGGATCAGTAGCAGTGCAGATTGTTTCGAAACCAGCTTAATCATTCTATTTATTTCTTAATCGTTTATAAAGTGCCATTCCTGCGATTATCAAGGCGGTCACGCCAAGCAGACCAAGCAATCCCCATATCATACTCAACGAGTTCTTAAGAACGATCAGAAAGACGATGCTTATCAGGAAGAGAGTGGCCACTTCGTTCCAAAACCTCAGTTGCTGCGACGTGTAGCGTATTACTCCCTTCTTCAATTGGTTTAACAAAATCTGGAGAGAAAAGTGATAGAGGTAGAGGAAAAAGACGAGCGTCAGCTTGATGTGCATGAATCCCTGGTGTAGCCACTCGGGTTGATTGACGAGCATTGCCGTCCCCATTCCGAGGGTGATAATCGCCGATGGCCAGGTGATCCCGTACCATAGCCGTGACGCCATCATGTTAAGTTGCCTGAGGAGAGCCGATTTCTCAGGTTCAGGTTTTCCGTGAGATTCAACGATGTACACAAAAAGGCGCGGCATGTAAAAAAGGCCTGCGAACCACGTGACAATGAAGATGATGTGGACGGCTTTCAGGTACAGATGCGTCATGGTGCAAATCTGGCTATAGAAGGGCGGGGGAGCAAATTTTTAGAGGGGAATAACGGTTGCTCCGAGCTTGATCTCGCCTTCCGCCAGTCCGATGAGGTTCTGTCCGAAGAAAACGCCATTATCCCGGCGGCGGTATGAAGCGAGCGTACGTAGTGGTTCCGTTCCCTTTCTCGCCGTATCCTGGTCGATAGTGGTCATCACGCAACGGTCGCACGGCTTTACGACAGCGAAAGAAACACCACCAATGGACACGGTTTTCCAGTCATCTTCTGCAAATGGTGCGGCGCCCGATACGACAAAATTGGGCCGAAATCGGTTCATGGGTACCGGTTCAACCAAGCGGCTGTTTAGATCGTCCAGCGAAGCCTGGCCAATGAGCAAAAAAGGATACGCATCGGCGAGGCTGACGTTTGCATCGGGACGGGCGTACCGTGGATCTATCGGTCGGGCGTTAGGCTCGGGAAAGGCGACCAGGCGGCAAGACATTCCCAGCTTCGCACTGAACCAGGCACTCACTGGGGAACTCACTTCCACGATCGATACGACGTCGTTCCAGATCGATGCGGGCATGGAGTCGCCTTCTCTGCTGTCGACAGGAAAGTCGATAAAGTCCTGGTGGGGTGTGTAACAAATTCGCAGTGTTCCGTCGTGAATTTCAGGCACAAAGAAAGCGAGTTGGGGATAGGCGCGTTGCGTCATTGCCTGGCTGTTGGCGTCGATGAGCATCCAACGACGGTCAAACTCGAGACCTTTTTGCTTGACGCGGGCGTGTGTTACTGAAATTCCGCGAAGCGATTTTATCGGGTAAACGTTGATCTCGGAGAGCGTCAGTGTGCCGATCATGGGGTGAAGGTAAAACGCGGCGGTCGATCGAACAAGGGGTTTATGCGGCTTTCCTTTCGCTAGCATACAAGAAGCCCGACATCCGTCTGCGAGACTTCCGTCGGGCTTCATTGCTTAGGAATTTCCTGGAAACTGGCTATTTCAGTCAGGCAGCGTATTGGTCATCCTGATTGTCGTTTGCCTTTCGCTGTTCCGTGTGGTGGTAAAGCTTTTCATAGTACTCGTCAGCCATGCGGTTGGCGTCGAAGTACGGCACTATTTCCTCCATAGCGGTCTTGGTGATCTGCAGCCACTTGTCGGGGTGTTCGTAGTACAAGGGGATGACCTCCTGTTCCAATACGTCGAATAGATTTTGAGCTTCGAGTTTATCCTTCTCCTCTACGGGGAGGTGGTCGGGAGCTGTAGGAATGATAAAGCTATTCTCTCCATGGCGGGCAAATTCGGGGATCCATCCATCGGGAATTGACAGATTGATGGAGGCGTTCATAGCAGCCGTCATTCCAGACGTACCAGAAGCTTCGTGATACAGTCGCGGATTATTCAGCCAGACGTCGGAGCCTTTCTTGAGATAGGCCGACAACCACAATTCGTACCCCGTCAGCACTGTTACATTGGGAAGGTCGCGGGTTTTCCAGAAGATTTCGTTAAACAGATTAATTGCTCCGAAGTCTTCCGGATATGGCTTTCCTGCCCAGATTATCTGAATAGGATATTTCTCATTTCGGGCCATTTCGATGAATCGATTGAAGTCGGATAAGAGGAGGTTTGCGCGCTTGTAGCCTGCGAAACGCCGGGCCCAAACGATAGTGAGTACATTTTCATCGAAAAGTTTTCCGGTCTGATCGGCGACGATGCGGAAGAGGTCGCGTTTCATCTCTTTCTTGCGCGCTGTAAGAGCTTCGTCATCGTGCGTCTGTAAGGCTTTGTCGAGTGCCGGATCAGCCCAGTAAGTTTTGTTCTGAGCATTCGTAATGGACGATATTTCGCAGATGTCTTTATATCCGCTCCACATCCTCCGCGCGACTTCACCGTGGAGTTGAGAAACTCCGTTAGCCGCCTTCGACATCCGCAGAGCTGTTAAGGTGTAATTGAGGATTCCGTTTTCCGGCTGCACGTATTCCTCAACCTGACGCATAGTCAGTCCGTGGAAGAAGCTCATGTTGTTAAGCAGCGGGAGGCTGTGCTCTTCGTTGCCTGCTTTTTCGGGCGTGTGCGTCGTGAAGACAACTCGCCTTCGCACCTCGTCCATGTCTTTATACTTGTCGAGGAGGTAGAAACAGAGAGGCAGGGCATGTCCTTCGTTCATGTGATAAATCTCCGTATTGCGTTGCAATACATCGAGCAGCTTGGCACCTCCTGTGCCGAGCAAAATTGACTGGGCGATCCGTGTTGTTTCGTTGGGGTCATACAAACGGTGGCTAATAGTTTGCGCCAGGTAATCATTTTCCGGTATATCGGTGGTGAGCAGGAAAAGCGGTGCAGTATTGAATACTTCCGGCCTCAGAAGAAATGCTTTCACCCATACACGCGCACCGTGTATGGTGATCGGGAATGTGATGCCCGTGTCGGTAAGGAAGTGGTAGTACTTGTCTCGGAAGGCTACCTGGAGCGTCTGGTCTTGATTCCGTTCCTGGTCGTAGTAGCCTTTTTTCCAGAGAATGCCGATACCGATCAGATTCTGTTTCAGTTCGTACGCTGCCCGCAGGTGAGATCCTGCCAGGAAACCGAGACCACCGCTGTAGGTCTTAAGCGGTTGATCGACGGCAAACTCCATTGAGAAATAGGCGACGGGCTTTTCGTATTTAGCTTCGAAACCGTACGGGAATAGGTCAGATATATTGAACATGAATGACAAATCTTGGTTTACTGTTGAACACACAAACTAACAAAGACGTGCCAGAGCGCAGGGGGCGAAAACAGCCTAAAACATACGGGAGACCGATGCAATCGATTACTAGAGGATATCCATGAGATCTTCAATAGTCGATACCTGTCTTTCATTCCCGCTGTAATGGAGTTTCCATTTGGGAAGATTGGCTTCCAGGGTGACTGTAACGGAGATATCCGCATTTTCTGTTGAGACCGAGTATCCTTGCCGTTCCAGTGCGTTTTTTGTCCACCACCATGCGGGTCCGTCTCCCAACAGTTGGACGCGTATGTTGCGATAGGCAGGGTGTTGCACTTTTCCCGTTTTCAGGTCGAAACCTTTCATTTGAAAAATTTCGTCAAACGACCCGTTAAGGACGAGGTCTTCGGGCCAGCCGCTGTAGATGCCACGGCCGGGATGTGCCAGCCAAATTTTGTCGGCGGTTTGGAGGGCGAGGTCAAGATCGTGCGTTGTAAGCAACACAGCCTTGCCGCTGTCGTGGGCCAGCGTTCTGAGCAAGTTCATGATCTCCAGCCGGTTATTGAGATCGAGATGGGTTGTCGGTTCGTCGAGAAGTATGATAGGAGTGTCCTGGGCCAGGGCGCGTGCGATAAGGACCATCTGCAATTGGCCGTCGCTTAATGTGTAAATTCTCTTGTGCAGGAGGCCCCTGAGATGGACTCGGTCAATGGCATCGTGAATACGCTCCTGGTCGTGGTTGGTTAGCCGCAGGTTCCAACCAAGATATGGGTACCGGCCAAAAGTGATTACTTCAGCGACCGTCAATTGGGGGGCTGCGATGCGTTCGGTAAGTACCACGGCGATGTGTCGGGCGCGTTCCAGATTTCCCTGCAGTACCACCTCTCCTGCCAGTGGCTGTTGCAGTCCGGCAAGCGTCCTTAGGATCGAGGATTTACCGGCCCCGTTCGGCCCCATAAAACAGATCATCTCGCCGGCTGTCAACGACAGGTTCAGGCCTTCGAACAACACGGTTGCGGTAGACCGGTGGCGATACCCTACGGAAAGTTGATGACATTGGAGCAGAAGGGATTTTCCTTTCATATCCGGATGCTCTTGTTTTGAAGAATGATCCAAATGACAACCGGAGCTCCGATCAATGCGGTAAGCGCATTAATCGGGAGGATGTAGGTGCTGCCCGGCAATTGCGCAACGATGTCGCAGAAGAGCATCAATGCTGCGCCGCCGAGAGCTACGGCCGGAATGAGTGCCTTGTGGTTGTGAGTTCGGATAAGCAGGCGGGTGAGGTGGGGAACTGCCAGGCCGACGAAAGCGATTGGTCCGCAAAAAGCAGTGACGGCTCCGGTGAGTACGGAAGCCGACAGAATAGCGATCAATCTTGTCCGTCGCGTATTGATGCCGAGACTTAGCGCGTATCGCTCACCGAGTAGCCAGGCGTTGAGTGGCTTGATGGCCGAGAAAGCCAGGGCGCTGCCCACGACCAGGGCCAGGGCAAGGATAAGGAGTTCGTTCCAGTTGAGCCCCCCGAGGCTCCCCATCGTCCATATGACAAACACCTGGAGGTGTTCGGCTTTGCTGATGTATTGCAGCACACTGACTACCGATGCCGCGAGGGCGCCGACCATGAGACCGACAATAAGGAGGGACGCCGGATCGGGCAGTCGGCGGGCCACCAGGATCATAATGAGGAACACGGTTAGGGAGCCGGCCGTAGCGGCGACCGATACCACGAGGGGGGGGAGGTGCTCAGCGATGCCAAGAGTAGCAGCCGGAGCCATAAAAAGAATGGCTACGGCCAGACTTGCTCCGGCTGAGAGTCCGAGCACATCCGGACCGGCCAGTGGATTGCGGAAGAGGGTTTGCATCTGCAGGCCTGCCAGGGCGAGGGCGCTACCTGCCAGGACACAGGTCAGAGCTTTGGTGAGTCGGAAGTTGAGGACGATTTCCGTCCAAGCCGGATTGTCATGACTGCCGGTGACGAGAATACGCAGAATTTCAGCCGGTGGGATGCTTACACTGCCCGTCGCCAGGTTGGCGATGAAGAGCAGAAGCATCAGAAAAAGGAGAAGGACCCATGGCGATGTTACGTTTTCCCGCATCCCGTTGATTTACAGCCGGACAATGATACAGTAAAATAAGTTACTCGCAGTGAAACAGGTCGGGCTTATTCGGCGTTGGGATATCGATTTTTTTTTGCCCCAAGGGTTACCCCGGAGCCCCGGGAAGGCTCAAAAAGGCGCTTTACAGTCTGTAAACGCATGAATCCCAGAAATATTTTGAAACGCGCATTTGCTAACTAACCATTAGTTCCTATCTTTGCAGTCCTTTTTGCGCTACGAAGGCGCAGAATCCTGAAAAACAAGCATAAATAGGTAAGACATGCCTGGCATTATAGGAAGAAAAGTGGGTATGACGAGCGTATACGGTCCCGAAGGGCAGAATATCGCCTGCACGGTGATTGAAGCGGGTCCGTGTGTTGTCACCCAGATCAAGAACGTCGATACGGACGGGTACCGCGCTGTACAGCTAGCGTACGGAGAAAAGAAAGAAAAGAATACCACGCGCGCCCTGCTTGGTCATTTCAAGAAAGCGAACACGACGCCGAAGGCGAAGTTGGTCGAATTCCGGGATTTCCGTGCTGAGTTTGATAGTGTTGTCGAGCTGGGCAGGGAGATTCGCATTCAGGATGTCTTTCAGGAAGGGGATTATCTGGACGCAGTAGCTCAGTCGAAGGGTAAGGGTTTCCAGGGTGTGGTTAAGCGTCACAATTTTTCCGGGGTAGGTGATCAGACTCACGGTCAGCACAATCGCCTCCGTGCACCGGGTTCATTGGGTAACGCGTCATTCGCGTCGCGGGTTATCAAGGGCAAGCGTATGGCGGGCCGTATGGGTAACGACCGTGTTAAAGTAACTAACCTCCAGGTAGTTAAAATTTTCCCTGAGCAAAACATCATCGTTGTTTCCGGCTCCGTTCCGGGTCCGAAGAACTCAACTGTAATTCTTGAGAAGTAATGGAAGTAGCAGTTCTAAAATATACTGGCGAGCAGACGAACCGGAAGGTTAACCTTTCCGATGAGGTGTTTGGCATTGAGCCCAACGACCACGCCATTTACCTGGATGTAAAGAGCATCCTGGCCAATCAGCGTCAGGGAACGCACAAGTCGAAGCAGCGCAATGAGGTTTCAGGTTCTTCCAAGAAGCTGAAGCGTCAGAAGGGCACAGGTGGTGCTCGTGCGGGTAACATCAAGAACCCTCAGTATCGCGGCGGGGGTCGGGTCTTTGGTCCTGTTCCGCGCGATTATTCGTTCAAGCTCAACAAGAAAGTAAAGGATCTGGCGCGTAAGTCGGCGCTGTCATACAAAGCGAAGGACAATTCGATTGCTGTCCTGGAGGACTTTACTTTTGAGGCCGCAAAGACCAAGCAGTACGTCAGCCTTCTGAATGCTCTGTCTCTTGGGACCAAGAAGACTTTGCTTATTCTTCCTGAGGTAAGCAAGAACATTGTACTCTCCGGTCGTAACGTGCCGAACACACGCGTCACTACTGTTGATCAGATCAATACTTATGATCTGATGAATGCAGAGAGTGTGATTGTGGTAGAGAGTGCTATCAGCAAGATTGAAAACATTTTAAATAAGCAGTCATGAGCGTCCTGAAGAAGCCACTGGTAACCGAGAAGGTTTCTGCCCTCAACGAGAAAGGCAAGTATGGATTTATCGTTGACGGTCGCGCCAACAAGATTGAAATCAAGAATGCTGTTGAAAAACAGTACGGCGTGAACGTTGAGAGCGTCAATACCATGAACGTCATGGGCAAGCTCAAGACACGCTACACCCAGGCGGGTGTTCTCTCCGGGCGCAGACCGAGCTACAAGAAAGCCATTGTGACCCTGGCTGAAGGTGAGGTCATCGATTTTTATAGCAACGTATAATAGATAATTTCTGAACAATGGCGTTGAAGAAACTTAGACCGGTAACTCCGGGAACCAGACACAGGCTGGCTCCGAGTTTTAGCGATATTACAAAGACCACGCCTGAGAAGTCGTTGGTGGTGACCGTGAAGAAAACCGGCGGACGCAACAGCAAAGGGCGGATGACGATGCGCTACATCGGTGGTGGTCACAAGCAGAAGCTCAGAATCATTGATTTCAAGCGCAACAAGTTTGGCGTACCTGCGGTGGTGAAAGCTATTGAGTACGATCCGACGCGTTCCGCACGCATCGCTTTATTGTATTACGCTGATGGTGCGAAGTCGTACATTCTGGCTCCTCAGGGGTTGGAAGTAGGGCAGACGATTGTGTCTGGGCCGGACGTTGCTCCTGAAGTAGGAAACGCACTTCCGCTGGGTAAAATCCCTGTGGGTACTATTGTTCATAATGTTGAGCTGAAGCCTGGCAAAGGCGGAGCGATTGCCCGTAGCGCGGGCTCTTTTGTTCAGTTGGTAGCGCGTGAAAGCGGCTATGCTACGCTTAAGATGCCTTCCGGTGAGATGCGCAACGTATTGGATACTTGCATTGCTACGGTGGGAGCTACTTCGAATCCCGATCACATGAATGAGAGCGAAGGAAAGGCCGGCCGGAATCGCTGGCGCGGGATTCGTCCGAGAACGCGTGCCGTAGCGATGAACCCGGTGGATCACCCGATGGGTGGTGGTGAAGGTCGTGCGTCGGGAGGACACCCTGTTTCGCGCAATGGTATCTTCGCAAAAGGTCAGAAGACCCGTCGCCCGAACAAGTATTCAGATCGCCTAATCATATCTAAGAGGAAAAAATAATGGGACGTTCGATTAAGAAAGGACCGTACGCTGATTTCCGTCTCCTGAAGAAAGTAGAGACGGCTGAAAAATCCGGCAAGAAATCAGTGATCAAGACCTGGTCAAGAAGGTCGACTATCACGCCTGAAATGATCAGCCATACGTTCGCAGTCCATAACGGTAACAAGTTTATTCCGGTTTATGTCACGGAAAACATGGTAGGTCACAAGCTCGGGGAGTTTGCGCCGACCCGCACATTCCGCGGCCATTCGGGTAACAAGAAAGATAACAGGTAATCATGGAAGAAGCAGCCAAGAAGACCAAGCGGTCTGTTCTAAAGAGAGAAAAGCGGGATGCCAGAAAAGAAGCGGCCCGTTCGGGTGCCGTTGTAGCCAAACTCGGCAATATTCCTTCCTCACCCCGCAAGATGCGTTTGGTCGCTGACCTGATCAGAGGCGAACGTGTTAACCGTGCACTGAACATCCTGAAGCATGAGGCAAAGGTGGGTGCAGCCAGCATCGAGAAGTTGCTGTTGTCAGCCATCGCTAACTGGGGTAATAAGAACCAGGATCAGAAGCTCGAAGAAGCCGATCTCTATGTGAAAGAGATTTGGGTTGATGGCGGTCGCATCCTGAAGCGGCTGCGTCCCGCTCCGCAAGGACGTGCGCATCGCATTCGCAAGCGTTCGAACCACGTTACGCTCGTACTTGACAGCCTGAAGCCGGCAGGTGATTCAGCCGAAAATATTGAAGAAGTTAAAGAAACTAAGGAATAATTAAATGGGACAAAAGATCAATCCTGTTGGATTCAGGTTAGGCATCGTTCGTGGTTGGGATTCCAACTGGTACGGTGGCAATACCTTTTCGGATAAACTGGTTGAAGACCACAAGATCCGCGAGTATATCCAGGCGCGTATCCCCAAGGGAGGAATCGCCAAAGTCGTCATCGAAAGAACGCTGAAGCGTATTACGCTGACAATTCACACCGCTCGTCCCGGCGTTGTGATTGGTAAAGGCGGAACCGAGGTCGACAAGATTAAGGAAGAGCTGAAGAAGCTGACCGGAAAGGATGTACAGATCAATATTTTTGAGATCAAGCGTCCTGAGCTCGATGCCAAGCTGGTAGGGGAGTCGATCGGTCAGCAGATCGAGGCTCGTATTTCTTACAAGCGCGCCATGAAACAGGCTATTGCTTCGGCTATGCGTGTTGGGGCTGAAGGAATTAAGATCAAGGTTTCCGGACGTCTTGCCGGTGCGGATATGGCCCGGACAGAACAATATAAAGAAGGCCGGATTCCGTTGCATACGCTGCGCGCTGATATCGATTATGCAATTTCCGAGGCGCTGACCGTCTATGGTAAGATCGGTATCAAAGTATGGATCTTCAAAGGTGAGGTCTATGGAAAGCGCGACCTGTCGCCGAACATCGGCGTGGTCAACGCACCTCAGGGTGGCGCAGGAACTGGACCGCGTGAGCGCGGTGGTCGTCGCCGCGAAGGCGGTGCGGGTGGAGCTCGCCGCGGAGGCCCCAGGAGAAGTGCATAACAAGAAACGATTTAAAGTCAGGTAACGATGTTACAGCCGAAGAGAACGAAATTCAGAAAGATGCAGAAGGGTCGCGTAAAGGGCATAGCGACTCGTGGACATACCATTGCATTCGGATCTTTTGCCCTGAAGGCCCTGGAAGGCGGATGGATTACTTCACGTCAGCTTGAGGCCGCCCGTATTGCAGTAACACGCGCGATGAAGCGTGAGGGGCAGGTATGGATCCGCGTATTCCCTGACAAGCCGATTACCCGTAAGCCTGCGGAAGTAAGGATGGGTAAAGGTAAGGGGTCGCCTGAATACTGGGTTGCTGTCGTCAGACCGGGAACAATCCTGTTCGAGGCTGGAGGAGTTAGCCTGGCTACTGCAAAAGCGGCGCTTGCCCTGGCCCACGGCAAATTGCCGATCAAGACGAAATTTACAGTTAGAAGAGATTACGTTGAGACAACCAAGGCATGAAAAACTCTGATATCAAGGCGCTTACGATTGACGAACTGAAAGAGAAGATCGTCTCCGAAAAAGAAGCCCTGCGCAAACTCCAGTTTGCGCACCAAGTCTCTGCCATCGAAAACCCGATGCGTATTCGTGAGTCGCGCCGCCTTGTTGCGCGTCTTGCTACTGAACTCCGGGCTAAAGAATCTCAAAAATAATTCCTATGGAAAGGAACGAACGCAAAGAAAGAATCGGACGAGTGACCAGCAACAAGATGCAGAAAACCATCACGGTTGCTGTTCAGAGAAAGGTGAAACATCCGATCTACGGCAAATTTGTAAATAGAACGACCACGTTCAAGGCGCACGACGAGGAGAATTCCGCCGGCGAAGGTGATCTGGTACGCATCATGGAGACCCGTCCGCTCAGCAAAGACAAGCGCTGGAGGCTCGTGGAAATCCTCGAGAGGGCTAAATAATCGCTTCTGCCCGAAGCCGACTAATTGTAAAAAAGATTTAAGCATAAAACGTCATGATACGTAGTGAATCCAGACTTACCGTAGCCGATAACAGTGGTGCAAAAGAGGTTCTTTGTATGCACGTACTGGGCGGTACCCGCAAGGGGTACGCTTCCGTCGGAGATAAAATCGTGGTTACCGTTAAGTCTGCCCTGCCTTCCAGCCAGGTAAAGAAGGGAACGGTATCGAAGGCTGTGATTGTGCGCACGCGCAAGGAAGTAAGAAGAAAAGACGGATCTTATATCCGTTTTGAGGATAACGCGGCGGTGTTGCTGAATGCTCAGGACGAGCCCCGTGGTACCCGTATCTTCGGTCCCGTTGCACGTGAATTGCGCGAAAAGCAGTTTATGAAAATTGTTTCATTGGCCCCAGAAGTACTTTAAGCCATGAAGAGAAAGAGCAACGCACAACCCAAACTTCACGTTCGCAAAGGTGACACCGTAAAGGTGATTGCGGGCGATGACAAAGGCAAGGAAGGAAAAATCCTTGAAATAGACGCAGCGAACAGAAGGGCGCTTGTGGAAGGTGTTAATATCGTGACGAAACACGTGAAGCCTTCGGCTGGAAAGCCCGAGGGGGGAATCACCCGCACCGAAGCGTATATAAACCTCAGCAAGCTTATGCTCATCGATCCGGCAAGCGGACAGCCCACCCGGGTAGGCCGCAAGCTTAACGATAAGGGCAAGCTGCAGCGATATTCAAAGAAAACCGGAGAATTTATTAAGTGATGGCAACGCCGAGACTCAAGGAAAAATATCTCAAGGAGATCGTCCCTGCGCTGAAGGACAAATTCAGCTATAACTCCGTTATGCAGGTACCCAAGATCGAGAAGATCTGTATCAACAAAGGCGTCGGTATCGCCGTAACGGATAAGAAGCTTATCGACGTGGCCGTTGAGGAAATCACAGCCATCACCGGTCAGCGCGCAGTGCCGACCAAGTCGAAGAAGGCGATTTCAAACTTCAAGCTGCGTGAGAACATGCCGATCGGTGTCCGCGTGACACTGCGGGGTGACCGTATGTTTGAATTCCTTGACCGCCTGGTAAACGTAGCTCTGCCGCGCGTGCGCGACTTCCGCGGCGTAAGCGCCAAAGGTTTCGATGGTCACGGCAACTATACCCTGGGGGTTAAGGAACAGATTATCTTCCCCGAGATCTCTATCGATAAGGTAAGCCGCATAAGCGGTATGGATATCACTTTCGTGACATCCGCAAAAACTGACGAAGAAAGCTTCGAGCTCCTGAAACAATTCGGGATGCCGTTTGCAAAATAAGCACTATTAAGAATAAGCATGGCTAAATTATCTGTAATCGCTAGGCAAGCAAAAAGGGAGAGACTGGTGGCTACCTATGCCGCTAAGCGCAAAGCATTGAAAGAAGCAGGCGACTATGAAGCGCTTGACAAACTGCCGCGCAATGCGTCTCCTGTGCGGTTGAAAAATCGCTGCAAGCTGACCGGCCGCCCCCGCGGATATATGCGTAAGTTCGGCATCTGCCGGAACGTGTTCCGCAAAATGGCCGCAGAAGGCAAGATTCCGGGCTTGACCAAGTCAAGCTGGTAAGCGCTGGCCCCGAATAAACATATTGGTTGCTGAGTATCAAGGTCGGTTCCGCTAAATTGAGGGCCGAAACCAGGTAACAGTTTGAATAATCGCAAATTGTTCAATATCTTTGCAGCCCGGTTTCCGAAAACACGGGCTTGCTTTTTAATAAGAATACAAGAAAATGACTGATCCTATAGCAGATTATTTAACCCGGCTGCGGAACGCCATCAAGGCGAACCACCGTGTTGTGGAGATTCCTGCTTCAAACCTTAAAAAGGAGATAACCAAAGTGTTGTTCGACAAGGGTTATATCCTGAATTACAAGTTTGAAGATACGCCCGATAACCAGGGAAAAATCAAGATTGCATTGAAATACAATCCAGAAACCCGGGAATCAGCTATTACAAGCCTTGAGCGGGTCAGTTCACCCGGTTTGCGTAAGTATGCCGATGCTACCCGCCTCCCGCGCGTGTTGAACGGGCTTGGCGTAGCCATCCTGTCGACTTCACGGGGCGTTATTACTGACAAAGAGGCCCGTACGATGAATGTCGGCGGCGAAGTATTGTGTTACGTCTATTAATTCTGAGAGATGTCAAGGATAGGGAAACAACCGATTAATATACCCTCCGGAGTTACCGTCACCGTTGCTGCTGATAACGCTTCGGTTACCGTGAAGGGACCCAAAGGCGAATTGACGCAGGCTATTGAGCCAGCTTTCAAGATCAGTCAGGAAGATTCGACGTTGACAATTGTTCGTCCTTCGGAAGAAAAGCATCACAAGTCGTTGCACGGATTGTACCGCGCCCTGATCGCCAATATGGTAGAAGGGGTATCGAACGGCTTCCGTTTGCAGCTGGAGCTCGTGGGTGTCGGTTATCGTGCGAACGCCCAGAGCAACGTGCTTGAGCTTAGCTTGGGTTACTCACATAGCATTTTCGTAGGTATTCCTCCGGAAATCAAGGTGACCGCTACTCAGGAAAAAGGGGGTAACCCGACGGTTGTACTGGAAGGCTCTGATAAGCAGTTGCTCGGTCAGGTTGCCGCGAAAATCCGTTCGCTCCGCAAAGTTGAACCTTACAAAGGCAAGGGTATTCGCTTTACAGGAGAATACATCCGCCGTAAAGCAGGTAAGGCAGCAGCGAAATAATTCAGCATACCCTTTAACGATTTATAGCATCATAGAGATATGGCAGGCAAGAACAGAGAAAGACGCACAAAGATCAAGATGGGGATTCGGAGGAAGATCAGCGGTACGGCTGAGCGCCCCAGATTGTCCGTCTTCAAAAGCAATACCGGTGTGTATGCACAGTTGATTGACGACGAAAAAGGAGTAACCCTTGCGTCTGCATCAGCCCGCGAACTCGGTAAGAAGGGCGTCAATGTTGAGATCTCCCACGGCGTGGGCAAGAAGCTGGCCGAAAAGGCTGCCGCTGCCGGAGTTCAGGAAGTTGTATTTGATCGCAATGGATACCTTTATCACGGAAACGTCAAGGCCCTTGCCGAGGGTGCTCGTGAAGGTGGTTTGAAGTTCTAAGCATAAGAAACCAAGATATGTCTGTAAGCAATATTAGTACAGTAAAAGCCAGCGAAATCGACCTGAAAGAGCGCGTCGTGGCCATTGAGCGTGTAGCGAAAGTGGTAAAGGGCGGTCGTCGCTTCAGCTTCGCAGCAATCGTAGTCGTAGGCGATGGCAATGGCGTGGTCGGATACGGTTTGGGAAAGGCGAACGAAGTTACTGACGCCATTACCAAAGGTATCGATGACGCGAAAAAGCATCTTGTGAAGGTGCCGATTATCAACGGAACGGTTCCGCATGCGTCGCTCGGTAAATTCGGTGGTGGATTTGTACTGCTGAAGCCTGCTTCGCCGGGTACAGGTGTAATCGCCGGTGGTGCGATGCGCGCCGTACTGGAGAGCGCAGGGGTACACAACGTACTGGCTAAGTCAAGAGGATCGTCGAACCCTCACAACGTGGTGAAGGCTACTTTCCGCGCCCTGACAACCATGCGCGACGCCTACAGCATTGCGAAAAAACGCGGCGTTTCATTGTCTAAGGTATTTAACGGCTAAGTGACATGGCGAAAGTTCAGATAACACAATCGAGAAGTATCATCAAACGGCCGGAAACCCAGGTGCGTACGATAAAAGCGCTTGGCTTAGGCAGGATCAATAAGTCTGTGGAGGTTGAATTGACGCCTCAGATTGCTGGCATGATCCGGAAAGTAAATCACCTGATCACTGTAAAAGAACTTTAAGATGAAACTGCATACACTGAAACCGGCTGAAGGATCGGTTAAAAATAACAAGCGACTGGGTCGCGGGCAGGCGTCCGGTGGATCTACAGCAGGTCGTGGTCATAAAGGTGCCGGATCTCGTTCGGGTTACAGCCGCAAGCTGGGATTCGAAGGTGGTCAGATGCCCCTCCAACGCCGCGTGCCGAAATTCGGATTTAAAAACAACAATAAAGTATACTTCAAAGCGCTGAACCTGGATGTGCTGGAAGAGCTGGCGGGTAAGACCAGCGATGCCAACCTCACGCTTCAAGTGCTGATTGACAACGGCGTTGTCGGTAAAAACGACAAGGTAAAGGTTCTGGGAAGAGGAGAATTGAAGTCTAAAATCAGCGTTGAAGCCCATGCTTTCTCCGGAACCGCCGTAAAGGCGATTGAAAGCGTTGGCGGCACTGCTACAACATTGAAGTAATGAAACGGTTCTTTCAGACCATACGGAACATTTTTTCGATCGAAGACCTTCGCGTTCGGATTCTGAACACGATCGGGTTTCTGATCATTTTCCGACTGGGATCTTTTATCGTCCTCCCCGGAATTGATCCGAACCACCCGAGTCTGTCAGGACCTGGCGCTACTGAGGGGATCCTCGGTTTGCTGAACACATTTCTCGGCGGTTCTTTCAGCCGAGCGTCAATCTTCGCCCTGGGTATCATGCCCTATATCTCGGCGTCGATCATTGTTCAGCTCCTCACTTTTGCGGTTCCTTATTTCCAGAAGCTGCAAAAGGAAGGTGATTCCGGAAGAAAGCGTTTGAATCAGATTACGCGTGTACTGACCATCGTTATCACGGGGTTCCAGTCGTACGCATATATCCGGGGAACGATCGACGAGGGGGCTATCATCCAGCCAGGTTTCTTCTTCTACTTCTCGACAATCACCATTCTGGTGGCAGGAACGATGTTCTGTATGTGGTTGGGAGAACGCATTACCGACAAGGGAATTGGAAATGGTATTTCGGTCCTCATTATGATCGGTATCATTTCACGGCTACCGCTGGCCCTTTATGAAGAGGCGGTGTATAATCGTGGAATGGGTGAGGCGTTGATCTTTATCGTTGAACTCCTCGTGCTGTTTGCCATTGTGATGGGCGTAATTATGCTCACACAGGCCACACGTCGGATTCCAATTCAGTACGCGAAGCAGGTAATTGGAAATAAACTGTACGGCGGGAAGCGCGACTTCATTCCGCTGAAGATGAACTCGGCAGGTGT
>CAZHIQ010000017.1:37986-67854 GCA_964532595.1 uncultured Roseivirgaceae bacterium
GCGATCATTCCGGCGTTTGCCGTACTGTTCGGTGTGAGCCAGAACTTTGCCCAATTTTACGGTGGTACTTCGCTGTTGATTATGGTAGGGGTTATCCTCGATACCTTGCAACAGATTGAAAGTCACCTCCTGATGCGGCACTACGAGGGTATGATGAAGTCCGGTAGAGTGAAAGGACGTTCTCAATTTGCTGCGGCTTAGGGTTCGGAATGGTTAACCTCAGGACGGAAGAAGAGCTGGCATTGATGCGTGAAAGCGCCCAGATTCTGGGAAAGGCGCACGGAGAAGTGGCCAGTCTTGTGAAGCCAGGGGTGAAGACCGAACTGCTGGACAAGGTTGCCGAGGAATTTATCCGCGACCACGGAGGGATCCCGTCGTTCAAGAACTACAACGGTTTCCCTAGTTCACTGTGTATTTCGGTGAATGACGTGGTAGTGCACGGATTCCCTGGTGAGTACGAACTGCGCGATACGGATATCATTACGGTCGACTGCGGTGTGTACTTCAAGGGGTATCACAGTGATTCAGCGTACACCTATCCCTTAGAAGGTGTGGCGGAAGAAACCCTGCTCTTGCTCGAGCGAACCTATGAGTCACTCTATCGCGCGATAGCGCAGGCGCGGGCCGGAAATCGGATTGGTGATGTTGCCTACGCGGTGCAGAGTTATGTGGAGAGTTTCGGCTATGGTGTGGTGCGGGAACTTGTCGGACATGGGGTAGGGAAGAAGTTGCACGAGGCGCCCGAAGTGCCGAACTACGGAAAGCGCGGTAAGGGGGTTAAGCTTGTTCCGGGGATGGTCTTTGCCATCGAGCCCATGATTAACCAGGGAACCCGGCACGTGGTGATGGATGAGGATGGATGGACAGTAAGAACTGCTGATCGCAAGCCGTCGGCGCATTTTGAGCATACGGTGGCGATCCACGCCGACAGAACGGAGATTTTGACAACACACAAGTATATAGAAGAAAATTACAGTTATAAGTGGCGAAACAAAGGTCAATTGAGCAAGACGGAACAATAACCGAAGCATTGTCGAATGCTATGTTTCGTGTTCAATTGGAGAATGGTCATGAAGTTCTGGCCCATATCTCCGGTAAGATGCGTATGAACTACATTCGCATTCTTCCTGGCGACCGTGTCAGGCTTGAGATGTCGCCTTATGATCTGACAAAAGGAAGAATTGTATTCAGATACAAATAGAGAAAGATGAAAGTTAAAGCATCCATAAAGAAGCGTAGTGCGGATTGCAAGATTATCCGTCGCAAGGGTAAACTGTTTGTTATCAACAAGAAAAATCCTCGTTTCAAGCAGAGACAAGGATAATCTTGGGTGGCCCGAAACATGACTAATTCGACAAATAATTAAGATATGGCACGTATTGCTGGTGTAGATATTCCGGATAACAAAAGAGGCGAGATCAGCCTTACTTACATTTTCGGTCTGGGGCGCCGTTCGGCGCAGGAAATCCTGACCGAGGCGGGTGTAAGCCTGGATAAGAAGGTTAAGGATTGGACCGACGATGAGTCGAATGCGATCCGGGCGATCATCGCTGAAAAATACCGTATTGAGGGTGTTCTGAAGTCTGAGATTCAGCTGAATATCAAGCGTTTGATGGACATCGGTTGTTATCGCGGTCTGCGTCACCGCAAAGGGCTTCCCGTGCGTGGACAAACCACGAAGAACAACGCTCGTACGCGTAAGGGTAAGCGTAAGACCGTCGCCAACAAGAAGAAGGCTACTAAAGGCTAATTAATTTAACAATCAATATTCTCCATTAATGGCAACTGCTGATAAGAGAAAAGACAAAGCTAAGAAGAGGGTCGTCAACGTTGAGGCTGTTGGGCAAGCTCACATCAAGGCTACCTTTAACAATATCATCATCGCGATGACCAACAGTGCAGGCCAGGTGATTTCCTGGGCTTCTGCTGGTAAGATGGGCTTCAAAGGGTCAAAGAAGAACACACCCTATGCGGCTCAGACGGCGGCGCAGGACTGTGCTTCGAAGGCTTATGATCTCGGTCTGAGAAAGGTTGAGGTGTTTGTTAAAGGCCCGGGGGCCGGTCGCGAGTCGGCTATCCGTACTATTCAGGGTGCCGGAATTGAGGTGACAGCTATCCGCGACGTCACACCGCTTCCGCACAACGGTTGCCGTCCTCCGAAAAGAAGAAGAGTTTAAAATAGACATATTCAGGTTACACCATGGCAAGATATACAGGCCCCAAGGTCAGAATTTCAAGAAGATTCAACGAGCCTATTCTGGGTGAGAATAAAGCGTTGCAAAAGAAAAACTACGGTCCCGGCCAGCACGGACGTGGTAAGCGACGCAAGCAGTCGGAATATGCTATCCAGTTGATTGAAAAGCAGAAGGCTAAGTACATCTACGGACTGCTCGAAAGACAGTTCGCGAAAGCCTTTGCCGAAGCTACCCGTCGCGGTGGTGTGACCGGCGAGAAACTGCTGCAATTGCTGGAGTCGCGGCTCGATAACGTTGTATACCGCCTCGGCATTGCGCCGACGCGCCGTGCCGCCCGTCAGCTGGTGCTGCACAAACACATTTCTGTAGATGGAGAGATCGTGAACATCCCCTCTTACCAGCTTAAACCTGGTCAGTTGGTTGCCGTTCGCGAGCGTTCCAAGAACCTTGAGGTAATTACGAACAGCCTCTCACTGCAGGGTGCCCGGAAATACAATTGGTTGGAATGGGATATGAACGAAATGGCGGGTAAGATGGTGAATGTTCCCCTCCGTGCGGATATCCCTGAAAACATCAATGAGCAGCTCATTGTTGAATTGTATTCGAAGTAATTAACACTGATAATCAACTACGCTATGTCAATATTAGCATTTCAAATGCCGGAGAAGGTGGTCATGGAGAAGTCGGACGACTTCCGCGGCCTCTTCACGTTCAAACCCCTTGAAAAAGGCTATGGGGTGACGATCGGGAATGCCCTTCGTCGTATCCTGTTGTCTTCCCTTGAGGGGTATGCGATCACCGGCATTAAGATTCCCGGAGTCCTCCACGAATTTTCGACGATCGAGGGCGTGGTGGAAGACGTAGCCGAAATCATACTGAACTTAAAACAAGTCAGATTCAAGAAGGTCTCCGATTCTTTTGAGTCAAGAATTACGGTAACGATCAAAAAGCAGAAGCAATTCAAAGCCGGCGACATCGCCCGCTTTACTTCAGCTTTCGAGATTCTGAATCCTGAGCACGTCATCTGCAACCTCGATGAGTCCGCACAGTTTGAGATTGAACTCACACTGGAGAAGGGACGTGGCTATCTCCCGGCTGAGGAGAACAAGCCCGCCGAACAGGTCTTCGGGTTCATTCCTATCGACGCGATTTTTACGCCTGTGAAGAACGTCAAGTACAGCGTAGAGAACACCCGCGTTGAGCAAAAGACCGACTATGAGAAACTCGTAGTCGATATTGAAACGGATGGATCAATCCACCCGGAGAAAGCTCTCGAGGGAGCTGCTCATATCCTGATCCAGCATTTCAGACTGTTCTCGGATAAGTCGATCGAACTCGAAACCGGAAAAGACGCTGAAATCGAGCAAGTCGATGAGGAGATGCTGCATATGCGCAAGCTTCTCAAGACTCCCCTGCACGACCTCGACCTTTCTGTACGCGCTTACAACTGTCTGAAGGCTGCGGATGTCAAGACCCTGGGAGACCTCGTTCAATTGGAGATCTCCGATATGATGAAATTCAGGAACTTCGGTAAGAAGTCTCTGGCAGAACTGGAACAACTGGTCGCCGAAAAGAACCTTACTTTTGGCATGGACCTGTCAAAGTATAAACTCGACGAAGACTAACAACTCATGAGACACGGCAAGAAGATAAATCATCTGGGAAGAACGGCTGCACACCGCCAAGCGCTCCTTTCCAACCTGGCGTCTTCGCTTATTTTGAATAAGCGAATCTCGACGACTGTTGCTAAGGCGAAAGCGCTGCGCAAATACGTCGAGCCTTTGCTGACCAAGTCAAAAGAAGATACCACACACTCGCGCCGCACGGCTTTCTCATACCTGCAGAATAAAGAGTCCGTGAAGGAATTGTTCGGCGAGGTCGCCTCGAAAATCGGGGAACGTCCTGGTGGGTACACCCGTATCATCAAGCTGAGCGATACTCGCCTTGGTGATAATGCGGAGATGTGCTACATCGAGCTGGTTGACTTCAATACCCTCTACACGAAGGAAGGTGCTGCTAAGAAAGCCAAGACGCGTCGCGGTCGCCGCACCAAGAAGAGCGAAGATGCCGTTGAGGCAGCGGAAGCTCCTGCAGCAAGTGCTCCTGCAGAGGGTAGTGCAGAACCGGAAGCCGCTGAAAAGCCAGCGAAAAAGAAGGCTAGCAAGAAGAAGGATAACGACAATGAATAGTGTTGCTCGTTGATGATATGAAAGGGGATTGGATCTTGATTCAGTCCCTTTTTTTTGCCCAAACGTTGCCGGAACATTTTTCAACGGTAACTTTGAACCATATTGATTAAAACCACCTGTTGATTCAAGAAATGCAAAAAGCTTATCTGCTGCTGGAAGACGGACTGCTGGTTGAGGGAATGGCGATCGGAAAGATCGGCACAACCGGAGGCGAAATCTGCTTTAACACCGGAATGACCGGCTACCAGGAGATCTATACCGACCCTTCCTACTATGGCCAAATAATCGTGCACACGGCCGCTCATATCGGCAACTACGGTGCCATGGACCAGGAACAGGAGTCGGGGAATACCAAGATTGCGGGTGTGGTTGTGAATGACTTCGCCGAGCAGTACAGTCGAAAGGAGGCGCAGGAAAGCTTGCAACAATACCTGGAAAGGAATGGCGTGGTAGGTATCGCTGACGTCGATACCCGTATGCTGGTCCGGTATATCCGCAGCAAAGGAGCGATGAATGCCCTCATCTCTTCGGAGCTTACGCCCGACCAGATGAAGGAGGAAATCAAGAAAGTGCCGTCTATGAACGGCCTCGAACTGGCGTCACGTGTGACAACTCCTGAACCTTACTATTTCGGCGATCCGGAAGCACGGTTCCGCGTGGCTGCCCTCGATCTCGGGATTAAGAACAATATTCTCCGCAACCTTTCTGCTCGCGGATGCTACGTTAAGGTCTTCCCCGCCAAAACCCCGTTCCATGAAATTGCGGCGTGGAATCCCGACGGGTATTTTATTTCGAATGGACCTGGCGATCCGGCAGCGATGGACTACGCAGTAGCGACCGTCAAAGATGCTGTTGATTCGGATAAGCCGGTTTTCGGAATTTGCCTCGGACATCAGCTGCTCGCTTTGTCGTGCGGACTATCGACCTACAAAATGCATCACGGTCACCGCGGGCTAAATCATCCAGTGAAGAACATAATCTCCGGAAAGGGCGAAATGACTTCACAGAATCACGGCTTTGTGGTCAGTGAAAAGGATATCGAGAAGAACACCAGAGTTGAGGTGACGCATGTGCACCTGAACGACAATACGATTATGGGAATTCGTCTGAAAGACAGGAAGGCGTTTTCCGTGCAGTATCACCCGGAAGCTTCTCCCGGTCCTCACGACTCCAACTACCTTTTCGACAATTTTGTCTCCATGATGGAGAAAAGCAAGAACTAAGAAACTGTACCGATTAACAAAACAAAATAACAACGTAATGAGTCTGATTGAGCGTATTCATGCCCGCCAAATTCTGGATAGCCGTGGCAATCCAACTGTAGAAGTAGATGTCTATACTGAAACCGGCGCATTTGGCCGCGCGGCAGTTCCCTCTGGAGCCTCTACAGGAACGCATGAGGCCGTAGAACTTCGCGATGGTGATAAGGGTAAGTTCCTGGGTAAAGGCGTTCAGCAGGCTGTTGAGAACGTTAATCTCAAGATCGCTTCCGAGGTGATTGGCTTCTCCGTGTTCGAGCAAAATCTGATCGACAAGATTATGCTCGAAATAGACGGAACTCCCAATAAAGGAAACATTGGTGCCAATGCTATTCTGGGAACTTCACTCGCCGTAGCGAAAGCTGCCGCTATGGAGGCTGGTCTTTCCCTCTACCGTTATATCGGTGGTGTGAATGCCAATACGCTCCCTGTTCCTATGATGAATATCCTTAACGGCGGAAGTCATGCGGATAACAAAATAGACTTTCAGGAGTTTATGGTGATGCCTGTCAAGGCAGCGTCGTTCTCGGAGTCTCTACGAATGGGAACGGAGATATTCCATCACCTGAAAAAGGTACTTCATGACAAAGGGCTTTCAACCAACGTTGGCGATGAAGGAGGCTTTGCTCCGAATATTGCCTCGAACGAGGAAGCTATAGAAGTCGTCCTGCAGGCGATCGAGAAAGCTGGGTTCAAACCCGGTGAAGAGGTATTCATCGCTATGGATGCTGCAAGCTCGGAGTTCTATGATGCTTCTTCAGGAACGTACACGTTTAAGAAGTCAGATGGTAAGAAGCTTAGCTCAGCCGAAATGGTCGACTACTGGGCAGGCTGGGTGAAGAAATACCCGATCATCTCTATTGAAGATGGCATGGCTGAAGATGACTGGGATGGATGGAAAGGACTGACCGAAAAGATCGGAAGCCAGGTTCAGCTTGTTGGCGATGATTTGTTTGTAACGAACGTGACGCGTTTGCAGGACGGAATTGATAAAGGGGTTGCAAACTCCATCCTTATTAAGGTTAATCAAATCGGATCGCTTACAGAGACAATCAATGCTGTAGAACTTGCCAAGCGCAATGGCTATAAGAGTGTAATGTCTCACCGCTCAGGCGAGACGGAAGATAGCACAATTGCCGACCTCGCGGTTGCCCTTAATACCGGGCAGATCAAAACCGGGTCTGCTTCGCGTTCTGACCGGATGGCGAAGTATAACCAGTTGATCCGTATCGAGGAAGAACTCGGCGAAGTAGCATACTTCCCTGCACGCCTGATATAACAGGTAATTTGCAACAAGTCAGAAAAGACAGGATGCTCTCCTGTCTTTTTTTGTTTTCTTATCCGCTCCTTTGAGGGTTTTATCTTAGAGACGCATGTCGTAAATTCAATGTATGGACGAGAACCCTCTCTTTCGTGTTGCCGCAGACTTCGTCAACAATACTGCGCGCCATGTCTTTCTAACCGGCAAGGCCGGAACCGGAAAGACGACATTTTTGAAGTACATCCGTGAACACACACAAAAGCGGTGTGTTGTGGTTGCTCCAACGGGCGTTGCCGCGATCAACGCCGGAGGAGTTACGATGCACTCATTCTTCCAATTGCCCTTTGGTCCGTTTATCCCGGTGTCTCATAAATTATCGGGCGACGATACCACCGACCAATACACACTCTTCAAAAACATTCGTGTTAACGAGAATAAGCGGGAGCTGTTTCGTGATCTTGAACTCGTGATCATCGACGAGGTCAGCATGGTGAGGGCTGATATGCTTGATGCGACCGACGCTATTTTGCGTTACTTCAGGCGACGACCTCATACACCCTTTGGCGGCGTTCAGGTTCTCTACATCGGTGACCTTTTCCAGCTTCCACCCGTAGCTTCCGATGACGATTGGTCGGTGCTGCAGAACTATTATGAAAGTCCCTTCTTTTTTCACGCACGCGTGGTGCAACAGATGCCCCCGGTTTGCATTGAACTTAAGAAGATATACCGGCAGAACGATCAGCTTTTTATCGATGTACTCAACAGGGTTAGGAACAACGCGGTCACCGAGGATGACCTTGAGCTGCTGAACGAGCGAATGCACTATGAGCCTCAGGCTGACAAGAAGTACATCACATTAACGACACATAACTATCGGGCCGACCGCATCAACAGCGCGGCATTGGCCGAGCTTCCCGGGGAGGAGGTTTCGCTTCCCGGCACGATCGAAGGTGATTTTCCGGAGAAGAATCTACCGACCGAACCTCTGCTTAAACTGAAAGAGGGCGCGCAGGTGATGTTTATTCGTAATGATAAGAGTGAGGATCGACGCTATTTCAATGGGAAATTGGCGACGGTAGCGGCGATCGGAGAGGATACGATTAGAGTAATACTGGATGGATCGGGTGATGAGCTTGAAGTCGAAAGAGAGACCTGGAACAATGTGCGTTATGATTACGACAAGGATGAAGAAGAAATTCAGGAAGTTCATGTTGGTGCTTTCACGCAGTTTCCTCTTCGTCTGGCGTGGGCGATCACTATTCACAAGAGTCAGGGACTTACGTTTGAACACGCTGTCATCGACGCGGGTGGTTCTTTTGCTCCAGGTCAGGTGTATGTGGCTCTTAGTCGCTGTACTTCATTGAATGGCCTTGTGCTGCGATCACCTATAACTCCTTCCAGTATTTCTACGGATCCGCGGGTGCTTGCGTTTGCCGAACAAACCGCGGCAGATGACTCGCTCGAGACTTTGTTAGATGCCGAGAGGAGGGCTTACCGTCACGAGCGATTTATGGGTGCGTTTGATCTGCAGACGATGGTAGACTCCCTATCGGTTTACATCGCATTTCTCGCAGGTAAGAAGATACCCGACCCGGTTGGTGCTATCGATAACGCGAGGCGTATCCTCAGGAAGGCAACGGAGCTGCAAGAGGTATCTCAGAGATTCCGGACGCAGTTGAAGCCGTTGCTCGCAACCGATAACCGGGATGCCATTGCAGAGCGCGTGCAAAAGGCTATTGACTATTTTGTCGATGCCATTCACGCTAATATATTATCAGTGCTGGATCAGCATATAACTTCCCTGAAAGGAGCAAAGCAGGTTAAGTCGTATGTGCGCTATGTCAAACAGTTGAGAAACTCGATTGCCCGAAAGATGGATGATATGCAACGGGTGCAGTATGGCGATTTGGTCTTCAAGAAGCGTGTGGTAGTGCCCGCAATGCCTGCTAAAGAAAGTGCACGCTCCGTGAAGGGCAGCAGTCGTCGTGAAACGCTTGCACTGCTGCGAGAAGGCCTGAAGCCTGCCGAGATTGCGTCGAAACGGGGACTTGCGCTGAGTACTATTGAAGGGCACCTGGCTGAGTTAGTGAAGGAAAAGGAAGCCGACATCAGCGAGTGTCTGGAACAGCGTAAGCTAAACGAGATTCTGGCCGTCATACGCGAGCTGGAGACAGACCGGGTACAAGCCGTTCGGGAAGTCGTTGGCGAGGCGTTTAGCTACGGGGAGATAAGGGTGGCCATGAACTATTATCTGGCAGGGGAAACCGAAGCGAGCGAAAAATAGCGATACGGTTGATCTGTTTAGCGGCTGTTGTTACTTGATCGCTCGCTAAATTTTTGCTATGTTTAGAGAGTTACTCGCAGGTAATGCCAAAAACGACTGCCCGTCTTTCATCAGCTGTCGTCCGCCTGGCAAACGGCGAACAGACAACCTTCCGCGAGATATTTGATTATTTCTCGCCGAAAGTTTACGGCTTCGCCATGAAACTCGCCGTTACTCCAGCGGATGCCGAAGAGTTGGTACAGGAAGTATTCCTTAAGATTTGGCTACATCGCAGCAAGCTGGCAACGATTGCAAATTTTGATGCGTACTTGTTCACTATTACGCGCAACGCCGCCTACAATCATTTCAAACGGATAGCTATTGAGCGAAAGGCCAGGTCTATGTATGCTGACCAGATGGCTGAGCACAGCTCAGGTACTGAAGAATCGGTTATCTATAGTGATTATGAACAATTCCTTCACGGCGCTATCGAGAAACTTTCGCCGCAGCAACGCCTGATCTATAATCTATGTCATCGGGAGGGGTTGAAGTATGCGGAGGTAGCGGAGAAGTTGCAGATATCAAAGCTAACAGTTAAGACCCACATGCAGCAGGCCCTGCGTGTCATCAAGTCTCAGTTGAGGCACCTGGCGACAACTTGTCTATTTTTTGCGATCGACCGCATTTTTTTCTGAATTTTTCGATTTAACCTACTCCTTTTTATTCTGCCGATTGTCATAGAAGAAACCGCGTCTATGACTCGCGACAGACTGACCTATCTCTTTTACCGCTATTTGGAGAATCGCTGTTCCGAAGAAGAGCAGTCTGAATTTCTTCGCTTGGTGGACACTCCTCTCGGTAAGGAGACGCTTGATGCTCTGCTTCACGAGCTCTGGCAAAATACCAAGCCCGTCTCCCTATCCGACGATACAAAGACCAGGCTCATTGACGCCATTGCCGAGGATGATTCCCGGTCGATTTCCGGAAAGTCGACGCGGACAATACGATGGAAGGTGTACAGTATGGCCGCGGCGATCGCTATCTTTTTTCTTGTCGGAGGTTGGCATCTGATGCCCGTTCAAGAACCCGCCGAGAATTTTGTTGCGGAAGTTCAAGTCCCTAATCGATATCTCAAGCTTTCGGATGGCAGCACTGTCCTGCTCAAAGCCGGAAGCAAACTTACGTTCCCGGATACGTTTGAAGGAGATGTTCGGGCTGTTTCCTTAGTGGGAGAAGCTTACTTCGATATTGCTCATGATCCAACACGGCGCTTCATAGTTCATACAGGGAAAATTCGAACAACCGTTCTGGGTACCGCTTTCAATATTCGGGCCTACGCGGGTCAGGATGATATTGTTGTTACGGTGACGCGGGGCAAAGTTGAAGTGAGTGATGATCGGAAAGTGTTGGGAGTTGTGACGCGCGATCGGCAGATCACTTTGCGAGCCGAGCAGCAAACGGCTGAAGAGCAGGAAGTGGATTCCAGGGAACTAATCCGGTGGATCGAGAAGGATATCTTCTTTGATGACCTGACAATGACGGATGTTGCCGAACAGCTTGAAAAACGTTTTGATGTAAGAATTCACTTTGAGGACACAGTAACCCGGAGATGCCGTCTTACGGCTACGTTCGTTCGCGGAGAAAGTATTGGCCAGATTCTCGACATCATAGGAGAATTCAACGGCGCGCAGGTGGAAGAGACGAAACCCGGAAACTTCGTCATCCGTGGCGGAAGTTGTTCTGAGCAGCCAATAACAACGAATATGTAACTTAAGCTGAACTAATATGAATCGACCTTTACTCCCAAATGAGGCGTGTGTCGCCTCGATTTCGTGCGGGTCTCCGGATATGATCCGGATCCGAAAGTTGCAGCGCTGCTGCCTGGTGCTGTTAACCATGTTGGTGATGAGCATGCAACTACTTTTTGCTTCTGATTCGCGTGGACAATCGGCTGAAGAAGTAAAGCTCACGCTGGAGCTTCGGGGCGAATCGCTCGAGAGTGCATTGCGTAAGATTGAGAAGTTAACGCCGTTTCGATTTGTTTATCGAAGTAACGAGATTCGGCGATTTGGTAACATCTCTCTCGAGCGCGCTGAACGCACTGTTGACGAGACGCTTCTGCTGATTTTGCGCAACACGCCGCTAACGTTCCGGCAGATGAAGAACAACATCCTTATTGTGAAGCGTGGCGACGTCAAGGCGTCCCTTGTCGGTAACTCAGTACCCGATACGAATATCTTTCAAGGTATCGCCGTGTCAGGAAGGGTTACCTCCGTAGGCGACAACCTCCCCTTGCCAGGTGTGAGCGTCATGATACGGGGTACGCAAAGCGGAACGGTCACCGATAGCGATGGAAACTATCGTATCACGGTGCCGGCTGCCGATGCCATTCTTGTATTTTCTTTTATTGGCTACCGGGCTACGGAGGTGCCGGTCAGCGGAAGGAACCGGGTTGATGTTGAAATGCAGCCGGATGTTACCCAGCTTTCGGAGGTGGTAGTAACTTCATTTGGTATTGAGCAGGAGAAGCAGTCGCTTGGCTTTTCCGTTCAGGAGCTTGGCGGGGCGGAGATCACACAGATGAAACAACCCAACATCGTATCTGCGCTTCAAGGTCAGGTCGCTGGAGTCCAGATCACAAATTCCGGTGGAGCTCCCGGCATGAGTTCAAGAATTCTTATTCGTGGGATTACTTCCCTGAATCCTGATGCGGACAACCAACCGCTATTTGTTGTAGATGGTATCCCTATCGATAACAGTACATTCGAAACGGCTCCGGGGGCGACCCAGAACACGCCTCGTGGATTAAGTAACCGCGCGGCCGATATCAATCCAAATGATATTGAGTCAGTGACCGTACTGAAGGGAGCCGCCGCGACAGGTCTTTATGGTGTTCGTGCAGCCAATGGCGCGATCATCATTACGACGAAGAAGGGCAAGGCAGGACAGGTTCAGATAAACGCCAGCAGTACCCTTGGATTTGAGCAGATAAACAAGTTTCCCGACTACCAGAAAAAGTATGGACAGGGTTTCGAGGGTGAGTATAACAAATCAGATGTGTTTCCTTCATGGGGAGCACCGTTTGATGTGGCAACCAAGATAGATCCCGGTTATCGATACTTTGATAACCCGAGGGAGGCAATGCAAACGGGGCGTGTGTATGACAATCATATCAGCATCTCGGGTGGAAATGACATGGCGACTTTCTACGCATCGATGGCGCATACCGATCACAAGGGAGTTATCCCTTTCAGTGAGTGGGCTCGCACGTCAGCGAAGGTTTCCGGATCTGTTAAGTTTAATGAGAAACTTGACGTCTCAGGTTCAGTCAGCTACGCTCGCTCCGGCGGAAACCGCGTTCCCCACGACATGTTCATGGAGCAGGTGATGTACTATCCCACTTCCGAAAATATGCGTGACTATGAAGATGAGAACGGCTATCAGCGGTACGTGGGTCTTTCCAACAACCCGTTGTATACTGCGAAGTACGAGCGGTATGAGGATGATGTCGATCGCATCATCGGAAATATCTTTGCATCGTACCGGCCTTTGTCGTGGCTAAGTCTCAATTACCGTCTGGGTACGGATAACTATTCCGACTTCCGGGAAGAGATCGCTCCCGGTCCGAAAGATCAGTTCGATGAGTTTCCTTTGAACTCGCTCGGATATATTGAGCATACCCGCATTAATAGCCGATATATAAACTCAAACTTTTTTGCCCAGGTGAGTACAGACATCACGGAGCGCCTCGGATTGACTTTAAGAGTTGGTCATGAACTGTTTCAGGAAGACCGAAATTCTTCGATGGTAAGAGGTGCTGAGTTTGAGATTCCGCAGTTCTTTCATCTAAGTAACACCAAGCAAATCACAACGGTCCAAAGTTTGCGTCAACGTAGGTTAATTGGTGCCTATGGCGATTTCTCCTTGAATTATGATGATTTTCTTTATCTCAACGTAACGGCTCGTAACGACTGGACGTCTACGCTGCCCGTGGAGAATCGATCGTTCTTCTATCCTTCCGTTAGCCTGAGCTTCGTGTTTAACGATGTGCTTAATCTTCCTGCTACGCTGAGCTATGGTAAGCTTCGTGCGGCGTATGGTGAAGTCGGAAAGGACACTGATCCGTACCGAACTTCGACGGTATATGCTCTGGGAAGTGGATTCCCCGTTAACGGTGTCCTTGGCTATAGCCGCGACAACCGATTGGGTAGCCCTTTTCTCAAGCCTGAGCGGTCAGCTACGATTGAGTTTGGAACGGACCTGATGTTTTTCGAAAACCGACTGGGCCTGGAGTTCACCTGGTATAAGTCGAATAGTCGCGACCAGATTTTCAGCGTGCCCGTTTCCGAGGCTACGGGATATCCTGAAATAACGACTAACGTGGGCGAGCTTGAGAATCGCGGTTTTGAAATTCTCCTTACAGGGGCTCCGGTTGTGACTTCCGGTTTTCGCTGGGATGTATCATTTAATTTCACGAGAAACCGAAACCGCGTAGTTGATCTGGCTGAAGGACTTGAAGAATTTCCTATCGGGGATCAGTTCGGCTATGTGGGTAGCTCCGTAACCATGCAACTCCGCGAAGGCGATCCGTATGGAAATCTTTACGGACGGAGTTACGAGCGTTACTACGAGACACCGCCGACCGATCTTAACGCAGTTGATTTTTCCAGGCCCTTGCTCATAGGGGCCAATGGATTCCCGGTGGTAAATACCTCTCAATTGATTATCGGAAATGCTATGCCCAAGTGGCTGGGAGGTATCCGGAATACGTTTTCCTACCGGGGTGTGACCCTCTCTTTCCTGATTGATGCACGGTGGGGGCTTGATCAGTATGATCAGTACCATAACTTCCTTTCGGCTTTTGGTAAGTTGGCCTACTCTGAAAATCGGAACGATGTGGTGATTTTTGACGGACTCACCGCTGATGGTTCCGAAAATACAACGGAGGTCTGGTTGGGTCAGGGTATAGGTCCGGGTGGCGTGGATTACGGTGCCGGTTTCTACCGGAATTATCACCGCAACGTGTCTGAGAATTTTGTAAAGGATGCCTCGTTCATCAAGCTGAGAAACGCCAGCATCGGATATCAGCTTCCTCGACCTCTTCTTGAGAGAACGCCGTTTCAGGCTGTCAGCGTCAGCGCTACAGTTAACAACGTAATTCTATGGACGCCATGGATCAACTACGACCCCGAGTCGTTCAGCGCTGGTGCAAGTGGTAATGCGACTGCATTCTCCGGACTTGGCTATCCCAGTGTGATGAGTACGCAGTTTACGTTGAACCTTACTTTATAAGTCTAGCATCATGAAATATTTCAGCAATAAAATATGTTGGGCGTTTCTCACCGCGATGGTGATGGTGTCTTGTGATGATTACCTCGACATCAATACGAACCCCAACCAGCCTACGGAAGTGTCGGCAAACCTCTTGATGAGCCAGACTTCTTTCCGAACGGGTGACAATCATCAGTACGCAGGCAATATTGTCTCTTACTATGTGCAATACCTCGCTGGTCCGAATGCCGGAGGTACGGCCGATACGCACATTCCTCAACCGTACGATGGAACGTGGCAGGCTTTTTACCGCATGCTCGCTGATATTACCGACCTTGAACTGCTTGCCGCAGAGCAGGGACTTGCCCACTACGAGGGCGCGGCCAAGGTGTTGAAAGCCATCAACCTCGGGCTGGTTATTGACCTCTGGGGCGATGCGCCTTATACGCAAGCCTTTTTCGCGGAGCATCTTCAACCAGAGTATGATGATGCGCAATTGCTGTTTAACGAAGTGCTTACACTGCTCGACGACGGCATCGACCTTCTAAGCACAAGCGTTGAAGCGCAGCAACTTGGTACGGATGACTTTATTCACGGCGGAGATATCAATGCCTGGATTAAGACGGCCTATTCGCTCAAGGCGAGATACCTCCTTCATTTGAGTGAGACGAACCAGTACGACCCGGAAGCTGTTCTGACTGCTATCGATAATGCCATCAGTAGCAACGCCGAGAATGCTGATGTCTCTTACTTCAATGACGGACCGATGGTGTACAACCCGTGGTCGGGTGTGGCCCGTAGTCAAGACAATTTGATTCTAGATGGATGGATTTCCGAGCAACTCGCTAATGCAATGAACGGAACCACCTTCGGTGTTGTGGATCCTCGTATGCCCTTCATGTTTGGAGACACTGAATCGGGCGACTTTATCGGTGTGCCTAATGGTGCGGGTCGTGGCTCTGGGGTCGCGGTTACAGGAGAGCGGTCGACGCTTGAATTGGATACCTATTATGCAGCGAACGACGCGCCGGTACTTATCATTACTTATGCGGAGACGAAGTTTATCGAGGCAGAGGCTGCCCTCGATGCGGGACATCCCGATCGGGCTTATCAGGCCTATTTGGATGGTATCGCCGCCCATATGGCTATGCTGGGAGTTGATGAAGCGGAAGCGCAGGATTACATCAACGATCCGGTGGTCAGCGTAGGTGAGGCGAACATCACCCGAGATCTGATTATGAAGGAAAAGTATGTCGCTATGTTCCTCCATCCGGAGTCCTGGACGGACGCGCGCCGTTATGAATATGCGTATCAGGATATGACGCTGCCTGCGAACCATAGCCCGGAGCTGAATGGTCAGTGGGTGCGCCGTCTTGCATATCCTGATTCTGAAGCATCGCGCAACCGTGCCAATGTTCCGAACGTGAGCACGGCCGATCGTCTGTGGTGGGATCAATAAAATTCAAACGAACGGATTATGAAATCAAAACTGATTTATACTACCCTCTTTGCCCTTACGCTTGCTATTGCGGGGTGCGATGAGAATGAGGTTATGCCTTCCTACGAGAAGGTAGGAACGTCGACAAGTACCATCGTCAACATCATTCTGCCTCCCGACGACGACCCGGTTACACCGCTGGAATTGTTTCCGGTGACGGTGACGTATGTCAATCCGTCGGTTGATCCACTGCAGTCGGTCGAGCTTTTTATGCAGATCGGTGCCGATGACTTTGTCAGTGTTGAAAGCTGGAACGTTACATCGGAGCCGAAGGACCAACTCATTAGCCATACGGTTGAGCTTGAGGCGCCCGAGACGATTGGAACGAAGGTGACGTTTGAAGTGGTCCTGACCTCAGGAAAGGATTACGAGCAACGCAAGCGGGCCTCGCTTGATGTCAAAGCCCCCTGAGTTGAGATTTAATTTAATCGTTATAGAAAGTCTGGCCGCGGCCAGACTTTCTATTTTGCACTTAATGTTAATTTTTGTTTTTTGAAATAAAATGCCTTTGTCCATGTTCAGAATAATCGCCTTCGCATTTCTTATACTTCCTCTATGTGTGAATGCTCAACGGTATGATCTTCTACTGAAGAATGGCCGGATCATCGATGGGACCGGAAACTCATGGTTTTACGGAGACGTGGCGGTTTTGAACGGTAGGATAGTGGGTGTAGGCAAGTTCGATGATGCCTCAGCAAAGAGGGTGGTCGATGTTGAACGTCGGATCATCGCGCCAGGCTTTATCGACGTTCACGGGCATATAGAAAGTAGTTGTCTCACGGTTCCGTCAGCCGACAACTTCATTCACGATGGGGTTACAACTGTGATTACTGGAAACTGCGGAGGGTCCCGTACCGACATTGAACACTTCTTCTTCCAAATCGACAGTGTGAAAACGTCGATTAACATAGCGACGCTTGTTGGGCATAACAGCGTGAGGAGTGCTGTCATGGGGTCGGAACAGCGCGACCCTACCGACGATGAACTGCGTGCGATGGAATCGCTTGTCGCCGAAGCGATGGAGGCAGGGGCGGTCGGTCTTGCGACGGGGTTGATCTATGTTCCGGGTACTTATTCGAAGACATCGGAAGTGGAGGCCCTCGCCAGGGTAGCCGCGAGGTACAACGGGGTCTACGCATCGCATATCCGCAGCGAGGGAGATCATGTTACGGAAGCAGTAGACGAAGCAATAAACATAGGGAGAGCAGCGAATATCCCTGTGCAGATCTCGCACTTCAAAGTGACCTATAAACCGAATTGGGGACGCTCCGTTCATACCCTGGCTCAGGTTGTGACTGCTCGCGAGGAAGGGATCGACGTAACAATCGATCAATACCCGTATATCGCCAGTAGTACGTCGTTGAATACTACTCTGCCGTCATGGGTGTTCTCCGGAGGAAGGGATTCGCTCCTGTACAGACTTGCGACTGCAGAGATAAGAGAAAAGATTGTCAAGGAAATGGTTCAGTCGTTGAAGAGGAAGTCGTTGAAAGATTACTCCTACGCTGTGGTTGCCCGGTACGGCGCTGACACCACCCTGAACGGTAAGAACATCAGCGAGATAAACCTGCTCAAAGGCAGAAAGCGCAAGCCTGCACAAGAAGCAGAAACCATCCTTGAGATGGTTGAACAGGGTAGTGCACAAATGGTCTTCTTTAGCATGAATGAGGAGGATGTAAAACGGATTATGCAGTACCCCTTCGGGATGTTTGCTTCAGATGCCCGTATCGCCCGGTTTGGCGAAGGAGTTCCACACCCCCGGACATACGGAACCAACGCCCGGGTATTGGGTCGATATGTGCGTGAGCAGAATGTGATCAGTCTCGAAGAAGCCGTACGCCGCATGACGTCCCTGCCAGCGCAGAAGTTTAATCTTCGAGATCGGGGCCTTGTTCGTGAAGGTATGGCGGCAGACCTTGTCGTTTTCGACGAAAATGAAGTGGAGGACATGGCAACGTTCCAGCAACCCCACGCCTTTTCGCGCGGCTTTCGGTACGTGATTGTCAATGGGATTGTCACCCTGGAGGACGGTCGCCACACGGGGGCACGACAGGGGATAGTGCTTCGCGGTCCCGGATACCGCGCCAACTGGTAGGCAACTCTGCCCGACTTTTTTCGTTGAATCAGACGGACCGGTGTCATTTCTTAGAAATGCGTTATCTTAGCGGTAAATGGGCGATATGTTTAAAAATCTGCCAAAATCCTTTCGCAACTTCTATGTTGTGACTGGCCTTTCTTTCCTGGCGTGGATGCTTTTGCTGGACTCGAATAACCTGATTGCCAGGTTTCAACTCAGTTCCAAGCTCAATGCGCTTGAGGATGAAAAGGAGTACTATGAACAGAAGATACGCGAGGTAAGGAGTGATCATGCCGAGCTTTTCGGCGATGATGAGTCTCTTGAAAAGTTTGCGCGCGAAAAGTATCTGATGAAGAAGGCCACGGAGGATATCTATGTCATTGTTGAAGAGTGATATAATTCCTGTGAAAATATTTCTTGGGTTGGCGTTCCTCACTGCCGCGACGACGATGGTCTTTGCGCAGGGAGAGAACAATTCGCTAAAAGGGGTGCCGCCGGGTGAACGTGTTGTTTTTGGAGGAGGAATGGGGGTTGGTTTTGGCAGCGTTCAGGATTTTGTTTCCGTATCTCCTTCTGTGGGATACCTCCTCACCCGAAAGCTTGTCACGGGTGTTGGTATTCAATACCGATATACCAGCTATAAGGTGGTGAAGCCGGCGGTGAAGCTCAATGACTACGGAGTTGCTCCCTTTGCGCGTTTCATGCTCTACAATCCGATTTTCTTGCACGCGGAGTATGAGTACCTGAACTTTGAACACGCCGTGATCTATTCGTCTGGCGTTGAACGTTCGCGCCAGTCGTTCGATAGTGTGTTGGCCGGAGGCGGTATCTTGCAACCCCTCGGAAAACGGTTCGCCTTTTACGCTATGGCGTTGTACAACTTCTCCTATAAAGATGAAACGGTGTTCTCGGCTTACGACAGTCCTCTCGTAATCAGGGCGGGAATAACCATAGGTGGCTTCGGGTTCTAGCGCCCGGGTCTGCGTTGAGGAAGCGTTATACCTGAAAGGCGATATCGAACCGGGCGGCGAGCGCCTGAAGGTCGCTTACCACCTTTTCATTCACAGGAATTCCATTCTTTTGCCGCTCTGCAGCCGTTACTCGTTCCGGGTCACCGGGAATCAGAATGCGCTCGTGTCCGTCGGCCGGCGTAGCATTTCGGAACCGATTGATCCAGTTGTCCATGTGAGATTTGAATTCGTCCGCCGGACGGAAAGCGTCGACACGCATGGCACCAAAGAAGTGACCGATGCCCTGGCCTACCGGATTGGAGGGTGGATCCAGGAAAGCGACAAACGGAGGAACCCAGGGGCCGTAATTGGCGCCCGAAAGAACTGCAGAAAAGATGTCGACCCAAGCGCCGAGACAGTAGCCCTTGTGGCTTCCGTGGTCGCGATCGCTGCCCAGCGGGAGGAGTGCGCCACCAGTTTTCAAGGCATGCGCGTCGGTAGTGTCTTTTCCCTGACTGTCCTGAATCCAACCCACGGGTGCTGATTCTCCTTTTCGCTGTAGGATTTCAAGTTTCCCGTTGGCTGCGGTGGTCGTAGCAAAATCGGCCACGAAGGCAGGTTGTTCATTTGCCGGGATGGCGACAGCGATAGGATTGGTACCCAGAAGTCGCTCAGTAGAAAACGTAGGAGCTACCAAAGGGCTTGCGTTTGTCATCGCCAGTCCTATCATGTCGTGAGATAAGGCCATCATCGCATGGTAGCCGGCAATTCCGAAGTGGTTTGAGTTTCTGACGGCCACCCATCCCGTCCCCGCTACACGCGCTTTTTCAATCGCGATTTCCATCGCCCGGGGTCCGACTACGAGGCCAAGCCCACTATCTCCATCGACGACAGCTGTACTCGGCGTTTCGTGAACGACCCGAATGTCGGGTGTGGCATTAATGCGTTTCTTTTCCCAAAGGCGTACATAGCCCGACAGCCGAGCAATACCGTGCGAATCGATGCCGCGTAGATCCGCTTTCAAAAGAACTTCTGTTGCGAGTTCGGCGTCTGCCGTTGAACAACCCATCTTGTTAAAGACCGACCGCGTAAGCGACCGGAGTGACTCCACTTCGATAATCTTATCCATTGCGCACAAAAATAACGGTAAAGTTCCTAAACGTGATGGATTTGAGACCTTATGTTAATCCGTGCCAGGCGATCGTGTATAATGCTCCCTCTTTGAGCGACCAGGACGAGACGCGAATGGCTTCAAAATGATGTCGGCCAAGCACGGTGCGAATCAGGCAGCAGGCACACACGATCATGTCGACACGCATTTCGATCATACCTTCAATCGCCATTCTGCCTGCGCGGTTTTTTGCCAAAATCTCGTCGGAAATAGTCTGGAAGTCGGAAAGTGTAAGTGGCGTTTCGGGTGCATCGCGATCTACGGCGATTCCCTGGCGGATGCAATGGATTTCGCTGAGGGTGTCAAACGAACCGGAAGATCCAACGAGCACCCGGGGTTGGTAGCGGGCGAGGGCCTGATACAACGGCTCAAGGGCGCCGTTCAGATGGTCGTTAAGGGCGTTCACTTCGTCTGCGGTAATCGGATCGTGACGGTGAAATTCCTCGAACAAACGCTGAGCACCTACTTCAAAGCTTTTCTTCCAGACTATCCCTGTTTTATCTCCAATGATAAATTCAACGCTACCCGCGCCGATATCGACGACAAGAGCCGGTGTGTCAAGAGGTAACGCAGCCAAGATGCCGGCGAAAATCAAAGACGCTTCCTCTTCGCCCGAAATAATGGTCACCGGTATCCCGGTCTCCGTGTAAATTCTGCTGGCGAGGTCTGTCCCGTTTACTGCATTTCTCATCGCGCTGGTGCCGTACGCATAGACCACTTCTGCTTCGTGGCGAGCTATTTCCGTCTTAAAGTCTTTCATTGTCTGGAGGGCTCTTTCGAAGGCCTCAGGAAGTATGATGTTGTTGTTAATGCCTCCGCGTGCCAGGCCGACGACCGACGAACGCCGACAAACCATTGTGCGTTGGTCGCCGTTGATGTGGGCGACGAGAAGGTGAAACGTATTGCTGCCCATGTCAATAACGGCGATCTTCTTCATCGGAGTGGAAATGCTGCGTGAAAGTCAGTAATGTACAGCGATTTAACTATTTTACGGCCATTCAGACAATGCCATGACGAAACGAAAAGTAAACGACCCGCAGCTTCAGGAGAAGTTTGCCGCCCTGGAGCGGAAGAATGAGGAAGCTTTACTGGGCGGAGGTGCCAAGCGAATGGCTCAGCAACACGAACGTGGCAAGCTGACGGCCCGGGAGCGTATTCATTTGTTGGTTGATGAGGGCACGTTCCAGGAAATGGGCAAATTTGTTATGCACCGGGGAAAGGACTTCGGGCTGGACAAAGAATACTACCTGGGCGACGGCGTGGTGACAGGATACGGTAAAATAAACGGTCGGCTGGTTTATGTGTTCTCCCAGGATTTTACAGTCTTCGGAGGGTCTCTCTCAGAAGCTCACGCCGAAAAGATTGTCAAGATCATGGATCTGGCCATGAAGAATGGAGCGCCGGTTATAGGATTGAACGACTCAGGTGGTGCTCGTATTCAGGAGGGCGTGGTTTCGCTGGCCGGTTACGCCGATATCTTTTACCGTAATACACTGGCATCGGGTGTTATTCCGCAAATCTCGGCCATTATGGGGCCATGCGCCGGTGGCGCGGTGTACTCTCCTGCGATCACTGACTTCACCTTCATGGTGGAGAACACGTCTTTTATGTTCGTGACCGGGCCAAACGTTGTCAAGACAGTAACCCATGAAAACGTAACAGCGGAAGAACTCGGCGGGGCGCTTACCCACAGTACAAAGAGCGGAGTTACTCATTTTGCGTGTGCTAACGAGGTTGAATGCATTCAACAAATCAAAACGTTGTTGAGCTATTTGCCTCAGAACTGTGAAGATTCCCCGCCGATGGAGGCTTACACTCCTGGCGATGAGCGGCGTCCTCAGCTAAATGAAATCATCCCGTCCAATCCTAACCAGCCCTATGATATGCGGGATGTTATCAATGGCATCATCGACGACGGGACATTCTTTGAAGTTCACAAGAACTTTGCTGAGAATATCGTAGTTGGATTTGCCCGACTTGCTGGCAGAAGCATTGGCGTTGTGGGTAATCAGCCGGCGTCACTTGCAGGCGTACTGGATATCCACTCCAGCGTTAAAGGTGCCCGGTTTGTACGCTTCTGTGATTGCTTCAATATTCCCCTGCTGGTGCTTGAAGACGTTCCGGGATTTCTGCCAGGTACCGACCAGGAGTGGAATGGAATTATAACTAATGGGGCTAAACTATTGTTTGCGTTTTCAGAGGCTACGGTGCCGAGAGTGACGGTGATCACCCGGAAAGCATACGGCGGTGCCTACGATGTGATGAACTCAAAACATATTGGGGCCGACATGAACTTTGCATGGCCTACCGCCGAGATTGCTGTGATGGGGGCTAAAGGCGCGGCTGAGATTATTTTTCGCAGGGAGATTGCCGAAGCTGAAGACCCGCAGGCCGCCCTTGATGAAAAGGTTGCAGAATACACGCGGAAGTTTGCCAACCCGTATCGGGCGGCGCACCGCGGCTATGTCGATGAAGTGATCTATCCGGACGAGACCCGCGAAAAGCTTATCCACGCCTTTGAAATGCTGGAGAACAAAGTGGCGCAACTGCCGAAGAAAAAACATGGTAATATCCCGCTGTAATAACAGAAAAGTTGATCAACACTATGGATAAAAAAAGCAAAGAATTTCTCTTTACGTATCTTAACAATGCTTCCCCCACTGGCTTCGAAGCGGAAGGACAGAAAATATGGCTCGAGTATCTCAAGCCTTATGTGCACGACTACACGGTTGACGTATATGGCTCCGTGGTAGGGGTAATCAATCCGAAGGCAAGTTACAAGGTAGTGATCGAGGCACATGCCGATGAGATATCCTGGTTTGTGAACTACATTACCGATGACGGATATATCTATGTCAGACGCAATGGTGGTTCCGACCATCAGATAGCGCCAAGCAAGCGCGTCAACATTCATACGGACAACGGTATCGTCAAAGGTGTGTTCGGGTGGCCCGCTATCCACGTGCGCGATATAGGTAAGGAGGAGCCTCCTACTTTGAAGAATATCTTTATTGATGTTGGGGCAACCAGCAAGAAGGAGGTTGACGCCATGGGGATTCATGTGGGTTGTGTAATCACGTTTGAGGATGAGTTGATGGAGCTCAATAAGAAGTGGTTGGTTGGACGTGCTCTTGATAATCGAATCGGTGGCTATATGATAGCGGAGGTGGCGCGGCGCCTGAGTGAAAACCGCAAGAAGCTACCCTTCGGGCTTTACGTGGTGAACGCTGTTCAGGAAGAGATTGGGCTGCGCGGCGCCGAGATGATTTCGCGGCGAATCAAGCCGGACCTTGCGATATGTACTGACGTGACCCATGATACTCAGTCACCGATGTATAGCAAGAAGGATAGCGGAAATCTAAAATGCGGCGCAGGACCGGTATTGTGCTATGGCCCGGCTGTGCAAAACAACGTACTGAAAATGATTATCGAAACGGCCCAGCGGCGGAAAATTCCTTTTCAACGCCAGGCGGTTTCAAGATCTACGGGCACGGATACTGATTCTTTTGCATACTCGGCTGAAGGGGTGGCATCAGGGTTGATCTCCTTGCCCTTGAAGTATATGCATACAACCGTCGAGATGGCGCACAAGGACGATATAGATAATGTGATTAACCTTATCTATCAGTTTCTCCTTCAGTTGAAAGCCGGACACGATTTCCGTTACTTTAAATAGCGCGGATAAACACATAACCTTTGCGTTGCAGTTCGCCCGGAAAGGGGATGGTATGCCAACCGCTCATCAGAATTTTTGACCGACCATGCGGGCGAAACGATTCCTGTTAGAAGAATTTATTCGCGTAAATGGTCCGTGCTATAAATTTGAAGTAAGCAGAGGAAACCGCGCCAATGCGCTGACGATCTCCGCTTACAAGACATTGAAGAAATACGCGCAGGGGCGCAGAGTTTTTATAGAGAGGGTCTTTTCTCTGTGTTCCCTGTGCGTTATTTTTTTATCGGGGGGTTGTGACGTACTCGACGAAATCAGTCCTGCTTTATGTCAAATCCCACTGCACCAAGATCATCCCAGAATCGGGGATAAGACTTCCGCACCACCGAAGGGTTCTCAATGCTGACATTCATGACGGTTGCCAAAGGGGCAAACGCCATCGCCATGCGGTGGTCTTTGTAGGTTTGGAATAGCGCATGCTCCGGCAATTTTTCAGAAGGCTGAAGTTCCCACCGGTCGGGGAACTCAAGGAGATCGGCGCCGATCTTCCTCAATTCGTTTTGCAACGCGGCTATTCGATCAGTCTCTTTTATCCGAAGACTCTCCAAACCTGTGAAGACACCTTTGATTCCTTTGGCGGCACACACCACAGCAATGGTCTGGGCGAGGTCGGGGCAGTGCGTGAAGTCCTGCTGGATGTGATCAACTGTTGATCCTTTTGTCAGGTTGATATGGTCGCCGTCAATTGTGGTTACAACACCCAGCTGTTCCATGATGCCGGCGACTGCGCTGTCGCCCTGGAGTGATTTCTGAAACAGGCGGGGCAGGCGCACCTCGGCTTCTTTTGCAAGTGCAGTAAAGGCGAACCAGTAGCTTGCTGCCGACCAGTCCGATTCCACGCTAAAGGTAGTAGGTTTATATTTCCCTGACGGAATCCGAATCTCGCGCTCCCGTAATTCAGGAGAAACGCCAAATGATTCCATGAGCGATGCCGTCATCTCAATATAGGGACGGCTGCCCACCTTGCCTTCGAGGCGCAAGGTGAGTCCCTGAGGCAGACAGGGAGCTATCATCATCAACGCCGAAATAAACTGCGAGCTCACATCTCCGCGGATACTGATGGTGTCGGTTTTTTGGCCGGTGAATTGTTTCACCTCGAGGGGAGGATAGCCCGGTTTTTCTTTGTAGGTGATGTCTGCACCTAACGTTTGTAAGGCATCGACAAGGATTCCAATCGGACGCTCCTTCATTCGTGCGGTTCCCGTGAGAACTTTATGCTGTCCTGTCACGCTGAAGTAGGCGGTGAGAAAACGCATGGTGGTTCCGGCGTCTTCGACATCGATGATAGATTCAGCTGAGCCGATACGCTTCAGCATCAGTTGAGTGTCGTTCGCATCGGACAGGTTGTGCAGCGTTGACTTGTTTCCTGAAAGAGCATTCAGTATGAGTACACGGTTACTGATACTCTTCGAAGCAGGAAGATACGCCGCGGTTCCCGATACATGGGTTTTGTTTTTGATTGAAAGAGTGTTCAAGTCGACTGGTTTTTTAAGGCCCGGAAATTACAAGTACAAAGAGATATTTTCGAGTTTGCGTGTAACAATTGTGTCCAAAAATAAGTTAATTAGTAGTATGAGTAAGTCGAGTACATTGGCAATCGGAATAGGTTTGGCGTCGGGAGCACTTCTGGCGGCCTGGTTGTTGACCGGTACCCGAAAAGAGAAGACCAGAAAGTTCATTTCGGAGAAAACGGCTAGCATCCGCAAAACAATAAAAACGGAGAAGCCGGTCTACGATGAAGCGGAATCCTACTTGTCCTGATCGCGGCGGTAGAATGCAATTGCTTCTTTTACCTCTTCCGGGGAAATCTCACAATCCCATTTAGCGTTCCCCACTCCCTCGAGGAGAACGCATAATATTCTGTTTCCTTTATTTTTCTTGTCCTGTAAAGCCAATAGGGCAACGGGCTCTTCATCTTCTTGTGTCAACGGGACTTTACCGAATACGTCCAGTAAATACGCTTGAATTGACTCAAATGCCTCCGTTGTGAGCATGTTCTTTTTCCATGCAAGCCAGGCTTCGCAGACCAGCCCCGCTGCAACTGCTTCGCCATGAAGGATCTTGCGATTTGCCCCAAGGAGATGAGTCTCCACCGCGTGACCAATCGTATGTCCCGCATTCAGCGTTTTTCGCAAACCTGTTTCAAACCGATCGGATGTCACAACCTTGCGCTTGATCTCGACAGAATGGGGAATCAGCTTTCCCCAGGGTTGAGCATCAAGCGGGTGCTTGCGAATTTCCTCCCACATATCGGCATCGGCAATCAGTGCATGTTTGATTACTTCAGCGAAACCCGAGCGCTTTTCTGCTTCAGGAAGGGTACTTAGGAAACCGCTGAACAGTACTGTCAGCGCAGGAGTCTGGAAGACCCCTATATGGTTCTTGAAATGAAGGAAGTCGATGCCGAGCTTGCCGCCAATACTGGCGTCAACCTGCGACAACAAGGTGGTTGGAACAAGGATAAAATCGATCCCCCTCTTGTAGGTGGCCGCACAAAACCCGCCCATGTCGCCGAGGACGCCACCCCCGATAACAATCATGACCGAATGGCGGTCAAGGTTCTGCTGGGTCATCTCCCGCCATACCAGCTCACAGGTCTGGAGGTTTTTATGCTCTTCGCCGCTGGCTACCTTGATCAGGTGGTGCGCAGGCAGGGCTGATGATAGGAGAGGGTAACAATGCAGCGCCGTTTGGTCGTCGGCCAATACGCATATTTTGCTGTACTTGCGTTCACGCACAAAACGGGCTATTTCGCCCCCCGGGTCGGATGTAAAAACAATATTGTCGGTCATGCTCAATCAGGGGCCGAAGTTATGAAATAACACTGAGTTGTCTTGATTTTCCGCCGGCGAAGGGCGCCTGATACCTATATTTGCGCTGTCAAAAAAAGATTATGAACCCTCATTCTCCTCTCTCTTTCGACGACACGGAGGTCGCCTTCGCCTACAAATCCGACGCCGAACTGCGGCGGGCGAATCTTATCTTCACCCTGGTCAATCACCCCCGGATTTCCTCCCTGGCCACCGGGGCGGTGAACCTGGCGCTAAGAGCTCATCTTCCTATCGACGGGATAATCCGCAGGACGGCCTTCGCCCATTTCTGCGGCGGTGAGAGCATCGACGACAGCGAAGAGGTAATTCACAGGCTACATCAGTACGGCGTCAGCACTATTCTCGATTACTCCGTTGAAGGCGAGAAGTCGGAAACCGGCTTTGAAGATAGTATGGCCGAAATTCTTCGCACGCTTGACAAAGCCCGGACTTCGTCAGCGATCCCGTTCTGCGTGTTCAAAGTGACGGGATTGGCCGCGTCTGACTTACTGGAGAAGATCGCTTCCGGGGACACGTTGTCGGAATCCGAAGTAGCTGCCTTCGATCGAGTACGGGGCAGGGTGGAGACCATCTGCGAAAAGGCTCATGGATACGGTGTTCCGGTTCTCGTAGATGCCGAAGAAAGCTGGATTCAGAGACCCATTGATCAACTCGTTGATGACATGATGGCCCGATATAACCGTGAACGCGCCATCGTATACAATACGTATCAACTCTATCGTGTTGAGACGCTGGAGAGGCTTCGAAGGGATATCACCCTTGCCGACCAGGCCGGGTATTTTCTGGGCGCAAAACTCGTTCGCGGGGCTTACATGGAGAAGGAGCGTGAACGCGCCAGCAAGCTGGGGTATCCAAGTCCGATTCATCCCACGCGTAAAGCCACTGATGAGGCGTTTAATCAAGCGCTTGCTTTGTGTGTCTCCAATCTCGATCGCGTGTATTTTATGTGTGGATCGCATAATGAATACAGCAACGGGTTGCTGATTCGGTATATGGAGGAACGAGACCTTGATCCAAATGATGAGAGAATCTGGTTCGCTCAGCTCTACGGCATGAGCGATAATATTTCGTTCAATCTGGCTCGTGCCGGATACAACGTAGCCAAGTATGTGCCGTACGGTCCTGTACGCGCCGTCATGCCGTATCTGTTCCGGCGTGCAGAAGAAAATACGTCCGTAGCCGGCCAGAGTAGCCGGGAGCTTTTGCTGATTCGCGAAGAGTTGAAGCGCCGCCGTCGCAGATGATGGCGCAAAGCGGCTATGTAAATTGCAGCTCTGTATTATTCCCTTATTTTTGCATGAATTTGAATATCCGTCATGGCTTTAAGTGAACAGGAAATTATACGCCGGCAAAGCAAGGAGGAGTTGGAAAAACTTGGAATCAATCCTTACCCTGCCGAGCTCTTTGAGGTTAATGTAACAGCGCGCGAGATCAAGCAGCAGTTCGATCCTGAGAAGAAAAATTTTGAAAAGGTTTCTCTCGCGGGAAGGATCATGAGTCGGCGCATCATGGGCTCGGCGGCGTTTGCCGAACTTCAGGATTCGACGGGACGAATTCAGATCTATGTAAGACGCGACGACCTTTGTCCCGGTGAGGACAAAACACTGTATAATACCGTTTTCAAGAAACATATCGATATCGGCGATATCGTCGGTATAGAAGGATTTGCGTTCAAGACACAGGTCGGAGAGACTTCTGTCCATGTGACCCGATTGACACTGCTCGCTAAGTCGCTTCGTCCCTTGCCTGTGGTTAAGGAGTCAGTAGACGAGCAGGGAAACACTGTCCGTCACGATGCATTTACGGATCCGGAACAACGCTATCGCCAACGCTATGTTGATCTCATTGTCAATCCAGAGGTAAGAGATACGTTTGTCAAGCGTACGATGCTGGTGAACTCGATGCGGAGTTATCTGAACGCACGTGGATATCTTGAAGTGGAAACTCCCATCCTTCAGCCAATATACGGAGGAGCTACCGCCCGGCCTTTCAAGACTCATCACAATACCCTCGATATGACGCTCTATCTCCGGATAGCGAACGAGTTGTACCTCAAACGCCTTATTGTAGGCGGGTTCGATGGTGTCTATGAGTTCTCGAAAGACTTTCGCAATGAGGGTATGTCCCGGTTTCATAATCCGGAGTTCACGCAGGTTGAATTATATGTAGCTTACAAGGACTATTACTGGATGATGGACCTCGTGGAGGAAATGATTGAGAAAGCTGCTCTCGATCTCCACGGTACAACGCAAGTCAAAGTAGGGGAGCATACCATCGATTTCAAACGCCCGTGGAAGCGTTATACGATGTTTGAAGCAATCGAGCACTTCACAGGAATCGATATCTCGAACATGGACGAGACAGCGCTACGCGACGTGTGTGCAAAACTCGGCATCGAAGTCGATTCTACAATGGGCAAGGGTAAACTCATTGATGAGATTTTCGGAGCTACCTGTGAGCCGAAGCTGATTCAGCCGACGTTCATTATGGACTATCCAATCGAAATGTCTCCTCTTGCCAAGAAACACCGCAGTAAGCCCGGACTGGTTGAGCGCTTTGAGGCTATATGCAATGGTAAAGAAATCGCTAATAGCTTTTCTGAACTGAACGATCCGATTGATCAGCGTGAGCGATTTGAAGATCAGCTGGAGCTTGGCCGTCGTGGTGACGAGGAGGCCATGACTCTTGACGAGGATTTTCTTCGCGCTCTTGAGTATGGAATGCCGCCAACCGCAGGCCTTGGCATTGGCATTGACCGCCTGGCGATGATCATGACGAATTCTCCGTCTATTCAGGACGTCTTGTTCTTCCCGCAGATGAAACCGGAGAAAGTGTTCTCCGTCGCTCCTGAACAGGAACTTGCAACGGCTGGGGTGCGGGCTGATCTTATCCCGGTCTTGCAAAAGCTGGGCATAACGTCCGTGGCTAAGATGAAGGAGATGAAAGCTTCGAAACTATTCAACGACGTGTGCGGTATGCGGAAGAAGATGAAGCTCGACGTTCCCAATCCCACCCTCGACGAAGTTGAAGGCTGGCTGAAGTAGATATTTTTCATCTTTTAGAATGCACTGGTGGGATCGTTCAAGAAGGTAGTTTCCAATCTTACATTCTGGGTTTTACTGGCTATCGGGGTCGGCGCGGTTCTGGGCCATTTCTTCCCGGAGACGGGAGTA
>CAZHIQ010000018.1:0-19968 GCA_964532595.1 uncultured Roseivirgaceae bacterium
CGGAAGCGCTCGCGCGCTCATTAGGAATTCCCGTTTCCGATCCGGAAGAAGTTGATCAAGTTGATGTTGCCATTGACGGAGCGGACGAAATCGACGCCGATCTAAATCTTCTGAAAGGCGGCGGGGGCTCGCTGCTCCGTGAGAAAGTTCTCGCTTATACCAGTCAGGAATTTATTGTTATCGCCGACAAAACGAAACTAGTCACACATCTCGGGTCAAGGCCTGTCCCGGTTGAAGTCACGCCGTTTGGACTTAGCTTCACCGCACGCCACCTGGCCGGCCTGGGCGCAAGAGTATCGCTTCGACGGGATGCCGAACAACCCTTTGTTACTGATAATGGGAATCTCATTATCGACTGTCGGTTTTCGCTGATAGACGATGTCGCCTCCCTCGATGTTAAACTGAAGATGATTCCCGGTGTTGTTGAGACAGGACTCTTCCCCGGCAAGATTGTTACGGAAGTACTGATTGGCGCAGAGGATGGGACCGTTAATTCCTTTCCGCCGGTTGTCCGGTGACTTTTTCCTTCGCTTCCTCCGTTTCCGTAGTTCCGTCAGTCGGAAGAGGGCCAATCAGCTGACGGATTTTTTTGCGTTCGCCTACGATCCAGACAATATCGCCCCATTCGAAGACGAATGCTGAGTCAGGATTGAGGATACGCTTGTCGTCGCGCTCAATACCAATGACCAGACCGTTGGTTTTCTCCCGCAGACCGGAGTTACGGATATTCTGTCCCTGAAGTTTTGTGTACTCGTCGACGACGATCTTCTTCAATGCTATCTCGTCGACATCCACCTCTTCCTCCTGGCCGTTCTCCACTGCGTCGAAGATGGGTTTGAAGGCTTGTAGTTGTTCATCACTGGCAATGAACCCGACGCGATCGAACGGTAGAAGAATAGCATTGCGGGTAGGCACCATCATCAGTTTTTCTCCCCGCTTGATATAAACGATGTTGATACCATATTTTTCCCTCCATCCAAGCTCGGCTAAGGACTTGCCGATATAGTCAGCCTGAGGGGCAACATCCAGTTCCACAATGTGGGCGTCCCAGGGAGTCAGCGTTGACTCGAGCTCTTCACGACGGCGGTTCATGTCAGCCGTTGCAGAGTGCTGTTCATTGGCAGCAGTTTCTCGGGCATTGAGGTTGGTAAGAAACCTGCTCTGCAGGCGCTCGTAGAACTGTTGAAGACGCTTTCCGAATATAACGAGTACGCCGATGACGATCGGGACAGCGACGAGTGTCGCCACTTCTGTCGATAGGTAACCGAAGACCCAGAACGAGATGATGATAACGCCAAGGATGACACGACCGATTTCAATCAGCAACAGCGGCCCGCGACTGTAACGCGTCTCCAGCCAGAGCTCCTTATAGGCCAGACTGTTCGGACGCTTGGCCATTACCGCCCAAAGGAACGGTGCGGCAATAGCAAGCGACAATGCTAATCCAATCGAATCACTGATAAGATTGTGCCCATAAGCACCCGCAAGCTGCGGCTGCAGAACGTTGACCGAAAGATAAAGCAAGCCAAGCAATACGATGCCATTAGGGACAACGATGTTGAGGTACGACTTGAGTACCTTCTTCCAGGCGCTCTCAGCTTGTATGTGTTGAGTGCTTGCTGAATATCGATTTAAGTTATTTACCAACCGTTCGGGCAACACGCGTTCGAGGAAGTAATAAAAGGGCTCAGAGGCTTTAATCAGATAGGGTGTAGTGAACGTCGTGATGGCCGAAGCGCCGACCGCGACCGGGAACAGGAAATCCGAGATCACCCCCAGCGATAGTCCCAATGTCGCTACTATGAAGGCGAACTCCCCGATCTGTGCCATACTCATCCCTACCCGCACGCTCTGCTTCAACGGCTGCCCCGACAACAGCGCACCTGCGGTTGTACTGAAAAGCTTCCCGACGAGTGTCAGCAAAGTAACCGCGATGACGGGCACCCCGTACTCGACGATAGCCTGCGGATCGATCATCATCCCCACCGATACAAAGAACACAGCGCCAAAAAGATCTTTCACCGATTTGGTAACATGTTCAACTTTCTCCGCAGCGGTTGTCTCGGCAATGAGGGATCCCATTACGAAGGCCCCCAACTCCGCAGAAAAACCGACACTGGTAGCCACGACAACCATACCGAGACAAAGCCCTATGGACATCACCATCAGCGTCTCACTATCCTGAAGAGGTTTTGTCTTTCGCAGGAAAGTCGGCAAAAGAAAGATTCCGGCAATAAACCAGAGCACGAGAAAGAAGAGCAGCTTGGCAACCGTAAAGATTATCTCGCCACCTTCAAATTGCTGGGTAACGGCTATAGTCGAAAGTAACACCATGAGCAGGATAACCACAATGTCTTCGACGATAAGGACGCCGAATACAATGCGGGCAAACTGCTTCGTCTTCACGTTGAGTTCATCAAAAGCGCGAATGATGATCGTCGTCGACGAACTTGCGAGCATCCCCCCGAGGAACAGGCTGTCCATGGTAGACCATCCCATCCATCTGCCAACGAGGTATCCTGCTACCGTGATAAAAATAATTTCGACAAGCGCTGTGATAGAGGCCTCCCCTCCGACTCGCATAAGCTTCTTGAAACTGAACTCGAGACCCAGATTGAAGAGAAGGAAGATTACGCCGATCTCGGCGAGCGTCTCAATATTTTCGTTGTCAGTGACGGTAGGTAAAAACTGAAAGTGGGGGCCTACCAGGAAGCCGGCTATGATATAACCCAGTACCAGCGGCTGTCGTATGCGGCGGAATATCAGGGTGGTGATAGCTCCCGCAATCAGAATTAAAGCCAGGTCCTGGATTAATGCCGGCAAATGCCCCATAGGTACTTCAATGATTAAGTTATTAACGTCAAAAGGAACAGGTTGAGTTCGTCCTATTGCTTTCTCCAGTGCAAAATACAAAAAACCATCGTCCAACTAATATTTTCTAAAGACAAGTATTCCATTGATCCCATAAGAAATACCGAATCCGTAAGATCGTGTTGCCAAAGCGGGTATGCCGGCGTAATTTTATTAAAACCGGACCTATGAAACGACTAGCCATCTACGCGACATCCCTGTTGATAACGGGCCACCTATTCGCGCAATCGAATGATTGCCCCGGATTGTGTAAGGGAAATTATTTTTCGGAAGCGCAAGGTGCTGCCCACATTGAAAACGTACGCAGCACGATTCACCAACGCAGTGACTGGACGAGGCAGGCTGACGCTATTCGCAATCGTATACTGCGTGGACTTGACCTGGAGGCGATGCCGTCCCGCACCCCGCTCAATGCTCGTACTCGTAACAAGCGCGAACTCGATGGCTACACCGTCGAGGCGGTCGCCTTTGAAAGTTTCCCCGGCTTCTATGTCACCGGTAATCTTTACCGGCCCACCGGCAAGCTGAAGAAACGAAGCGCTCCCGTCATTCTCTCGCCCCACGGACACTTTCCGCACGAAGACAACTATGGAAGATTTATGTCCGATATACAGCATTACGCGGCAACGTTTGCCCGCATGGGCGCCATTGTCTTTGCCTATGACATGGTCGGCTGGGGCGAAAGTGATCAACTCCCCCACAGCCATCCCCGTGTTCAGGTACTTCAAACCTGGAACAGCATCCGTGCCCTGGATTATGTACTTGGACTTCCCGAAGCGGATCCTAAACGCGTAGCGGTAACGGGGGCCTCGGGCGGTGGAACACAGTCCTTCCTGCTCGCGGCGATCGATGACAGGATCAAAGTATCCGTACCCGTAGTGATGGCGTCGGCCCACTTCTTCGGCGGATGTGTTTGCGAAAGCGGTATGCCCATCCACAAGGAGGGCGAAAGCATTCACACCAACATCGAGATTGCTTGTAGTATCGCCCCGAAGCCAATGCTTCTTGTATCGAACGGTAACGACTGGACCCGCAACAACCCGAGCGTTGAATATCCCTTCGCCCAATACGTTTACAGTCTCTTCGGCGCTTCGAATAAGGTCGAGCTGGCACACTTTCCGGAAGAAGGTCATGATTATGGGAAAAACAAGCGGGCCGCAGTTTACCAGTTTCTGGCAAAGCACCTTGAACTTGAGACAAAATCCGTTGAGGATGGCGATGGCGGGATCAGTGAAACGCACGTCACCCTCCTCGATCGTACCTCGCTGAACTTCTTTACGGCGGAGGAACGGGAAGCTCTTATGCGTGGAGACGCAGTCTATGAGGCTATCCAAAAGGCCTGGAAACAGGTGAACTGATTGGAAAAATCAGAACAGTACTTGTCGGTAATTGTAGAAAATGCTCAAGTCACCTCCCATGTAAGGAATAACTACGTTCGGATAAAAGACGGTACGGGAGAATTCCTATGTTTGTCTGAAATTCTCCGATGAAGTACACCAATGTCCTGTGGTTCATCCTCCTCCTGCCTCTGACGGTAAATGCTCAGAGCACAAGGCAGATACTTGCCCGGCTGGACAACGAGACATCTGATTCGAGCCGGACCGCGGCCTATCAGGAGCTGGTAAGGGCTTATCGATTCTCCAATGAAGATTCAGCGCGATTCTTTGCCCAGCAGGGATTAGCGTGGGCCCGGGCACACAGCTACCGCCCGGGTGAAGCGCGAATGCTTTTGGCACTCGCAGCCGTAAATGACCAGCACGGCCACCTGGAAACTGCCCGGGAACAATACACCGAAGCACGCATGATTTTCGGAGAAGTTGGCGATACGATTGGCATCGCCGAGACTACCAATGGCCTCGGTGTCGTGGCGGGCCGGACGGGAAAATACGACGAGGCCATGCGCCTTTTTCTGGAAGCGCTTAACCTCTTCGAAAAAACAGGAAGTAAGCGCGGAGTGATGCAGACTTACATAAAACTCGGCGTCGTCAATGACTTCCTCGGCGACCTCGACAAGTCGCTCGAATACTACCTCGAAGCTGCCAAGCTCAATGAAATTTTCGGCGACGCAAGGTCGAGCGCAACCCTCCTCAACAACATCGGTGTCATCTACGGCAAGCGCAGTGAATTCAACACGGCACTGCGTTACTTCCGGAAAGGATTGACCTTCACAGAAGGGGGACCGGTGTCTGAAATTCATATCATACTCCTGTCGAGCATAGGACTGGCTTATGACAAGATCGACATGGATGATTCTGCCTGGCATTATCAGCAGCTCGCCCTGTCTTCGGCGCGCGAGATCAACATGCCCGAACTTGAAGCGCGTTCGCTCGTAAACCTCGCCGCACTTCTCAGGGAGACCGATCCGCGGCAAAGCCTGGAGCTTCTGGAACGAGCCCTGACCATGTCACAGTCGATCAGTCACCTGACGCTGATTACGGAAGTATACGAGGCGATGATCGATGTGCACAAGGACCTTAAGGAATTCAATACCGCACTCGTCCTGACGGAAAAACGTCAGGCGATCAAAGACAGCCTATTCAGCCTTCAAAAAGCCAAGGAGATCGCCAACCTGATCGCTACACAGGAACTGGCACGCCAGGAAAATGAAATGAGAAGCCTGGAAATGCGCACCGAAAAGTCGATCATGCAGCGCAACATCATGATCGTTGTGTCGATACTCGCGTTAGCCATGGTAGCAACGATCTGGTACTACAACAGAAAGATATTTCGTCTTAACGGCGCACTCGTGCGAAAACAACGCGAGTTGAAGGAGTCGAACGCAATCAAGGACAAGCTTTTCTCCATACTGGGGCACGATCTCCGCGCCCCGCTAGGCCGGGTTATTGGCCTGCTCGGCCTCTTATCGATGCGGAACCCATCGGCGGAAGAGCAGGATATTATTGACAAACTCCGGCATCAGGCATCCATTACACTCGAGACCCTTGACAACCTCCTGGCCTGGGGACGCCGCCAGTTGAAAGGTATCCGTCTTCACCAGCAAATTGTTGACGTTCGCGCGCAGCTGAACAACAGTATTATGCTTAACGAGGACTATGCACGACAAAAGAACGTCACCATCGAGACATCCGTACCGGATGACCTGCGGGTCCATGTCGATGCCGTTCACTTTGACTTCGTTATCCGGAACCTGGTCTCGAATGCTATCAAATTTTCTCACAGCGGTGGATCAGTAACTATAAAAACCTCGCATGCCTCTGAGGAATACGTCGTCTTCGCTGTCGCCGACAGCGGCGTGGGTATGTCGGAGGAAATGCGTGAAGAGATCTTCAATGCCGGGGCAAAAAGCGCTCCCGGCACATGGAACGAAAAGGGCACGGGAATCGCCCTTATGCTCTGCCGGGAGTACATCACCCAGAACGGAGGGTTCCTCTGGGTCGAAAGTTCCGAAGGCGAGGGATCGACGTTCTACTTTACGCTACGGAAGCACCGGGAACTTCCCGAGGTCGTTATTGCCAACTAACTATTGGGGCTGTTCCAGTGATGCCTCGCGTGTGGCCTTGAATTCCGATCCTTCTTTCCACTCGGGCCACGATGTTTCATGACTTACCCGGCGCCCAACTGAAAACAACAACCGGAGGTCTTCGATCCCCCCTTCAAAGTTCATTCGATCGGGTCTGAACTCATCGGAAGGCTGATGATAGTACTTTTGCGTATAAGTCGACTTCAATTGCTGACCGTAGTCGATACCTTTCCCAACGAAATCACTACCCGTCTTCAGATAAAGGGCCGGAATGCCCACACGTGCAAAATTGAAGTGGTCGGAGCGGAAGTAGAATCCCTTTTCGGGCTCGTCATCGGGAACTACGTAACGCCCCACCTTTTCCGCCTCTTCCCGGAGAATATCTTCGAGTGTTGACTGTCCGCTGCCTACGACCATCACGTCCTTCATCCTACCGTAAGGGTTTATGCCGTCCATGTTGATGTTAGCCACTGTCTTCCGAACATCGTAAACAGGGTTTTCAGCATACCATGCCGACCCCCACAAGCCCTGCTCTTCCGCCGTTACAGCGAGGAAAACAACGGAGCGCTCCGGCTTTTCTTTAAGGGTGGCAAATGCCCGGGCAATTTCCAATAGCCCTGCCGTACCACTCGCATTATCGAGTGCACCATTGTAAATACTATCACCTTCTGCATCCTTCCGGCCGATACCCAGGTGGTCCCAATGAGCCGTGTAAATCAGGTATTCATCCGGTCGTTTGCTCCCCGTTATTTTACCAATCACGTTGAACGACTTGTCGAATCGAACGTCCAGATCCATCGAGAAACTGGCCGTGGCGTTGATCGGCATCCCTTTGAAGCCCCTTTTACGGGCCTGCGACTGCAACTGATTGAAGTCAAGGCCGGCGGCGGAGAAAACGCGATCCACCGCATGTTTCGCAATCCATCCCACGGCCTCGGGTACATAAGCGTCCGATCCTCTGGGATCGAGATAAAGATGGGCAGAGTTCCATGTTGCCTGCAACACCTGGAACGGATAGCCCGCCGGAACAGTATTGTGCACCACCAGGCAGCCTCTTGCCCCCTGACGCGCAGCTTCTTCAAACTTGTAGGTCCAGCGCCCGTAATAGGTCATCGTATTTCCTTTGAAGAAAGTGCTGTCGTCACCACCAAAACCGGGATCATTGACAAGTACAATGACAATCTTATCCTTGACATCCAGGCCATCGTAGTCGTTCCAATCATATTCAGGAGCAACCACCCCGAATCCGGCAAATACCATCGGAACATTTTCCCAGCGAACTTCTTCCTGGGTCCGCTGGGAATTGATGACATAATCATGAAGGCCTCTTAACGCCAGGGCTTGCCCGGACGCTTTAATATGCATCACCGAATCAGCAGTCGGCGTGATCTCGACGAGGGGCACTTCCTGCAGATAGGAAGATCCGTTCCCGGGCTCCAACCCGATTTCCTTGAACTGTTCCTCCAGATAGGCCAGCGTTTTCCTTTCGCCTTCCGTGAACGGCATCCGGCCTTGAAACTCATCGGAGGCCAGTACCCGTACATGCTCTTCAAATCTTTCCTGGGAAATAGTCGATGCCCCCAATTCATCCTGACGAGGTTCAGGAGAACAGGCTGCAAAGAGGAGCGCACAAAGAAGTACGCCCCAATGTAAACTGGCGCGATCCATAGAAAAACGGTTTGGTGTTAGTACCGGTAAATATAGGAATTTCAGTCTTCTGCCTCGCTGTCAAAAAGTTGAGTCAGCAGTCAGACACCGTAGACGAGGGAGTAAATGATCAGGCAAAGGAACAGCAGCACAATAAAAAGCGATGTAATTCCCTTGCCACTGTAATACGTTTTCATGCTTTAAACTTCTTAGGACGCCATACTGACCGGTACGGAAACAATACAGTTTTTTACAGCGTAGCGCATCATCTCCGCATTATTGTTGAGACCTAGTTTAATCAGGATGTGCGAACGATGTGTCTCCACTGTCTTCACACTGATACCCAACAATTGGGCTATCTCGCGATTTGATTTATTGCCTGCGACCAACGTAAGGACTTCCTTTTCACGCTTGGTAAGGCTGTTTACCACCACCTTCTTTTCGGCGGGCACCTTCTTACTTTCCGTGTAAGCGTCCTCCAGCACAAGTTTTTCCACTGCGCTGTGGAATACGCGTTCGCCGTTATAAACACGCTGAATAGCATCGGTCAGGGTGTCATATCCGATGTCTTTCGGAAGATATCCATCAATGCCCGAGCGCATGGCAGCGGTCACGTAATCGCGATTGATTTCCATCGACAGGATGATAATCCGCGCGCTATCGTCGAGGTCTTTAATCCATCGGGACGCCTCGATACCGTTCATCCCCGGCATGAGTATGTCCATAAGAACGACGTCGGGCTGTTTTTCGCGGGCGAGGTTTACCGCTTCCTCGCCGGTACTGGCAACGCCAAGAATTTTAATTTCCTTGTTTTTCCGCAGCATGGCGGATACACCTTCACGAACCAGGCGGTGGTCATCCGCAATAATGATATTGATCATACACTTCCTGTTTCACCGTGCGGAATCGTTACCCTAAACACTGTCCCTGCCCCTTCCACACTGTCGACAACTAAGTTTCCGTTTAAGAGTCCGGTCGCTCGCTTTACAATGGAAAGCCCGAGCCCCGTACCCTGAATATCGTTTACCGCCTTTCCCCGGAAGAAAGGTTCGAAGATGGCATCTCTTTCGTCTGCCGGTATGCCTATTCCGCGATCAGCAACCTCAAACGTGATGGCTTCCTCATCGCGCCACACGTTAAGGTTTATTTGTTTGTGACCGGGTGAAAACTTTATCGCGTTGGCCAACAAGTTTGAGAGAATGTTTCGCAATAGCTTGCGGTCAGTTCTAATCGTTCCCGGATTCTTGGCGCATACCAGAACTTCATGAGAATGGCGACACGCCGCGGCCGCCTCTTCAGCAGCTTCCGTTATAAAAGTCTGTACACAAACCTCTTCGGTAATTACCTTTATCCTCTCGTGTTCACCACTGCTATAGTTTAACACATCCTCGAGCAGGTGGCTCATGTAGTTTACGTGCTTCTCGATTACGGCGACCTTTTCGCTGAGCTTTTTACGGCCGATTTTCCCGGCGTTCTGCTTGATAAAATTGGTCGCGTAATCGATAGAAGAGAGAGGGCTTCTGAATTCGTGCGAAGCAATTGAGATGAAGTGTGACTTCAAGTCGGTGATCTGCTCCTTTCTGATGGGTTCCTCCGCTTTTCGAGTGAGTCGCTTGCCTTTGAGTTCAGCAAGCAATCGTCTACCGGCAAGAAGTTCGGTAATATCTTGTCCGACCAGCGTCGCGCCGATCACTTTACCATTAGCGTTCACCCTCGGCGTTGCACTAAGAGCGAGCGTCGCCTGCCCTCCGGCGCGGGTACGGACGGGTAGTTCAAACTGACCTATGGTGTGATTAGCGAAGATCTCATTCATCAACACATCGAACTTGCCCTCGTCCCCCTCATCCAACAATACTTCAGGTAATCGCCGCGACAAAATATCCTGCTTACTCCATCCCGTCACGCCGGCAACATGTTCGTTCCATTCGACCACATAGCCACGGGAGTCGATATGGATAACAACGGCATACGCCTGGTCAAGAACCTTCTGCATGTCGCTGGTCGCCGCACGCAACTTTCGTTCAAATATCTGGCGATCCGTAATATCACGCGCAACGATATTAATGAAGCGTAAATTCTGGTCGGGACCAACAATCGGGACAAAGTTGAGTTCGACATAAACACTCTTTCCCTCCTCGGTACGGTGTTCGCCGAAATTCTTGACCGCCTTGAGTTGGCGACCAACGGTTTCCAGGATTTCTTCGATGTCTTTTCTGCGCTCAGGTGCCTGAATATCAAGGAAAGAAAGGCCTGTGGAAAGGGGCGTGGTGCAGATGGCCTTGTGAATTCGCTCAGCCTCTGTATTAAAGAGGACAATCCTGCCGTGAGCGTCAACAAGCGTAACCGCATCGCTCAGATTGTCCAGTATGTCTTTCAGCACATCCATTTCACATTCAGGTTAGGCAGCGGGAAGTCCCTGTCTGTGGGCGTGCCATGGGGCGGGACCAGTAAGCCCTTCCGGTCTCCGCTCCCCCTGGCAACCCCAACAAAACAGGAGGGTCTCCCATAATTCCTTATGAAATAAAGAAAGGGTATTCTTAAGGCATTTGAAGGTTTATTTTCCCAACAGCCCTAAATTCTTTCCCAATAGACCTCATTGGCTTTCGAACCCTTTCGAACTACCATCAGTTGACCGGGTACGTGCCCAGCGCCATCTCATTCCAACTCCCTCCCGCATCTGAGGAAGCCGCTCCCCTGGCTACATCCCCAAGGATTTCGCGGTACAAGCGCGCAGCTTCGGCGGGTGACACCTGAAGGACAATCGTAATCGGGGTGTCCGTAGAAGGATGCGCCTGTGATCGGTCACCTGTAAAAACAAAACCCGCAGGAGTGATCTGGGAAGGATACGACTGGGGACGAAAACCCATGTCACGGGCGAGAAACAGAAGATTTACTACCAGGGAAAAGGCCAGCATCGCCCAAACGCCCGACAACCAGGCCTTCCTGGGCTTGCGCAACTCCGGTTTCCGAATCTCGCGTACCAAACGGTCTACAACGTATTCGAGCCCTAAATCGGCGTTCACAGCAAACCGGTCGGCCATATGGAGATCACGCTCTTTGAGGTCATCGGGCGTCACGTTGTAAAGCACAGGCAAAATGACTTTCCTGTCCTCAATTTCTTTCGCCAGCAGGGTGTAGAATTCGCGAATCGTCCAGTTCTTGGCCAGGTAGGTTGGGCTCAGCACCACGATTCCGTAGCGCGAGCGATTCAGGCCCCTTTCGATTGTTTTCTCGATGCTGTCACCGATGCCCAGTTCTTTGCCGGAATACCAGACCCGCAGGCCTGCCTGTTCCAGCCGGGCGCATAGTTCGTTGGCAATCGGGATTTTATCCTCAACCGCGTGAGAGATAAAAGCATCATACTCGTAGTTGTGTGTCCGCATTGTGTTTTTGTGTTTAACCAATCAAAAAACACAATGCGAGCGCCCTGGGCAAATTCAGTTTCCGAACAACACAAATTTCTTTCCGACTACTTGAGAAATGTCAGTCGACTCATCAGCCCTTCGCGCAGCGACTTGCTCATTTCAAGCGCGTGCTTGCCAATCCGCACGACATTGCCGTCGATAGCCGTTATTTTTTGAATGTTCACCACATAGGACCGGTGAATGCGAACAAAATCGGGGTGGTTGATCTGCTCATAGACGTGACTCATACTCACCGATTGCATGAACGTTTTGTCTTCCGTAACGATACTGCAATACGACCGGTCGGCGTGAAGGTACAGGATATCTTTCAGCTCGACTCTTACAAAGGTGTTGTCGCTCTTAACAAAGATATGACCCACGCGGGCCGAGGCGCGGGGGGTTCGCGTCTCATATGAATAATTGCTGAACGCGATGTCGATCGCCCGAACCAGATCTGCTTCGTTGAAAGGTTTCGTCAGATAGTTCGCCGGACGTGTCTGCTTCGCCCGGTTTACCGTAGCCGCATCGGCGAGATCGCTCAGGTAGATGATCGGCAACTGGAAGCGATCCTGGATCATATACCCCGTAGAAATACCATCCAACGCACCCGCAAGCCTGATGTCAAGAAGAACAAGATCTGGGCGGTTTGCCTCAAGATAGACGAGCGCTTCCTCCCCACTTTCACAAATGTTCACGACTTCAAAGTGATGACGCTCCAGTTTGCTGGCAATATCCTCCGCGATGAGAGCCGAGTCTTCAACAACCAATACGCTGATCTTGCTCATGTCAGATGGGGATGTTGAGTTCGTATGTCGTACCGTTGTCGGTGTTGACGTTCAGACTTCCTTTGAGCTCCTTGATGAGCGTGTTAACGATCTTCATACCGAAGGTCTTCCGTTGCTTCTCGTCAACAACGGGCATCCCCGCGCCATTATCCCGTATGCGAATATTCAGGGCATTTACGTCGGGAAAACCAAGATCTATCGCCAGCCTCGGGTTGGGTTGGTTCGCATAGGCATGTTTGAATGCATTACTTATCAACTCATTCAGAATAAGCCCGAGGGGAATCGCCTTGTCGACATCGATGCTGATTTCCTTTATTTCCAGGTCGAGTTTGAAGTTCTTTTCGTGATAACCGTATGAATACACCAGGTACTGTATCAACTCCGTGATATACTCTTTTATGTCGACAGTTCTGTTTTGATCTACGGTGTAGAGCTTTCGGTGAATCAACGCCATGGCGTTAATTCTGCTTTCGCTGCTCTTTACCGCCCGAATGGCTGTATCGTCCGTCAGCTGCTGTGACTGAAGGCTGAGAAGACTCGAGAGGATCTGAAGGTTGTTTTTGACACGGTGATGAAGTTCACGGAGCAGGAGTTCAATGTGCTTTTTGTTGCGCCGTACAACACGGAAGTTGTGGTAAACCAGGCCGACGATGACAAGTACAAGAACCACGGCTACAGCCAGCATCCGTACCAGTAAGTTCTTCCGCTCGAGTTGTACAGCGCGGAGTAATCCTTCCTTTTCAAGAAGAGCGATACGGTCTTCCTTCTTCAGCGACTCGTATCGGGTTTGCATTTCCGCGAGCGACTGCGCTTTTTCGCGGTTGAGGATGCTGTCCTTCACAACGAGAAGACGCTCACTATAGGCCAATGCCGCATCCGGTTGGTTTGACTTCTTGTGAAGAACCACCCTGAGGTTATAAATGTCCTTCAGTTGCTCAAGCAGCTGCAGGGATGTCGCCATCGCCTCGGCTACTTTTAATTCCTTGTCTGCATCATTGATTTGACCGCGCTGGATATGAACGTCAGCAAGGTTGATGCGCGCGTTGATCTGTCCAATCCGGTCGTTAGTACTGAGCCGAATCGCGAGTGCCTGCTGAAGGAAACTTTCTGCCTCATTCAGCTTTCCACTTCGAAGCATGACCTCACCAATGTTGTTCAGGGCCACGGCCTCCCCTCCCTTGTCGCCAAACGAGCGCCTGATAGTAAGTGTTCGGCGATAGTTCGCCAGCGCGCTATCATACAATCCTAACGCATTGTACACGTTCCCGATGTTGTTATAAGAAGACGAAACGGCCTGATCAAGTTTCAGCGTCTGCCGAACTTCAAGAGCTTTGTAGTGGTAATTCAATGCCGAATTCAGGTCGCCAATCCGGGAGTAGACATTTCCCATCGTATTGTACGCCGAGGCCAGGTGGGTGGATGCCGGACCTTTCTCTAGCCGATGCGAAGCTTCTAGCAGGTAACCCAGCGACTTCTCGTATAGCCCCTTCTCTTTGTAGAGAATCCCCAGGTTGACCATGACACTGCTCAACATGGTTGAATCCTGTGATCTTCGATAATGACCCGCGGCCTGGTCGTAGTAATATATACTGCTGTCCAGGTGCCCGCTTTGAAAGTATATAACGCCAAGATTGTTCAGCGCCTGAGCAATATGATCATCGCGTTGAACTATCCGAGCATGGTGAAGTGCCTTCAGATAGGTTACACGGGCACTGTCATAAACGCGACGGGAAAGATAGTCATAGCCCCTTTCAAGCAGGTGAAGCGACAAAGTATCAGTTGCCAGCTCCGGATTTGTAATTGATTGCGGCAACGGCGCGCCCCCGGCGGTTGTAACCGCCGAAAAACTTAACGCGAGAAATAAATAATGGGTGAGAAAGCGCCAAACCACCTTTTTTCTTGTAGAAGAAAGAAATATCGGTAAAATCCGGCATAAAAATAACAAAAAAAGGCCGGCGTGAATTCGCCGGCCTCAATCGTGTAAGGTTATTATCCAATCTGCAGGGAATCAGTGACACTGTTCGGCCTCGGCTTCGGGGGAATAATGATGGGCGTATCGTCGTCTTCGCCTCCGCTCTGCGGCGTAACATCAATTTCGCTACAAGCTGATGCAAAAAAGAATAGGACGAAAGCCAGACCGAGAGACAGTTTTTTCAGTGTTTTCTTCATTGTGCTAGTGTTTAAAGTGGGTTTACGTTTCTTTGCATTGTGTACCCTCCCCTGCGCCCAACCCCCGAGGGGTCGGGCTCAGAAAGGGACTTTAAACACAATGCGGTCTTCAAAAGACACATGCAAAGATGTCCCTGCGGAGAGGCCCGGGAAGAACCGTCCCCTGGCCTTGTGTTCCCCGATTTTTCCCTTGTTTTCCCGAATTGTTCCCTGTTTGCATATCTTGTCTGTATGAAAGTGAATGTGCGCCATCTCCGACGCATGCTTTCGCATCTCTCGGAAAAAACGGGCGAATCGCTCGATCGCAGCGGATTGCGGAATATGGCCTCCGAAATCGGTGGCATTTCAGAAGACTATCTGTACAAGAAGATATTTTATGAGATAAGAGACCTGTCGGACGACCATGAACTAAGCCTGCGCGACGCGCAACTCAACTCGGTGGCTCGCTACCTTGGCTTTCCTCACGCCGCTGGAATGGTCGCCTTTTTCGAACGCCCGGCCAATGAACAACTCCAGAGTTTGCTGGGGAACTACTACCTCTATGTCCGGCAAAATTCATCGCGGGGACTTGTATTTCAATCTCCGGTAACCATCCTGGAGACGGGAGAAAAATTGCTTATGCGAATGACCGGTCCTTCATTGGTCTACGAAGGCGAGCCGGAAATTCGGCAAGGCTGCCTGTTTGTCCACCTGGTTTCCCGCGAATACAAATCATTTTACCACGTATACAAGGTAGGCACGCGGCGTAGCCCCGCCGTTATCCAGGGCATATTCACAGGTGTGTCCACCGCATTTGATCCCATTGGTGGGCGCAGCGTGCTTGTGCGGGTAGAGCTTCCGCTCAGCGATATGCAAAACCACGCATTCACGCTGGACGAACTCGCGCAAGCCCCGGATGCAAACAAGCAGCGACTGGCCCGTTACTTCCGTGAATACGGAAAAAACAACCTCGCCATCAACAGGGTTATCAGCTTTGCCTCTGATGACCTGGACGAAGAATAAACAATGACATGAGCTTCAATCGTCGAAATTTCATCAAAGGCCTGAGCGCAGGAACTCTGCTGGCTGGAACAGCTTCGAGCCTTAACGCTATGGACGACTTTCTCCCATCATCAGAAATGATACAACGCATGAATCCCACCGACAAATCAATCATCGGTCCCTATGGCCCCTGGGCAGTAAGTCACATGAAGGACACGCCTCCGCGTTCCTTCCGGAGTAACGCCTACCGCCAAGTGGAAGAATGGACAAAAGAGACGCGCAAATTCGTGCTGGAAAAAATGGCTGTCCCTCCAGTCGGACCGCTCCCCACTGTCAGGGTTGCAGGGCAATGGACGTTCGAAGACCTCCACGTCGAAGAACTTACCTGGTCGTTGCCCTATGGTCGTCCCACTCAGGCCCTGCTGCTCAAACCCGCCAATGCGGTTGGCAAACTTCCCGGCATCCTGGCTTTTCACGACCACGGAGGAAACAAGTTCTTCGGAATTGAGAAGATCACGCGTACCCGCGCCGACCAGCACCCCCTGATGAAAGACCATCAGGAATGGTATTATGAAGGGACGGCCTGGGCCAACGAAGTTGCCCGACGTGGTTATGCCGTTCTTATATCCGACGCCTTTACCTTCGCAAGTCGCCGTGTCCATCTCAGCGATGTACCCGACGAAATCCGCCGTGGCGTACCCGACGAAAACCGCGAACAACCAGAAACCATTGAAGCTTACAACGCCTGGGCGAGTAACCATGAGCACATTATGGCGAAGTCGCTGCTCAGCGCGGGCATGACCTGGCCGGGTGTCTTTTTCGCTGAAGACCGGGTGGCGCTCGATATTCTCTGCAGCCGTCCGGATGTTGACAACACCCGGATTGGCTGCGGCGGACTGTCGGGTGGCGGATTGCGTACCGTCATGATGGGAGGGCTTGACCCGCGGATAAAGTGTGCGGTTTGTGTGGGCTTTATGTCGACCTGGAAAGATTTCGCGCTGAACAAATCATGGACCCACACCTGGATGACGTACATTCCGGGTGTGCCGCCCGCGCTTGACTTTCCTGAAATACTCGGTCTGCGGGCGCCTTTACCTACCCTTGTCCAAAACGATGAACACGACGCCCTGTACACGCTACCGGAGATGAAGCGCGCCGATGACATCCTGAGGGAGACTTTCAATAAGGCAAACGCCTTAGATCGCTATCGCGGATCGTTCTATCCGGGACGTCATAAGTTTGACCGTGCCATGCAAAAAGAAGCATTCGAATGGTTCGATCAGTGGCTGCGATAGTCGCCGTGGTCGCTCCTTCCATCACAATTGCCGTTGAATTGTTGGGGTGAATCAATAACTTTAGCGCACATCATTTACACTAACCAGTAATAAGAATAATTATGAAAAGCAACAGGAGGGATTTCCTCAAGGCGTCGGGTGTGGCCGGTATCGGACTTGCTGGAGCAGCGGCGTGGATTCCGGCAAAGGCTGAACAACACGCAGAAGCTCAGCGACGCCGGAAGCACTTCAATATGTGTGGTTATGCCGCACCCAAACTTGAGACTGTGCGGGTAGGATTCGTCGGTCTCGGCAGTCGCGGTCCCGCCGCGGTAAAGCGCATGAGCCAGATCGAGGGCGTAGAGATCAAGGCGCTGTGCGATGTAAGGCCCGAGCGTGCCGAGGAGGCCAGGAAAATGCTTGCAAACACTCCTCACAACCCGAAATTGTACACCGCGGGTGAGAACGACTGGAAACGCATGTGCGAAAGCAATGAGATCGACCTGCTCTACATCGCCACCCCCTGGAAGCTGCATACCCCCATGGCGGTTTACGCGATGGAAAACAATATTCACGCCGCAACGGAAATCCCCGCCGCCCAGACTATCGATGAGTGCTGGCAGCTCGTTGAAACATCGGAGCGTACGCGCAAGCATTGCATCATGCTGGAGAACTGTTGCTACGACTTCTTTGAACTGCTCGTCCTCAACATGGCCCGCCAGGGATTCTTCGGAGAAATCATCCATGGTGAGGGTGCCTACATTCACGAACTGATCACCCACAATTTCGATAAGAACGGTTACCACAACATGTGGCGATTGAAGGAAAACATGCGCAATGGAAACCTTTATCCCATGCACGGCCTCGGCCCTATCGCGCAGGTCCTGAATGTTAACCGTGGTGACCGTATGGATTACCTGGTCTCGATGTCCAGCAACGACTTCATGATGGCCGACAAGGCGAACGAACTCGCGGCCAAAGATGATTTCTATAAACCCTACGCGAACAAGAAGTATCGCGGAAACATCAACACAACAACAATTCGCACGGTCAACGGGAAAACGATGATGATGCAGCACGACGTTACATCGCCCCGTCCCTATTCGCGTATCCATCTTGTCAGCGGAACAAAGGGTACCGCACTCAAGTACCCGCAACCGAAGATTTCTCGCAGCCATGAAGGCTGGATTTCCGATGCTGAGTTCAAAGAGCTGGAAGAAAAGTATGCACCTCCGATCGTGAAAAGAGTCGGAGAGCTAGCCAAGAAAGTCGGCGGCCACGGTGGTATGGACTTTCTGATGGACTGGCGTTTAATCGACTGCCTGCGCAATGGCTTACCTCTTGATATGGATGTCTATGACGCAGCGGCATGGAGCGCGGTTATTCCGCTTAGCGAACAATCGGTGGCTAATCGGTCGAAGGCCCTCGACATCCCGGACTTTACCTCCGGATCGTGGAAGCAGAACCAACCCGTAGACATCTCGTTGTCGCAGGGAGGAAATACGAAAGTTCTGCTCGCAGGCGAATAACACACATCATGACAGTATCACTTCCTCCGGTGATACTGTCATTCATCTCCTTACCTATATCCTGAACAATATGAAGATTCACATTGCTGCTGATCCCGCATCGCTTGGTGTTGCGGCCGGAGCTTTCGCCGCCGAGCTTATTCGCCAGACCATCGACAAACAAGGGAGAGCGAACATTATTCTGGCCACCGGGACCAGCCAGTTTGAAACACTCAAGAATCTGATTGCCGCGCCGGGTATCGACTGGAGCAAGGTCCGTATGTTTCATCTGGACGAGTATATCGGGCTTCCCGAGACGCATCCGGCCAGCTTCAGAAAATATCTAAAGGAGCGCTTTATCGCGAAAGTACCTTCGCTGAAGGAAGCCTACCTGATTAACGGAGAAGGAGACGTAGACCGCACCCGGGATGAACTCGGGCGTGCTATTGCCGAGCACCCAATTGACGTGGCGCTGGTCGGTATTGGCGAAAACGGCCACCTCGCGTTTAACGATCCTCCAGCCGATTTCGATACGGAGGAACCCTATATCACGGTCGACCTTGACGAAGCTTGCCGTCGCCAACAAATGGGCGAAGGCTGGTTTCCGACACTTGACGACGTACCGACACAGGCCATTAGCATGTCAGTCAAACAGATCATGAAGTCGAAACACATCATCTGTTCAGTACCCGACGAACGGAAAGCAAACGCTGTTAAAAACACATTGGAACAGCCAGTGAGTAATCTCTATCCCGCCTCCATTCTCCGGCAACACGAACAGTGCTTCCTCTACCTTGATCAGGCAGCAGCACGTTTCATCGATCCCGTGAAATACACATAAGTCGGCGTTTTCGCACCCTTTGTCATGCGATAAGTCCGCATATCCAGATGCTATTTGATCTGCGCCACTATCACAATATTTTAGACTCACTTCCATATCCCACGCATTTCTTTCATAACCTCTACAATCATGACTAAAAGAAGAGAATTTCTGAAGACTGCCACAGCCTCGGCGTTGACGTTGATGCTTCCGGGACAGCAACTCTTTGCGATGGCGAAGAAGTCGGGTATGAAGCCAGGGCTAGTAACCTATCAGTGGGGAAAAGACTGGGATGTTCCGACAATCATCCGCAATTGCGAGAAAGCCGGCATGCTCGGTGTCGAATTGCGCACAGAGCACAAACACAACGTTGAGCCTACGCTCACAAAGGCACAGCGTAAAGAAGTAAAGAACCTCTTCGACAATAGCCGTGTGACATTTGTTGGATACGGATCAAACGTCGAATTTGACAGTCCCGATCCCCAGGTACTCAAGCAACACATGGATTTCGGACGTAAACTTGTTATCCTTAGCCACGATATCGGGGGTACAGGGGTAAAAGTAAAGCCCAACCGATTCCACAAGGATGTACCGCGTGAAAAAACGATCGAGCAGATAGGACGATCGCTCAATGAGCTCGGAAAATTCGCCGCCGACTACAATCAAAAAATCCGCGTCGAAGTTCACGGCCGGGAGACACAGGAGTTGCCGAACATGAAAGCGATCATGGACATCGCGGATCATCCCAACGTAGTCGTGTGCTGGAACTGTAACCCGACCGACCTTATCGGCGAAGGATTCCATTACAACTTTAATCTTATTAAAGACCGTCTGGGCGATACCATTCACATTCACGAACTCGACAGCGGAAACTACCCCTATGAAGATCTTACGCGCGAGTTGGTTAAAATGAAGTACGATGGATGGTGCTTGTGGGAGTGTACGTCGCAGCCCGACGACACGGTTGCTGAAATGGGACGCCAGGTGAAACTCTGGAACGACCTCGTGAAGCGCGTCAAAAAAGGATA
>CAZHIQ010000018.1:20068-64517 GCA_964532595.1 uncultured Roseivirgaceae bacterium
AAGTCGACCGTAGGCGGGTCTACTGCCGAACACTCCTATCCGGGCTCGCAAGCGTTCATTACGGGAAGCTCCCAGGCGCGACACATGATTTGGGATGGGATTCGGGCCGTCGATTACCTGCTCTCCCGAAAAGAGGTCGATGTTAACCGCATCGGCATCACGGGCCGTTCAGGAGGTGGGACGCAATCGGCGTACATCGCCGCCTTTGACGAACGTATAAAGGCAGTCGCGCCTGAGTGCTACATCACGTCCTTCAAGCGTCTACTCGAATCCATCGGTCCACAAGACGCCGAACAAAACCTTCCCGGTGGTCTTTCTCTTGGTATTGATCACGGCGACTTGCTAATGGTCAGAGCCCCCAAACCGGCCCTGATGATTACGACGACGGGCGACTTCTTCAGCATTCAGGGAGCCCGTGAAACGGCGGTGGAAGTTAGTCGTATGTACAAGGCATTTAACGCCGGTGACAACTTCGGCATGTGCGAAGACGACGCGGGACATGCACCTACCACGAAAAACCGGGAGGCGCTCTATGAATTCTTTCAAAAACATTTGGTCAATCCCGGAGACCCTACGGACGAACCCGTTGAGCTCTTGTCACCAGAAGAGTTGAGGGTCACGCCGACCGGGCAGGTATCGGCGATGAAAAGTGAAACGATCTTCACCCTGAATCTACAGGAAGCACAAGAAATCCTGAAGGCCGTGGAAATACGCCGGTCAGACCTCAATACACACCTTTCCGCAGTAAAAGAAAAGGCAATACAACGGTCAGGTTATCGAAAACCGGAAATGCAACCCTCTCCTGTCTTTACCGGACGAGTCGTGCGTGAAGGCTATTCTATCGAAAAGTATTTTATCGAAGGGGAGGGAGACTACGTTATACCCTACCTGCGGTTTGTACCCGAAAAAACGAAAGGAACCACACTCCTCTACTTACACCCTGAAAGTAAATCGGCACACGCCGAGATCGGTGGCGAACTCGAGAAACTGGTCAGGAATGGATTTGAAGTTATCGCACCTGATCTGCCCGGCGTCGGTGAAAACGGGAACGGCGACTTTAACGGCGATGCCTACATGGGGGGCGTATCACACAACATCTGGTACAGCTCCATCCTCATAAGCCGAAGTGTGGTCGGAATTCATGCGGCTGACATTAGCCGTCTTGTGGATGTCGCTCAGAAAAACGGAGCTCGGAATATTTACGGAGTAGGTATTAGGGAAATGAGTCCGGCCATGCTGTATGCAACTGCGTTCGACACGCGTGTCAAAGCCGTGGCTCTCCTGGAGCCCCTCGCATCCTATCGTTCCCTCGTCAGCAGTCGCGAGTATCACTCTCCCTTCATTATGGGAGCTGTCGCAGGACAGCTGCAGGACTACGATTTACCCGATCTTGCCGGTTCGCTGGCGCCGAGACCACTCGCTCTCATCCGTCCGCTCGATGGAAATGCGAAGGCAGGCTCGACAGACATACAGGCCGACCTCGACATCATCAGAAAATCCTATGATTTTAACGACGCTACCGATAGCCTACTCGTTGTGGAGGAAGAAAAAGGCATCGCTGATCATCTGATCTCCCTTTGGAAAGAAGAATAGCAGACAGGAAGTCTGCCTGCTACTGCGGTCTCAGTCCGGATCCTTACGGTCCCAGAAGGGAGGAGGCTCGATACCGAGCGATCTAAGGTAGACATACCCTTGTCCGCGGTGGTGGATTTCATTGTCGATGAAGTAGAGCAGTCCCCAGCGAACAGGTCCTTCCCATTGGTCGAAAATCTTATCGACCTCCTGCAAACGCTCTTCAGTTATGTGAGGCCACAGCGAATCAATTTGCTCAGTCGACCGGTCCCACATGCGCAGAAGCTCTTCCTTGGATTTCGGCGTAGGATACGCTTTTTCAACCTCCTGAAACGTAGACCACTGCCGGGTAACGATACCCTTAACGCCCGGAGCAGCGATGTGTATCAGCTCCATGACGAGCAGACCGAAAGGGCGCATGCCTCCTATTGAATGAGTAAAGAGCTTGTCCTCGGGATATACTTCGATAACACGGCGAGTGAGCCGTCGGTGACCCTGCCAGTGTTTGCGAAATGCCTCAGTGGTCATGAACAGGCTGTTTGGCTTTGCTGTCGCAGATTCCATGATTTTACTTTCCATAGTGTTGCTTTTTAGGTTGCTGAATGATCTGTTCAAAGATCAACCGCCCCCGTGACAACCCTATGTCAACAGCAAATTATATGGCGGGAAATTTTGAATCTTTTTTCCAAAAAATCTAATTCCCCAGCCGTTTCAGGGCGATATAGGTCATCAGGCCGGTGCTTAGCGTAAGCACGCTCTCGTCAATATTAAAGGTCGGTGTATGAAGAGATGAGCCTATTCCTTTCTTCTGATTTCCGACACCGCAGAAATAGAAGCAGGCGTCGGCCTGCTGGCTGTAATAGGCGAAATCCTCCGCCGCCATCCAAATATCCTGCTCCACGACGTTGTCGGCGCCGACATACTCTTCCGCGCACTGTCTGACCTGATCGGTCAGTTTCTCGTTATTAATGAGAAAGGGATATCCTCGCTGAATATTGAACTCACAGCGTCCTCCCATGCTTTCGGCAATTTCAGTTGCCATCTTGGTCATGCGCCTATGTGCTTCTTCGCGCCAGGTTTCATTCATTGCGCGAAATGTTCCTTCCATTAGCACTTCGTTCGGAATGACGTTTATCGCGCCATTGGCGATCACCTTACCAAATGAAAGAACAGTGGGGTCACCCGGATGGGCCATACGGCTGACGATCTGCTGAAGGGCAAGGATAATATGCGATGCAATAACAACGGGATCGACATTGGCATGCGGCTGCGCCCCGTGTCCGCCACGCCCGATGACACGAACAAATATCGAATCCATTGAAGCCATCGCCTTGCCTTTTCGGATGCCAATTTTTCCTACTTCGAGATGGGGCATCGCGTGCTGGCCAATGACCGCGTCCACCTTTGGATTCTCCAGCACGCCATCGCGAATCATGTGCGTAGCGCCTCCGGGAATGACCTCCTCACCCGGCTGAAAAAACAACTTGACCTTCCCACCGAACTTGCTTCTCATCGAAGTGAGTATACGAGCCGTACCCAGAAGGGAGGCGGTATGGAAATCGTGGCCACAGGCGTGCATGATATTCGGATGAACGGAAGCATACGGCACGTCATTCTGCTCATTAATCGGCAAAGCATCCATATCGGCACGCAAAGCGATCACCGTATGGGAAGGCAATTCCCCTGTGATCTCGGCCAGTATCCCGGTATTGGCAACCGCGCGCCACCGAATGCCCAGCAAATCGAGCTGGCTTTTCACAAACGCCGCTGTTTCGTATTCCTGAAAGGAAAGCTCGGGATGTTTGTGAAGATGCCGGCGGATCGTTACGATGTCGCCATGTATTGCTTCGGCGTGCTTTCGGATTTCGTCAACCATGGGTCTGAACAATTTGGTCGAGTCTGACAAGGACTACTTAAGAAACAACGTCTTAAAATTACTGATCGCAAGGCCTACCAATATCAGCAGCCCCAGCGCTCCCAAAACACGCGCCGTCGCGTTATTCGTGTGCTGCTTCATAATCTTTTCGTCGTTGGCAATGAGATACAGTGCTATACCGATAAACGGAACGACAAAAATCGTGATGCTCTGCGCAAAGATCATTAGCTGAATAGGGAGACTTCCAAAAGCGATCGCGACGGTAGCACCGAGTACCATGACCAGCGCGATAAGACCGCGGACCTGTTTTGCACTGAAGTCATTGCCAAACCCAAGAGCATCGGCCATTAAAGTTCCTCCAAGCGATGCATTGCCAATCAACGACGAGAAGGCGGCACCGAACAATCCAATGAGAAAAAACGCGGAAGCATTATTGCCAAACAACGGTTCAAGTACCTTCGCCATGTCGGAGCCACTTGTGATTTTCAACCCCTGGGGATGCAGAACGGAGGCCGCGCAGATCATGACGATGGCACTCATGATACCCAGGATGAGAATGCCCGGTAAGCTATCGCTCCCGGTTTGGCGTCCTTTTGGATACAGCTTGCGTCGTGCCTGCATCAGATAAGCCTGATAACAGGCGCCAACGACCGAGAAACAGGAAGCCATGAACGCGATCACAAGCCCCATCGACCCCTGCGGCATGCTCGGAACAAGTCCACCGGCTATCTGACCAAATGAGGGGTTGGTGAGAAACAACGTAACCAGAAACGCGCCCAGCATGACGAGAATAAGAGCGATCATGATTCGCTCCAGTGTCTTGTAAAAGCTGCGGAAAAACAGGAGGACGATTCCGAAGAGATTGAAGGCGAGTATCCAGGGCTCCGGGGAGGAATCGAACAACTCGGCGATCGATATTCCTATGCCGATCGAGTTTCCCGCCTGAAAGGATGCGCAGACCAGGAATACACCAGCCCCCGAAGCGATGGCGGCGGGTCTTCCCCACTTTTGACGCACAAGGGTTAGGAACGACACATCGGTGGCCATCCCGATCCGTGCGGCCATCGCTGTAAAAATCGCCATAAAAAAAATGGCCACGACGATGACCCACGTCAGCGCAAATCCAAAATCAGCGCCCATTTTTGAAGTGATCGTCACCTTGCTGGGACCGAAGACCAGGGCCGCCGTAATCATGCCCGGGCCGAGTACTCTGAGCCAATCGAAAAATCGCTTTGTGACCGAGGGAGGAACACCCGTTCCGACTTGTTCTTGAGTTTCCGTTTTCAATGCAGTGAGGTTAAGTAATCCGGCAGAGGTTCAATCTGTGCCAAAGTGCCCTACAATATAGGGGTTCACCTCCTTCACAAGAAATTGATTACGCAAACGGCAAACTCTTGAACTCACCGGAAGAGGGTCGGGGCATGGCCAGGTTAACCGCGTGCCTTGGGATAAAAAAACCCCGAACTTCCTTCGGGGTTAATACCACATTTTGAAGAAAGACCCTCTCTTTAAAACTTCAAAACAGGCTCCCTAATATAAACTTTTTTCCCGTGTGCAAAATACACACCCCGAATTTTTGTGTGACCAGGTTTAGGGCCTCCGCGGGTTTAGAGATATTATGGTTAGATTCGGAAATTGATCCTCTATGAAACGGTGCTTTATTGTATGGCTGACTTGTGGCTGCGGACTCTTTGCTATGGGGCAGGAGCCGGAGCCCATTCTGCCCGTGGTTGATACAGAAATCGCAGCGCGGGTCGGCGAAGTATCGGCCGACAGCATTGAACACTACATCCGGACGCTGGCGGCTTTTGAAACACGGCATTCGCTGAGTGACACGGTCAGCGATCATCGCGGCATCGGGGCAGCGCGTCGATGGGTTGCGGCAAAACTCAGATCTTTCAAAGTAGGTGACGGATCAACCATGCACGTGTCTCTTGATCCATTTGAGGTCAAACCAGGCCCGCGTACGCCACGTGTTCCCCGCCCAGTTGTTATGAAGAATGTCGTCGCCAGATTGCAGGGAACGAATCCTGCTGACACGCGCGTCATTCTGATCACCGGTCATCTCGACTCCCGCAACAGCGACGTCATGGATGCCGAAGGCGTGGCGCCGGGGGCCAACGACGATGCTTCGGGTGTTGCCGTGGTCATCGAACTCGCCCGCGTCCTTGCCGCCCACCCCCTCCCCTGTGAGGTTATCTTTATGGCGGTTCAGGGAGAAGAACAAGGACTGCTCGGTGCCCGTGACATGGCGGGAAAACTTAAACAGCAACAAGCCAACCTTGTGGCGGTTTTCAATAATGACATTGTAGGAAATACTTTGGCCAGCGAGACAGGCAAGCGCAACGACCGCACCGTCAGAATATTTAGTGAAATGATTCCCGCCTATGAGACCGACGAGCAGGCGGCGGCACGCCAGGCATTGAAGGCGGAAAACGACAGTCCGTCGCGACAGCTGGCACGCTACATCAAGATGGTGGCGGAAGCCTATCTCGACAGCTTCACCGTTACGCTGAACGCGAGGCCCGATCGCTTTCTTCGGGGCGGCGACCACACCCCTTTTAGTCAGCTGGGCTTCTCAGCGGTCAGGGTCACCGAGTTTCATGAGAACTTTATGCACCAGCACCAGAACGTCAGAGTTGAAGAGGGGAATCGTTATGGCGATCTCCCGGAATTTGTCGACTTCCCTTATGCTGCAAACGTAGCTCGTGTGAACCTGGCGGCGATCGCTTCCCTTGGTAAAGCACCCGGAGCACCTGAGTCGGTGGAATTGAAAATCAATCTCGGCAATACAACACATCTTCAGTGGAGTGCCCCGACATCGGGTCCGCCCCCAAAAGGTTACTACGTCCTGCTTCGCGAAACGTTTGAACCGTTCTGGACCCACCGCTTTTTCGTCGACGGGACATCCGTCGCGCTACCGTTCTCGAAAGACAATTACTTCTTCGCCGTTCAGGCAGTAGGCGCTGACGGACATACGAGCGTTCCTCTAATGCCCGTCCCGGTTCGTGATCACTAAGCCATCTTCAGTGTACGACTCAGCATGATGTAGCCGAGGACTCCCGAAACGAGCGAGATGCCGACGATGGCCAGTTTTGCCACATCGATAAGAAGAGGATCGGTAAATGCCAAGAGCGTAATAAAAATTGACATCGTAAATCCGATACCGGCCAGTAATCCAGTACCGATAATATGAATGTTCCGGAGTCCTGGCGCCAAAGCTGCGACGCGCAATCGGGTCGCCAAGATAGTAAACAACGTGATGCCTACTGGCTTGCCAATCAGCAATCCTGCCATGATACCGAGCGCAACCGGGCCGGTAAGACCCGAGATAGCAGCAGCGTTGATCAGGATACAGGTATTTGCCAATGCGAAGATCGGAAGAATACCGAAGGCTACCGGCTTATGCAGGAACGCTTCCAACAAATTGGAAGGATTCCGCGCGTCACCCGCAGCGAACGGAATGGCAAAGGCCAGCAAGACACCGGTGATCGTCGCATGTATCCCGGAATAGAGCATGAAGTACCACATGGCAACTCCGCCTATCAGGTACGGAATTAACGACCATACTTTCAGACGATTCAGCAACAGCAGGAAGGCAAAGATCCCCAGCGCGGCGCCCAGGTCAATCCAACTCAGTGTATCGGTATAAAAAACAGCTATCACCAGGATGGCGCCCAGGTCGTCAATAACCGCCAAACTGGTAAGAAACACCTTTAACACCGCAGGTACGCGACGCCCCAACAGCGAAAGCGCTCCGAGGGCAAAGGCAATATCGGTCGCCATGGGAATTCCGGCCCCCGCGGGATCGCCAATTGGAGAATTCGCATTCACCGCCAGGTAAATACCTGCTGGAACAATCATTCCGCCGAGTGCCGCAAAGATCGGCAACATCGCATTGCGCAGATTTGACAACTCTCCGCTATACATTTCGCGCTTTAGCTCCAGCCCGATCATCAGGAAGAAAATGACCATCAGGCCATCATTGACCCAGTGCACCAGGGTATGTCCGGCAAATTCAATATTCCAGAAGTCAACGTACGCAACAACGCCTGAATTGGTGAGGGCGATAGAAAGGATTGTACAGAAGATGAGCACAAGACCGCCCGCCCGCTCGCTTTCGAAAAACTGTCTGAAAATGCCGGATAGTACCATATATACAACGCTAGATCATGAAACTTGAGGGCTGCAATATAGCGTCGACGTAAGTATGTGCCAAGAAACAGACGCGTCGTCTCCGTTTATACAGCGGTGTTTTCGCACCTTGATAAAACCGGAAACCATTCTAAAGGTTTTTCCTTACGTCGGAACCACATATATTGAAGGCTCATTACTACCGGGCATACGCATCATGACAACAGTTGAACGTCATCAGGTAATTCTGAACAAGATCAAACAGGAAGGGCAAATCAAGGTTCTCAATCTGTGCCAGGAGCTGAAGGTGTCGTCAGTTACCATTCGAAAAGACCTGAAATTCCTTGAAGAGAAAGGATTGCTGTTCCGAACGCACGGAGGAGCTACACTTAACAATCCTTACACGACCGAACGCCCGGTCAACGAAAAGGAAAAGATATATCTTCCGGAGAAGATGCGCATCGGCGCTGCTGCTGCACAGCTGATTACTCCGAACGACTCCATCCTCATCGCTTCAGGCACAACGGTTCAAGCTTTTGCCCGTAACATTCAACCCCAGGACAACCTGACCGTCATCACATCGGCATTGAATGTCGCCCTTGAACTGATTCATCATCCAGGCATTGAAATCATTCAACTGGGGGGATTGTTGCGGAAGAGTTCATCATCGGTGACCGGACCTTACGCCAAGAATATTCTCACCGACTTTTCGTGCAGCAAGCTGTTTCTGGGCGTCGACGGCATTGACCTTGAGTTCGGTCTGACAACCGCTAATGTAATGGAAGCCCATCTCAACCGGGAGATGATTCGTGTGTCACAAAAAACAGTCGTCCTGGCCGACTCCACAAAGTTTGGTAGACGCGGTTTCGGAAAAATCTGCGACTTCGAGGAGATCGACGAAATCATTACCGACAAGGGAGTATCGGACTACACCGCCCGTACCCTTGAGGAGATGGGAATTAAGGTTACGATCGTATAGCCGCCTTATCGGCCTTGCGTTCGCGGGTTGATTCCGAGGGGTGGTACGCCCCGGGAAGATATTGTGCCGCCAGCTCAAGGAAAGCTTCCGTTTGCCTGTTGGCCCACCCCTGGTCCTTGCGCAACTCCGCTGCCATCCATTTTGCTACTCCGGGTGCCATATCGATTGCCGCACGTGCATTGAGGAACAACACCCGCAGGCGACGCGCCAGCACATCCTCTACCGTACGGGCCATTTCGTGACGAACGGCCCAAACTACTTCTGCCGCCGTATACGGGAACTCGGGATGAAGCTGCTCCTTAAGCTTCGGATTTTGTTCGGCGAGAAGCGCAATGGCTGCCGCGTCTGAACCGTAAACGGCGAGATGTTCGTCGGCGCGAACTTTCTGAAGGTGGCCATGTATTTTCAGGGAAGCCGTAGTACAGGCCTTGAACGGCAAGGCTGCCGTTTTTATCGCCAGGTCTACGGTATCCTGAGCCATTTTGCGGTACGTCGTCCACTTTCCTCCGGTTATCGTAACCATCCCGGAAGGGGAGACGAGCAACTTGTGGCTCCGTGAAATCTCCTTGGTTTTTCCCGATCCGTTGCCGTTATGCGCCAACGGACGCAAACCGGCGAATACACTCAATACGTCACTTCTGTTCGGCTTCTTGACCAGGTAGCGCCGGAGTGTTTCGAGAATAAAATCGATTTCCTGTTCAAGCGGTTGCGGCTCAAGACTATGACTGTCGAGCGGTGTATCGGTCGTTCCGACAAGGAGGTAATCATGCCACGGCACAGCGAACAAGACGCGACCGTCGTCCGTTGCCGGAATCATCAAAGCCGCTTCACCGTCGTGAAACTCCCGGCTCAATACTATGTGAACGCCCTGACTGGGTCTGACCATGGGACGTCCGTCCGTCTGGTCCATCCGCAAAATCTCGTCAACAAAGACACCGGTAGCGTTTACTACGCTGGCCGCCTGAATGTCAAATGGCTGGCCTGTTTCCAAATCCTCCGCTTTAACTCCTACCACTTTTCCGTCGACCGACTTCGCCAGGCCGGTGACACGCATATAGTTCACAAGCACGCCGCCTGCCTCTGCGCAGGTTTGGGCTAGGTTTATCGCTAACCGCGCATCGTCGAATTGCCCGTCGAAATAGAGGATTCCGCCGCGAAGTCCGCGCGTCTCGACGTTAGGCAACATTTCGGCAACTTTCGAACGATTGAGAAGAGCTGTTTTCCCAAAGCGATACCGCCCCGCCATCCAGTCATATATCTTCAGGCCCAATCCATACAGGATTGAGTCCCAGCGCCGGTAACTTGGAATAACAAAAGGTTGACTCCTCACCAGGTGAGGGGCGTTTTTCAGGAGCAACCCTCTTTCGTACAAAGCCTCGAAAACCAATCGCACGTCGCCCTGAGCCAGGTACCTTACCCCCCCGTGTACAAGCTTCGTACTCCGACTCGAAGTACCCTTGGCAAAGTCGGCCTGCTCCAAAAGCAAAGTTCGGTAACCCCGCGAAGCAGCGTCGACAGCAACCCCAAGCCCGGTAGCCCCTCCGCCAATTACTACAACGTCGAATTTCGGATTCTCTCGGATCTCCTCCAGCCCTCGCTCGCGGTTGAATCGATTAGTCACCTCTTTTTGCTTTTCGATTATTACGATTTATTTCAATAATGCCTAAAGTTACGAATACTGAAATTAAAAGCAATCAAAAAGTAATCAATAAAAATCAATTCGAAACTGAAAGCAGCCTGCTGCCATTGGAAATCGGTTGCACTGGCGCTTTCAACCGACTTTTGAATATCTTTGGCGGCCGTCGCCTAAGGCGATGCTGATTAAAAAGAAGTCCCCGCCGTTGTTTTCTGACTGTCAGCAAGACCAAATTCCTTATGATTAAGAAACTGAACCGCTCCGTTGCTCAACAACCCCTCCGGCATCCCGTCAAGATCCTTCAATTCGGAACAGGGAATTTTCTCCGGGCTTTTTCGGACTGGATTATTGACATCGCCAACGAGGAGAATCAGCTCAACGGTTCGGTTTGCATTACGCAAGTCAATTCCCCAAAAACAGATAGCCGTTTCATTGATCAGGAGGGGCTTTACCACGTGGTTGTTAACGGCATGCGAAACGGCGAGCTCGTCAGGGAAGCGCGACTCATCACTTGTGTAGCTCCGGCTACCCTCAATCCCGCGGGTGACTATGAGAAATACCTTCAGGCCGGAGAAAACCCCGATCTGCTTTATATTATCTCAAACACAACCGAAGCGGGTATTCGTGTGGACCCCGCCGATGAATCGCTCAATCAACCTGCTTCGACGTTTCCGGGCAAACTGACCGCGCTGCTTTACCGTCGATACCAACATTTTAAGGGGGATCCCGGGAAAGGGTTGGTCTTTCTTCCGTGCGAACTCATTGAACAAAACGGCGAAGCGCTGAAACAGGCTATCCTTCAATACGCTGAGCTATGGAAAATCGAACCCGACTTCTCCTCTTGGATCCGGGATTCCAACCTCTTTTGCGACTCGCTGGTCGACCGGATTGTTCCCGGATTCCCTCAAGACGAAAGGGACAATTGGTGGAACGAAACAGGTTATGAAGACAACCTGCTGGTTGCGGCCGAGCCCTACCATTTATGGCTCATTCAGATCGGAAGCGGCCCCGAACGTCTGGCTGCCCAACTGAGATCGGATTTTACCCCGCCGGGAGACCGCTACAACCTCCATTTCGTAGATGATCTGGCTCCTTATCGCGAGCGGAAAGTCAGAATACTCAACGGGGCACACACAACGATGGTACCTGTGGCGTATCTGCGGGGATTTCGAACTGTTAGGGAATCCATTACCGATCCCACCATTGGAGAGTTCGTACGCGGTGCGCTTACTGAGGAAATCTTGCCCACGCTCGACATGCCGCAGCCGGACCTGGAACAATTTGCGGCCGACGTTATTGAGCGTTTTCAGAATCCTTTCATTCATCACGAACTGAAATCGATCGCCCTGAATTCCATCGCCAAGTTTCGGGTACGCGTTCTTCCTTCGCTGCTGGAGTACCACATCCGCAAAGGAGCCCTCCCTATGCGTCTGGTCGAATCCCTGGCCGCGTGGATTGTATTCTATAGGGGGGAATGGAAAGGAGAGTCACTGCCCGTCAACGATGCTGAAGACGTAATGAGCTTTTTCCTTACGGCATGGAAGGAAAAGGATGCCGATACCGTGACATCGCGGGTACTGGCCCACCCCTCCCTTTGGGGGCAAGACCTGACCGCGATTTCCGGGCTTTCTTCGGCTGTTGCCCGTGAGGTGGAGAAATTGATTCAGTCGGGAGACTAGCTATTGCTTCGTACCTCTTCCGCCAGACGGATTGCTTCCGACACACGTTGGGTGAGGACGGGCCAGTCTTTCTTTTCCAGCAACTCGCGGGTGAAGAGCTGCGACCCCAATCCAACACACATAGCCCCTGCGTTGAACCACGCGGCGAGGCTTTCGCGCGTTGGTTCTACTCCTCCCGTAATCATCAATTTCAGGTCGGGAACCACAGGCCGGATTGCCGACACAAAGCCAGGGCCGAGAACACTCCCCGGGAAGACTTTAATTACTGCGGCACCGAGATCGCGGGCCGAGACAATTTCAGTCAGCGTAGCGCACCCCGGGATCCAGGGGCGCTGGCGTTGATGACATACTTCGGCCATCTCCGGTTTCAGTACCGGTGAGATGATGAAGTCAGCACCCGCATCAATGAACTTCTCCGTTGTCGCGGCATCCATAATGGTACCCACCCCCAGCATGAGGTCGGGAAGTTCCCCGCGTCGCGCCACCAGCTCCTGAAAAACTTCAAAAGCATTGGCCTTTCGGTTGGTGAATTCAAAAGCACGAACACCGCCCTGATAAGCGGCGCGGATCACATCCCACGCATCTGATGCGTTGTCGTGTGTAAACAGCGGAACGATACCGGTGTGGCGCATGACGCGCACGACTTCTTCTCTCGTAAAGGCCATTATCTCAGTAATTTTCCTACGTTATCTCCTTTCAACAATGCCTCAACCTCGGCGCGTGTTGCCAGGTTGACATCTCCCTCGATCGAGTGCTTAAGCGCACATGCCGCTGTGGCAAATTCCAGCGCATCGCTATCGCTCATCCCATTTATGAGTCCGAAAATAAGTCCCGCCATAAAGGCATCACCCGAACCGATGCGATCAACAATATGCGTCAGGTCGTACTCTTTCGAGCGCAACAGTTCACCGTTCCAGAGCAGGGCAGAGATCAGATTGTGGGAGCTACTCAACGACGTACGTTCGGTGGTGGATATCCGCTTGACGCGTGGAAACATCTCTTGAAAACGTGAACACGCCTCCTCGAAATCAGCGCCTGAAACGCCAGCGCAATTCTCCATGTCGGTAATGCCGGCGATGACTACATCACACTTTTCAATAAGGGCCGGCATAACCTCCCGGGCGGTCTTACCGTACTGCCACAAGTTTCTTCTGTAATTGATGTCACCACTCACCATTATTCCGCGTTTGCTGGCTACTTCCAGTGCTTCCAGGCAAACCTCTGCAGCGCCTTGCGAAATCGCGGGAGTGATACCGGTCCAGTGAAACCACGTTACGCCTTCCAGGACTTTGTCCCAATCGATATCTCCGCGTTGGAGATGCGCGAACGCCGAGTCGAAGCGATCGTAGACGATCCGCGAAGCCCGTTGCATCGCACCGTTCTCGAGAAAGTACAGTCCCATTCGTTCAGGACCATAGAGAATCGCGCTCGTATCGACGCCATGTTGGCGCAGGGCCTGGGTGGCGGCTTCACCAAGATCATTTTCAGGAAAACGCGTGACGTGCGCCGAAGGAACTCCAAGGCGTGTAAGAGACACAGCGACGTTAGCCTCCGCACCTCCGAAGGTCACATCCAGCGAACGCGCCTGACTCAACCGCGCAAAACCCTGCGCAGACAGGCGCAGCATTACCTCGCCGAACGTAACTACTTTCACTTGCTTCATTTCAATTAGATGTTTCAGATCCCGAATCTAAGACCGAATTCCGGCAATTTACCGGAAGCCACTGAATTCTGCAGGACCGTTGGAAGAAAAAAAAATGGAAAGCGGAAAAGTATTAAATTGCCATTCTGATAATAGCATCATGTCTGCACAATTCCTGAAAATTCATCCTGACGACAACGTACTGGTTGCACTGACCGACCTGCAGGCCGGCCAGCAAATAACTTACAACGGAAGCACAACTGTTCTTGCCGAGTCTATTCCGGCCAAACATAAATTTGTAGTACATGATCTTCCGCAGGATGCGGAAATCACCATGTATGGTGTACTGGTGGGGCGGGCTACCAAGCCTATTGCAGCAGGTCACTCGATAAATACAGGAAATGTGAAACACACGTCTTCCGCCTTTTCCGGCAGAAACCGAAAGGTAGAGTGGAAAGCCCCCGATGTTTCCCGGTGGAAGGACAAAACCTTTATGGGGTTTCATCGCCAGGATGGCAGCGTGGGCACAGCCAACTACTGGGTAGTGATTCCGCTGGTGTTCTGCGAGAACCGCAACGTAGAAGCGATCCGGCGGGCCTTCGAAGATGCGCTTGGCTTCTCAAAGCCGGATGTTTATAAGACCTATGTTAAAGAACTCGCCGATCTTTTCAAAGAAGGGCGCGTCGAGGCAATTCGAAATCACGAGTTCAAGCCTGAGCCCATCAGGCCACGCTCCTCGATATTTCCCAATCTCGACGGCATCAAGTTTCTCACCCACGACCTGGGATGCGGCGGCACTCGTCAGGATGCTGAGGCTCTTTGCGCCCTGTTAGCAGGATATATCAACAATCCGAACGTAGCCGGAGCAACGGTCCTCAGCCTCGGTTGTCAGAATGCTCAGGTTGATCTTTTGCGTTCCAAACTCAATCAGCTTAACCCGTCGTTTGCAAAACCACTCGTGATCCTCGAGCAACAGAAAGAAGGAACAGAAGAAAACTTGCTCGTTAAAGCGATCCGCGAAACCTTCCTGCACCTCACGGAGGTGAATAAACAAACGAGGCAGCCTGCTCCACTGACCAAACTCGTTGTCGGTTTAGAATGCGGCGGATCGGATGGATTTTCGGGGATTTCCGCTAACCCCGCCATCGGGCATACTTCGGATCTCATTGCCGCGCTCGGGGGAAGTTCTGTCCTTTCCGAGTTTCCCGAACTGTGCGGTGTTGAACAGGAGCTGATCAACCGGTGCACCGACGACGCGATGGCGGAGAAGTTCATTCATCTGATGCGAGCCTATGCCCGCGCTGCGGAAGCGGTTGGCTCCGGCTTCGACATGAACCCTTCTCCCGGAAATATCAAGGACGGCCTGATCACCGACGCAATGAAATCAGCCGGTGCTGCGAAAAAAGGAGGTACCTCCCCTATTGCCGATGTTCTCGATTATACAGAACCGGTTACTCGTCCGGGCCTCACTCTTCTTTGTACCCCGGGCAATGACGTCGAAAGTACCACCGCCATGGCGGGGTCTGGCGCCAATGTTATGCTCTTCACGACGGGACTCGGAACACCCACAGGAAATCCTATCGTTCCTGTTATCAAGGTATCTTCCAACACAGCCCTCGCTAAACGCATGCCCGACATCATCGACATTGATTGCGGGGATGTTATCGCCGGGACGAAATCGATCGAACAACTTGGGGAAGAAATTCTGGATTTCGTCATCGAGGTAGCCAGTGGCAACATCAAGCCTAAGGCAGTGCTTTTGGACCAGGACGACTTTATTCCCTGGAAACGAGGCGTATCGCTCTAGCACCAAACATTTCGTCGATTAATGTTTATACCTTTTCCTGTCGGATGCATTTCCGTGACGGCAAAACTCTTATTTTTGCGCGCCGCCAGGTGCGCGGCACGCGTTTTATACGCAAGCGATTATTATGGATAAAATCAAGAACGGCGACGCCGTACGCTACAAAAATCAACGGGGTACAGTCTACGGAAAACCGCGGCAGAGCAAATTTGGAGGTCTGCTGTACACCATCCGCATCGGCGACGAGTATTACAAGGCATCAGCGAGTGAGCTCTCGCCCGAAAACGAAGAGTCGCCTGCCGCGTTGAACGGTCAGGAGCCCAGAGCCTAACATAACAGTATCCTTAAGCATCTTCAGCGTCTCGCCGTTTTGGCGACGTGGCATTGCTTTGGGTTTTTCTTAAGGCGAATTTCGTTAGCTTTGCCCATAAAGTTAACCTGACGCCCTTGTACATCACGTACATCATCATCGCTCTTACTGCTCTGATTAGTATCAGGGCTTTTCAATCACCCGTTCTGCTTTCGTCGCTGATTATGAATCCCTATCAGACGGAGCGTAAGCGACAGTACTATCGCTTTATCACGTCGGGGCTTATTCACAAAGACTACACGCATTTGCTATGGAACATGATCTCGTTCTACTTTTTCGGGATCGCTATTGAACACCAGTTTGCCTATCTTTTCGGCAACGCGGGTAAAGTTTACTTCGTAGCCTTGTACATCCTGGCGATAGTCGTTTCCGATATCCCGACTTTTCTGAAACACCGGTCAAATCCAGGTTATAACTCACTGGGTGCCTCCGGTGGTGTTTCTGCTATCATTTTCGCTTACATCATTTTTGAGCCTCTCTCCGAAATTTGTCTTTACTTTGCCCTCTGCATGCCCGGCTTTATTCTGGGAGCGTTATACATTATTTTCTCCTGGTATCAGGGACGAAAGGCCAACGACAACATTAACCACGATGCGCACTTATACGGCGCGCTTTTCGGGTTGATATTCTGTCTCGTAATGGCACCGGAATCAATACCGGAATTTTTTGAAAAAATTTCTAACTGGCGTTTATTCAACTGATATGTCGTTTTCTAGTGTGCTCGGATGGTTGAGAATTACGGGAATTGTCGAAGGACTATCCTATCTCCTGTTGTTAATAGTGGCCATGCCTCTTAAGTATTACTGGGGTAAGCCCGAGATGGTGAGTGTGGTAGGTATGGCGCACGGTGTGCTTTTTGTCCTTTACCTTGCTCTATCGGTACTTGCCCGCGAACAATATGGCTGGTCCTGGAAGAAGGTATTGATCCTTTGGGTGGCCAGTGTCGTACCCCTTGGCACTTTTTACGTCGACGTAAAGATGCTGCGCCACAGCGCCGTGTAACGTCAGCTTTCAAGCCCGACTTTCTCGCTATCGTTGCGCGGCAGAGTGAGATCAGTCGCGTTGATGTGATATTTTGAAATGAGGCTCGTGATAATTGCGACCGCCTCGGCCTTCCCAAAGTACTCGCTCATATACTTGACGTAATGGATCGCCTCGTCGATGTTTTCGTCACTCCACTGCTGACGGGGTGCAAGAACAGCGCCATCGCGTTGAAAATTACCAACAAATGCTTCGCATCCGCTTTTACACATCAGGTCAATCAGCGCATTGATCAGGTCTTGCTCGCGATTCATAGTCAGCCGTCAAGCGCGAATGCGCTATATAAGTTCGTCAATCTGAATATTGTAAGTGTCCATCAACCATTGGATCTGGCTAAGGGCGTCCTCCTTGTCGTAACGCGCGTTCATTCCTTTAAGCGCCGTCAACACGGCGGCCATCCGCAACTCGCCGTCACCAGATGGATCGTCAGGAGGCAGCACGTTCTCCATTCCCGTCTTTCCGAGAAGTCGGGTCATTTCCAGCAGAAGGTCGTGTTCCATAGCTATGCTTTCAAATGGCAAAAAATCAATCACCCGTCTTGCATGACGGGTGATTGGAGCAGACTAAAGCCGTTATTAAGGCTCCGTATATCCATGGTTTTTCTGATCGTGCCCCTGCTGCTTTACCATCTTGTTGTAGATACCTAAGAGCATAAAGGGAGCCGGCCACTGCCCAACGAACAGCGCCATGTGGTCGTTCTTCATTAGCTTCAAAGTAAGCGAAGCTGCCATCGCGCCGACCGCCGCCCAGAGAAAGGCGTCTGAAGGAATCTTTGCTGTTTGTGATTCAATTGCCCGCGCTACTTTACCTTCCTTGCGCTCGGGATTAACGTCGGAAGCAATATTCTGCACTTTCGTTGCCGTTGCCATAATGTTTTTTCGTTTTATTTTTTGTTAAACATCGATAGGGCTGGACGCCCATCTTTATCACACCGGTAAAAAATATTATACCGAAGCAATCGTCCAGCGGTACAGTTTTGGTCCCACCCTCCTGAACGAACTGATGAGCCATGAACAGCGACGATAAAAAAGACAAACGAGATCCCTACAACGCCGAGGACACACCCACACCGCCCCAGGTAATGGATCCTAACGACGAAAGCGCGCGAAACTCCAAAGAATCGGGCAACCGCAAGCCGGAGCCTACTGACGCGAGGGGCCAGGATCGGCCAAACAAAGACAGTAACGAGGCGTCTACCGGAAAGAACCACCTCTTGTCAGACGAGGCTGACATCAGCGACGAAACGACCATCTAAGCGAGTCAGGGCAACACAACCAGTTCCAACTCGTTTTCATTGTCGTCGGCTTGTCTCAGCCCCTGTAAGACTACGGTGTAATACTGCCCGGCGGAGAGAGTCGCCTCTTTGTTAATCACCAGTGCATCACTGCCGGTAACGACCAGTTCCGCTAATCCTGCATCCACTTCGTAATAGGACGATACGGACTTATAAACGGCATCGTCAAACAAAGGTGATGATGAATCACCACCAACAGACAATGTCACGTCCGGGGTATCAGCTGCAAAATGAGCGAATCGTAGCATAGCCTTTCCTTCCGCCGGTGCGGATGCACTGTCGACAACCACGATAGCCTCGGGCCCAGAATCGCCAGGTACGGCAAACAGGCTGTAAGCTTTCTCCGGCACCAGATTAATCATAGTATCGATAACGGCATCAACTTCACCAGACCGTCGGAATGAAATGCTGCGATTACCTGTGAAGAAGTTCAGATATCCCGACCAGTCGCCGTAAGAAAACGCTCTCGTATTTATACGGTTGCCGTCAACGATGATATCCAGGTCAGAAACCGTCGGCAGCGCATGATAGAGTGACACATAAGCGATATTCGCCGGTACGTCCGCGATATCGTCGTCGTCGAGACACGCCGTCATCAATAACATAAGCGCCAGTACGAAAAAAAGATTGCGCATAGGCATGTAAAAAGACAAGAGATGCTTCATCACAAAAAAGTTTTCAGTAAATAACAGACGTCCACGGAAAGCAGACCCGCTTTCCCTTCTTGCTAGTATAGAAACAGATTTCTGTTTCAAAAATTGCGCATTCTGCCGGAATATTCGGCCGCTCAGGGAGCAGTCATACGACGGCCGATTACTATATTAACGGTTTCAATAAATCGACCGGCCAAATGCTGGATCTGCTTCACAACCTTGTACGACACCCTGTTGCCTATCTGGGCAGAACCTTGTCGCCCCGGCAGTTCCTTATCGTTTCCAGTATCCTGGTGGGGCTGACATCGGGAATGGCCGGAGTCGCGGTAAAATACGTCGTCCACTCGATCGGTCAGCTCGTACGTTTCTATTCAGGCAATTACGAGCAGTTTTTCCTCTTCGCCCTCTTTCCTACCATAGGCATACTGCTTACCGTGTTCTTCATTCGCTATTTCCTCAACGGAAAGCTACCGCGGGGAAGTGCAGACATAGTGTATTCAATCGCGAAGAAGTCGAGCCGGATTCCTCCTGAGCAGACCTACGCTCACATGGTGACCAGTGCCCTAACCGTTGGGTTCGGAGGGTCGATGGGGCTGGAATCGCCGATGGTCAGTACCGGGTCCGCGATCGGTTCGAATTATGGAACAACGTATAAACTGGGGTACCGCGAGCGTACAATTCTGCTGGCCTCGGGAGCGTCGGCCGGTATCGCTGCCGCGTTTAACTCACCTATTGCCGGTGTACTCTTCGCCGTCGAAGTATTGCTTGCGGATGTGAGCTCCGCGGCGTTCATTCCGCTCATTATATCAGCAGCATCAGGCGCCCTGCTTTCAAAAATTATCCTCGGCGACGCTATCATTCTGAGCTTTTCCCTTACGCAGCCATTCGACTATCGCAACGTGCCCTTTTACGTCATGCTCGGTCTGGTGGCGGGATTCATCTCGCTGTACTACGCCCGGGTGTACACCTGGGCTGAAAAGCGGATACATAAGATAGAGAACGTATGGAAGCGTGCTTTAACAGGCGGATTGCTTCTCTTCGTACTGGTGCTCCTGTTTCCGCCGCTCTTCGGAGAGGGTTATCAAACGATTAAACAGCTTGCTGATCTAAAGAGTCACGCCCTGTTTGAAAACAGCATCCTTTATTCATTTTTGGACACGCCCTATCTGCTGGTGATCGTCCTTGCCCTTCTGATTTTCGTTAAGCCCATTGCCGCGGCGATTACTATTGGAAGCGGTGGGAATGGGGGAAATTTCGCGCCGGCTTTGTTCGTCGGAGCTTACGTCGGATTCGTCTTCGCCACAGTCGTCAATCTGACGGGACTTGCATATATACCCGAGAGCAATTTCACGCTGGTCGCCATGGCCGGCATCCTCAGTGGGATATTTTATGCACCGCTAACAGCCATCTTCCTTATTGCTGAAATCACAGGTGGCTATGAATTGATGATTCCGTTGATGATTGTTTCGGCCCTCAGCCTGTCTGTTGCCCATCTTTTTGAGCCAATGTCGATGGACGCCCGTATTCTCAGCGCCCGCTTGCGAGGCAGCATCGAGACGCGCGACAAATTCTTACTGAGCAAGCTTGATGTCTCGGAACTGATTGAAACAAACTTCCTCACCGTACGCGCCGAGCATTCACTCGAAGAACTCATACGTGTCATCGCCCAGTCGAACCGGAATATTTTCCCCGTCGTCGATGAGCAGAACAAGCTACTCGGTGTAGTGCATCTCGACAGGATTCGCGCTGTAATCTTCGGGGCTGGCGACAGAAAGTCAACAACTGTTGCTGACCTTATGGCACCACCCCCCGCTGTCGTCGGAGAACACGAAAACCTTCATCAGGTCTTGTCAAAGTTTGAGGAAACCAAATCCTGGAACCTGCCGGTGGTCGACGACAAAGGCTGCTACGTCGGGTTCCTGTCAAAGTCCAGCATCCTGGCTCGTTACAGAAACGAACTTATGGAGTCGATGTAGTTTCCCCCGGCAGCACAACCGTGTCGAACCAGTAGTGCAGGAAGGAAGTGATTCGCCCGGTGATCTCGCTGGCGCTCGAAGGCTTCCGAATGAAGGAGTTTGCCCCCGCGGTATAGCAAGCCGATACCAGGCTTGGATCGACCACTCCCCCAAGTACTACGATAGGAATATGCGTGTATTGCCGGTTTTGACGAAGCGAGGTGATCGTCTCAATCAAATCCGCGCGCATCGCATTATAACTCATCAGGATGACGCTGGGTAGGGGCAGGTGCATACGCTCACAGCTAATCAGGAACGCGAACAAATCATTGCTGCTTTCGACGAAATGGATATCAACCGCATAACCGCTTTCCCTCATCACGACATCTGTGATGTACCGATCATCATCGTCATGTTCCAGCATTAAAACGGAACGTCTCATGGTATTTGAAGAATGAAATCGCAGAGAAAAGCGTCAAACGGCTATAGACCATCGGACAGCAGCCCTACCTGTCTCAGCACAGCCGAAAACTGAGCCGAATCAACCGGTTTGATCATATAGGCATCCGCCTTCACGTCAAACGACTCAAGATAGCTTTTCCCCTCACGGGAGGAAATAAGAGCCACCACGGGAATGCCATTCCTGATCGGATCATTCTTGAGTTCACGGAGAATCTGAACACCATCCACCCGAGGCATCTTCAAATCAAGCAGAATCAACGAGGGTAGCTCCTGATCGCCGAACAAATACTCAAGTGCCTGTTCCCCATCGTCAATGTGCAATACCGGATGACTGTCGGTGAATCGCCGCAAGGCATATAACGTCAACTCCGCGTCATCCGCATCGTCCTCAATCAATAGTACTCTCAATACGCGGTCAGCTTCTTTCATTTGATCGGCACAAACTACGGGTGTAACAAAATAAAAAACAAGCGAACCGTGTAATTCGCCAGGGGTATGCTTTTTTAACGCTTAGGAGGCAATTTAATTTCATGTCCTATGGAAGAGGCAAATAAAGAGACTCGAAAAAAAAACCAGACACCCATTATTGATGGCGATGCGCGCCCCGACATCAACCTCGACCCTGAGGAAGAAGACAAAAAGAAACGGGAACGTCCTACAGAAAAGAAGTTTGAAAGCGAGCGCCACGGTGATGTCAATTCGCTGGAAGATTACAAAGACGCAAAGGAGTAGGCATAATTTTTATACAGCTGATTTAAATGCTTAGCTGTACCCTTATGAACAAAAAACCTGCCCGCATCCTCATGGTCGTGATGGCCCTGTGTCTCGTTTCACCGGCTGTTGCTTCTTCTCATACCGATCCCGTGATCGCCACGCGAATAACCGAACTGGAAAATCGTCTTCACGAAATTGAAACGATCGACCGCACAGCGTTGTCCAAGGAAGAACGAAAAGCTCTTCGCCACGAAGTGAAGGAGATAAAGAAGGAGCTTCAGGGCATCAGCGGCGGTGTATACCTTAGCATTGGCGCTATCATCCTCATCGCACTGCTCCTTATACTCCTGCTATAAGAGCGAATATCCCCCGAGAACTAACTCTATGGCTATACGCACTGTATAGCCATAAGCCCAGATTTCGTCCGTTTACCTGAGTTTGTGTATCTCTCGTTTATTCATTAGATTAACTGTTCAACGAAAAGGACGGCGAGTCTCGGGATATAACGAAGATCACATACACTCATCCCATAATTCGCGGTGCCCTTGCGATAATTGCGATTTCGTTCCTATGTTGCCAGAGCTTTACCAAATCAACGACGGTGCTGGCATGATTTTTTTATGCTGTATCCGTTTTTGTTCTGTTGAAGTCAACCGACAATTTATACGGAGATGCGAACTCCGTCCGTGACTTAACCATGCCCCTATGAAGAGAAAGACAACGCGTTCTTCATTGCTAAAGAAGGATAGCAGTGGCAATACTACCAAAGGCAACTCCGTCACAAAGCAAAAAGGGAATATCGGATCCGACGGGAACGGCGGGGTAATGGTGGCCGAGGCTTCGGAATTCGACGAACCTAACATCGACAGCCGGGAGCTTCTCCGGGTATTGACGGAAGTCAGAAACGGCAATTTTTCTGTTCGGATGCCCTTTGATCGGGTAGGACTGTCTGGAAAAATCTGCGACACCATCAACGACATCATCTCACTCAATGAGCGCATGGTCAAGGAATTCACCAAAGCGGGTGAGATCATTGGCAAGCAGGGGAAGCTTAACCAACGCATCGAGGTACCGGATGCGCGGGGTCTGTGGAGTCATGGCGTTGATTCCCTTAATACACTCATCTCGGATCTCGTTCACCCTACTATCGAAATAGCGAGGGTCATCAGCTCAGTCGCCAAGGGGAATCTTTCACAAGAGATGCCCCTGGACATGGGTGGGCATCCCCTTCAGGGTGAGTTCGCGCAAATCGCCAAAGAGGTAAACAGCATGGTGAAGCAGCTCAACCTCTTTTCGATGGAAGTTACCCGCGTGGCGCGGGAAGTAGGCTCTGAGGGAAAACTGGGAGGACAAGCCAAAGTAAAAGGAGTGGCGGGCGTGTGGAAAGACCTCACCGATTCCGTCAATCAGATGGGGAGCAACCTTACTGCCCAGGTGAGGAATATCGCAGAAGTAACCACCGCCGTAGCCAAGGGCGATCTGTCCAAGAAAATCACGGTAGATGTTAAAGGAGAGATTCTCGAGCTCAAAAACACTATCAACACCATGGTTGACCAGCTGAACTCCTTCTCCTCAGAGGTTACCAGGGTAGCCCTGGAAGTGGGAACGGAGGGAAAGCTCGGCGGACAGGCACAGGTGAAGGGCGTCGCAGGAACATGGAAAGACCTTACCGACTCGGTGAATCAGATGGCCTCCAACCTGACCGGACAGGTGCGGAACATCGCCGAGGTGACTACGGCTGTAGCCCGCGGAGACCTCTCTAAGAAAATCACTGTAGATGTAAAGGGCGAAATACTCGAGCTAAAGAACACCATCAACACGATGGTTGACCAGCTGAACTCTTTTTCATCGGAGGTAACGCGAGTAGCACGCGAAGTAGGATCCGAGGGTAAACTCGGCGGACAGGCTACTGTAAAGGGTGTCGGCGGTGTATGGAAAGATCTGACGGATTCGGTAAATCTGATGGCCTCGAACCTCACGGGTCAGGTACGCAATATCGCTGAAGTAACAACAGCCATGGCCCGGGGCGACCTGTCGCGAAAAATCACTGTTGACGTTAAAGGTGAAATCCTCGAGCTGAAAGACACGATCAACACCATGGTCGACCAGCTTAACTCGTTCGCATCCGAAGTAACGCGTGTGGCCCGCGAAGTAGGCTCCGAAGGAAAACTTGGTGGCCAGGCCACGGTAAAAGGTGTCGGCGGTGTATGGAAGGACCTTACCGACTCCGTGAACCAAATGGCTTCCAATCTCACCGGACAGGTACGGAACATTGCCGAAGTAACCACCGCGGTGGCCAAAGGTGATCTTTCCCGAAAGATCACCATGGACGTACGAGGTGAGATCCTCGAACTTAAAGACACCATTAACACGATGGTCGACCAGCTTAACTCCTTCGCCTCCGAGGTAACGCGTGTTGCCCGCGAAGTGGGGTCTGAAGGGAAGCTCGGTGGACAAGCCGATGTACCGGGAGTCGGCGGAACCTGGAAAGACCTTACCGACTCGGTGAATAAGATGGCAGGGAATCTCACCTCTCAGGTTAGGAACATCGCCGAGGTAACGACGGCCGTGGCCAACGGCGACCTTTCAAGAAAAATCACCGTAGATGTTAAAGGAGAAATTCTTGAGCTCAAGAATACCATTAACACCATGGTTGACCAGCTCAACTCGTTTGCATCGGAGGTAACACGTGTCGCGCGCGAGGTGGGTTCGGAAGGCAAACTCGGAGGACAGGCGACGGTTGTGGGCGTAGGCGGGGTATGGAAAGACCTCACCGAGTCAGTAAATCAAATGGCTTCAAATCTAACCGGACAGGTAAGAAATATCGCCGAAGTAACTACGGCGGTAGCGAAGGGTGACCTGTCGCGGAAGATAACGGTCGACGCGAAAGGAGAAATCCTCGAATTGAAGATCACCATTAATACGATGGTTGACCAGCTCAATGCCTTTGGCTCGGAAGTAACCCGGGTAGCGCGCGAGGTGGGTTCTGAAGGCCAGCTCGGCGGACAGGCCGATGTACCCGGAGTGGCAGGAACATGGAAAGACCTCACCGATTCGGTAAACAAGATGGCCTCGAACCTTACCTCACAAGTAAGGAATATCGCCGAAGTAACGACCGCGGTAGCCAACGGCGACCTTTCCCGAAAAATTACCGTCGATGTACAAGGTGAAATCCTCGAACTGAAGAACACCATTAACACCATGGTTGACCAGCTTCGCGGCTTCGCCTCGGAGGTAACACGTGTGGCCCGTGAAGTAGGTACCGAAGGAAAACTCGGCGGACAAGCCAGTGTGCCCGGGGTGGCCGGAACATGGAAAGATCTGACCGACTCCGTAAATATGATGGCCGGAAACCTGACTGCCCAGGTCCGGAACATCGCCGATGTCGCCATCGCCGTGGCTAATGGCGATTTGTCGAAGAAGATCACCGTGGACGTACGCGGAGAAATCCTGCAACTAAAGGAAACACTGAACACGATGGTCGACCAGCTTCGCGCCTTTGCCTCGGAGGTAACACGTGTAGCGCGCGAAGTGGGTACCGACGGAAAACTCGGTGGGCAGGCGTTTGTCCCAGGTGTTGCCGGAACATGGAAAGACCTCACCGACTCGGTAAACAAGATGACAGGGAACCTGACCGACCAGGTGCGAAACATCGCTCAGGTGACCAAAGCGGTGGCCTCCGGCGACTTGTCCAAAACAGTAACCATCGATGTCAAAGGCGAAATTCTCGAACTGAAAAATACCATCAACACCATGGTGGAGCAGCTCAACTCTTTTGCCTTTGAGGTAACACGTGTTGCCCGTGAAGTGGGAACAGAAGGAAAACTCGGAGGGCAGGCCGAGGTTAAAGGGGTCGCCGGAACGTGGAAAGATCTTACCGACTCGGTGAACATGATGGCTTCGAACCTCACCGGTCAGGTTCGCGGTATCGCCAAAGTGGTAACCGCCGTGGCTACCGGTAACCTCCGACAAAAACTGTCCATCAACGCAAAAGGCGAGGTGGCTCAGCTGACAGAAACCTTCAACGAAATGATCGACACACTCGCCGTATTTGCCGACCAGGTGAGTACAGTGGCAAGGGAAGTAGGAGTTGACGGCCGACTTGGAGGGCAGGCCAACGTTCCTGGTACCATGGGAATCTGGAAAACACTTACGGAAAACGTTAACCAGCTCGCACAGAATCTCACCACACAGGTACGCTCCATCTCCGAAGTGGCTTCTGCCGTGACCAAAGGTGACCTAACCCGAACTATTCGCGTAGAAGCGAAAGGAGAAGTGGAAGCCCTTAAGGATACCATTAACCAGATGATCGCCAACCTCCGGGCTACTACACTGCGAAACCAGGAGACCGACTGGCTCAAATCAAACCTCGCCAAGTTCACTCAGATGCTTCAGGGTCAGAAAGACCTCAACGCTCTCACCAACCGGATCTTGTCGGAGCTCGCTCAGGTTGTCGCCGCCCACTACGGCGCTTTCTATATTCTCCGTCAGGACGACAAATCGGAGCCCCCTCTCCTCTCGTTGTACGCAGGATACGCCTACAAAGACGAAAAACATCTAATGCGGGAATTCAGAATGGGAGAAGGTCTTGTCGGACAATGCGCCGTTGAGAAGGAAAGAATACTCCTGACCAACGTGCCGTCCAACTACATCAAGATCGGATCAGGACTGGGCAAAGCGAAACCAGCCAACGTGGTAATCCTTCCCGTTCTCTTCGAAAACAATGTTAAAGCAGTTATTGAGCTGGCTTCATTCGATACGTTCAGTCAAACACACCTCGACTTCCTGAGCCAGCTCACCGAATCGATCGGTATTGTCCTTAACACCATCGAAGCGAATACGCGCACAGAAGGACTCCTGATTCAATCTCAATCGCTCGCCAGCGAGCTGAAGATTCAACAGGAAGAGCTGAGACGAACCAACGACGAGCTTCAGGAAAAGGCGATGCTGCTCGCCAAACAGAAAGAGGAGGTGGAAGCGAAGAACAAGGAAGTGGAAGAAGCGCGTCGCTCACTCGAGGAAAAGGCTGAACAGCTACAGCTCACATCAAAGTATAAGTCGGAGTTTCTCGCTAACATGTCGCATGAATTGCGTACGCCGCTGAACAGCCTTCTAATTCTTGCGCAGCAGCTCTATGAGAACGCCGAAGGGAACCTGTCGGAAAAACAGGTTAGATATGCCAAGACCATTCACTCGTGCGGTGACGATCTCATTCAGCTGATCAATGACATCCTGGATCTATCAAAGATCGAATCAGGCTTCATTTCCACAAATATTGCTCCCGTTAACCTTACGGAGATCGCGAGTTTTGTGGAAACCACCTTCAGGCCGATCTCGGAAGCTCGCAACCTCCGCTTCAGCATTCAAACGTCCGACAGTCTACCTTCGTCTATCGACACCGACATTCAGCGACTCAACCAGATCCTCAAGAATCTGTTGTCAAACGCCTTCAAGTTTACCGAAAAAGGAAGCGTGAGCCTGCAGATATTCCGTGCATCCGGCGGCTGGAAATCCAATCCTAACCTGGACCAGAGCAAGATGGTGGTAGGCTTCTCCATCAGTGACACCGGTATCGGTATTCCTATGGAGAAACAGCTCATCATCTTCGAAGCGTTCCAGCAAGCCGAAGGATCGACCAGCCGTAAGTACGGCGGAACCGGACTTGGGCTATCCATTAGCCGCGGACTGGCGGAATTACTCGGCGGAACTATTGAACTGGAAAGCACACCCGCGCGGGGTAGCACCTTTACGCTGTACCTCCCTGTTGATCACTTTACCGTTGCTCCCGGGCGCGACACGCGCAAATCGCCTGAGAAACTTGAATACGAGCGCACCCATGATCAGGACGAACTCAATAACCTTCACTTGACCAACGAGGGTGTTGATAACCGGAATCTCGAAGTAGTGAGCGAACTCGTCAACGAAACAGGCGACGATCGTAACAACATACAAGCGGGCGACCCCGTCCTCCTCATCGTCGAAGATGATCTTCGCTTCAGTAAAGTCATTCTCGAAAAGGCACGTGAGCAACAATTCAAAGGGGTGGTGGCGACCAATTACCTCGAAGTTTTTGACTTCATTAACCGCTTTGCTCCCGTTGCAATGACACTTGACGTAAAGCTTCCGGACACGAGTGGATGGAAGGTAATTGATTTACTACGCAACGATCTGCACTATCGGCACATTCCGATTTACGTCATTTCCGGTGAAGAAAACCGAACCCTTGCCGTCCGTCGCGGTGCAAGGAACTTTATGCTTAAGCCGATCTCCGGAGAAGCGTTGGATGAACTCTTTGCCGATATTCGTTCCTTTTACGAAAGAGAAACCTACCATGTCCTTATCATTGAAGACAATGAAGTTGATTCATCGCAGATTGCCAAGGTTCTGAAGGACGACAAAATTAAAATCGATGTAGCAGCCACGGGCGAACGGGCACTGGAACTTCTCGAGACACGACCCTTCGATTGTGTTATCGTCGACTACACGCTGCCTGACATCTCTGGCGAGGAGTTACTCGAGAAAATAGAAGGCATAAAGCGCCCCCTTACGCCGGTTATCATTTACTCAGCAAAAGACTTCGCAAAACATGAACTTGGAACAGTAAACCGAAACGCTAACGCCGTAGTGACAAAGGGCGTAAACTCGATTGAGCTTTTGCTTGAAGAAGTGATCACTCATTTGCATATTCCGCACCGCGACCTGACGGCCAGCAAGCGGAGGATTATCGAAAATATCCGCAACAAGGAAGACATCCTTTCGGGGAAAACGGTACTGATTGTCGACGATGATGTCCGTAACCTTTTTGCGCTGACAACCGTATTTGAACGATTTAACATTAATGTTATCACGGCGGAAAGTGGCCAGGAAGCTATTCAGATCCTCACCGACAATCCCCGGATTGATATGGTTCTTATGGACATCATGATGCCGGAGATGGACGGATACGAAACGACCCGCAGAATTCGTCGTGAACACAAAAACAATACGCTCCCCATCATTGCCGTTACCGCGAAGGCGATGAAAGGCGACCGACAGAAATGCATCGAAGCGGGGGCGTCGGATTACATAACTAAGCCGGTGAAAATAGATCAGCTGCTTTCACTGATGAGACTTTGGTTTTTCAAATAGTTGATAAATGCATCCGAAGATACTTTTGGTTGACGACCGCGAAGATAACCTGCTCGCTATTGAAACAATATTTGAGCCTGACGATTACCGCTTCGTCAAGGCACGGTCAGGGCGGGAAGCGCTCAAAATACTATTGAGGGAAGTCGACTTCGCTCTGATCATGATGGATGTCAAGATGCCAAATCTCAATGGTTTTGAGACGGCATCGCTTATCTATGAACGCGAAAAGCTTCGCCACATTCCCATCATTTTCGTCACCGCCAATAACTTCGGCGACGAAAACCTGTACCGGGGATATCAGGCTGGAGCCATCGACTACATCTACAAGCCCATCAAACCTGAAGTACTTCGGGCAAAGGTATCTGTCTTAATCGACCTCTATCGCAAAAACCGACAGCTTATAGCTCAGGAGCAACGACTGGTTGCCATTAACAAGAGCCTGGAATTGGAAATAAAAGAACGCAAGGCCAGCGAGGAGAAGATCAAACATTTGAACCGCCAACTGTTGGAAAACATCGCTAGCCTCGAGCAAGCGAATAAAGATCTCGACCGTTTTGCGTTCATGGCATCGCACGACCTGCAGGAACCCTTGCGGAAAATCCGAATGTTCAGCGACCGTCTGGCGCTGCGCTATAACGATATCATCGACGATGAAGGACGAACCAATATTCAACGCATTCACAAGGCCGCCGAGCGGATGCAGAATCTCATCACGGATATTCTGACATTCTCAAAAATATCGGTAGACAGTCACCATTTTGTGAAAACCGACATCAATGCCCTGATCAACGAGGTGATCTCCGACCTCGACGACGAAGTAAAAGCGCGGAGAGCGGTCATTCAGGTAGACCCGATCCCCGCCCTCGACGTCAACCCTAGCCTCATCAAGCCGCTTTTTCATAACCTTATAGGGAACGCTCTGAAATATGCCCAAAAAGACGTTACCCCGATCGTTAGGATCACAGCCGAAATCCCTACTCCACTCAACGGCCGGCCGGACAGCGAGCCGCGGTATTGCCGTATTTATGTGCGCGACAACGGAATCGGATTCGATCAGAAATACGCAGAAGAAATCTTCGGCATGTTCAAACGCCTGCACCACAACTCGGAATTCCAGGGTACAGGAATAGGTCTGGCGCTGTGTAAAAAGATTGTCGAACAGCACAAAGGTTACATCTCTGCCCGGAGTAAGGTAAACGAGGGCTCGACGTTCATCATTTCACTACCTACCGAGCACGAAAAAACCGCTGTTACCACTGGGATCCGATAGAGCGACTGCGGCACTATCTTTTAATCGCTGGTGGAATAACCACCTTCATGAAAAAGGCTTTACGTACGCTTATCGTCGTCATCGTTGTTCTAACCCTGGCTCTGTTTGCCGGTTGGCTGTGGTTGCGTTCTTCGGTATACAACGAATTCATCCCCGCGCTTGGGCAAAGGATAGAAACACTCCAGATCAGCGGCTATAACGTTACGTATGCTGATATCAAGGTCGACTGGCTGCGTGGATGGGTAGAAATTGAGCAAGTCGTTCTGGACAAAAATCCCCACGATACCACCTGCCTTCAACCAGAGTTTATCTCCGCTGAAAAGGTGCGGGCAGAAGGTGTCGGACTCATCAGTCTGCTTCTCAACAAGACCCTAAGCCTCGACGTGTTGACTATTGAGAACCCTCATGTCCATTTGCGCGATGGAAAACTTTTCTCCTCCGCCGAAACGAGTGATCAAAAGCCATTCACCCTCGGTGTTGACAAACTGAATATATCCGGGGCGCGCTATACGCACATCGACAGCGTCGGATGCATGGTGGCCCGAGAAGTCACCGGCGACATCACGGCACGCGGACTGGCCCTGAAATTCGATCCCGACGAACCGTTTACCTACCAAACGGAAGCAATTACCATTACAGATGCCGCCTTGCATCTTCCCAAAGCTTACTATCGCATAAAGCTGGCGCATTTTTCCCTGACCTATCCCGAGGGGGCGCTGCAAATGGATAGCATTATCGTCTCGCCTCTGCTGGGAAACGTGGAGTTCGGACGCGCCTATGGTTATGAAATAGACCGGTTCGACGCCGTAATTCCGTCGGTTAAAGCAAGCGGATTCAAGGCATCGTTTTCAGATTCGGCATTTGTTATGGCCGATCGAGTGGAGACCCAATTCATTCTGAAGGTGTTCCGTGATAAGCGACTCCCTTTTCGCGCTGTGCAAAAAGACCTTCCGATCGTTATGATGAAGAATTTGCCATTCGGGCTGCGAATCGACACCCTCACCGTTGTACGCAGCTACGCAGAATACCAGGAGAAGGTGCCAGAGGCAACGGAACCAGGAAAAGTATACTTCGACAACCTCTTCGCCACCTTTCATCACATTGACAATCGCTCCCAAACGGGAAACATGGAGTTCTCTGCCCGATCAAATCTCTCCGGCCATGGAGAACTAAATCTGAATGTCCGCATGCCTTTAGAAACGGATAAACCAGCCGTTGCACGGGGCTCGATAACGGGTTTCCCCCTGCCTGAAATTAACTCGATGCTCACGCCTTCGACTCAGCTTGTCATCGAGAAAGGTGACATGGAAAATCTGAGCTTTCAATTCTCATTCGACAAAAATCAGTCTGCTGGAGAACTTCAACTAAACTACCGTGATTTGAAGCTGGTTCAACTCAAGGACGCGCCCGACGGTTCAACAAACGACACAACCAAAGACAATCTCAAGACGTTCATCATGAACCTGTTTGTGTTTCGAAAGCATATGGATGAACGCGTGCCGGAAGAAAAGCGAACCGGAACGATCGGCTTCAAGCGCGACGCAAACCGCTCGGTTTTCAATTACTGGGTCAAGTCACTCGTATCGGGTATCAAAGCGGCCTATAATCTGCCGGATCAAGGCTCTAACGTAGGAAAATCGCCGAAGGAAATTCGGAGGGAAGAACGGATCGCACGACGCGAGGCCCGGAAAGCGAGACAGGCAGAGAAGCAAAGAAACAGGGGATAAGCCGTCAAAACGGCTTATAGATAATCCTTCAGGTTGTTTAAACGCAGTGGCTTTTCCAACACATTGACAGCATTGGATCCCCGGTCTTTCAGATCGGGAGGCAGATAATCATACGCGCTGATGAGATTGATCTTGCAGGTGGGATATTCTTCAAGAAGGAACTCCATTTGCTCCCATCCCAAACCGTCAGGAAGGTTGTTATCGATGAATACAACGTCGGGTGATACCTCCTTAATCAGCGACAATCCCGCTCCTAGTGTATTTGCCAAAAAGACTTCGTGATTCAGGTCCAGAAAATACCGCTCCATGAGATGACAAAGATCCTCCTCGTCGTCTATGATAACTATTTTCTTTCTGGCCATCGTGTGAAATTATTATTTATCGTCAAAACAGGCAAATCTAACGACTATTTACCCCAAATATTATACCCTTTGCTCTATCATCGTTTTTTGCATTTCTGACGCGCTTTTTCAGGAACAGTTTTTTAACGAAGCATCTATATCGTAAACAATAACTCTTGCAATATGAACTCAACAAGCAAAACGATTTTGGCAGTTATGGGAGCCGCCGCGGTCGGAGCAGTGATCGGTCTGCTGGTAGCACCTGAGAAAGGAAGCGAACTCAGAAAGAAAATCCAGAGCCGGACCGACGATTGGACCCATCAACTTCAGGACCTCCTCGCTCAGGGACGCGAACAACTGAACACATTGAAGAACAAGGCCGCCGCAGAGACGAACACCTCTTCATCTTCAACGTTCGCTTCAGGTACGGAAGACGCAATGACCAACGTGCGCGAGCGAATCTGATTCGCCAACAACCACTATCTGGAAGTCCGCAACGCAGCGACCAATCGTTGATTTGCCGGACTTCCATTTTTTTGGACCACTACGTAAAAAACAACTCCATGGCACCTCCAGAGAAGAAACGAAATCCGTCGAAAGATCCCGTCAAACAACAGCAACGCAGGCCGGCTGAGGCCGAACGAACCGATGCGGAGAACGTTGCCAAACGCGATGGGGACCCCAGTCAGCCCGGACAGCTCTTAGAAAACCGCACTCCCGACGAGAAAACCATTACCAATCACGACGAACAGGAACGTATCACCAACAATGAAGATGAGAGAAATGCGGGAGACTTTTAACCCGTATTCAACGGTTTCCCTGTCGTGCCACGGCAGTGGCACAATCTTTTATTTTTCCGGGAGGGACCGACTCAGAAATGACCGTCGGATATATACTCTTGTAAGAACTATCCTAACGAGAGACTTGGGAAGGGCTGCCTTAAAAGCAGCCTTTTTCATTATGCCTGGTTAAAGGTGATAATGAACGTCGTTCCCACCTGCACCTTGGATTTGACCTCAACGGATACATTATGCGCCTGCAGTATATTCAGCGTCGACGCCAACCCCAACCCTATACCGTTGCGCTTTGAAGTAAAATAGGGCTCAAAAAGCTTGGAAAGGTTCTCCTGCGGAATACCGCAACCGTTGTCAGAAATTTCCAGGCTGTAATTCTCTTCACTGTTAACAACCGAGATAATAAGCTCTCCCTGGTCATGGTCAATCGCTTCAATCGCATTGATGATGATGTTCAGTAGTGCAATCTTCAGCTTCTCCTTGTCCGCCAGAACATAACACGGAAAATCGGGATAGTTTACCGAAAGCTTGATCTGCTTTAGCGTCAATCTGTCGAGGGCAATACCGATTGTCTCATCAACGGCAGTCTGAAGAATTACGCGGTCGAAGACCATCTCGGAAGGCTTCGACGATGTCAATAGCTCCGTTATCAGGTCATTGATCCGCTTCCCATTACGATCGATAATATCAATATAAACACGTTCCTCATCCCGTGTCATAGACGCAAGCTGCTCCAGTGACATGTGAATATTGCTCAGGGGATTTCTTACTTCGTGCGCCAGGGTGCGAACCAAACGCCCTGTCGCCGCAAGTTTCTCGGCAAGCAAAGTAGCGCGTTCCGTCTTCTTCTGATTCGTGATATCGTGCAGAATACCCTGCACGTAGCGGTTGTTGTTGTTATCAAGCTCGATCGACAAATAAAGGATACAGTTCCGACGCTTTCCCTTGGCGTTGACCACCTCCAACTCGAGATCGTTCACCTGTCCCGTGTCTTTCAGACGGGCGCGGATGGAAGCCCGAATACTTTCACTATCGATAAACTGATAGAGCGTATGCTTTACGAGCTGCGGCTTCTCCGTCGCCATCAGGTTCACCATGGCCGCATTCACATCCTTGAAAACCAACGACAAATCAGCGGTAAAAACCGCCTCCTTAGACTTCTCAAAAATATTCCGATACTTCCTCTCATTAGCGCGAAGCGCTTTGGTAGACGCAGCGCGCTCGAGTGCATACCGGATGCCCCGCTCAAGTTTCTCCGCTGTCAATTCCGACTTCACGAGGTAATCGACTGCCCCCATTTGCATCGCCTGCTTGTCGATTGCCGAATTCCCCTTACCTGTGAGGAGAATAATCGGTTCCTCGCAATTGAGTTTCATTGCCTCAGCGAGCAAGTCGATTCCCGTCTTGGCGCCGAGTCGATAGTCAACGAAATACAGGTGAAACTTTTTGGCAGCGATATACTCGAGGGCTGTGTTGTAATTATAACACCATTGGATTTCAAACGTCCGATCTTCAATACTGTTAATAAAGCCGCTGGTCAGAATGAAATCATCCTCATCATCGTCAATTATACAGATCTTCACAGGTTGCGATGAGTCGACCATTATAGCTAAGTCTGATTCGCGGGGAGAATCACGGAGAAGGTCGCTCCTTCGTCCGGCCTGCCTTCGGCGAAAATAAATCCATTATACTTTTCGACGATCTTCTTGCAGATCGCCAGGCCGATGCCCGACCCTGGATACTCCGCTTTTCCATTAAGTCTCTGGAATATCTGAAAAATACGATCAGCATACTCCGGCTCGAAACCAATTCCGTTATCCGCGATATTGACGCAATAAAGGTCCAGCCCTGCCGGGAGCTGCAACCGCGCTCGCATTTCACCCGACAATCTGGAACCCTCGATCGTTACCTTCGGGACAACGCCTTGCCGACGAAATTTCAGGGCATTGGATAGGATGTTGACGAACAGCTGCTTCATATCGGAAGAAGAGGCCTTAACAAGGGGAAACTCACCGTTCACCTCGATAACCGCTCCCGTTTCTTCTATATTGAGTTCGAGATCGGTGCACGCAGCGTCTATTGCCGCTTGAAGCTCGACATCCTCAAGTTCAGTCGGCCGGCGATTGACCCGTGAAAAGTCGAGGAGGTTTTCGATCAAGGTTCGCATGTTTGCCGCCGATGCAAGTATCCTGCTGATAAACAGCGATCCTTCCTGATCGAGGCTATCGCCGTACTTCGATTTCAGCCGCTCACTGAACATCGAAATTTTTCGAAGAGGCTCCTGCAGGTCATGTGAAGCAACGTAAGCAAACTCTTCGAGGTCGCGATTTGATCGATTAAGTTCGTTGATACTTCGCTCCTGTTCCCGCTCAAAGTTACGCAATGCGGTAACATCGCGGTTGATACAAAGCAGCTTGACGGAGCCATCAAGTGGATCCACGACCACTCTGCCCTTTGCCGATATCTGCTTCAATTCACCCGCCCGCGTTCGCACCGAGAATTCCTGCGAGAAACCTGTCTTGTGGGCGAGGGCTTGTTCAATAGCCTCCTGTAGGGGCTCACGGCAGTCGTCGGTTACATGGCCGAGGAAAAATTCGATCGAATCCATACCGGCTACGGGCCCGTCGGGGTATCCTAAAACGGTACGAAGTCCCGACGTCCAGACGACCCGACCGCTCTTGTCGTCAAGGGTCCAACTGCCGAACTGGAGGAGTTCTTCCGTCTCGTCGAGCAGTTCCCGGATGATTTCGTCTTCCTGAATATTCTTCAAATTGCCTCCGGTGTCAGTAGCGATAACAAGGAAATTCAGTTTACGGCTCACACGCGTTTTCCATTGACGCGATCCGCTCTCTCACTACCTTCGAGCTGCTTCAGAGTTCCTGATTATTCAAGTCCTTATATTGTTTGATCTTATTGTAGAGCGTTTTCCGGTCGATCTTGAGCAGCTTGGCCGCTTTGCTCTTATTGAAATCTACCTTCTTGAGCGTCTCCAGGATCCATTCATACTCGGCGTCGATGCTCACGCTTTTCAAGCCTGCCTCGCGCATCGGCGTAGCCGGTCCTGAGGCGAACGAGTCCCGTCCCGCGGTTACCGGAACCTGGTCACCCGCATTCTCAAACTGTAACTTGCGGTAATTGACAAGCTCGAAAGGGATACTCTTGATGTCAATAACACTGCTATCGGCCATCAATGTCGCCCTTTTCACGACATTCTTGAGTTCGCGAAGGTTCCCATGCCACACATACTTCTTGAATACGTCTTCGACCTCAGGCGAGAATCGCTTGACGTTCTTACCCAACTCCTTATTCGTTTGCTGGAGGAAGTGGTTGGCAAAAACCATAATATCATTGACGCGTTCCCTAAGCGGAGGCACATTGATCTGAAATTCATTAAACCGGTGATATAAGTCTTCCCGGAACTGTCCACTACGGCAGGCATCCCATAACTTCTTGTTACTGGCTACGATGATACGGACGTCGAGATCGATGTCCTTGATGCCTCCTACGCGCCGCATCTTCCTTTCCTGAACAACCCGTAGCAGCGTGACCTGAACATCATACGGCAGGTTGGAAATCTCGTCAAGGAATATCGTTCCTCCATTGGCCAGTTCAAAGCTTCCGCTCTTTTGGCCGATCGCACCTGTAAACGATCCCTTCTCGTGACCAAAGAGTTCACTACCGGCGAGCTCGCGCGATAACGTTCCGCAGTCGATCGCAATAAAGGGTTTGTGCGCACGCTTACTCCTCTTGTGTATCTCCTGGGCGATCACCTCCTTACCACTGCCACTCTCACCGTAAATAATGATGCTGTAGTTGGTCGGAGCGACGAGGTCGATCTGGTTAAGGATATTCTTGAAGTCGGGGCTATCTCCGAAAATATAGCTCGTCGTATCGGACTGACGCTTCGCGGACGAAGTTTTATCATCGCGCGCCGTATCATCTTCCGCCACAGCTTCTTCCGAGCCGGACGACTTCTCTTCGGTTGATTTGGTTAGCGCTTTCCGTATAGTCAGCAGAATTTCATCCGGAAGCAGCGGTTTGGTCACATAGTCCATAGCGCCGAGCTTCATGACTTCGACCGCAGTTTTGATATTGCTATACCCTGTGATGATAATCACCGGTACAGACGGATTCATCTCTTTGATTTTTTTGAGAATAGAACTACCGCTCATATCCTCCAGGCGAAAATCACAGAGAATTAAATCAGGCTCAAGCGTTTCCAATATCTCGAGTGCCGCTTTTCCCGAGGTTGCATCTATGACTTCGAATCCATGCTTCGAGAGAAATCTTTTGAGTACAAAACATAAGTCCTTATCATCGTCAACGATTAATATTTTTTCCATGGGCCTGTCTTAATTATCGCAAAATTAAAAGTTCGTTTTTTCCTCAGGCCAAAAACGCGCGCATCTGTGCAGCCGGAATGTGCAGCTGTTCGCGGTATTTGGTTACTGTCCGACGGGCAATCTCGAACCCGCGCTTTGCCAACACTTTAACGAGCTGCTGGTCAGAGTAGGGACACTTCTTATCCTCGGAAGCAATCACTTCCTGAATTGTTTTCTGAATTACTTTGTTGCTCACCACTTCTCCCTTGTGGTTTGCGATCCCCTCGGTAAACAACGACTTTAACAAGACATTTCCAAAATTCGTTTGCACGTATTTGTTACACGTAATACGTGACACTGTCGAGATATCGACACCAACCATATCAGCAATGTTCTTCAGAATCATCGGTTTTAGCTTGGTGATATCCCCTTCCTGAAAGTATTCATGCTGAAGGCGAACAATCGCTTCCATCACTTTTAACATCGTCGACTCGCGTTGTCGAATGGCATTTACAAACCACTCGGCAGCATTCAATTTGCTCTTCAGATATTGCTTCGATCGGTTGTCTGTCTGGCTTTTCTCCGTGTCGTAAACCATCTTCTTCCACGAAGAGCTGATGCTTAACTTTGAAGAACGCTCACGGGCCAATGACACATGCATAACGCCATCTTCCTGCGTCAGGACGAAATCGGGCAATATGGCTTCCGTCTGCGACATGAGGTTGCTGGCTGCTACCGGTTTAAGCTTAAGTCCACTCAGCATGTGAAAGACTTCTTTGAGATCCTCTTCTTCGATCTTGAGATCATTGATGATCTTCTCAAAGTTCCGGTGCATTAATTCACCGTAGTAGTTCTCAAGGATACATAGCGCCAACTTTACCTGGGGCGTACAAGGCAGTCCCTTTAACTGGAGCGCCAGACATTCTTTGATGTTCGCTGTTCCCACCCCGACGGGATCAAGTTGTTGGATCGCGCAGATGATGCGTTGTACAGTATCTGGTTCAACCCACTTCGAATATTTCATCGAAAAATCGTCAGCAATATTCTCGGCGGTAAACTCCAGAAATCCCTCGTCCGTCAAGCTATCAATAACAAAGTTGCCCACCTCTGTTTCCAGATCGGACAAGCGCTGCAGGGCCAACTGGCTCTTTAATTCTTCCCTGAAGTCTTCTACGGCAACGATCGGTTTCTCCAATGGAGCTTGAGTTTGAAAATGTTGTGCGTTCTCGGTTCGGTAATCGGGAATGTCATCATAACCGTACTCTTCCCAATCTTTGTAATCCTGCGCTGCCTCCTGTGCAGGCGTCTCAAAATTGCTGTCCTCGTCGGCCTTCTCTTCGATCAACGGGTTCTCTTCAAGTTCATTCTGAATACGCTGCTCGAGCTCGATGGTATTCAGGTGCAGAAGCTGCAGCATTTGCAAATGCTGCGGGTGAATCTTCAATTGCTGCTTTTGGGTCAGGTTCTGATATAGCATAACGTAAACAGGATCGGTGAATACTGTCTCTCCTGATTGCAAGCTTGGAACCAATTTTCACCGAAAGCGCCACAATTGACGCAAAGCGTTGAAAACCAAAATACTGCAAGAATCGTACAACGGCCGCCAAGTGGGGACATCATTGGAAGGTGTAGAATCATTTCCCACCTGCCGTTAACTAAAGATAGGTCATTGTGGACAAAATTCCACACCAAAGCCAAGGCATCACACACAAAAAAATTGGTGAGATACTGGTTTTTGCGCTTCCGCGTTGTCCTCTCCCCTAAGGAAGCTCCGGATTAACGAAGTGCGTAACTCAACAAAATTTTGGAAAAACGGAGTGCCGGGGACCGCGTAGAGCAGTCATTTCGACGAGTTGTTTGATGGACGATGCGTGGCATAGGTTTAGTCGCTAACACCCATGTGTCACCAAATACCTAACGTTATGTTACGCTGGACTTTAACCTTCTTAGTGATTGCGCTGATCGCGGCCGTGTTCGGTTTTACGGGAATCGCCTCAGGAGCTGCATCCATTGCGAAGATTATATTTTACATCTTCCTGGTATTCTTCGTAATCTCCCTGATCGCCGGAGCTTTCCGACGGTCGTCTGATTAGCGGCCGATTATGCCCCATTGAAAGTGCATGAAAGTGCAGTCCCCGGACTGCACTTTCAATGGGCTACCTGAGCGGTGCCCCGTCGATGCAGATCACCCGTATGTGGCATTGATGTCACTTCTGTCTCTTCCCGTTTAATAATTCTCACAGCCGTCTTGTCGGGCTTGATTCCTCCTCCAACACGTGTCGCGAAGACCTTGGTAAACTGAGCTCCGAAGTACAGGATTATCGAGCTGTAATATACCCACAGCAGGATGGCAACGATGGAGGCGGCAGCGCCATAAGTAACGCCCAAATCCGAGTTTCCGAGATAGAATCCGATAGCGAATTTACCCAACAAGAAAAGGACCGCAGTGAACATCGCTCCGACAAAGGCGTCTCGCCACCGGATTTTCGCATCAGGCAACACCCGGAAAATTATAGCAAACAGCGAAGTGATGACGGCAAAAAGAACTACATAGTTCAAGAGCTGGAAAACCATCACAAGTTCAGCATCAAAGAAGCTGTTCAAATAGTCGCGCATAACGTCGACCAACGCATGAACAATCAGAGATACCATCAGCAGAAATCCCAGGCTAATTACAAGCGAAAATGAAATGAGACGATTGAGGGCCCATTTCACCAGTCCGCGTTTGGGCTTACTACGGATCGACCAGATGTAGTTAATGGAGTCCTGCATCTCCGTAAAAATCCCTGTTGCCCCCATAAACAGCATGACAAATCCGATCACAGCCCCGCTTCGGCTAAACTGCGATTTTTCCAGGTTGCTGATAATATCCTGAATCTGAAGAGCGGCTGCCTCGCCAACAAAGCCGCCTATCTGCTCGTGTATACGCCCTTCAACCGCGTCTTTCCCGTAGAAAATACCTACAAGTGAAATAACAACGAGCAAAAGTGGCCCCAGAGAAAATACGGTGTAGTACGATAGCGAAGCACTGAGTTTCATCCCCCGGTCGCCGAAGAACTCAGTACCTGACTCGACAAGTATTTTACCCAGCTTACGAACTGCCATGGGTTGTATCCATCTTTTGTATCGAATCAACTTCTACGATAAACGCTGAAACTTCCTCTGCTGCATACGCGCCGAATCCATCGACAAGGGTACCCTTAGTCCCATCATCGGTTTCAATCACGTAAAGAACGCTGTTGTCGCCCGGGTCTGACTGACCTTCAAATCGATAAAAATTGATAATCCGAATTTGCTCGGGACCGTAGCCCTTACGATTATCGTATGGTCTGAGCTGTCCCTCCACTACTCGGAAATCTTCCTTATAGCCTTCTCCTCTAACGTAGTTGAGACACGACGAAAGGTTCTTCAACCACGGAATTTCCGGCTTCTCCGGTGTCACTGGTGCTTGCATATCAATTCAGTTTAAGATCAATACTTTTGTTGGGTTATGACACAGTTTCGTGCATTTCGCGATATCGCTTCACAACATCGCGAGACGTCTGGACGTTCTGTCGTTGTTCTTCCAGGAGCGTCCTTACTTCGGGGGGCAAGGGACGCGACGAACTCAACGCTGTCTCATAGGCGCGAAGGGCGGTATCTTCGCCGAACTCACAAAGAGAGAGGACCGATTTACGATCACGGGCAGCCAGCGTCGAACGAATATCCATCCAAAGGCGGTAAAACTTTCCCGCCTGCGTTGTACTGGTAACCGGGGTCCCACCATGGTTGCGTACTTCCGTCGACAAAGTATTCGCGTATTGAAGGCTTGTGTTCGCCATGTTGGTAAACAGGGTTTTCAGATCAAGATCTGCTGGTTTCAACTCCTCCACAGCCTTCCGGTAACCGTCTGTCCGATCGTGATTGATCCGGATCAGGTCGTTAAGTACTCCTATCAATTCGTCGCTATTGTCCGCCATAACTCATATTCAACTTGCTTCACATTGCCCCCAACAACTCCACCCCTACTGCGACAAAACTATGCCACGCCTTTTCTTATCACCAGGGCATTTGAAGCGTCCATACCTCAATCTGTGGAAATATAGCCACAGCATTAACCGCACAAATGCCGCTCTACCGGCTTTTCGTGGACGACTGCAGCTATGGCACAGTATTTAAACCTTATCAACCAGCAGGTAACGGCGACTTTCACGGATGAGGGGACGATATATGAAGACACTACTTAGAATTTTCGCACTGATTATTGTAACCGGCTTAATGATTTCCATTTCCGGTTGTTCGAATGATCGCAGAGGAGATGGGCGGGACGACGTTGCCGAAGGTTTTGACCGGGAAAAGCGGGAGTTACAGCGCGACTTGCGTGAATTACGCCGCGATATCGATAAAGAAATCGGAAAGCTCGAGACGCGTCTCGAGCGTAATACCGACGAAGATCGGGTTGAGATAGAGAAAGCGCATCGCGACCTCAATGAGGAGCGCAGTCGGGTTGACAAAGCCCTTGAAGATGTGGAGGACGCTACAGAAGAAACGTGGGCCGATGTAAAAGTGGCAGCGCGTAATACTTCACAGGAAGTACAAGCCGCCTTCCGCGAAATGGGGAACCAATTAGAGGCGCTGTTTGAAGACAAGGATACAGATACACAACAAGAGTAGTTGTTTATAGTCAGGTTTTAGCTAGTGGGGTTTAAAAGTCGCTATCACTTGTGGTAGCGGCTTTTTTTTGCAGAAAAAAAAAAGCCGGGTTTCCCCGGCCTCTATTCACATCTCTTCCTGGTTCGCTGCCTGGTTAATGTTACTCTCGGCGAGCTGGGTAAGAAGTTCGTCTGTTTCCTTTTCCTCCTCAAGGGTTTGCCCGAGCAAATCCTTTATCTCGGACTCGCCCAGCGTCTTCGCGAGTGTTGCCAATCCTCCGTACGACGCAATCTCGTAGTGTTCAACCTTTTGGGCGGCGATGATGAGGGCGGCGTCGCGGGTCGAAGTTCCTTCTTCCGTCTCCGTGAGAATGGTTTCCGCTTCCTTTACCAATCCCTCCATCGCCTCACACTTTTTGCCCTGCGCCTTTTCGCCCAGGATCTCAAAAATCTGATCCAGACGGCTCACATGTTCCTGGGTTACTTCAAGATGCTCTTCGAACGCCTCAGCCAGTTCAGACGAGGTAGCCGCCTTCTGCATTTTTGGCAAGGCCTTTACCAGATGGTTCTCAGCCCAATAGATGTCGCGAAGCTGATCGAGAAACAGTTCGTGAAGCATAGAACCTCCTTGCTGTTTCTTTGCCGCGCCTTTCTTCCCTGCGTTTTCCATTTTAGTTGGTTTTTTAGTTAGTGATTAATGTATAACGGCCTCAAGCCGTGGGTGGCCCCAGATTGTAGCCATGACCAGTATTCCGGACGTTGTGGCTAAAAGGACATGCCCGCGCCTGCTTCAGGCCTTCATTCGGAGATTGGTTTGCATTTTTGAGCGGCGAACCGTTACTTCAGCGATTTATTGCGAAATATGGTATTTTTGACTGTCCGTGCTTTGACGTGGACAGAAACCTCTGTATATGAAGATTGTCGGAATAATACCCGCTCGTTTTGCTTCGACCCGTTTTCCCGGTAAACCGCTCGCAATGATCGGTGGAAAAAGTATGATCGAACGGGTGTACACGCAGGCAAAGAAATCAGCATCCCTTAGCGACGTCATTGTAGCAACAGACCACGATGGCATCGCGGAAGACGTGGAACGCTTCGGCGGAAAAGTTTGCCTCACATCGCCCGATCATCCCAGCGGGACGGACCGATGCGCGGAGGTGGTTGAGAAACTCGCGCTTACGTGCGATGCTGTCATCAATATACAGGGCGACGAGCCGTTCATCGATCCAACACAAATAGACCTGCTCTGCAGCTGCTTTAACGATCCTGAAACGGAACTTGCCACGTTGATCAAGGAGATCAAAGATGAAAACATTCTTCGCAACCCCAACGCACCCAAGGTCGTAGTTGATCATAGCGGATTCGCAATCTACTTCAGTCGTCAGGCTATTCCTTTCATTCGCGCCAGCGACACTGACTGGCTCAAACAACATACTTTCTATCAGCACATTGGCATATACGGATACAGGCCCGATGTACTGAGAAAGATAACCGCTCTTCCTCCTTCACGACTGGAACGCGCTGAAGCCCTGGAACAGCTGCGCTGGCTAGAGAACGGATTCCGAATCAAGACGGCAGTGACTTCGTATGAATCTATTGCGATCGACACTCCCGCCGACCTCGAGCGACTGCTTCAGGAAAACCGTTTCGGATAGTTACCGGGGAATAGCCTTGAACGACATTTTTGCTCCCTCCAGTCCGCAGCAACTCGGCGACAAATACTCGACATCAAACGTGATCTCACCGGTTACCGGATCGATCGATGTACCCTCGTTGAATTTCACGACGACCTGTGTTCCAAATTCCACCGAGGAATTATCGGGAATGAGGGTACCGCAGATATCAGTGAACCGGTAACGAACAGCCAGACCGCCGAAATAATCCATCGTGATGTCCGATATCTCATAATACCCGGGCGAAACTCTGTCAATCTTCTGCCCCGGGAGAGACTCAACCTCACCGTTGTCACCGGAAAGCAGAACAAAGTCGTACGCTCCCTGAAGGGCCGACGCGCATGCGACGTTGTACGTCAACTGAACCGGATCGTTCGCCGCAACACTCGTGCTGTAGCCACCCGTAAGATACCGGCCATCGGCCAGCCGCACCCCGGGGGACAACTTTAACACTTCAGCACTTTGAACACTCCAACACTCTCTAAATCAACTTCTCCAGATTCGCTTTTGCGATAGCTTCCGACTTGCTATTAACCTGAAGTTTTGAGTAAATATTCTTAATGTGTGTTTTAGCGGTTTCCTTGGAGATAAAAAGTTCTTCGGATATCTGGGTGTATGTTTTCCCTTCTGAGATGAGTTGCAAAATCTCCGTTTCGCGGCGGGTAAGGGGAGAGTTGGGATTTACGTGGAAGTTATCGATGACCATGCGGGCGATTCGGCTACTCATCGGTGCACCTCCTTTAATGATCTCT
>CAZHIQ010000019.1:0-16606 GCA_964532595.1 uncultured Roseivirgaceae bacterium
CGTCATTCGTCTCCCGATAGCTATCGGGACGTCATTCGTCATTCGTCCCTCGTACTTCGCATCGCTTCATACATCACCTGCTGAATCTGCGTCCTGGTGTTTAGCCGATACAGTCGGGTGTTGGCGCGTGTTGGACTGACACGGTTAGAGAGAAAGATGTAGAGCAGTCCGGTGTCGGGATCCATCCAGGCGAAGGTTCCGGTGAAGCCGGTGTGGCCGAAGCTGTTCGGACTCGCGTCTTTGGCGGTGTTGTTATTGATGCCGAGGTATTCGAGGTTGGGCTTGTCAAATCCCAGCGCCCGGCGGTTACCGCTTTCGGGAAATTGGGTCCTGGAGAAATGGCGAAGGGTTTCTTCTTTGATGTAGCGCCTTCCGCCGTAGGTACCCATATCGAGGTACATCTGCATCACCTTTGCTAAATCATTCGCGTTAGCAAACAATCCCGCATGACCCGAAACCCCGCGGAGCATTGCCGCATTTTCGTCATGGACGGTGCCGTGAACGGTGCGACGCCGGAAGATGTAGTCGTCTTCGGTCGGGACGATGCGCCGTAACGGATATCTGGACAAAGGATTAAAGGTCACCGTAGTAGCGCCAAGTGGGCGATAGAAGTTCTCCTGAAGGTAATCATCGAAGTTTCCGTCGATCATACTTTCAACAACCCGCGGCGCGAGCATGAAGAAGAAGTCGGAGTACACATAGCTTTTCTCTTCACGCAGCGGCGACTTCCGGATACCCTTGATCATCTTGTCGGGATAGCGGCGATGCAGGTAGAGATGATCTCCTACCCGGATCGGAAACCGCTCCGACGAATCACGCTTAATGGTTGCCCATTTATAACTACCGTTCTTCCGGTGCAGATGTTGATAAAAAGGAATGAAGGGTATCAATCGGCCTTGATGCGTTAGCAGATCATACATCGGGATTCCGGCTTTGTTGGATCGTCGGAACTTCGGCAGGTAGTCACCCAGTGTTGCGTCAAGTCGAAATTCTCCCTCGTCGTACAACTTCATCAGCGCGGCCATCGAGGTGGATATCTTGGTCACGGACGCGAGATCATACAAGTCGGTCAGCTTCACGGCAACGGTATCGCTGTAGCTGTGATAGCCGTAGGCCTTGTGCAACACCACCTGGCGATTACGCGCGATAAGGACCTGACAGCCCGGCATCGCCCGCGCGTTCAGCGCCTGAGCTACGAGAGAATCGACACCTCGGATAAGCACTTTGGAGTTCATGCCCGCGGCTTCCGGAAGGGTGTACGAAAAGCGGATCGCTCCTTCCGTATCGACACCGCTTCCTGAATCGAAGAGGCCTTCAATACTCACGGGTAATCGGCCCTTCGCTCCTACTCCGCCAAAGATGATCTGTGCCGCGACGGATTCGGTTTCAGGATCATCCTGATACGCGACCACCAACGCCGGCGCTTCCGCCAAAGCGGGAAGGTTCGTCATCACATAAGGGTTGCGGAACAATACTACTGTGCTTCGACCATCGCGGCTCAGTTCCTCAAGGAATGCCTGGGCCTGTTGGGAGAAATTCCAGCGATTCAGGGGACGGATGCTGTTATCGTGAATGCTGACAATGATGCGGTTGAAATCTCCCAGGCAGGCACGAAGGGAGTCGAGCTGAAGTTGATCCGGCTCCGTACCCACATTAAAATGGGTAATGGCATGGTAAAGACTCAGCGTCTGCTGGAACGGAGTAGCATGCGGAGCCCCAAAAGCAACAGAGGCAATCTTCACCGACTCCAGATCGCGCACAGGGATAGCGTTGTTTTCATTCTTAAGCACCGTAATGGCATGTTCGATAAGCTTACGTCTTACCAGTTTGTCGTGCGGAGTATTGACCTCCCCAGCGATATGAGCTAGTGGAATTGGCTGAAAGCGATCGAGTCCTGCCCACTGTTTGAGGGCGAGCATCTTCCTGCACCGCGCGTCGATTTCGGCCTGGGAGATCTGACCGCGACGGATCGCTTGTCTGATTTCGGCGACGGCGCGGGGCACATCTTCTGTGAACTCAAGCATGTCGTTGCCGGCGAGGATTGCATCTTTGTCGACGACCCCCGCGGGATTCGAGCCCGTCACCCCTTTCATGTTCATGGCGTCAGTCACAATGATTCCTTTGTAGCCGAGCTCGTTTCGAAGGAGGTCGGTTACGATCGGCCGCGACAGTGTCGAGGGTACTCCCGAGTCATCGAGAGCAGGGATGTTGAGGTGGGCGACCATGATGCCGCCGATGCCTTCGCTGATGAGCTGACGGAACGGATAAAGTTCAAGAGAGTCTATTCGCTCGCGGGTATGTCCGATGTTGGGCAAGGAGTGATGTGAATCCGTATCCGTGTCGCCGTGGCCGGGAAAATGCTTGGCAGTAGCCAGGACGTTGTTTTCCTGGAGTCCGCGCATATAGGCAATACTCTTACGTGCGACGTTGAACTTGTCTTCGCCGAAAGATCGGTAGTTGATTACAGGGTTATCCGGGTTGTTGTTGACATCGGCCACCGGCGCAAAATTGACGTGTACACCGAGGCGGCGCATCTGATGGGCGATACGGGCTCCCATTTCATAGATAAGCGTTTCATCCTGCACGGCGCCCAGCGTCATTTGATAAGGATAGCTGATAGTGCTGTCGAGGCGCATGCCCAGGCCCCACTCCCCATCCATAGCGATGAGCAAAGGAACTCTGGAGGCCGACTGGTACGCGTTGGTCAGGGCCGCTTGTCGTCCTGGGCCACCCTGAAAGAAGATCAATCCACCGATTTTGTGTTGATTGATCATGTCCAGAATCTCCTGTTTATGTTTTCCGTCGCGGTTCGACCAGGCAGCAACGACGATCAGTTGCGCGATCCGTTCATCCGGTGAAAGGGTACTCATTACAGAGTCTACCCACGGGCTGTTCACATAGCGAAGAAAATCTGCCTGCTTCTGTTGCGCACGAACAGACAGCGATAGCGAAAACAAAAGAGCGGTGAACCAGAAAACGCGCATTAAAGAAATCATAAGTAAGCGAATGTGTGTAATCAAATATAGTGGACTGTGGACTTATATTTTACTCCGATCCGAACAACGTATAGACACGACGGGTAAAAGCCACAAACGAGAGATTAACGGCAAGTATCAAAAAAAGGAAGCCCTCCGGTATCCGGAGGGACTTCCAATCGTAAACCCAAATGTTTACTCAAACAACTAACACGAGAATCTATTGGCTTACCATCCGGTGGTTTGCGTGAGCGTATACCCCTTGTCGATGTATGCACTTATCTGACTATTTCCAATCGGAGCCAGATACATTCTATCCAGTACCGGATCTCTGTTGGAGATGTTCTCGGGGATGTAATATCCCACCATATCCGCCGCATTATCGCCATCGTAGGTAACAATGGTACCATTTTCCTTCTCTACCTTCAGTATACCTTCTTTCGCCTCAACCAACCAATCGATACGACCGGCGGCCTTTTCCGCGGGGAAGTCTACCCAGGGGCCGCGAAGGATATCCGGGTTCAGGTCACCATCCATGTACTCAAGCTTTTTCCAGCGCTTGATATCCAGCAGTCGCGTATGTTCGAAGACAAACTCCATTCTTCTCTCGCGACGGATCTCCCACAAGAGCGGTAATACATCACCATCCCGGTCAGGATCATCGGGGATCGCTCCCAAATCCAGGGGAGCCGTTTGCACGAGCCCCTTGTCAGAAGCTACATCGTCCAGAGGGCGGCTACGGATAGCGTTGACAGAAGCATCGAGGTCGGCTTGCGTTACTGCAGGGCCGCCCAGCGTAGCAAGTTCGGCCTTGGCTTCTATCCAGTTCAACACCACTTCAGCAAGCCGCATGATGGGAGCATCATTGGTGTTGGTATTGGAGCCGTATCGGGGCGGCGGTGTTGTTCCCTGATAGGTCACTCCCTCGCGGTCGATAAACTTGGTAGCATACAAGAGGGTAGCCGCAGGAATCTGTGGTTCATCCCAGAACGTTGCCTCAAAGCGAGAGTCGCGGGTAGCGGCCATGGTCTGGATGTCCTCCTTGTCAGCGTTAGGAAGCCCTGACAACTTGTAGGGTTGACCATCAGCGCAGATGAACGATCTGGCCAGATCCAGATTGGCTGCTGTAGGTTGTGTCTCGTTTCTGTTCGAGTAAGAAGCGATGTGGTGAGTCACCCCAAGGCCAGCATCGTAGGCGCGATACATCAATACTTCCGGATGTCCGGCCAGTGACTCAGAGCCAAATAGTGTTCGGAAGGCACTTCCAAATGACCACTTCCCGGACTCGATAACGAGATCACCCGCTTCTACCGCGAGTTCGAGAAACTTGCTTGCATGAGTATTATCACCGAGGTGATACTTTTGCCATGTTCCCTCAAAGAGCATGAAGCGCGAGATAAAACCGGCCGCGATGTAACGGTTCAGATATTGAGCGTCACCGTCGGAAAGACGCATGTTCTCGAGGACATACTTGAAATCCTCGTACACTTGATTCATTACGGTGGTCCGGTCATCCCGATCTTTATATAACTCGTCGAGCTCGTCGTCTCCCACATCATGACCGAAGTAGGGCACGTCACCGAAAACGCTCACCAACCGGCTGTACTCATAGCCTCTGAAAAACCGGGCAACAGCACTCCAATGGTTGTAAGCCTCTTCATCGAGGTACGTTCCCTTCATCTTTTCGATCCGGTCGAGAAAGATATTGGCCTTCCTCACCCATGCAAAATTCCAAGTAGGACCCGCATAGGTAGGTAGCATATCAATCGACTCGCTTGTACCTTGTCTAGACTCCGGTGCCTGTGTCTCAAAACTGAGCTGCTTTCCGGTACTGGCGAAATCATCGGCAAAAAGATATCCGCGGAGGGGAGCATAGGCAACGCCCCACGTATTGTTATACCCGACGAAATAGTTCGAGTAGAAGCCGTTGGCAAAAACCCTGACGTTGTTTTCCGTCGTCCAGTACGTGATGTCGTTCATCTGGGTCAACGGCGGTCTGTCAAGAAAATCCTCACACCCGGTAAGGAGAAGGACTGGAAATAGAAGTATTAAAACCTTTTTCATAGTTCTCATGATTTAGAAACTGAGTTGAACGCCGACAGAAGCACTCTTGAAAGTAGGGACTCCAACACCTGTGCGACCAAGACCGTAGTTCGACTCGTGAAACAGTGAGTAACCGGGAACCTCCTCGGGGTCGATAGGCAATCCGCCCAGCTTGTCAAATGTGAAGAAGTTTTCGAGAGACACATAGAACCGAACTTTATTCAAGTCAATGCGTTCGGTAACCGCTCCAGGAATCGTGTAACCCAGCGTAATATTCTTAAACCGCAGATACGCCATATTCAAGAGGTAGCGCGACTGCACTTGCATATTAAGGCCGGTGTTCGCGCCGCCCATGTTATACGGACGCGGATAGAAAGCATCTGTCCGGTCTTCTCTCCAGAAATCACCGGCAATTGCCTGCGGCATGGCGCCGTCAGAGATATTAAATCCGGGAATAGCGAGGAAACCGCTACCCCATATTTCTCGCTTGCCTACACCTTGCAAAAACACGTTCAAATCAAATCCTTTGAAACTCGCTCCGGTCCGGAAGCCATACTCATAGCGCGGTGTCGAGTTTCCAATGACCTTCAGATCGCCATGATCGTCTATCAACCGGTTACCCGGGTTGATAACGCCATCGCCATTGAGATCTTTAAACTTCACGTCGCCAGGCCCGAAATAGAAGTTTCCTGATTGCAGATATCCTTGTGTAGCCGCGTTCGGATCAGCAAGCTGATTGACGGTGAAACCATCCTCTGATTGAACTTGAACCAACTCTCCGTCTTCGTACACAAAGTCTCCTGCCTGATAGAGTCGATCGGTTTCATATCCCCAGATCTCGCCGTACGTTTTTCCAACGTACCACGAATCGATGCTCTTTGTCGTACCGTATTTGGTGATCTTCGTGACCGCATCAGCAAACGTAGCAACAAAGTTCAATTGAAGACCGTTATCGAACGAGTGGCTGTAATCGAGCTGGATCTCGAAGCCCTTCGTCCGGAGTGATCCGAAGTTACTGCGTGGTGCACCTGTTCCATAAGTCGGCGGAATTCCTTCCTGCGGTACGATCATATTCTCCGTATCGCGCCGGAACCAATCGAACGAAGCCCCAAGTGCGCCGTTGAAGAGACGGATATCCGCTCCGATATCCAGTGTAGTGATATCCTGCCAGGTAACCGAACTCGATACGGCAACGGGAGTACCAAACTGATAGAGTTTAGAACCACCGAGTAACCAACTATTGAATCCACCACTCATAGTCGGGATGTAGAGGCTATTAGGTACGGATTGATCCCCGATAGAGCCCCATGACGCACGGATCTTGAATTCATCCAGGGTAGAGCTCGCCCAGTCCATCCAGGGCTCCTGGCTTACGCGCCATCCTGCAGAAAACGACGGAAACCAACGCCACCAGAGATGCTTCGGAAACTTAGAAGTTCCATCGTAACGGAGGTTGGCTTCGAGTAAGTACTTCTCATTGAAGTTGTAGTTAATCCGTCCAAAGAAGCCAAGCTGTGCATCCCAGTATTCATCTCCGTCAACGGTTTGCGTTCCCGTTGCAAGACGAAACTGAGGGTTGGTAATGTCTGATAACGCTGTGATTGTTGCCTGATGAAACGCCGTTCTATAACCCACACGATTCATACCAGCCATGAACTTGAAATTGTGAACGTCGTCCAGGCTCAGGTCGTAAGTCGTATGGAGGTTGATCGTATTCCACTGCGCATTACTAGCGTAGCGTGAAATACGATCGGGCCCAGCGCCAGGGCTTCCGGTGTAATCGATAAGCTCGAATTCGTAAGCGGGAATCGCTCCGGGAGCACCGGCAGCAACAACTGCGCCCGTTTCGTCGACATATACCCGTTGTCCATTCTCATCATATTTCTCCGACGCAAATGTTGCCCAGGTGTTTTTCGCCGTAAAGCGCGTTCCGGGAAGCTCGTACAGGTAGTCCTGATTAGCGTGCGTAAAATCAAATTTGATAGTCCAGTTCTTAACCGGTGTCACGAGCAATCCTCCGTTGAGGCTTGCGTAGTTGTGTTGCATTGTAGCCGTGTTCGCGTTCGCCATCTCAAAGGCGGGGGACCGTAGCGGGTGACCATCTTCGCTACCCCAAGGGAACGTAGGCCCCCACCGATAGACGTAAAGCCAGGGGTCAGTCGTAAAATTCGGGTTGGCAAACGGGAAACTCTTGATGCGTTTCGAGTAAAGGGTACCCGCATTTACCTTCAGCCATTTGTTGACCTCCGTGCCAATCTGAACCGAACCGTTGTAGCGCTGAAAGTCATCTTTCTTGGCAGGCTTAACAACACTGGTCTGATCCAGAAAGCCTAACCCGATATTGTAATTGGTCTTTCCGCTGAGACCACTTATCGCCAGGTTGTGCGTTTGAGTAGGCGCCCACTCGCGTATCATAAACTCATAAGGATCATAAACCCTCACGCCGGTCTTCCGGTTGTTTTCATCGACATACCAATCGCGACCAAAGACCATGGGATCGGTAGCCTTCACTTTGTCTCCCCATTTTTCCTGCCACTCGACAGCCCTCTCCCAGCTATCTCGGGTAACATACCATCCTAATGCACCTACAGCGGTTGATCCAACCCGTTCAAATGCATTGACGACGTACTCCATTCCGTCTACGCCAGCCATTTCCATCTTCTTGGAAATATTCTGAAACGAGGCGTTCCCCGAGTACGTCACTTTTACACCTTCAGTGTGAGCTCCCTTTTTGGTGGTGATCAAAATCACACCAAACGCAGCCTTTGCCCCATAGATAGACGCGGAAGCTGCGTCCTTCAGAACTGAAATAGATTCAATGTCATCCGGATTTACCAACTGAAGCGAAGGGATTTCAACGTTATCGAGGAGAATGAGTGGCGATGCCCCGCCGCTGATTGAACCAAATTGTCCCCGAATTCGAATAAGAGGATCCGAGCCAATCTCCCCGCTAGGGATTACAATGTTCAAGCCCGGTGTCGTACCTTGCAATCCGCGAGCCGCATCTGCGATGGGGCGCGACTCCAATACCTTGGTATCAACCGAAGAAACAGCTCCAGTCAGGTTTGTCTTCTTCTGCTCGCCATATCCCACAACAACAATTTCCTGTAGACTCTGTGAGCTTTCAGCAAGCGCCACATCCACTGTCGACTGATTCCCAACAGTGATTTCCTGCGTCTCCATACCAATGAAGCTGAAGACCAGTACATCGGAAGGTTGTGCAGTTATTGAATACTTTCCGTCAACATCCGTCACCGTTCCGCGGTTGTCTCCGCGTACCGCTACAGTGACGCCCGGAAGCGGTGCATTGTCAGACGCCGCAACCACCCGGCCGGTAATTACGGTGCTTTGACCAACGCCCTCGAAATGGATGAGGAGAAGCAATCCCACAATCCACAAAGGCCATCGTAAAAACTTTTTCATAGAAACAGGTTAAGTGAAATAAAGCTTGATCAAATTTTCTCATTTGATGCTAGGCTTTCATCACTGAAAACGGTGATTTGAAAATATCCCTGATTTCTAGAAAGTTAGCGACTTAGGGGTGTGTGGGCGGACACGCAAAAAAGACAAAAGTCGACGTATAAACATCGACTCGCAAACACCGCCCACCGCTCAACGAGGCGCAGTGCAGCCCTCAAAAAAATAGAGATCAAAAACGCACCTTCTTGCGCGACACCTTCACTCCCACCGGAACACTTCCCGCACTCTCGCGGTGAAGGCGACTCACCGCCGTGACCAGGTAGACATACCGCCGAGACCGGACATCACGATCCGTCCAATGCTGCGTAGGATATGCCTGTCGTTGCACAATAGCCCGGATTCGGGTAGCGTCTTCGAGATTAACAGGCTCATCGGGCACAAAACGGTAAACGACATAGTACTGACTCTCCGTGGCAACCGTATCCCTCCACTCCAGTGTCACACCTTCCCGCACGCCTCCGCTGACTTTCGTCATGGCAGGCGGCGCAGGAACGTCTCCCTCAAGCCAGTCCATCACAGGAACCAATGCCGGATAACGATACACTTCACGCATCGTCGCGTTCACATCGAGGGTGTTGTTGAGAAACGCCTTCGCGCTGAAGTACATGCTGCCGTGAATCGCCGGATAAGTCCGGTTCAATTCAATTTGATCCACAAGCTCCCGCGGACTCTCCCACCCCTTATTTCCAAGACGATACACCCCCTGACCAATATAGAGATGCTTGCCGAATGCATTACGGCTCCACCACTCAGCGAGTATCGAATAATCAGCAACAGCAAAGCCGATAGGCCAATACAATTGAGGAGTGACATAATCAATCCATCCCTCCTTCAACCACTTCAACACGTCAGCGTAAAGATCGTCATAGTTAGTCTGACCCGCCCGCGTATCGGATCCGAGTGGATCCTTATCACGGTTTCGCCATACGCCGAAAGGACTGATCCCAAACTTCACATGCGGACGCTCGGATCGGATGCGATGCGCCAGTTCTTCGACGAAGTAATCGACGTTGCTTCGCCTCCAGTCAGCCACGTCCTCATATCGACCACGTCCGTGATCCTGCCATGTACAACTGTCGGGAAACTCAACATTCGCAATGCGATAGGGATAGAAGTAATCATCAAAATGTACGGCGTCAAGGTCGTAGTGACGCACCGTCTCCATAATCGAATTCAGCACAAACTCGCGCGCCTCGGGATGACCAGGATCGAAGTAGTACTTTCCTCCATACTCGACAAACCACTCGGGATGTTTTCCAATGATATGATCACGCGCATAGGCGAGGTTCGCATTCATGCTCGCACGGTAAGGATTAAACCACGCGTGAAACTCCAACCCCCTCTTTCGAGCCTCCTCAATCATAAAGGCGAGCGGGTTGTAATAAGGTTGCATCGGCTTGCCCTGCTTGCCGGACAAATATTCCGACCATGGCTCGTATGACGACGGATAAAAGGCATCGGCCACCGGACGAACCTGAACAATCACGGCGTTCATCCCGGCACTCTTCAGCGTATCGAGAAGCCGCACATACTCTTCGCGCTGCGCATTAGCGCTGATTCCCTTTGCAGAAGGCCAGTCAATATTCACCACGGAAGCGATCCAGGCCGCACGTAGCTCACGCTTGGGATATATCTGAGCTTCGGCGGAAAAAGAGGAAACGACTACTAAAATGAGCAGAGTTGAGATCGATCGAATCACCGTATAATATTATGTCTGATGTTTAACGATTGCCCCTTCCTAGCGCGGTCCCACCAACGCAGGGACTGTCACGCAATGGTAATGCACCAGGCCTTCCATCGGATGCTGAACAATTTGCTCAATCCGGATGTCCATGTCACGGGCCACCTCCTCAAGATACACCCTGAAGTTCTTGGCAATCGAGCCTGTAAAGTTAACGGTCGCGCCCGGTTTTACACCCGGATAACGCAAAACATAGTATGAAAAAAACTGGCGGAAATTTTCTGTAATCACGCTACGCAGAAGAGGCTCTTCAGCATGTTTCAAAAGGAAGGGTGTGAACGAAGCAAGGAAACGGTTGGGCTGCGGTTTATTGTATATGTTGTCAAGTACTTCCACTCGTCCCAGACGATAGGTATCGTGAAAATCGGTCGCAATTTCCCTGGGTAACTTCTCCTGCAACAGCAAAGCGATAAAGTCCCTGCTCATCACCGTGCCGCTCCCCCAATCCGAAAACAGGAATCCGAGCGAAGGCATGACCTGAGCGATATCCCTACCATTATACAAGCACGAATTGGATCCGGTACCAAGAATGCACGCGATCCCTTCCCTATCCTGAAGCAGACTTCTCGCGGATCCGAGCATATCCCCGGCCACTTCCGGCTGATGTCGCGCTGTAATCACACGAAGGGCCTCCGCCATCTGTTCCGCCTTCGCAGGCGATCCACATCCTGCACCGTAGAAAAAAACTTTTTCTACATCACGGGTTTTCGGCACAACTTCATCAACCAAAATATCAGCGATCTCCCTGACTGTAAGAAAGTATGGATTGAGCCCGGCTGTTTTTGTCTTCGCAACCACCTGCCCACTCTCATCAACCAGTCGCCAATGAGTTTTCGTCGATCCACTATCCGCAATAAGCAACATACGCATTCATTCAAAGCCGGCTATCTCCGATATCCGGTCTTTCAAAGATTCACGTTCTGAGAGACATTCTTATCCCCGAAAATGGGGATTTGGCAGAATCACTGGATCAGCCGTTGCTTGTAGGCGTTGTTGACCAACTCGGCGGTATTCTTTGCTTTAAGCTTGTAAAGGAGATTTTTCCGATGAGTTTCGACCGTGTTTTTACTGATAAACAACTGGTCGGCAATTTCGTGTGTTGTCAATCCGGTGGCAATGCATTGAAGCACTTCTTTTTCGCGGCAGGAAATCTTTTCCGTAACGGGGGCTACCGGAGGATGTTTCATAAACGTATTCAGCAACGTTTTGCTCACTTCATCGGCCAGGTAGTTTTCTCCTGAATGCACGGTGCGCAACGCGGTGAGCAACGTCTCCTTCCCGGTATTCTTGAGAACGTACCCCGAAGCACCTGCCTTCAGGATATCAGTGATGAACTCGCGATCGTTATACATCGACAACCCGAGTACTTTCACCTGAGGATGCCGGCGGAGCAGTTCCCGCGTCGCCTGAACGCCATCCATCTCCGGCATGTTAATATCCATGATAACGATATCAACAGATTCACGGTCACAAACGTCGAGAACCTGGCGTCCATTAGCGGCTTCTCCGATGACTTGAATGTCATCAAGACCGTCGAGCAGTGAACGCAATCCATCAATAAACATCTGATGGTCGTCGGCAATTAAGACACGGATCATACCTCCAAGTTAATCAACGAAATGAATTCACAAAACAGTCGGCCGTTTTATGCGCCGCGGGAACGGGAATTGCAGGTTTTTCCGGGATAATACCATCGGGAAAATAGTTACATTACGCCAGGTATGAAGAACTTCAGTATTACGGGAACATATACCGATTTATACCAGCTCTCGATGGGGCAGGTCTACTTTCTTAAGGGCGCCGGAGAAGAGCGGGCCGTCTTTGACTACTTCTTCCGGAAAATTCCGTTCGGTGGTGGCTATGTGGTTTTCGCGGGACTAGGAACGGTACTCGAAGTGCTCGAAGAGTTCTCTTTCTCGGCAGAAGATCTCGACTATCTCCGCCAGATCGGTTTACACGAAGAATTTGTAACCTACCTGCGCAACTTTCGATTTCGTGGTTCTGTGTACTCCGCCCGTGAAGGGGATGTCATCTTCCCCGGTGAACCTGTTTTACGTGTAGAGGGAAGTATTCTGGAGGCACAGATCGTAGAAACTGTTATTCTGAATCTTCTGAACTTTCAGTCGCTCGTCGCAACTAAAGCAGCCCGGATGCGTTCGGTTGCCGGCGACAAAATACTCAGCGACTTCGGCCTGCGCAGGGCACAAGGCCTTGGTGGATACCACGCTTCCCGCGCAGCCGTGGTCGGAGGATTTAACTCAACAAGTAACGTCGTCGCCGGACGTGACTTTGGCGTCAGTGTTGCGGGTACCATGGCCCACTCATTTATTCAGCGTTACGAGGACGAACTGGCTGCCTTCCGTGACTTTGCCGAAAAACGTCCGCATAACTGTGTCTTCCTCGTCGATACCTACGACACCCTGGAGTCGGGCGTGCCCAATGCTATTACTGTGGCAAAAGAAATGGAGGAAAACGGCCATCGCTTGTCGGGTATCCGTCTCGACAGCGGCGATCTCGCCTATCTGGCGAAACGCGCCCGCCGCATGCTCGACGACGCCGGATTACATTACGTCACCATCACCGCATCGAATCAACTCGATGAATATGTTATCAAGAGCTTGCAAGACCAGGAGGCTCCCATCGATATCTATGGGGTAGGAACCAACCTGGTGACGTGCCCGCCCGACGCAGCACTCGATGGTGTCTATAAACTCGCCTGGTCGAATGGGAAGCCGCGGATAAAACTGTCGGACAACCTAAAGAAAACCACCCTACCCGACCGCAAACAAGTGTACCGTCTTATCAACGGCAACGGAAACTTCTACGGCGCCGACCTCGTTGCCCTGGAGACGGAGCAGTCGTTCCAGCGGATGCATCACCCTATCGATCCCGACAAATCGATGTCGGTCGAGGGTTTCGAACGGGAACCCCTGCTGCATCCCGTAATGAAGGATGGAAAGCTAATCGGCGCCCAACCTTCTCTTGAAGAAATCGCCGCATGGTCGCGAAGCCGGATGGCGATGCTTGCCGCCGAACATAAACGCTTTGAGTTTCCCCACATCTACAAGGTGGGAATCAGCACCGAACTTCGCGACTTAAGAAACAGACTCAAGAATCAATATAGAAATTAATATGCGTGCGCTCATTATCGTAGACGTTCAGAACGACTTTGTCACCGGAGGAAAACTCGAAGTCAGTAACGGTGAGCAAATCATTCCCATAGTAAACCAACTGGCCGAAAAGTTCGAGCTGGTTATTGCAACGCAAGACTGGCATCCGGCCGACCACAAGAGTTTCGCTTCCCAGCACGAGGGCAAACAACCTTTTGACAAGACTACACTTCAGGGATTGGAACAAGTTCTGTGGCCCGATCACTGTGTACAGGAATCCCACGGCGCGGCATTTCATCCGCAACTGCGAACACATCGTATCGAGGCAATCTTCCGCAAGGGAACTGATCCCGGCATCGACAGCTACAGCGGCTTCTATGATAACGGTCACAAGAAGTCGACGGGCCTGGCAGGCTACCTTCGCGAACGCGGCGTAGAGCACATCTATGTTTGCGGACTCGCCGCCGACTATTGCGTTTACTATACCGCACGCGACGGAATCACCAGCGGCTTCCACGCGACCATCATCGAAGACGCTACCCGCGCAATTGATGCCGTAGGATTTGAAAAAGCAAAAGCGGATATTCGCGCCCTCGGTGGCAACATCATCGATAGCACGAGCATAGGATAGCGCCACCTGAAACTTGTACATGAAGGTCAGACGACTATTAAGAGCTATGCTCCGGTTTGCCGGCGAGCTGTTATACCGACGCATCCCCGGAGGTACTGTAGCGCTCGTGCACCGGGTCTCGGCGCTCGCGCTGCGGATTGCCGGTATACTCATCCCCCTTCTTCTCACATTATCGGCGGGCCTCATTATCTACGCCGTAGGCTTCGAAGATCTCAACCACACACATCGGTGGATATACAATACACACCGGGCGGTCCTGTTCCTCCTTTGCATTTTAATGACCGTTCGCTTCGTCATTACCTTCCCCACTACTGCTCGCTGGCGCGCCCGGATATTTAATTTCCTTCTCGTCATCCTCGTATTCTACCTTCGCAATCTAAGCGAAGCGATTCCTCTCCTCGACGCAGGATCGGCGTCGATGATCACACAGAAACTTATCTTCTTCGCGGGACTTATTACTCTATTCTTTACGGAGGTCTCCCACATCCTCCGGTTTATTTATCAGCAGGGTGTAAATCCTGCTTTGCTTTTTGTTGCGAGTTTCGCCGGCATTATTGTGATCGGAGGGTTTCTTCTTCTTCTCCCCAACGCGACGGAAGGATCTATCGCACCGATCGATGCCTTCTTCACCTCTGCAAGCGCCGTGTGTGTCACAGGCTTAATGACCATCGACCACGTCACCACTTTTACGATGACCGGCAAGGTTATCATTCTATTTCTTATTCAGTTAGGTGGATTGGGTATCATGACTTTTGCCGGACTTATCGCGTTTATGGTGACCGGCTCCGTGTCGATCCAAAGTCAGCTTGCTCTGCGCGACATGTTCAGCTCAGGGCGTATCAGTAACGCTATCTCATTTTTGACGCGTGTGATTCTGGTGACCTTGACGTTTGAAGCAATTGGCGCTTTCCTGATTTACGGCGTCCTGCCCGCTGAAATGTTTCGGAGCGAAGGCGACCGGATTTTCTTCGCCGTCTTCCATGCCGTTTCTTCCTTCTGCAATGCCGGCATATCTACGCTTCACGACGGCTTACACCACGACCAACTGCGATTTAATTACGGCCTTCACTGGATTGTAGGCCTTTTGGTCATCCTCGGTGGAATGGGCTTTCCGGTGGTATTCAACATCTTCACGTTTGTGCGCATACGCGTGACCAACTTCATACGCAAAGTGTTGAAAGATCCCGCTACCGAGCTATACACCAACATCCTGCACACCTCCTCCCGCCTTGCGCTGATTACTTACTTCGTTCTGCTTGTCGCGGGATTTGTTTGCTTTCTTATCCTTGAATACAATCATTCTCTCCGAGAACACACATCCGTTCTGGGGAAGCTCACGACGAGCTTCTTTGCCGGAAGTGTAGCTCCGCGTACCTCGGGGTTTAACACTTTTGACGTAACCGCTTTGTCCCTGCCCACCGTCATGATATTCCTCCTGTTGATGTACATTGGGGCATCACCGGGATCAACGGGCGGCGGGATCAAAACCACGGTAGCTGCGGTGGCATTTCTCAACATGCGAAGCATTGTGCTGGGTCACGATCGCACGGAGGCATTTCGCAGTGAGATCAGCGGCGCTTCGATTAAACGTGCTTTCGCTATCATTCTGCTATCTCTTGTTGTGCTGGGCTTGTCGGTGTTGTTGTTAAGTCTTTATGACGCCGAGCACGGACTCTTCCAGCTCTCGTTTGAAGTCTTCAGCGCATTCAGTACCACCGGGCTGTCGCTCGGAATAACGCCGAAACTGTCGACCTTTGGGAAACTCGTGATCATGGCAACGCTCTTCATCGGACGTATTGGCGCACTTACTTTACTCTTTGCGGTGGTGACGCGCAAGAAGCCCCGGAGCTATCGTTACCCTGCAGAAAATATCATGTTTTAATTTCGTCTACCATGAAGTTTATTGTACTCGGACTTGGCAACTATGGTGCAGCGCTAGCCACAAAGCTGGTCGCCCTTGGCCATGAAGTAATCGGCGTTGACACCCGTATGGAGCTGGTCGAAAAACTCAATCATCAGATTACCCACGCGATTGCCATGGACGCCACAAGTCCCGACGCCGTGCGCGAGCTTCCCTTGCGCGACGTCGATGCCGTTATCAACTCAATCGGCGAAGACGAGGGTGTCAACATCATGGCTACCGCGCTACTGGTGCAGAACGGCGTCGAGCGCATAATCTGTAGGGTAACCTCACCGTTGCAGCAGACCGTGCTTGAGGCGATGAACATCAAGGAGTTTGTCTATCCCGAAGGCGACTCCGCCGAGCGGATGGCTTACAAACTTGACCTCAAGGGAGTTACCGACTCGTTCAAGATCAGCGATAAATTCAAACTCGTCGAAATCGAATTACCCCGTCGTTACTTCGATAAGAAAATCAGCGAGATCGACTTCCTGGGCCGATACCAGATTCAACCTGTTACCGTTGTCCGCGAAATGCAAACCCGTAACGTCCTGGGTACTATACGCACGACCCGCGTCGTCCAGGGAATCCTCTGGCCCGATACCGTCCTGCACAAAGGCGATAAACTCCTCCTCTTCGGCGACGTCGAAGATCTTGAACGGTTTATGGAGGAGTAAAGGGGTTAATGACGAATTACGCCTGCCCGCCGTGGCGGGAATGACGAAT
>CAZHIQ010000019.1:16706-64195 GCA_964532595.1 uncultured Roseivirgaceae bacterium
AACTTCGAACATCAAACTTCGAACTCTCGAACTTCGACTTTTCCGATTCCCCCCTATCTTTGCCCCCCACTATCTAATGAGTTATGTGCGATGATGCTTTTTGAGGAAGATAAACCCGCTTTTGAAAAACCACCAAGACCTACTCTACCCGCTGATTATGAACTCAAGTACGATATAGGATTCCTTTTTAACTTCGTTTCATCTAAGTCGACACGCTTTGACCTCGAACCGGTCCTGGTTCTCCCCCTGGGAAATACCACAGAATACAAACGCATTTCACTCTCCGTCGAAAAAGGCCTGGCTTTTCTCCACAAACTTGACGATGAGCTATATGAAAACTTGCTGGGCTTCTCGGACAATCAATTGCTCGCGTGGATGACGCAGACGGGTAACCGCTTCATTCGCAACCACTCAGGCTCGTGGGCCCACGTCTCCGCAAAGGAATTGGTGAACCTGCGCAAGCATTACGTCGACCTGCTGCGTCCTCTCTGGCCCCGTTTGTGCGAATGGCCTCACGTGTTCTACCTCAAAGCAGGACGCTTTAACAGCGCACGCCAGAATCCCATACGTTTAAGTCCCAATCCGCCCCAACTGCGGTTTTCAGCCGAAAAGGAAGGCGAACTCATTGTGCTGAAGCTCCATCTGATTCTTGACGGCGAAGAAGCACCGCTCAACCTGTGGGGCGGGTGCCTGCTAGAACACAACGGAACGCTCTATTTGCCGGCCGACGCAGCTGAACTCGCCATCCTTGACGTCTTCAAGAACGGCCCCCTGAGTTTTCCGATGTCGATCCGGAAAGACATCGTCAACAAATACCTCGTGCGTTGGATGCAGCAATATGAGGTCAACATCAGTGCCAGGCTCAAGATCACCCGCGTCAGCCCGGAACCGGTATCGCGGGTCCGTCTGAGTGAACTCAACGAAAGCAATCTGATGATCCGGCCGGAGTTTGTATACGAAGGCATTGAAATCGAATACAGCGATGCGGCTTTCCATGTCGAAGAAACGAAGGCAGGCATCAGCATCATCGAACGCGACAAGGCGAAAGAGAAGGAACTGTACGAGGATCTCAGATCACTTCATCCCTCCTTCGCCCGCCAGCATAACAATCAATATTACTACCTGCCCTTCGATGACGTGATGAAGCGGGGATGGTTTATCGGAATGCTGCGGACACTGCAGGACAAGGGGTTGAGTATCCACGGCTTTGAGAACCTCCGGAAATTCCGCTATACCACCCACGATCCGCGTATCGTGCTCGACGTAGACTCGACGGAGGAGTTTTACGAGCTGAAGGTGTCGGTTTTCTGGGGCGATCAGCAGGTGAGTCTGAAGGAAATCCGACACGCCATCCTACACCACCAGGATACCATCATGCTGGAAGACGGTACCCTCGGTCATATTCCGGAAGCGTGGGTCGCGCGCTATAGTCTGCTCTTCCGCACTGCGACGGAAGAAAAAGGCGTGTTGAAACTCGCCAAGATGCACTTCACCCTTCTCGAAGATCTGCTTGAACATATCGAGGTGAAGAGCATCCGCAACGAAATAGAAGCGCGGAAGCGTAAGATGCTCGAATATGACAAAATCCCCAAGGCGCCCGTCTCGCCCGAAATCAAAGCTTCGCTCCGCCCCTATCAGCTTTCAGGATATCAATGGTTGCAGAGCCTCGACGAACTCGGCTGGGGCGGCTGCCTGGCCGATGATATGGGATTGGGTAAGACGTTGCAGACCATTACGTTCCTGCAGTTCGTCAAGGAAAAGTACCCGGGTAGTACCCAACTCGTGGTGTGTCCAACATCCCTGATCTTCAATTGGGAAAGTGAACTCCAGAAATTTTGTCCGTCGCTGAAGTTTCACATTCACTACGGCGCGCAACGCGAAATAAATCAGACACATTTTTCCGACTTTGATGTCGTACTTACTACGTACGGCGTTGTACGAAATGATGTGGAAGAGCTCGCGCAGTTCCTGTGGCAATATGTCATTCTCGACGAGAGTCAGGCGATAAAGAATCCCGACGCCCGGGTAACGCGCGCAATACGCGAACTGCGTGCGGTTAACCGCATAATACTCAGCGGAACTCCGGTGCAGAACAACACCTCCGATTTATTTGCCCAGTTCAACTTTCTCAACCCGGGGCTCCTCGGTAATCGCGAGTACTTCAACCGCGAGTTTGCCGTTCCGATCGACAAGCTGGGGAATAAGCAAAAGACGCTTGAATTAAAAAAACTGATTTATCCGTTTACGCTTCGCCGCACCAAGGAACAGGTAGCGAAGGATCTTCCCGACAAAACCGTTTCCGTACTGTGGTGCAACATGGAACCCGAGCAGCGACGTATATACAACCACTACCGCGACGGTTACAAGAAGCGACTCCTTACAAAGATCGATAATGAGGGCATTGAGCGATCGGGTATGGATGTTCTCGAAGCCCTGCTGCGTCTGCGGCAGATCTGTGATCATCCGGCACTGGTACAAGACATCGGCGACGAGATAACGAGTTCAGTAAAGATCGATGAACTTATCCGCGAGATCGGAGAAAACGCCGGCGACCACAAAGTACTGGTGTTCTCGCAGTTTACGCAGATGCTCGAGCGAATCCGTACTGCCTTTGACGATACCGGAATCACGTATTGCTATCTCGATGGGAAGACTTCGCTGCCCAAACGCAAGGAGCAGGTAGAGAAATTCCAGGAAGACGAGTCCATTCGAGCGTTCCTTATCTCATTGAAGGCGGGAGGTGTCGGACTAAACCTGACCGTAGCCGACTATGTCTATCTCGTTGACCCGTGGTGGAATCCTGCGGCGGAACAGCAGGCGATAGACCGCGCGCATCGGATCGGTCAGAAGCGAAAGGTATTTGCCTATAAGATGATCTGTAAGGATACTGTTGAAGAACGTATTCTGAAGCTCCAGGAGAAGAAACAAATGCTTGCCGACGACCTGATTCAGGAAGAGTCGGGCTTCGTGAAGAACCTGACGCGCGAAGACGTCGAATTCCTCCTCGGCTAGAATTGTGGATCAGGTACCCGGTGTACTGATGGTCTGAACTTCGAGGTCGCGGTTGTAGAACCCCCCGCGGTTTTCTTTCCGCACGAGCGATTGCTCGATGACCATGCGGGCACAGGCAAGCATATTCCGGACTTCATACCAGGCCGGATTGCTGGCGTACCCCGGCTCTACACGGGGTAACCGCGCTTCAAGCTGAGTGAGTTCGCCTGAGGCATGCTCCAGTCCGGCATTAGTCCGAACAATTCCCGCATAGCGACTCATCAGTTGTTGCAATTCGCTCGCGATGTCGGCAATCACCGCCAGGTCAACCGCGACGGTAGCCTCCTCGGTTTCGGGGCCGGCCAGATCGGAGGCATCCTCCTGCGTCGCAAGATGACGCTCGAGATCGAGAAAGCAATTATGGGCGAAGACTGTAGCCTCCAGCAATGAATTCGACGCGAGCCGATTAGCACCATGCAAACCGGTGTTGGAACATTCGCCGCAGGCGTAGAGGCCTGCGATTCGCGTCCGACTGTTAAGATCGACATCAATACCGCCACAGATATAATGGGCAGCAGGCGCTACGGGTATGTATTGGCGGGCGAGATCAATTCCCCTGGTCAGGCATGTCTGATAGATATTCGGGAAATGTTTTCGCACCGTTTCGTGCGGAATATGCGTGCAGTCGAGATACACAAAGGGCTCTTCCTGCGATTGGATCTCCGACGAAATTGCCCGTGCGACAATATCGCGGCTGGCCAACTCTCCGTCGACGTGATAGCGGAACATAAACCGCTCGCCGGCGCTGTTTCTCAGGTAAGCGCCCTGACCGCGAACCGCCTCCGAAATCAGGAAAGCAGGACTCTCCTTTTCATCATAAAGCGCCGTCGGATGAAACTGTACAAACTCCATGAAGCTGACGGAAGCTCCTGCTCGCCACGCCATCGCTATGCCATCGCCCGTCGCAATCCGCGGATTCGTTGTCGTGCGGTATAACTGACCCGCGCCCCCCGTAGCCATCACGGTTGCCGCGGCATACCACAACTCGACGGTTGATGTCTCAAGGTCAAGCACCTTAACCCCCCGCGCCCTGACTTCTCCGCGATCGTCTTTACTCGTAATGAGATCAATAGCCGTGTGGTGAGGAAGGATGGTGACATTGGGCATCGTCTTGACCCGCTCGAGAAGACGCGTCGATATATTAAGACCCGTGATATCCTGAAAGTGGATGATGCGGTTTGCCTTGTGACCTCCTTCGCGACCCAGCACAAGCTCCCCCTTTTCGTCGCGATCGAATTCGGCGCCGAGGTCGATCAGTTCGCGAAGGCGCTCAGGAGCCTGCTCCACTACGTGACGCACAACAGCCTCATCGCAGAGACCATCGCCGGCACGCAAAGTATCGGCTACATGTGACTCAAAAGAATCGTGAACAAAATCCGAGACAACGGCGATGCCTCCCTGCGCATAACGCGTGTTCGACTCAGCCGACTCCTGCTTGGTAATGATTAAACATTGGCGGTCAGGAAAGCGCCGCGCGACCTTAATGGCTACCGACAAACCTGCGATACCCGAGCCAATGATCACGACATCTGTGCGCGGCATATCAATTTTTAGATATCTCCAACATCCGTTGGATCGGGACCAGCGCCTTCCGGCGAAGCGACTCCTCGACCTCGATCACGGGTGTCTCGTTCACCATGCAGTCGAGAAGATTCTCGAGCGTGTTCTTTTTCATGAACCCGCACTCACTGCAGGCACAGGTATTATTCTCGAACGAGGGTGCGGGTATGAGTGACTTCTCGGGCACTTCCTTCTGCATCGCATGGAGAATCCCGGCCTCGGTCGCGATAATGAATTTTTCATTATCGGTGTTCTTGACGTAGTTAATCATGCCCGTAGTTGAACCGATGTAATGCGCAACCTGTAAGAGGTGCATCTCGGATTCGGGATGAGCAACAATATGAGCGTCAGGATGTTCCTGATGAAGCTTCAAGAGTTTATCGATGGCGAATGCCTCGTGGACAACACAGGCGCCATCCCAGAGAAGCATGTCGCGTCCGGTCTTGTTTATCAGATACTTGCCAAGGTTCTTATCAGGAGCGAAGATGATGGGCTCGCCTTCAGGGATAGAACGGACGATCTTCTCAGCATTCGATGATGTACAAATGATATCGCTCAGAGCCTTAACTTCGGCCGAGCAATTAATGTAGGTGATGACATGGTGGTCGGGGTGTGCTCGTACGAACGCTTCGAAAGCGTCGGGCGGACAGGAGTCGGCCAGGGAACATCCGGCTTCGAGACTGGGAAGCAGGACTTTGGCTGACGGATTGAGAATTTTTGCCGTCTGGGCCATAAAATGCACTCCGGCAAAGACAATGGTTTCGGCCTTAACCGAGGCGGCACATTGGGAAAGTCCAAGGCTGTCGCCGACATAATCGGCCAAATCCTGTATTTCCGGCTGTTGGTAGTAGTGAGCCAGCAATACAATGCTTTTTTCACGCTTTACCCTCAGGATTTCCTCCTGCAGCAGCCGAGGGTCGGAAACGGGGGCTATCTTCATTTTTTCCTTTTTAAACAAGCTTTCCCGGCTGAGCGTTTCAGATTCGGCAATCTTTTTGGCGCGAATACCCGGAAAGTTGACACGACGGCGAACGTCGCCTCAAAATACGATCTTATGCCCTTCTAAAACAAGTTTTCCGACCCTCCGTGTTCTTAACACATACGTATTAATGCTTCAACTCCGACCATGTCGTCAAGATATGTCCTAAATCCGGCCGTCAGACAATCGCACAGGCCCCACCCGCGCAGGCGGCTTCGGCTGCGAGATCGGTTTCATCCTCAGGCTCATACACGTTCGAAAGGTTGATTTCTTTGAGACTTTGTTCAAGCTCCTGGAAGCGCTCGCGGGTGATGTCTTCGAACGGCGGCTGACTATAGCTGCCATTGTCGAAGGGCAACACACTGAGACCGTTGTAAGACGCCTTGTTTTCCCACATCCACTCCCCTACGCGATCCCAGTCGGCCTCACGCATACTAACAGTAGCCGACACGTTATTGGCGTTCGCGCCGTTGCGGTAGCCGTTTCGCACCCACTCCAGGTTGAACTTACGGATACGCTCCAACAGATCCATCACATCTTCCTCGCGGGTGATCGAACCCTCCGGCGCCTTTTGCGGAATACAGATCACCGCCTGCTTACTATTAAGCGCATCATCCTCCAGCAACTCGGGATGTGCCTGGGCAAGGTACTGGTACAAGGCCTCATTCTTCCCGATGCGGATTCTCCGCAAATAGTAGTCATTATGCCACGCGTGGATTCCTGACGAAGTACCCAACACCAGTGAAGAGGTACCTGACGGCTTGATCGTCGTGCAACGGGCCGCGAAGTTGATGTTGATTTCGCCCGACACTCGCAGGTTCGTACGTTTTACCTCTTCCGCAGCTTCCCTCAAGTCGAGGTCGAGTACGCGACGACTGGCGATACCCGTCATTCCGACACCGATCAACGCATCCGACTCCGTCGTTGTCTTCCATACTTCACGGAGGTAGTGGAAGTTGGTGAAGCCAGCCTGCAGCGTCCCGAAGAACGACGCGGCTCGCGCACGCGCGTTGAGATCTTCCTGATCAGCTACATCCGAGACGTTTATCTCACAGAGGTTACAGAACTGAAACGGTTTCAGCGCAATCTCACAGCAGGGATTTGTACCCCAGTCGACGTCATTGGTGAAGTAAAACCCGGGTTCGCCCGATCCCGAAAGCCGGATCTTCTTCCACAACCGGAAAAACTCCTCCCGCGTCGTCGTATCGCGCGGCAACACCACTGAATTGTTAGCACGACCTCGCTGTTCGTTCAATTCCCACCAGCGACCGAACTTGCAGGTGAGCATATCTTCATCCTCATATGAAAACAGGGCGATCATTGCCGACCGGCGAATTCCTCCTGCAAGTACAGCGTTAGCGATATGACACATCATGTCGTGACACTCGAGAGAAGTCAGCTTTTCACCATCCTTCTTTCTGTCGAGAATTGCAGCAAGGTGGGCAATACAAATCTTGAGCGGTTCCGGCCCCGGCGCTTTACCTCCGGCGGTAATCAAGCGGGCTCCTTTCGGGCGGATATCCGAAAAATCAAAATCCGGAACATACTCGCTCTCGCCGAAGTAACCCTTGAGCAACACACGGACAGCGTCAGCCCAGCCTTCCAGACTGTCGCCCACCAGGAAGCGCTTTCTCTTCTGTCCCTTTTGGACCGGAGGAAGGTTGTCAATATGGTGAAGCTGAACCGAATAGCCTACCCCCGTTCCGCCGAGCAGGAGAAACATGGCCTCCGAAAATGCGCGGATGTCATCAACGGGTAAGTAGGCGCAGTTGTAAATCCGGCTGTTGTTCCTGGCAATCGCCGGCCCCGCAAATTGCATCGCGCGCATCGACGGCAACACCTTCTTGTCCAGGACAAACTGAAGGTTTTCACGAATAGCTTCCTCCATGTGAGGATAGCGCTCAATCATCATGTTGCCATAGCGTTCACATATCTCACTCCACAATTCCCGGCGCTGCAGCTCCGGAACGTAACGGGCATACTTCATGTGAACGACAATGTCGCTAAGAATTCGTTGGTTTAGTTCCATACTGAAGAGTTAAAAAAATTTCGGCCAAGACAACACTATAGACAACAACAACAGCTGGTAATCGGTTCGGATTACTGCCGCTGTGCGCGACGGAAGAGAATGTTATTCTCCAGGTATATGTGCACCATCAGGTCGTCGTCAAATTCCTTTAACTTGCGGTAAGTAATTTGAAAGGTCGGACACGCATAATCCGGAGGCGTGTAATCTCCCGACAGGTTGCGAATCGACTGCATCAAATCAGTGATAATGGTGTGCTCATGTTCCATGAGACCGATCGGTGCCCTGAGGTTGTCAAGCAACGGATGTTTGCCGTTGTAAGCTTCCAGTTTCTTGAGCGCGGGAAAAACCACCATCTCTTCCTTTTCCATGTGGTTCAGCAGTTCTTCCGTGAGGTCGATAAAATCCTGCTGGATATTATATAGTGTTATTGAGTCCTCTCCGTGGGCGTGGCATATCCGCTCGAGCAAAGCTTCGATTTCCGGAATGGTCTCGCGCACATATTGGTGGTGATTTTCAATGATATACTCCGCAAGCCAGGCCGTGCTGCGCTCCTCCAGGCGTGGAGGAACTCTCGTTTCATGAACGGGCGTAGTATCGAGTTCACGCCAGATCGCCTCTATATTAAGACCCAGGCGTGTACACGCCTCCTGGAGAGTGCGATGCCCTCCACAGCAGTAGTCGATATTATATCGGGTAAACACGTTGAAGGCCGCAGGATGCATAATCACAAGCTCTGCGACAGTAGCATTGTGTCGGTTAAGGGGTTCTGCAAGAATACTCATGTCGATTATGTTTCGGCAAACTTATTCCCGCTTCGCGAAGCAGCCATATGACTTCGGTCATGATTCCTCCTGACATCAGTCAGGCCACTCAATCTGTCCGGCACATTCCGCTAAAAGAGACGCTGAAATGCCTAATCCGCAGCATTTCGGTCGGAGGTATGACAAAAATCACCTTTTTCCCTAACCGCCGTCATTCGCGACCGCTGCAGCCCCTTCTACTTTTATGGCGACAAAAAATAATTGCAGGTCAACGTCCCCACTTATGGAACTTGAAAGATTCAGCTACGACAACAAAATCGTCAAGGCCTTCATCATCGCGACCGTCGTCTTCGGGCTGGTCGGTATGCTGGTCGGACTAACAGCTGCCATCCAGCTGTTCTATCCCATCTTCAACTTCGATTCCCAGTACACCACGTTCGGCAGGATCCGGCCACTGCACACCAATGCAGTAATTTTCGCGTTTGTCGGAAACGCGATCTTCGCCGGTGTCTACTACTCCATGCAGCGTCTGCTCAAGACACGCATGTTCAGTGACGCCCTGAGCTGGATTCACTTCTGGGGCTGGCAGCTCATTATTGTCGCTGCCGTGATCACCCTACCGCTGGGTTATACGAGTTCGAAAGAATACGCCGAACTCGAGTGGCCGATCGACATCGCCATCACGGTCATCTGGGTGGTTTTTGGATGGAATATGATCGGTACCATCCTGCGCCGCAGGGAGAGACATATGTACGTTGCGATCTGGTTCTACATCGCCACCTTCGTAACGGTAGCTGTCCTGCATATTGTCAACTCGTTTGCCATTCCGGTAACCTTTATGAAGAGCTATTCCTGGTACGCCGGCGTTCAGGATGCTCTGGTGCAATGGTGGTATGGTCACAACGCGGTTGCCTTCTTCCTGACAACACCGTTCCTCGGACTGATGTATTACTTCCTTCCGAAGGCAGCGAACCGTCCGGTTTACTCCTATAAGCTTTCCATTATTCACTTCTGGTCCCTGATCTTTATCTATATCTGGGCAGGCCCGCACCACCTTCTGTACACCTCATTACCCGACTGGGCGCAATCGCTCGGAGTGGTATTCTCCGTCATGCTGATCGCTCCTTCCTGGGGAGGTATGCTCAACGGTCTGCTTACCCTGCGCGGAGCGTGGGATCGCGTGCGCGAAGACCCCGTGCTGAAATTCATGGTCGTTGCTGTAACGGCTTACGGTATGGCGACCCTTGAAGGGCCCCTGCTCTCGCTCAAGAACGTCAACGCTATCGCGCACTTTACCGACTGGATCGTCGCCCACGTTCACGTAGGAGGATTGGGATGGAATGGATTCCTGACCTTTGCTATCCTCTACTGGGCTGTCCCGCGTATGTGGGGCACCCGGCTCTATTCGACAAAACTGGCCAATGTTCACTTCTGGCTGGGAACACTCGGTATCATTTTCTACGCTCTTCCTCTCTACATCTCAGGGCTGACACAAAGCCTGATGTGGAAGGAGTTCAATCCCGATGGCTTCCTGACCTACAAGAACTTCCTCGAGACAACGGTTCAGATTCTTCCGATGTACGTCCTCCGCGCTATTGGTGGAGGACTCTATCTCGCCGGAGCGTTCATCATGACGTACAACCTGATCAAGACTGCCTACTCCGGCAAGTTCATTCCGAATGAAGAAGCAGAAGCCGCTCCTCTTAAGAAGGAATTTGTTGCCAGACGTGACGCCGGATGGCACCACCGGGTACTGGAGCACAAGCCCATACTGTTCACGGTGCTGAGCCTTATCGCGATCCTCATCGGTGGCTTGATTGAAATGGTTCCGACCTTCCTTATCAAGTCGAATGTGCCTACCATCAGCAGTGTCCAGCCGTATACTCCGCTTGAACTGCACGGTCGCGACATCTATATACGGGAAGGTTGCGTGAGTTGCCATACACAAATGGTTCGCCCCTTCCGGTCGGAGACCGAACGCTACGGTGAATACTCCAAGGCAGGTGAGTTTGTCTATGACCACCCCTTCCTCTGGGGTTCGAAGAGAACCGGCCCTGATTTGCATCGCCTGCATGGAAAATACTCGGACAGCTGGCACTTCAATCACATGCTGACCCCTGATGCCGTGTCAACAGGATCAATCATGCCCCCTTATCCCTGGTTGTTCGAGCAAATGATCGATAAGGAAGAAACACCCGGGAAGATAAAAGCCCTTCGGAAGATCGGAGTGCCTTACGAAGAGGGATATGAAGCTCACGCCAACAAGGACCTCGATCGTCAGGCTGCCGAGATTGCAAACCGCCTGAAGAACGACGGCATCGAGATAGCACCGGAGACGGAAATCATCGCGCTCATTGCCTATCTGCAGCGTTTGGGCAAAGACATCAAAGCACAGGAAACAGCAGACGTAACCCATAAATAGAAAGACCATGTATAAGAACGTCCTTCAGAGTATCGACAACATCGCGATCTGGCCCGTTATCTCGTTCGTGATATTCTTCCTGTTCTTTGTCTGCCTTCTGTGGTATGTATTCACGCAGGATAAGGAAACCATTCAAACACTGAAGAGCCTCCCTCTGGAGCAGGACAACACAGTGTCAGCTGATAAACCTGAGAACCGCCCGCTATGAAACGCATCATCACCTTCGCCGCGGCGCTGGCCGCAACTCCGGCCCTTGCCCAAAGTCAAAGCGCTGATCTCATGACGTCACTCTACATCGTCAGTGCGCTGCTTGTTATCTTGTTTTTCCTGGTGATAGCCGTCGCCGTTTACACACTGCGCGTCATCAAATTGATCACGCGACAAATACAGGGTGAATCAGCCGAGGCGGAACAAACATCGCAGTCGTACTGGGCACGGTGGATGGAGAAACTCAACCGCTCCGTACCGGTAGAAGCCGAGAACGAAATCATTCTCGACCACGAGTACGACGGAATACGCGAGCTCGACAACCACCTGCCTCCCTGGTGGAAAGCACTCTTCTGGGGAGCTATCATCTGGGGCGTGGTTTACATGATCGTCTATCACGTAACCGATTCGTTACCGCTTCAGATCGAAGAATATGAGCTGGAATTGGCGCGCGCCGAAGAACAGGTTCGCCTCTACCAGACTTCTCAACCCAAAGCCGTTATAGACGAAAATACACTGGAATACACGGAAGATGCGGAAGCTATCGCCCGGGGTAAACAGATCTATACCACTAACGCCTGCGGAGGCTGTCACGGCGCTGAAGGCGGTGGAAATACCATCGGCCCTAACCTCGCCGACGATTACTGGCTACACGGAGGTGAAATCAAAGATGTGTTCCGCACTATCCGCGATGGAGTGGTTGAGAAAGGTATGCCGGCATGGGGTAAAAGCATGAGCGCCCAAGACGTAAAAGATGTAACTTTCTTCGTCATGAGCCTTCGCGGAACAAACCCGCCTAATGCAAAAGGCCCCCAAGGCGAACTGGTTAAATACGAACCCGGCAATGAAGGCGCAAAGTAACCGATTGTTGTATCCGATAAATCTCTTGCGGCTATGCGGTTGAGGGATTAGGTAGACGGTACCCGGTGAAAATCATCGGGACCTTCTCCATTAAAAAACAGACCATGAAAGATGAAGTGAAGCTTGATATTCTGAAGGCCCGCACCGGGCAATCAGCGAACATCTCCGACGATGATTTCTCCGACGCATTTCGCGAGAAATTGTCGACCGTCGACGAGTCCGGTAAGCGGGTTTGGATCTACCCTAAGAAACCTTCGGGAAAGCTTCACAACGCCAGGGCTATTGTCGCGACCCTGCTTCTCCTCCTCCTCTTCGGCGCACCGTTTATCAAGATCGGGGGCCAGCCGATGGTATTGTTGAATGTGTTCGAACGACGTTTCGTCATCTTCGGCCAGGCCTTCTGGCCCCAGGATTTCGTCCTCCTCGCGATTACCCTCATTACCTTCTTCGTCTTCATCATCCTCTTTACAGTAGTCTTCGGGCGGGTATGGTGTGGATGGGCCTGTCCGCAGACGATCTTTATGGAAATGGTGTTCCGCAAGATCGAGTACTGGATTGAAGGTGACATGGGTGCGCAACGGCGACTGGCACAGGCGCCCTGGAACTTTGACAAAATCAAGAAGAAGACGCTTAAGCACGTGATCTTCATCGGCATTTCGGTCCTCATCGCCCATACGGTAATGTCGTACCTGATCGGCGTAGACGAGACCTGGAAAATTATTCATCAGCCGCCTTCGCAGAATTACGCGGGCTTTGCGGGCATGGTCGGCTTTACCGGTATCTTCTATTGGATATTTGCCTTCTTCCGCGAACAGGTCTGTATCGCTGTATGCCCTTACGGGCGACTGCAGGGCGTACTGCTCGGAAAGGAGTCGATCGTAGTCGCATACGATTGGGTCCGGGGAGAACCTCGGGGCAAACTAAAGAAAAGCGAGCCTCAACCAGTAGACCAGGGCGACTGCATCGATTGTACGCTGTGCGTTCAGGTGTGCCCTACCGGTATCGATATACGAAACGGTACACAGCTTGAGTGTGTAAACTGTACAGCCTGTATCGACGCCTGCGACGACGTAATGATCAAAATCGGGAAGCCCACCGGTCTGATACGGTTCGCCTCCTATAATTCCATCAAGAATGGCATACAGAACGTTCTCAACGGACGCGTTGCCGGCTATTCGGTAGTGCTTGTTCTCCTGGTAGCCGCCCTATCGCTCGCCCTCGCGACCCGCTCGGATGTTGAGACAACCTTTCTCAAGGTGTCAGGTACATTGTACCAACGCGAGCCCGGATACATCACAAACCTGTACAACGCCGAGTTCATCAACAAGACGTTCGAAGATGTTCCCATCGAACTCCGCGTGGAGAGTCCAGGCTGGGCAGAACTTCACAAAGTCGACGGTGGCGAGGTCGTGGTGCCGGCTGAGGGAATGAGCACATCGGTGTACTTCATCAAAATACCGGAAGACAAAGTCACCAGCACCCGTACCGTGGTATACCTCGGCGTATACCGGAACGGTGAGAGAATTGAAAAGCTGAAAGTTAAATTTATCGGGCCCGTCAGCTATGCTGGCGCGTTCCGATAAGAAGATTGCCTTAAACAACAATTTGTATGAACTGGGGAAAATCAATCGTGGTCGCCTTTGTACTGTTTGCAGGACTCGTAGCCACCATGGTTACCATTTGCGTACGGCAGGATGTAAGCCTGGTAACGCCGAACTACTATGAACAGGATCTCGCTTACCAGAAGCAAATCGATCGCATGACCCTGACAGGGACACTCGAACGGAAGCCCGTTATCTCCGTAGAGGCGGGCAGCCTCATCGCCGTACAGTACGACGACTTTCCTAAAGTCCAGAGCGGTGTTCTTGTTCTCTTCCGGCCCTCGGATGCATCACTGGACCGACGCTTCCGGATCTCGCCCGAGACAAGCTCCGTCCAGTACTTCAAGGCCGACAGTCTGCCCGGCGGATTGTACCGTGCGCGTATGACGTGGACGATGGAAGGGCAGGAATATTACCTCGAACAAGAACTCAAGTTGTAGTATGTGGTGGACAGCCCTGGTTATGGGACTCGCGGGAAGTTTGCACTGCGCAGGCATGTGCAGTCCGCTCATCATGGCGGTCACTCCTCCCTCGCGTGCGGGCGTTGTACAGCGATTGAGGTACAATGCCGGTAGGCTGACTACCTACGCGCTACTCGGCGCGTTCGTGGCAGGGGCCGGGATGATGCTCCCTTTGCGCAATTATCAAAATGCGATCTCAATAGCACTGGGGATTGCCCTGCTCGTCATCGGGCTGAGCGGAATCCGAAACGTTCGCATTCCGTTGCTCGCGGGCTTTGTCTCGTCGCTATCGGGATGGATTAAAAAGACATTCGCGCGTTTTCTCAAAGAGAAATCACCGGCAACCATTTACATCCTGGGGGCGCTTAACGGACTGCTTCCCTGCGGTCTTACCCTCATCGCCCTCACCGCGTGCCTGACCCTGCGCGGACCGCTCGACGGTTTTAACTTCATGTTGCTGTTCGGTGTCGGTACCCTTCCCGTTATGCTGGGATTCGCTGGGATATTGCCTGTCATCACCCGAAAGTTGAACTGGAGCACCCGGGGATTGATCACCACGATGCTTATCCTCTCGGGATTCGTTCTGATTCTGCGCGTCTTTATTGTGCACGGCCCGCGGATTGCCGAACAGGGGGGCACCTGGGTGGACGTCGTCCTGTGCCGAACTTACTAAGACTTTTTTATCGCGCGACGTTCCAGCGGACCACCTTCTCAAGTTTCGCGCGTTCTTTGATTCTTATCTTGCCACTTTCAATTTCGATAAGACCTTCGTCCTTGAAATCGGATAATACACGGATGACGGACTCCGAGGCCGTACCGACCATCTTGGCGAGGTCGTCGCGGGATATCGAGATCACCGACTTTGAATCTTTAAGCGCTTCCGACTTCAACAGCGCCTCGGCCGTACGCTGTCGTACCGAGTTGTAGGCCAGATGCAAGAGTTGATGCTCGCGCTCCGCCACCTTGCGACATAACAATTGAATAAAAGACCGCGAAACGTCAGGATGACTTTGAATCATTACCAGAAAATCCTGTTTCGGAATAGCAATCACTTCGGCATCCTGCATGGCGATCGCTGACTCGGCATAGGCCGTGTTCTCGAGAATTGCCTCGTATCCGAAGAAGTCATTAGGCCCGTAAAGGTTCATGATCAGTTCCTTGCCATCGGGATGCGAGCGGAACGTTTTGATGTTGCCCGATTTGACAAAGTACACATACAAGGGAGTGTCACCTTCCGCGTAGACCTCGCCCTTCTTCTTGACTGTCTTTACCTTGCGGTCTTTTCCGAGGTCGGCGATATCAAGCGCCGATCCCGCGTCTTTAATAAAGGCATCAAGGCCTTCGATCGTAGCCTCATAGTGTTTCTGCTGAATAGCTGTCTTTCGCAACCTGGCCTCTATGGCATTAAGCAGGTCAGTATCGTCGAACGGTTTCGTCAGATAATCATCAGCCCCGAGGTTCATCCCTTTGCGAATATCCGTCTTCTCCGTCTTGGCGGTCAGGAAAATAAAAGGGATGGCAGCGGTCTCCTCATTCTTGCTGAGTATGTGGAGCACACCATAGCCGTCGAGTTCCGGCATCATGATATCACAAATGATCAGATCCGGTTTGTGTCGCTGAGCGAGGTCTACGCCCACCCGGCCGTTCTCGGCAACCAGTACTTCGTAATTGGCGAGGGCAAGAATTTCGCTTGTGTTTTCACGGACTTCCAGATTATCCTCGATCAGCAAGATCTTCTTCATAGATTGTATGGTTATTCTTTAGGAATCCACGCAGTGAAGGTACTCCCTTTTCCCAATTCACTTTGGAAAAATATCCTCCCTCCCAGTAGTTCAACATACCGCTTGACAATGTTCAATCCAAGCCCCGTCCCCTGAACGTTACCCGCATTGCTCGCGCGGAAAAAGCGGTCAAACATATGTCGCTGATCCTCCTCCGGAATTCCAATGCCTTCGTCGCGTACAGAAAAGTAGATCCGATCACCCTCTTCCCGGCAGGTGACGTGAATGGTCTTTCCTTCCGCCGAGTACTTGCTGGCATTCGAAATGAGGTTGAAGAATATATTGCGGAGAATCCGGACGTCGGAAATCACAGTTCGGGTAAGGATCTCACAATGCCGGACGATCCGCTGTCCGGGTCGGAGGCTGGACGCCATTTCCTCTTCCACTTCCCGAAGGAACTCGTCGACCTGGATCACCCCTCGCGTCACTTCAATCCGCCCTTCTTCCAGACGTCCAAGCGAAAGAAAATCATTCAGGATGGACGTGAGGTGATTCACGGACGATTTGATGCGGTTAACGTGTTTGGATATTTTTTCACGATCATCGCGCGCATTGTACTGTTCAATAAGCGATGCTGAACTCATCACCGTACTCAATGGTGTTCTGAATTCGTGCGACGCAATGGAAACGAATTTGGTCTTAAGTTCGTTGACTTCACGTTCACGGGCCAGCGCCTTCTGCACATCCTCTTCCGCCTTCCGGCGTTCCTGAATTTCCTTTTCCAGCGCCTGAATGGTAGCGTTCAGGTCTTCCGTGCGCGACTGCACCTTCTTCTCCAGCTCCGACGCATAGACCAATAGTTGTTCCTCGCTGCGCTTCAACGCTTCTTCCGCGCGCTTCCGTTCCGTGACATCGCTGACAAATGCCATGATCATCAACTCTCCGTTGATATGCGTATAGCTCAGACTGACGGCGACAGGAAAATCCGACCCGTCTTTGCGTGTCGCCATCAGGTCGCGCCCCATGCCCATGGGCCGCGGCTCGGGCTTTTTGTTGAACTCCTGACGGTAGGCAATGTGACGTTCGCGGAAACGGCTCGGCATGAGCTCTTCGATCAGCATACCCAGCATTTCATCTTGTCCATAGCCGAACATCCGCTCACTGACGGGATTGGCCAGAACAATACGACCATCGCGGGCCACCATCAGAATAGCTTCGACGGAACTCTGAAATATCTGGCGAAAGGTTTCGTTCGAGGAAAAAGGCATACACACAAAAAAAAGGTAAAGACTTTTCAACAAGTCTGACAAAAATCAGTTTTCGTGTTGATACAAGTCCTGACCTTACAAACTTCTCAGGCCTTAAGTTCGCATATTAATCAGAGAGAATGAAGAAAATATTGTGCGTGATCGATTTCCGCGGTGGTGAAGTAAAGACGCTGGAGGTAGCAGCCGAAATTGCCGTAGCTGTTAACGCGCACTTGCTTGTGCTATATCCTTACCGCTTGATCGGCGAAAGCCAGGGCGACATTCCGTCGCTGAAGCGCAAGCTGGAAGCAGATGCGCGCAAACGCTTTGAAGAAACCAGAAGCCGTACAAAGGCTATCGACCGGTTGTCGGTCGAGTTTCAGCCCGAGATCGGCTTCGCTGTTGACCGCATTCTGGCCCATACGCGCGGAAATAATATCGATATGGTGGTCATCGGCCAGGAAGTAGGTGCGGGCGAATGGAAAAGCCTGCCCCTAACGGAGTTGATTGCCCACTCGAACGTACCCTTTGTGGTTGTCCCTTCGGAGGAGAAGTCTACCGTTCCCCTTTAATTTACCCGGAACTGCTTCTGAATTCGCCCCGGGCTCAATTACCGGCCTGCGAGGAGGTGGGCGACATATTCGCCAGGTTCAGCCGGCGTATCAGGTCCTGATCCCGTCCGTAAATGTCTTTGTAAAAGACCACCTTTCCATTGCGGAATGCGGCCGTGAAGTACCGGATGTGGACGGGAACAGCTTTGGCCAGGTCTACTGTGTGGCGCTGTTTCTCGCGCAGGTATCCGGCGACAAGGGGCGAACGAACTTCCGTAGAGCCGGTTACGAGGTAGTGAGCCAGATCTACGGCTTTTTCCATGCGAATACACCCATGGCTCAACGCCCGTGCGTCGCGCCTGAACAACCGTGGCGCATTGGTGTCGTGAATAAACACCGCGTAAGGATTGTCGAACTGGAACTTGACAATCCCCAGCGAGTTGTCACTGCCCTCGCGCTGGCGCAAAATGACGGGGAAGTAATCGCGGGTGTACCGTTTCCAGGGAATGCTGTCGGCATTGAGCACTTTACCCGCGCGATTAATAACATCAAAGTTGTTACGGGTGATGAAAGTGGTATCGCGTTGAAGAAAGGGCAGAAACTCTTCCACCGCGATTCTGCGTGGAACGTGCCAGTAAGGATAGGTGATAAAACACTGGATCGTGCTGCTGAACGAAGGGGTCTCGTTCCCGGGTTTTCCGACGATAGCCCGCGAGGTCATGACAATACGGTCTTGATCGAAAACTTCTACCATTAGCGAGGGTACGTTCACCCAGACATACTGCGTCCCAAAGGACTTGCGTTCCTGTCGCCAGCGTTCGAGGTTCGCTTCTACAATTGCCACCTGCGTGAATACAGGCGCAACTCCTATTATCTCCCCCGCCTGGAGCTGCTGACGATTGCCGGAATCGGCTGCATCAATGATAGCCGCCAGGCCCTTCCGGAGCCATCGATAATCCGTATAGGTGGGCTCAACTCCACGCAAGGCAGCCACCACTCTTCCCTCCTCTACCAGGCGTGGCAAGGCGTGCAGTGCACGGAGTCGCGAAGCTTGGGTATGACGCGTAGTCCGGCCCGCGCTGAGATCCAGGTACAGAGAAACAAAGGCATCCGTCAGGAGTACGTCGCGCGACAGACGCACCATCCGGTTCCATGAAGGAGAAATGGGGACACGTATCGCGTCGTAGTGGTAGTTGCCGGGCAGCAAACCGGCGTAACGAATGTTGGCGATGAAGTTCTCTAATGAGTCGATAGCCGGCTCGTGGTCAATCCACACGGGCTGGAAAGATCTGCGCTTGTAAAACTCATATACGGCCGGGCTAACCTCGCCATACCAGGGATGCAGGCTGTCGGAAGGAAGGATCAACGGGATGTCAGCCACCTCCTCCTGCGGAAACCAGGCGTCGGGGACAACGCGGGGGCTACAGGCCCAAAGCGCTGCAAGCGCCAGAGAAGTCAGTCGTACAACCCAATTCTTCATATCGCCAGTCCTAATATCTTCCTGCCAATCAAGAGTGGTCACAAAAAAGGCGGAGGAATAATCTCCTCCGCCCGGCCAGCATCCAACGGATACCGGCAAACCAAACCCTGTTACTGTAAAACAAACTTACCCGCTGTAGCACGCCCGCTTTATGACGGTCATCAATCTCCGGAATGATCTTCGTCAGGCGTTTCAATAATAGACTGCTTTCCCATATTGGCACTCATTGTTGCCACTGACCGCGGTTTACAGGCCGTATTAGGTGCTTTTGACTTTGGCACGGCATTGTCATTATGCACACAAACCAAAATTGACGCGTGTTGAAAAAGGAAAGTAGCATCAGTTTGAAAGAGATGAGAGAGATTATGGCACAGCGGGCCGGATCCAAGTTTCCCGTGCGGATCACCACACGCGAAGGTGAAGAGCTCATCCGGTATGTCAGGGGTTTTGCCGACGCAGAAGGTGAGATGGTGCTTCTGTCGGAGACATCCTATAGCATGTCCATGAAAATCATGGAGATTAAGGATATTGCGATCCTTGAATTCTCGGAAGGAGACGACGCTCCCTGGGTAAAGTACACCGCAAAATGGAATCGAAATAAAGGTTTCTTCTTCGGCATGCTGGGACTTTAAAGGGACTTTGCCCGATATTTCTATTTATAGGCTAAAAACCCTATATTCGCATTTATAGGCCTTTTACCCTATACAATGCAAATACCTATAACCAGCATTATCACCGGCGATATCGTCGGCTCCCGCACGGTGGCGAGCAGCCACTGGCTCGGCCCACTGAAGACGGTCCTTTCCCGCCCGGGAATGGGCACCTGGGATATCTTCCGGGGTGATAGCTTTCAGGTGGAAGTACAACCCCCTCACGCCCTCTTCGCAGCACTGCAGATAAAAGCCACCATCAAGGCACTGAAAACCATAGACGTCAGAATGGCAATCGGAATAGGTTCCGTTTCCAATCGCTCGGAAAAGATCAGGGAAAGCGAAGGAGAGGCCTTCCTCTTCTCCGGGGAGAAATATGAAACACTGCAGAAAGAAAAAGTGACGCTCGGCATCCGAACACCCTGGCCGGACTTCGATCACGAAATGAACGTCTGTCTGCGGCTGGTAGCACTGCTGGTCGACGGCTGGTCGCCCGCCGCCGCCGAACTTGTCACCCTCCTTCTGGAGGATCAAAGCCTGAATCAGGAACAACTCGCCCGCAAGCTCAACGTCACGCAACCGTCTGTGAGCGAACGTCGCAGTCGCGCCCACTATGACGAAATAATGGCTTTTGAGTCGCTGTTCCGCCAGAAGGTAGAAATTCAACTAAAGACCCTATGACCCTCTTCGTCAAACTTCTTCTCGCCCATCTCATCGGCGACTTCTGGCTGCAGCCCGATTCATGGGTTGCCGAAAAAGAGCTCAGGCGGCATCGCTCCCCGCGATTGTATCTTCATGCGCTGCTTCACGGACTTCTGAGCCTTATCGCGCTTGGAAGCGTGACGTGGTGGTACGTCGCCCTAACCATCGCCGTCACGCATTTGCTGATCGACCTGGCCAAAGTATTGTTTCAACGCGGTAGTAACCGCGTGCTCTGGTTCTTCCTCGACCAGGGACTTCACATTGCCGTGCTCATGGGCGTGGCCCTGTTCCTTACCCGGGGTATCGCATGGCCTTTGATTGCGTCGTGGCCACAAGGCATTATCATCGCAACCGCGTTGGTCTTTCTGACGAGTCCCTCATCGACCATTATCCGCATCCTCATCTCCCACTGGACACCCGACACGCTGCGTCATGTATCGGCGTCACTTCCCGATGCAGGAAAATTTATCGGCTATCTTGAGCGCTTTCTCGTATTCCTTTTTGTATTGCTGGGGCGGTGGGAAGCCGTGGGTTTTCTGCTCGCCGCAAAATCGGTCTTCCGCTTCGGCGACTTACGGGAAGCGCAGGACCGCAAGCTGACCGAATACGTTTTGATCGGGACCATGCTTAGCTTTATCATAGCCCTGTTGGTCGCCCTGGCAACGACCGCCGCACTTGACCAACTACCCCCTCCGTTGCCATGACAGACAGCGACATGAAGCCGGGTATCACCCTCGTCTTTGATGACGTTACCCTGGCACGCGGGACGACCTTTTTCTTTAAACACCTCAACCTCGTTATCGCTGAGGGTGAACATTGGCTGATTACAGGAAATAACGGCACGGGAAAAACGAAACTGCTCGAAGCAATCGCTGGAACGTTGACACCCCGCGCGGGGTCGATCCGTTACAGCTTTATTGACGGTGAGGACTGGGATACGCGCTATCAGCAGCGACGTGCCCTTATTCACTTCATGCGAACCGAATGGCTCCAGCGCGCACTGGCCGGTTCCGGTGAGCATTTCTATCAGGAGCGTTATTACTCCTTGTCAGGCGTCAGCGCTCCCCTCGTTCGCGACGCATTGGGAGAAAGCCTTGATGCTATCCAGGCGCTGAATCTGCCTGCCGCCTTCGACATCACTCACCTCCTCGATGTGGAAGTTACCCGACTTTCGAACGGTCAGTTGCGCAAGGTGATCATTCTCCAACAGCTGGGACGCGGCGTTCCGCGCCTTCTGCTGCTCGACTATCCCTACGACGGCCTCGACGCCGGGAGCCGAAAAGACCTCAACGAGTTTCTCGATCACGTCGCCCATCACCTCGGCGTTCAAATCATCATGGTAGCCCATGGCACCGAAGTACCTCGATGCATAAACAAATACCTGATTGTCGAAGACAACAAAATAACCATTGCAGCAGCCCCCCCGTTGCGCGAACCCATAATTTCGACATACAGCCAATCCATTGCATCGGAAAACAACACCCCGATCGTAGAGATGCGCAACCTGAAAATCGCTTATGGGGAGCGTACGATCCTGTCGGATTTCAACTGGCGGGTATGTCGCGGCGAACGCTGGGCACTGACCGGGAAGAACGGAACGGGAAAAACAACGATCTTTAGTCTGATTTACGCCGATCATCCTATGGCTTATAGCCAGCAGGTTTTTCTTTTCGGCAAACGCCGTGGATCAGGGGAGTCAATATGGGACATCAAGAAGCGCGTTCAGTATTTCGGTCCGGAGCAGGTCCATTTCCTCAACACGGATTACATGGCGGTTTCCGCCCGCGAATTCATCACTCAGGCACACCAAGGAAAGGGGCACGAGCTCGACGACTTGATTATGTATTTTGACGCGGACAAGTATATCGACAAACCCGTCCGGTACCTCTCCTCCGGACACCTGCAGATGGTGATGCTGATACGACTTTTTCTCGACCGGAAGGAACTCATTCTCCTTGACGAACCCTTTCAGTACCTCGACCCGCAGAACCGCGACCGTGTCACGGAATATCTCATGCATTACCTCAGTCCGGAAACCACACTGATTCTGATTTCCCACGACGAACGGGATTTGCAGCGATGGACGAAGCACAAAATGGAACTCCGCGGATAACAAAAAGGAAAAGCGGCTTGCGCCGCTTTTCCGACAGGAGAATGCTCTCACTGCCAACCTGTAAACAATCCTCCAATTCGGGTTACCGTACAGTGCCCATCCAGAAGGCAACCTTCTGACGCTGCCAGGTATAGGTCACCGCAACCGTATCCCCGAACGAAATGACCGAAGGATACGAAAACTCATCATCTTCGCCAAGTCTTTCCAATTCGAGCGTAGTTCCCCACGTTTTTCCATTGTCGCGCGACACGGCGAGCGATATCGCACCCCGCGAACCCCAATTCTTGTTGTCCGGATTGTAAATCAACACCAACGTATTGTCTTCCAGGCGGGTAACATCAATTCCACTGTTGGGGTTAGGCAAATCCGTTTTGTAAACAGGCGACCAGGTACGGCCATAGTCTTCCGAATCACTGCGACAGATAACTCCGGCCGAACTGCGTAACAACATGTGAACGTGGCCGGGCTTCGATTCCCACAAAGCCGGTTGAATCACGCCTTCGCCGGTGATCTCGTTGCGATCGAGGGGGACAAACGCTCCTTCTACCCATGTCTTTCCACCGTCTTCGCTCCGATCCACAAAAGCGTTCCAGACGCGCTCCAATTCGTTCGACGCAGGAGCCAGCCAGGTGCCGTCCGACAGGACTATAGGCTTGTTGCGCACGGGCCCACGTCCCCCTTTATCTCCTTCCACCAGTTCCTTCGCTTCCGACCAGGTCGTACCGTTGTCGTTGGAGGTCATGTACCACGTTTCCCAAAAATCAATGGTCTTTCCGACCTTGAAAAACAAAGTGATAAGTCCGGACGGATCCTGAAATAACACCGGATTCCAGTGGGCGTCTTCGCGTATCTTGGCTACTTCAACGGGAGCCGACCAGTTTCCCGGCTCTCCCTGCGACAACCAGATTCCGACGTCATCGTGCTTTTCGTGTGTACCCCCAAACCAGGCGACCAAAAAACGCCCGTCGTTCGTGCGCAAGACCGTTGATGCGTGGCATTGCGGAAAAGGGCGGTCATCGCCAAAGACAAAATCTCTTGCCAGCATTTCCACTTTTGCGGGTTGCGATGTCGCATCGTGCACAGCCTGATCGCTTTTTTGTGAAGAACTACAACCTCCGGCAACTGCCAGTGCAGCAAAGATCGCCGAGGAAAGCATCGGATTAAATTTCATAGTCATGGAGTTGGTGATAAGCAGGCAAAATAACCCGATTACTCTTACTTCCCATCGATATTTACGCAAGTCAGGGGGCAATTTGCGCAATGGATCTCGGAGAATTTTATCAGGAAATCCGGCGCGCAGAAATTTTGCCGATAACCGCGAGTCTGTGAACTTCCCTACAGATTTCCTAACGACCCTCACATGCAAAAACTCTCCGCACACAACGCAGCTAGTGTAGCCGCGACATGGGCAAACCTATGCCCCAGCCTGTTCGTAATCGTCAGCCTGTGTACAGGCATTGCGGCACAGGCACAATCATGGCGCGAAGCTGCGCACGAATATCTGACGAACGGCAACGCGCAAAATATTGAACGCGCTTTCAGCGGCGACGTTAATGATGTTCTCACCTTCATTACACCTTATCTCGCCAATCACGACGTCACCGTTCACGACCGCGCGCGCTCGCTGGTGGTTCAACTTACAAGCAGTTCTGACGAGCCACCCGTCAGGAAGTTCGGCGCCACTCTTCTGGCCGGGGTTTTCCATTTGCAGAAAGAAAGACAACGCCAAATTCTTGGCGACCTTACGCTGTTCCGGAAGCAGGACTTCACCCCAGACATCCGCGACTCAGTACGACAGTGGGTTAAAGGCGACGGACCATGGCTCGACGCATTGATGAAGCTCGCCGGATTTCTAGGCCTAGAAGACCTGAGTATCCTGATCCACGCCAGGACGTTCCCCGACAATTCACAATTCCTTCGCTGGGCTGCGCTGCTCAGCAATGCACGGCTGGGCAAAGCATATGCAGTGACGGAAATCATGATGCGCGTGCGAAAGCTGGACATCAACGATGATGTAGTCTACAACCTATTTCCAGACCTGCTTTATACCCGACAAAGTGAATGCGTAGACTACGTCGTCAATGCCTTATACAGTAACGCCAGGAACTGTGCGTCGCCGAATGCCGACGATGACACCCCCATACCTTGTGCCTATCGGATTCTCGAACAGCTCGCCCCGGTCATCAGCGACTTTCCGGTGACGATCGACGCATTCGGAGAGTTGGAAACCGACGACTATGACACCGCCCTTCAGCAGGTCCGTCGATGGCTGAAGGAGAATCGATATACGCTGAACACAGACACCTTCTAAACAGGCGGCGAGATGGTTCGAAGCGTATCATACCTTCTGCTTGCGCTCCTGACGTTTCACGCCGCAAGCGCCGGGATCATCCCCGACGACACGCTGTCCAGCCGGGCGCATGAAGAGAAGTCGGTGCGAAGCTATCGTACGTTCCCCGAACTGGGTCCCTTGCCCCGTTATACACCGCCCGTCGTCAATGTACCGGAAGACCTCGTAACCGACAGTATACAGGAAAAGCGAAACCGCGCTCACGCACTCCTGGAAGAGGTACTCGAAAAACAGCGCTTCCTTGAATCCCTCGAAGCGCATTCTATCGTCGAACTGCCCATCGGCGTGGTCCGTGCCGGCGCCGGGTTCGACTATACTATCCTTATCGATCGCCTGACCCTTACCCGCGACGGTGCCCTGATGGATGTTTATGTGTCACTTTCCCTGCCGCAAACAGGAAAGCGATTGGCGTTCCATGGTGAGATCCCCCTGTCGGCCCAGGGTGGAATTGCCGGTAGCGCCCGCGTTTTTCTACTCGGCGATCACCACATCGCGATCGACGGCACGCAAGTACTTACCATTCGCGAGACGAACACCTATGTAGAATTCGACTGTTCAGGATTTCTCGGTGTCAGTATCGACGCGGACGTCGAAATCTCCCGCAGCCTTCTCGTGCCCTCCGATTCGACAGCTCACCGGCCGTTGCGCGTGTCCTTTACTACCTACACGCATTCCCTCAACGACATCCTGGTGCGTGTGCAAGTGCCCCCGTTCCAGGTCGCGGGTCTTAAAGGCTTCGATTTTCACTGCCGGAACGCCTGGTTGGACTGGAGCGATATATCGAATCCGCCAGGGTTATTCTTCCCGACGGGCTACGACAATCCGCTCGGCGCCGCTGGTCTCGGCAACCTGTGGCGCGGATTCTACCTGGAAGAGATTGAAGTACAGCTACCCCCCGCCTTCGCGCGACGTTCACCCGACCGCCGTGTAGCCGTAGCGGGGCGAAGTCTCATCATCGACCCGCAAGGCATAACAGGAGAAATATCCGCGCGAAATGTTCTCAACGATGGAAACATGAGCGGATGGGACTACACCATCGATGAACTCGGACTTGTGATGGCCGCAAACAAAATCGTCGGCTTCCGGTTGTCGGGAATGATATCCGTTCCCGCCCTGCGGGGTTCTGAAGGCGAAGCCGCCGTCTTTGGCTATGACGCCTATCGCTCGTCCGACGGCCAGTACACCTTCGCTGTCGATATGGCAAAAGAGCTGCGCCTTGACTTGTGGGCAGCAAAGCTCACCTTGTCACAAGGATCGACCATCGCCGTCCGCGAAAAGAACAACCGCTTTTATCCGATGGCCCGGCTCAGCGGTGAACTGAGTATCGAGATCGGAAAGAAAGGACCGAAGCCGCGATTCAACGCGTTGCGATTCGAGAACATGGTCATCAACAGCGAAGCACCCTACTTCGTACCCGGGACTTTTGCGTTCGGCCGCGAGGGTGACCGCTCTTCATTGTCGGGCTTCCCCGTGGTCTTCGACAATATTACGATCAGGACCGATGACAACTATCGGGTAGGACTCGGATTCGACATGCTGGTAAACATCAGCGGACGTCCGGATGAAGAATCGTTTGCTGCCAAGGGAAGACTCACCGTTTGGGGTATTCAATCCGGAGAGCCGATACGCGACAACCACGGCGAAGTTGTTGGCTTTAACCGCGATGCGTGGACATTCGACGAAGTGGAAGTCAGCACAGTCCGGATCGACATTCGCAAACCCAAAGTATTTGAGTTTACCGGCGACTTGCGATTCTTCGACGACGACAATGTCTTTGGTGATGGATTCCGGGGGATTGTTCGGGGTAAGATGCAATCTATCGACGTTCAGGCGCAGGCATTATTTGGCCGAACCGAAACATTCCGGTATTGGTACGCCGACGCCCTTGTCGAGTTGAAGACGGGAATTCCCATCCTCCCGGGTGCTCTCTCGGCTTTCGGCTTTGGCGGAGGATACTACTCCAACATGAAGCAAACCACCGAACCACTGCATAACACTTTGGGACGATCACTCTCCGGTGTGAACTATATCCCCGAGGAAAACACGGTAGGCCTCCGCGCAATAGTGTTAATCGGAACGCCCCGACCTGAAGCCATGCGCGGCGATGTCTCGTTGGAAGTCGTTCTTAACCGCCACGGTGGCATCAACAGCGTTACCTTCACCGGAAACGCAAACTTCATGAGCGCCGCCGTAACCGGTACGCAACAGATACGGGAACTCGCAGCCGCAGCGGTGGCCGGAAAACTTACAGAACAACTGGAGAGCCTCGCGAAAGGACAGGTTTTCGGAAGCGTGAGATTGCACTTCGATAACGTCAACGACATCTTTCACGGAAACCTTGAAATCTATGTCAATGTAGCAGGAGGAATCGTCCGCGGTGTAAACGAGCGAAATAAAGCGGGATGGGCAGAGCTGCACTTCTCCCGCGACACCTGGCATATCCTGATTGGAACACCTGACCAGCCCCTCGGACTGGAGGTTGCGCGGCTCTTCAAATCGAAAAGCTACTTCATGATCGGGAAAGATTTGCCGGGTAGTCCTCCTCCTCCGCGACAGGTAACGGAAATTCTGGGCGACGTTGATCCAGACTATATGCGGGATATGAACGCCCTGGAGTCTGGGATGGGTATCGCCTTCGGTCTTCATTTTCTGGTCGACACCGGAGATCTCCGCTTCCTGATTTTTTACGGACGATTTAGCGCCGGCACGGGAATCGACTTCATGCTTAAAGATTATGGTAACGGCTATCACTGCGCCGGTATGTCGGGCCCGATCGGAATCGACGGGTGGTACGCCAACGGTCAGGCCTATGCGTTTGTCACGGGAAAAATCGGCGTAAAGGTAAACCTCCGGTTCTACAAGGGAACGTACGATATTCTCAACATCGGAGCCGCCGCCAGGTTTCAGGCAAAAGGCCCTAACCCGTTCTGGATGAAAGGGACAGTCGGGGGATACTACAACATTCTCGGGGGCCTTGTGAAAGGACGATGCCGCTTCGAAGTGACCGTGGGAAAAGACTGCACACCGGTAGGCGAACAGGATCTCCTCGACGAAGTGCAGATGATCGCGGCTATCTCCCCCGCGCCGTCAAGTCACGATGTCGACGTCTTCACCACGCCGCAGGTGGTATTCAATATCCCCGTCGGAGAAGTGCTGGAAATCATGGACATCGAAAACAAAAGACATTCATTCCGCGCAGTACTCGATGCCTTTACCCTCGAAACCGACGGTTATCCGATCAACGGTACGCTCGAATGGAATGAAACCCGGGATGTGGTGGCCCTGCGACCGGACAACATACTCCCCGGTAGCAAGAACATAAGAGCCTTTGCGCGTCTCACCTTCGAAGAGCAAATCAACGGAAGCTGGCAACCGGCTCGTTTCCAGAACAACGTAGTGGAAGAGACAGCCTCCACTACGTTCATGACAGCGACAGCGCCTGATTTCATTCCCGCGAACAACATTGCCCACGCCTATCCCCTTCCCGGGCACGTCAACTTCCTCCCGGATGAACACCACGAGGGATACATTCAGCTTCAGACAGGCCAGCCTTATCTTTTCACGGATGATGAGACAAAGAAGAACGTCATGGTCCTGCACGACGTGTCAACGGGACAGAAGGTGGAATCCGAAATCACATACGACCGCCACAATCATCGCATTCGGTTCAATATTCCCGAAGGGTTGCGCACCGCAACAACATACACATTAAGTTTGCAGACAATTCCACGGACAGCCTTCGCCGTGGATAAAAACGTAGTTCATGCCGACCGATCGCTGGCTGTTGATGACGCCGCCGGTATGGCAACGTATACCGAGAAACGCGTTGAGGGTGACCTGTTAGACGGAGCGGAACACGCTTTCTTCCGAACTGAAATTCATACCAGCGCTTACCGCACCTTTACTTCCAAGATGAGCAGCATTGCACTGGGCAGTACCGTGCGTCTTACATCGGCCCCGAACATCTTCCGCCTCGAAGCATCCCTGTCGGGAAACGAAACTTTCCATCCAACGGAACTCGGTGAAGAAGGGCAGCGACTGATCCATTGCGAAGCCATTCTCGACAACAATCCGTGGTACGAGCAACACGTTTATCCTCTCCTCTATCGAGACTACCCGCTTCTGGGATGGATGCGGGTCAGACGTTCGTCCGTCGAATCACTCGGCATTCCTCCCCTTCGCGATGTCTACCTCAACAATCCGGGTCGGGCATCCGCCTTTGGAAGAGAAGCGCTCATATATAACGTTGGAGAGACGGTTGCGGCCGACTTCTTCGATCTCCGCCATCAGGCCGTGAACTATATCGCCGATCATCCCGATGCGATCAACGATCGTCTTTCCGCGCTCATTCTTCAGCCTGTCCCCCACCTGCGTTATGGTGGATACAGCCTTCGGGTGAAGTACAGAATTCCCGGACTCGACAAAGAGACCTCTTCCTATACACTGGAACTCTTTAACACGATACCCGACAATGACTAGAATCACTTTGTCTGTATTCGTTGCGCTCATGCTCACCGTTGCCAGTGAAACGTCTGCGCAAAGCTCGTCCCAACAGGAAGCCGCGATAGCGGTACTCGTAAGACCGTGGTCTGATTCCATTGCCATCCGATGGGCACCGACCACGTTCAGCATATGGGAACAGGGGAACAAGTCAGGGTATCGTGTTGAACGATTTGTCATCGCGCGCAAAGGGCAACTGCTTCCAACCCCGGAAAAGGTAATCCTCCACCCCTCTATTTTCCCATGGGAAGAGCATCGTTGGGAGCCTCTTGTGATGCGAGATCCTTATGCGGCAATCGCGGCGCAAGCCCTCTTTGGTGAGCGCTTCGAAATCGAGACCGAACAACGCGATGTATTCAGTATCGTCAGTAAAGTGCGGGAAAACGAGCAGCGCCACGGCTTTGCTCTCTTCTGTGCCGATATGTCGACGAACGTTGCGCGCGCTTCCGGGTTGTGGTTCACCGACCGCAGCGTAACGGATGATGAGCGCTACCTCTACCGGATCATTCTTAACCATAGCGATTCTACGAAAGGAAGTGCATTCACATTTACTAACGCCCCCTACGCGCTCGTACCGCCGCAATCGCTGCAGGCGACATTCCAGGAAGGCATTGCTCAACTGAGATGGGAAAGAGACGCCACAGGATTGTATACCGCCTACGTTGTCGAGCGATCAACCGATGGTGCCCGCTTCAGTGCAATATCTGACACGCCCCTCGTCAACACTTCACCAGGTGCCTTCGAAGACGCCCGTTATCTTTACGCGCTCGATTCACTGCCAACACATTACCAACGGTATCACTACCGGGTTAGGGGTATCACAGCTTTTGGTGAACTAAGTGATCCATCGGAATTGGTCAGCGGCGTGGCCACACGGTCTGTTACTCAAAATCCCCACATTACGGCAGCCGAGCCGATCAACAACAAGTCCATTCAGGTCACGTGGACATTTCCGACGGGCGACGACGTCCTGATCAGCGGTTTTCGGATTGAGCGAGCAAGTAACCCGGCGGAAGGATTCCAGTCCATCACAAGGGAAACACTACCATCGTCATTACGGGCGTTCGAAGATGTTTCACCCATGCCCTCAAACTACTACCGCGTCACGGCACTGGGGCTCGACGGCCGATCTTACCGCTCGCACAGCTATTACGCCCAGCTCATTGATAGTATTCCACCGGCACCCCCGGCTGGGTTGAAAGCCACAGTCACTGACGACGGACTTGTAACGCTCACGTGGGCCCGCAACAGTGAAGCCGACCTCTATGGCTATCGCGTCTTTCGGTCGTACTACACATCGGAAGAGCCAGCGCAGATCACACGTGAGCCGGTCATCGAAGAGCAGCTTATCGATACCCTCAATCTGCACGCCCTGAACAAGCATGTGTATTACAGCATCACCGCCGTCGACCACCATCAGAACCGATCACCACTCACCCCACCGCTGAAAGTGTCGTTACCTGATCGGGTGAAACCGCACCCCCCCGTCCTTCTCCCCGCGCAAACTGACAATGATCGCGTAGTCATACGATGGACGCGCTCGCCCAGCACGGATGTCGTACACTACAAAATTTACCGACATAGCGGAGACGACAAATGGGAAGAAGTCGCTATTGTGAACGCAGAAAGCGATAGTCTCTACCGTTACTCCGACCTTAACACCGATAACGGCGAACTTCACTACACCATCCTCGCCGTCGATGACGCGGGCCTCGAGTCGGAGCCCCCGCCTCCCGTGGCGGCCTCCGCACCGAGACGCAACGCCGAGCCGGTGCGTTGGAGCAAACCGCGCCTTAACTACGGCGAGGGGAACGTAGTGCTCGCATGGACGTACAAGTCAGACGATGTTACCGGCTACAGACTTTACAAGTCGGTCGACCATCAACCCCTGCAACTCTATCGGTTCATCCCGGCAGGTGAGTTCAGGTTTTCAGACGCCCTGTTACCGGAGGCGACATACACCTACCGGATTATCGCACTCCACCGGAACGGTACTCTTTCCGCCATGAGTGATGCCCTTACCTTCAGTTACTAAGAAATTCTTGCGACATGATCAGGTACATCCTCTTGTTTCTTATAGCATTGACTCCCTACGCCCGCACCTGGGCACAGGGCTGGACGGCGGAGGTGAGAATCGACCTTGAGCATATGTGGTTCGCCCAGGAAATAATTGAATTCGCCAGCATCACCTATGATGGTACAACCGTCACAGGATCCTCTACCACACGCCTTCTCAGGATGACCCTCGAGGGAACGGGACCTGCGCCATCACAGTGGAAAGTATTTGCCTCCGGCCACGCCTACCAGCCTTATCAAAGCGAGGAAATATCGGTTCGAGTTGAAGGAGAAGTGACCGCCAACTGCACCACGGTATCGTGGTACCATCAAGGTGAGAACGAAAACCACTTTCTCTATGTGTACATCACCGTTTATCCCCGCCTAACCATCACACCGGTAGGGACTTCCTGTGAGAACCTCGTCCTGAAATCTCCTGAATGCAGCCCCTCCTATACATGGGAAGTAAGCGACCACATCAATGGCCCTTACTTCATTCTCGCTCACGCCACCGAAAGTCAGCTAACCGCAACACCCGAAAATATAAGGGAAGCAGGGCTCACTAATCCCTACGGAAGGAAATACTTCCGGGTAACCGGAATGCAGGGAACGACGAGCGAAGTCCATACGGAGGATCTCTACTATCCTCCGCCTTCAGCTTCGTTCCAGGTTACACCGCCCCGCTGCCATAACGGCGAAGACGGAGAACTGCGGGTGGAGATACATTCGTCACACGCGTCGATCGACGACTTTGTGTTAACCCTTTACAGCGACAACACACAACAGGTCATCGATCAGGTGTCTGTCAACAACCAGCACATCTATACATTCTCCGGCCTGGCAGCAGGCGCCTATCGGGTTCAACTTCAGAACAACACCCAGATTTCCTTGTATGGAAGTTGTTTCACCGACATCGACGCACCTGCGATGGTCAATCCCGAACCCGTTGTTGTCGCGGCGGTCGTGCCCTCTGATTACAATGGTTTCGGTGTGAGTTGTGCAGGAGCAAATGACGGCACACTTCTGGCGTTTGGCGCCGGGGGTACGGGTGATTATGTCGATTTTGAATGGAGCGAATCATCGATACGGGCATCCTTCATCGAAAGCCTCTCAGCAGGTACGTATGGCGTGCGGGTTTCCGACTCCCACGGATGCTGGAGCGCCTTAAAAAACCAAACATTAACCGCACCCGCGCCACTCAACCTTTCACCGAGCATTTCTTCCGACTACAACGGATACGCGGTGAGCTGTCATGACAATACGGATGGCACTGCCCACGTCGACATTTCCGGCGGAGTCGCGCCTTATACGACTCAATGGTCAACCGGCGTGACACAAAACATTGTCGAAGGGCTTCCTCCCGGCGAATACTCAGTGACAGTTACCGACCTCAACAACTGTAGCGCAGAGAAACAAATTGTGCTTCGCGCGCCGGATCGCATTACGCTTACGATCGACGAAGTCGCGGGTATCCGATGCGCCGGACAGCACGATGGCATCCTTGAAGTCAGACAAATCGCCAACACCATAGGCTCATACCAGATACACTGGTCGACCGGTGAAACGACCGAACTCATCAGCAACCAGGGGGCTGGTAACTACACCGTGACTGTCACTGACGAGCAGGGATGCACTGCTTCGGCGAGTCATACACTTGTCGATCCTCCGCAGCTCACGGTAGCCGTGGCCAGCATGTCGGATTACAACGGTTCCGCCATCAGTTGCTTTGGCGCCGCTGATGCTGAATTAAAAGCCACGCTGATCGACGACACAGGAGCATTCCTTACCGCATTGCAATATGCCTGGACGAAGAACGGCGAGTTTCTCCAGGCGGGCGTCGATGCACACACCGCTACGGGAGTATCGTCGGGATACTACGAGGTAGAGGCAACCGATGTCAGGGGATGCCTCGCGCAGGCAACCTATGTCCTGAACGATCCCGAACCCATGATCTCCACCATCATGACCTTGTCGGACTTCAACGGTATCCCTATTCGATGTCACGGCGGCGCGGATGGTCATTTGCGTATCCACACCACTGGCGGAACGGGCGACTATTCCATCCTCTGGTCCGACGGAAATACCTTACCCGATCGGCAAGGCCTCCGCGCCGGACACTACGAAGCTACAGTCACGGATCAAAACGGATGCACGACGCACGCGTCAAAAGTACTTGAAGAACCCGCTCTTCTTCAGGTTCGCATCGACGTGCGGTCGGACTACAACGGAGCCGCGATCAGTTGTTCCGGGCGGAGCGATGCATGGCTTACCGCCGTAGCCTCGGGTGGTATTGCCGGCTACGACTTCTCGTGGAGCACCGGTGCGTCGGCGGCCGACCTGGTCGACGTACCGGAAGGAGATTATACAATCGTCGTGACGGACAGAAATGGATGTACGACTCAATCCGGTGTATTCGTTGAGGCTCCCAGTCCTCTCGCTGTTCATATGTCCGACTTCTCCGACTACAATGGATACGGCGTAAGTTGCTATGGGGAAAGTGATGGCTTTCTCATCGCCGGGGCGGAAGGCGGGACCGGACCGTATCGCTTCGTATGGGAGGACGGTCCGTCATCGGCCGCATGGCAACAACTAAGGTCCGGTACCTATACGGTTTCAGTTGCTGATATTAACGGATGTTACGGTCAACAATCGGTGACACTTGTATCTCCTCCTCCGCTGGAACTGGCCATTGATGAAATGGTTGCGCCTTCTTGTCACGGAACCAGCGATGGATACATACAGGCGACGGCTTCCGGAGGAGTACAGCCTCTTCAATTTTCAGTGAACAATACCTCCTGGCAGGAGTCGGGTCTCTTTTCAGCGCTAACTGCGCAACACTACTCAGTGAACGTCCGGGATGTAAACGGATGCCGGGCCAGCGCAGCGGTAGATCTACCTGCCCCGGAGGCTATTGAAGTGAGAGTCGCCAATATTCAGCCTGCACTATGCGGCGATGCCCGCGGAAGTGCCTTAGCTGTTGCAGACGGTGGCGTGCAGCCTTACCGTTTCGAATGGCGGGATTCGGAAGGACAGCTTGTGAGCGATCACCCACTGGCCACGTCATTGCGCGCCGGCCTTTACACTATCATCGCTCATGACGCCAGGGATTGCAAGACAATTGCCACAACCGGGATTAGCGCCACGGATGGACCCGAGATATCGTTCATCGACATTGTCCCCGTTTCCTGTTCCGGAACGTACGACGGCGGTGCTACTCTTTCGATCACCGGCGGCCGCCAACCGTATGTATATCAATGGGAGAACGGTCAGCAAACGTTAACCGTCAACAACCTCGGCGCGGGTCCCAACGTTGTTGAAGTCACCGATGCCGACGGGTGCACTGCAACGGCGGCGACAACCATCCCATCCCCTCCTCCCCTTGAAGTTGTGTTAAGCGAAGCTCTTGCGCCCTCATGCGCCGAAAGCTGCGACGGAAGTCTACGCGTCAGCGCATCGGGCGGCAACGGACACTATGCGTACGAATGGGACGACTTCACTGGCGAAGAGTGGCCGGGGTTATGCGCAGGAAGCTATGCCGTTGTGGTAACCGATCAAAGGGGATGCAGTACGACTGCAACGTTTAGGCTGGATGCTCCTCTCCCTGTCGCCGTCAGGGTAACCCGGCTGGAGCCTCCGAAATGCGCCGAAGGATGTGATGGAGTAATTAGCCTTTCCGCAGAGGGAGGCAGCGGTGATTACACGTTTCTATGGAACTCCGGCGCCGTGACCGCAACAGCCGATGCGCTGTGCGCAGGTACCTACACCGTACAAGTGAGGGATCGAAACAATTGTTTCGCGGAAGAAATATTCACCCTTGAAGACCCTCCGGCGCCCATCGTCAATCTCGGCCCGCCCGTCGTGATTTGTAACGGACAAACCCACACCGTCGACGCCGGGCCGCAATGGCAGCAATTGCAATGGCAAGGTCCCGATAGCTTCACGAGTGACGAACGCCGCATTACCCTGTCCCTTCCCGGGGAATACCGGCTAACGGCCACCGACCTCTTTGGTTGTATAGCCCGGGATACGTTCACCCTCATCGAGTCGTCGGAGCTGCTCAGCGCAAACTTCCTGATGACCGCCGAAGCAAACCGCGGCGACACTGTGGTGATCATTGATATCACCTGGCCGGTACCGGAACACATCGCATGGAACTTCCCTGACGCTTTTACAGTCATTGACAGCGGTGACGACATGGTGTTGGGAAACTTTGCCGAAGCCGGAACCTACACCGTCGGCATGACTGCCCTCCTTGCAGGGTGTCATGATACAATGACGAAGCAAATTCAGGTGCACGACACACTCACCGTTGCAGATAACGGACGATGGGGTTATCACCCGATGCTGGAAGAGTTCATGCTGTATCCTAATCCGAACGAGGGTGTCTTCGAAGTAGTAGTGAGCTTGCGCGAACCCATGGCGATTCGATTGTCGGCCTGGAGTACGCTGCCGATGACGAAACTGACCGAAGTAATACGCTCCGGAAAGAAACACTACACAATACCCGTCGACCTACGCCCGGCAAGTCGAGGTACGTACTTCCTGCGTCTCGACTACGGGAAGCAACAACGAACGTTGCGCTTCGTCATTGAGTGATCTCAGTCCTTTTTCTGCTGTGTGCTGATCGACCAATAGTTTCCGCCGAAGTCCTTCACTGTAGCCCTGCGGTCGGGATCTCCTTCCTGTACCCGCGGCTCATGAATAACCTCGCATCCGGCATCGACCGCCTTCTGAAATACGGCGTCGACATCTTCGACATACAGATGAAGGAGCGGATGGTTGGCGGGCCAGTTCTTTGTCGCGTCGGCAAACATGATCACTGAGTCATCGACCTGCATTTCCGCGTGCACGATTTTTCCGTCCGGCCCCTCGTACTTGCGCAAGGGACGCGCGTCGAACACCGTGGTAAGAAAGGCTGCCATACGCGTGGCGCCATCAACGATGATGTAGGGCGATAACGAGTTATACCCGGTGGGTTTGTAATCTTTCATGAGGGTCACTATTAAGATTATTAATACTAGCGTTCATCTTCGGCAGGGATCCAGCTGCCATTCAGCATAATCCTCCTTACGTTGCGAACATTTGCAATGTCGGCAAGAGGGTCGCCTTCTACAACAATAAGATCCGCTAGTTTTCCTTCTTCGATAGAACCCAGCCGGTCTTCCACGCGGAAGAACCGCGCGTTCACGAGAGTAGCGGCGCGGATGATATCCATGGGCGGTATTCCCGCTTCCTGAAACAGCTCCATTTCCCGGAAGTAGGCGTACCCTTCCCCACCGTAAGGTGCCCACGAGTGCGAGCCGATTACCTGAATCACTCCTTCGCGATAAGCCCGCCCCACGAACTTCACCATATTGGCGAAGCCGCGAACCTCCACCGAGTCGCCCCGGTCGGGCTGCCGCTCGAAAGTGGCCAGGGTAGGACAAACGTACGTGCCTTTTGCTTTGAGAAACGTCAAGAGCGAATCTGCGGCCGCGCTATTGTCAAGATTGAGATTGCTCCACAGCGTATAACGACCTCTTCGACGCGCAGCGTTGTCGGCAATGATCGACTGACGGAACGCCTCCGCCTCGAGCGGATCAACAAGGCAAGTACCAAACGAAGTGATATGCTCCACTCCGTCGAGCCCGGCTTCAATGGCGTCACGGGCGTTGGTAATCTCCAGATGGGCCGTGACAGGAATACCGTATTCGTCGGCGCGTTCACAGATCGCACGGATCAGACTGACCGGTAGCCGGAAGTACACCTTGATGGCCGAGGCTCCCTGGTGATAGAACTTGTCGACGGCGAGTTTCGCTTCTTCCGGGTCCTGAACGATGTAGGAGTTGGCCGGATACGCGGGGGGTGCCATGTCGAAGTGGGGTCCCGTGAGAAAAAGTCGCGGAAGGGCCTTCCCCGAGTCGCGCGCTCCCTGGAACTCTTCAATCCACGCCCCCGGGTCTCGCAGGGAGGTTATTCCCCTCGCCAGAAATTCCGCTGGCAGTGTGGTACTCTTATCGTTGTGGAAATGCGCATCCATCAGACCCGGCAGTACGGTCAGCCCTTTCAAGTCAATCCGCTCCGCACCGTCGGGGATCTTCGCCCCTTCCGACGGTCCGGCGTAAACAATGCGGTTGCCGTCGATAACCACCGTTGCATTCTCCACAGGCGCATCGTTCCGCCCGTCGATGAGACGCGCCCCCACCAGCGCTTTCACCCCGTTACCGGGCACGATTTCCGGGGCGTTGACTTCGGATAATTCCTTCCGCCCAGATTCATCGGAACGGGGCTGGCCACAGCCAACCAGAATAACCACTGAAATAAAAAGGGCGATACGCGGCATAATCAGCGCTGTTGTTATCAAAATATTATATTAAATAGGTGACCTTATGTTCACCTCTATGCCAAAGCTAAAAAGAATAGCGATATTGACATTTGTCTCAATCGCTTTCTCCACGACGTCGTTCGCACAAGAAGGCGATTACAATTACGACGAGGCCAAAGTGCCCCAGTACACTCTTCCCGAATTGCTGATCACAAAAAGTGGTAAGACCGTATCAACTTCATCGGAGTGGAAAAAGACGCGAAGGAGCGAAATTCTTGAGCTGTTCCGAACGCACGTGTATGGCAAGTCTCCGGAGAAGCCCAAACAAATTCGGTTTAAAGTCATGTCGGAAGAGCATGGTGCTCTTAACGGCTTAGCTATTCGCAAAGAGGTGCGCGTCTTCTTTGGCGAGGGCGAGGAACCCCACATGGACATTCTTATGTTCCTTCCCGCCAACAAGAAGAAGGTCCCTGTCTTTCTGGGGCTCAATTTTTACGGGAACCACACCATCCACCCTGACCCGGCGATAACGCTGTCCGACAAGTGGATGCGCAATAACAAGGAATTGGGTATTACCGAAAACAAAGCGTTGGAGTCAAACCGCGGTACCGCTGCTACACGCTGGCCGGTTGAAATGATCCTCTCCAGCGGATATGGGTTGGCAACGATTTACTACGGCGACATAGACCCTGATTACGATGACGGCTTTCAGAATGGCATTCACCCGCTGTTCTACCGTGACGGACAAACGTCACCCGCTCCCGACGAGTGGGGATCTATCGCCGCATGGGCCTGGGGATTGAGCCGCGCGCTGGATTATCTCGAAAAAGACAAACAGGTTGACGCCCGACGCGTGGCGGTGTTGGGGCACTCAAGACTTGGAAAGGCCGCTCTCTGGGCCGGTGCTGAAGACGAGCGCTTCGCTTTGGTGATCTCCAACAACTCCGGCTGTGGGGGTGCCGCCCTCTCAAGGCGTGTGTTCGGAGAAACCCTCACCTATATCAATACTTCGTTCCCGCATTGGTTTTGCGACAATTTTCTTCAGTACAACGACCGCGAAGCCGACCTCCCGGTCGATCAGCACATGCTGATCGCCTTGATGGCTCCGCGACCGGTATACGTGGCCAGCGCGGCAGAGGACCTTTGGGCTGATCCTAAAGGAGAATTCCTGTCGGCCAAGCACGCGTCGGTTGTGTATGAGTTATTTGGGAAGAAAGGGCTGCCTGCTCGCGAAATGCCCGGACTACACACTCCGGCCATGGGATCCCTGGGATACCACATTCGCGCAGGGGAACACGACGTGACGTCGTACGACTGGGAACAATTCATTCGCTTTGCCAACATGCACTTGAAGCGATAGAGCCGGTCCAGGCGGGCATAGTAATTTTGACGGTATGGCTGAACCGCTGAACCGTCAATTTGTGCTTGCCAACTTCTCCCTACCGATCTTCCCGACCGATTCCGTCAAAAAGGATGCACACGTAGAGACCCTTAGGGGCTTGGCGATCATCCTCGTCGTGCTCGGACATATGATCGGTCAGAGCCACACAGGCGGAATGCGCGTCAGCGACGACTCGTTCCTCCGGTATCTTTACTACTCCCTCGAATATGTTCGTCTTCCCCTCTTCACAGTGATATCGGGATGGGTATACGCCAACAAGCCCGCCGCGCTGGGCGATCGTGGAAAATTCCTCTCCGGAAAACTCAGGCGACTCCTCGTGCCGATGTTCGTTATCAGCACAATGCTATTTCTATTCCGGATGATCGTCCCCGGTACAAATACAACCCCTGCCCTGGTCGATCTGCCTCGGAATCTGATATTTCCCTATGACGTCTATTGGTATCTGTTCTCACTGTTTCTCATCTTCGTTGTCATTACCTTTATCGACGCGCGTCTCTTCTTCCAGCGTCCAGGAGGTTGGCTGATTGTTGTCGCTGCTTCGCTGCTTTTCCTGTTCATTTCGGAAAACTTCCTGGATCCCATCCCTAACTTTTTCAGCTTTAAAGGCGCGGCTTATCTCTTCCCCTATTTCCTCCTGGGCATTGGCATCTACCGATTCCCACAGCATCTCCTCCGCAAACGCACGGTGCTCATTGCGTTCTTCCTCTTCCTCGCCGGGATCGCCGTTCAACAGGGAATTTGGTTCAGCAACACTCCGCACCAGGAAAAACACAGTCTGCTCGGCATGACCGTAGGATTCACGGCATCGCTCCTCCTTTTTAAGATTCCGATGAAGAATGCACTTCTTGTATTCATCGGAAGTTTCGCCTACACGATATTTCTTTTCCATGTATTTTTCACCGGAGGGAGTCGGATTGTGTTGTTGCGACTCGGTATCGACCATCAGGCGATAATCCTCATTGCCGGCGTAGTCATGGCCATTGCTTTTCCGATCATACTCGATCTGCTTATCCGAAGGATACCTGTCTTGCGTTTCTATCTGCTTGGACTGCGAAAGACACCGAAGCCCGGTATAGAAAGAGCTTCCTAATCTGGAAAAATCTTATAGTTTTGGTCGTCATGTATTCGCCGGGCATATCGCCTCGCGGAAAATGTCAAACCCAATACCTGATGATCAAAATCAACAACGCGCTGAAGCCAGCCGATCTCGACAACAAGCTTCGCAGATTCTGGGAACTATCCGGTCAAAAGATCCGGCTCATTCAAAAGCATTACGATGAAACTAAAGGCTCCCCCGTGTTTACCGTAGAGGGTGGCTATACAACGCGTGGATGGACGGAATGGACCCAGGGTTTCCAGTTTGGCTCGGCGATCCTGCAATACGACGCTACCGGTGAGGATGACATGCTCACCTACGGACGGGGAAAGACGATCGAGCTGATGGCTCCTCATATCAGTCATACCGGCGTACACGATCACGGTTTCAACAACGTGAGCACCTACGGCAACCTTCTCAGGTTAATGGTTGAAGGGAAGACCCCGATGAACGAGTGGGAGAAGCACTTCTACGAACTCGCCCTGAAAATCACCGGCGCCGTACAGGCCTCTCGTTGGACACCGATCCGCGATGGAGGGTTCATCCATTCGTTTAACGGACCGCATTCACTCTTTGTGGATACCATCAGAACATGCCGCGCCCTCATTGTCAGTCATGCATTGGGACATGTACTTCAAGCGGAGAATGATGTTCGCATCAGTCTCCTCGAAAGAGCGGTACAACACATGCGGGCGACCGCGCAATACGCCATCTATTACGGCGAAGGACGGGATGCCTACGACATCCCGGGAAGGACAGCGCACGAAAGCGTATTCAATACCACTGATGGAAATTACCGCTGTCCGAACGCGCAGCAGGGATTCTCGGGATTTACCACCTGGACACGCGGACTGGCATGGGCGATATGCGGATACGCGGAAGAACTGGAATGGCTTGACACGCAAAGCGAAGAATCGTTCGCTCCCCTCGGTGGAAAAGCTTCGGTTGAAGCTTTCATGGTCAAGGCAGCGCGCGCTACGTGCGACTTCTATATCGCCCATACACCAACGGATGGAATACCGTACTGGGACACCGGCGCTCCTCTCCTTCACAAACTTGGCGATTATCTCGACCGGCCGGCCGATCCTTATAATGACTATGAACCCGTCGACAGCTCAGCCGCGGCGATCGCAGCTCAAGGGTTGATGCGCCTGGGCAAATACCTCGAGAAACGCGATGCCGAAGCAGCAAGTCGCTACTGGCAGACCGGACTAACGGTAATGGATACCCTCCTCGACGAGCCGTACCTCAGCACCGAACCCGACCATCAGGGACTGATTCTACACTCGATATATCACAGACCTAACGGGTGGGATCACATTCCCAAAGGAAGTAAAATCCCTTGCGGGGAATCGAGCATGTGGGGTGATTATCACGCACGTGAAGCTGCCATTTACTTGCAGCGGATCGTCCGCAACGAACGGTACTACACTTTCTTTAATTGCGTATCATGAGTGCATCGCCCCTGACAGACCTTTCGCGTCTGTGTATCCATACCATCACCACCAAACCCTGGAATCTCGAAGAGGCTGCGAAACACTATTCCGCCGCCGGAGTGAAAGGCATTACCGTGTGGCGAGACGCACTTGAACGGCGCGATATCAAAGCCGCGGGGAACATGCTCCGCGACCACGGACTCGCTATCACCTCTTTATGCCGGGGTGGCTTCTTTCCCTCGACAAAAAAGGAGAAACGCCAGATAGCGATCGACGACAACCGACGCGCTATTGAAGAAGCTCACGCCCTGGGTACCGATATGCTCGTGCTTGTATGCGGCGCCGACCCGGAGCAATCGCTCGAAGACTCTCGTGCACAAATTCGGGAAGGGATCGAAACGGTCCTGGCAGAAGCGGAACAAGCCGGAGTGCGACTGGCAATTGAACCTCTTCATCCTATGTATGCCGACACGCGTTCGGCCATCAACACATTAGGACAAGCTAACGACATGGCAGCGCAGATCAATTCCCCCTGGGTAGGCGTTGCCGTCGATGTCTATCACCTTTGGTGGGACCCTGCACTGGAACAGGAGATAAAGCGCTGTGGTGCGCAAGGTCACTTGTTTGCCTTCCACGTATGTGACTGGAATGTTCCAACGCGCGACTTCCTCAATGATCGCGGACTAATGGGGCGAGGCTGTATCCCCGTGCGGAAAATTCGCGGATGGGTTGAAGAGGCCGGCTTTATCGGATTCAACGAGGTAGAAATTTTCTCCACTCACTTCTGGGGTGGTGATCAGGCGGAGTACCTTGAACAAATTATCGAAGCCTACCGTGAACACACCTAGGCTCTGTCATACCAAACGAAAAGAAAAAACCGAAAAAACATGAAACAACACACGATAGGCGTCATCATGAACGGCGTCACCGGACGTATGGGTACCAATCAACATCTCATGCGATCGATGGTCGAAATCATCAAGCAGGGAGGTGTGCGCATAGGTCCGGGTGAAACGATAACGCCCGACCCCGTTTTGGTAGGCCGTGACATGAACAAGCTGCAGAAACTCGCAGCGATGTCCGGCATCTCCAAGGTGACAACGAACCTCGATGAGGTACTCGCAGATCCGCATTATCAGATCTACTTCGATGCGCAGACCACGGGCCGTCGTGCAGACGCCGTGCGCAAGGCTGTGGCCGCAAAGAAACATGTGTATTGCGAGAAGCCGACAGCGGTTGATACCGCAACGGCACTGGCACTGGCCGAACTCTGCGAAAAGGCCGGAGTAAAAAATGGTGTTGTCCAGGACAAGTTGTGGCTTCCGGGAATCATGAAACTCAAACGACTGATACAACAGGGATTCTTTGGACGCATCCTTTCTGTACGCGGCGAATTTGGATATTGGGTTTTCGAAGGAGACAACATCCCCGCGCAACGTCCTTCATGGAACTATCGCAAAGAAGATGACGGGGGTATCATCGTCGACATGCTTTGCCACTGGCGGTATGTTCTCGACAACGTCTTCGGCGCAGTAAAGTCGGTGTCCTGTCTCGGCGCCACCCACATCCCCGAGCGCGTAGATGAAAATGGTAAGAAGTACAAGTGTACCGCCGATGATGCCGCCTATGCTACGTTTGAACTGGAAGGCGGAGTCGTTGCTCATTTCAACTCGTCGTGGACCGTACGTGTAAGGCGTGACGATCTGCTCACCCTTCAGGTTGACGGAACGCATGGCTCGGCGGTAGCTGGTCTGCGCGATTGTTTTATTCAACATTATGGAAATACACCTAAACCGGTGTGGAACCCTGATATCCCGCAGCCGATCAACTTCTTCGAGGGATGGTCGAAAGTGCCCGACCAGGAAACGTACGACAACGCCTTCAAGGTACAGTGGGAGCTGTTCCTCAAGCACGTGGTGAAGGATGAGCCCTTCCCCTGGGATCTCCGCGAGGGAGCCAAAGGAGTACAACTCGCCGAGAAGGGACTCGAAAGCTGGAGTAAACGTTGTTGGGTTGATATTCCGTCGTTATGAAGAAAGTCGCCCTCGTCACTGGTGGAAGCCGCGGCATTGGATTAGGCATTGCACAATGCCTGGCGGCTGAAGGTTTTGATCTTGCCATTAATGGCATGAGACCCGCCGCCGATGTAGAAGAAACATTGCAGATGCTTCGGCAAACTGGAGGGGAAGTGATCTACTGCAGGGGCAACCTCGCCTCTAAGGAAGATCGCTCCGCCATGATAGAAGCTGTGCGCAGTCACTTCGGCCAACTAAATGTCCTGGTCAATAACGCGGGGATGGCCCCACGTGAAAGACGCGACATCCTCGAAGCTACCGAGGAAAGTTTTGACGAAGTCATCCAAACGAATCTGAAAGGCAGTTACTTCCTGACGCAGCAGGCAGCGAACTGGATGATCGATCAAAGGCGTGCGAACCCTTCGTTCGCCGGATGTATCATCAATATCTCTTCCATATCTGCCACGGTAGCTTCCGTCAACCGCGGGGAGTATTGTATCTCAAAAGCAGGTATCAGCATGGCGACTCAATTGTTCGCGGCACGGCTCGGAGAATTCAACATCCCGGTGTATGAGATACGACCCGGTGTTATCGCGACCGATATGACCAGCGGGGTAAAGGAGAAGTACGATAAACTTATTGCCGAAGGATTATGTGCCACGCCTCGATGGGGTGTTCCTGACGATGTAGGAAAGGCTGTTGCTGCGCTTGCCAACGGAAGCTTCCCCTACTCCACGGGACAAGTGATCATGGTCGACGGCGGTTTGACCATTCCGCGATTGTAAATATCGGAGAAAAAGGGCGTTAGCAGGTTTGTGTGCGGCTAATTTTGCCGGAAAGGAAACCTTTTTGGCGGAAACAAGTTTCTTGTATCAGCGAGATTTTTGTATTTGCCGTTACACATGACCCGAAAACAATCCCTTACACTGATACTAATATTGGGGGCCCTTTCAACCATAGGGCCCTTTTCAATTGATATGTACCTGCCTGGCTTTCCGGCCATCGCGCGCGACCTGAACACGTCGATTTCGGTTGTCCAGCTGTCGCTGACGAGTTATTTCATTGGCGTAGCGGTGGGTCAGCTCCTCTATGGCCCTTTACTCGACCGCTTTGGCCGTCGTATACCCCTTTATGTCGGATTGATTCTGTATGTACTTGCTTCCATCGGATGTGCCTTGGTCAATACAGCGGATGGTCTCATCGTCATGCGTTTCCTGCAGGCGATCGGTGGCTGCTCGGGTATGGTAGCGGCTAGCGCCCTGGTACGCGACCTGTTCCCCGTTGAGAAGACGGCACAGGCATTCTCCTGGATAATGTTGGTGATCGCCGTCTCGCCGATGGTGGCTCCGGCGTTAGGGGGTTATGTAACCGCTGCGTTCGGATGGCACTCCATCTTCCTGATCCTCGCGGCGATGGTCGTGCTTATCCTTATCGCGTGTCACTTCTATCTGCCTGCAGGCCAGGGACCCGACACCTCTCTATCGCTCAGACCGCGTCCCGTGGTGGCCAATTTCGTGAGCGTCATGCGCCAGCCTCAATTCCTGTTGTATACCCTGGCGGGAGGAATTACTGCAGCTGCCTTGTTTGCCTACATCGCCGGCTCGGCCGATGTATTCATGAACCAATTCGGCGCCAGTGAGGAAGAATACGGATGGATTTTCGCGATCATCGCGTGCTTCATGATCGGATCAACACAACTCAACCATTTATTGTTAAGGCATTTTACCAGTGCGCAAATCATCCGGACCGTTCTGATCGGACAGGCTGTCGTTGGTCTTGCGCTGGTAGGTGGGACCGCCTTCGAAATGCTCGGCAAATATGAGATGGCTGCCCTGATCGCACTGTTCTTTACAGGGCAGGGACTGACAAATCCCAACTTCAACGCCCTCTCACTAGCTCCGTTTACCCGGAATACCGGAAGCGCCGCCTCGTTGGCAGGAAGCTTCCGAATGGCTGCTGGAGGGGTGATAACCGGTCTCGTCAGTCTTCTTTACAACAGGACCCCGATGCCTATGATCGGCGTCATGGTTGGATGTGTCGGTGTGGGACTGGTTGTCCTGCTGGTGGGTACTTCTATGCGCTCCTTTAAGGAGCAGGCATTGGGTACGATCTAAGGGATTTTTATCTCCGCCATTTGTCTTCCCAGCGATTGATTTCGGACTGCCGACGAATGGAGCCATCTTTCAACGCCGCAGCGAGTTTCGCGTTCATAGGCGGACGCGAGGTAAAGTGATAAGCTCCGCAATCGTCGCACCTGTAAACGGCTACCGGACCGTGATTTTCGCGGAAGGAATAGCGTACCCACGCTTCGATGAGAGCTTGCTCGGCCATCTCTTCCGTATCGTACATTCGCTTTCCACTTACGCAACGGCTCATCATCGCTCGCTTAAGGTTGTGACAGCAACTTACCAACTGAGACCGGAACCCTGGCAATCTGGCCAAAAAATTGTGGCAAGCCCACCTTTTAATTTAACTTTGCCCAAATTCTAAAATGAAAACAGCAGAAATCCATACCCGGAAGGGCGTCATGAAGATAAAATTCTTTGAGAAGGACGCTCCCAAAACCGTTGACAACTTCATTACCCTGGCCGAACAAGGCTTTTACGATGGACTCACGTTCCATCGTGTCATCCCGAACTTTGTCATTCAGGGCGGGTGCCCGAACGGCATCGGCAACGGGGGCCCTGGCTATACCATTGATTGCGAACTCGATGGTGAGAATCAATACCACGACCGTGGAGTATTGTCGATGGCCCACGCGGGTCGCAATACCGGCGGGTCCCAATTCTTCATCTGCCATACCCGCGCAACCACGAGTCACCTGGACCGAAACCATACCGTTTTCGGAAAGGTATATGACGGCCTCGATGTGATCGACCTGATTAGTCAGGGAGATGTTATGGAGAAAGTCGTCATCATCGACGAGACGCAAGCGTAGTTCCGCCCTCGATTACTTTGATTAAGCTTCCCTGTGCGACCGGCTCGCTCAGTTCCATGCCGTTGAGAATGGCGTGTTCCTGATGACGACTCTGGTCCACCTGGAGACGATTTAACGCCTGCGCGAGTGTACCGGCAGTTGGGACGGACTTGATTCGCAGCCGTTCCGGCTGCCGGTTCAGCTTGTCCTCATCGTCCAGCGTTCGAAATGATCTCATCGACGAGTGAAGCAACTGCGCGTACGCATTAAAATCGTTCGGTCTTGAAGCGCCAATCATGCTGTAAATGTGATCGCCGTATTGAATGAAATAAAACAATGCGCGAACCATATGCTCACCCGATTGCTGGTCAACCTGATCAGCAACGACCGCAATGGCCTGCAATCCGTTCACTTCTTCCCGCGCCGACTCGGCTACCTGCATGCCGTAATTTTGCAGGGTAGTCTCCGCAGCCTGCTGCAGCGAGTTCCCCTGAGCGAGCGTCAGGATCATGACTGCTTTTCCATCGGCAGGAGCCATCTGCACAGCCTCAGGTGTGTTCTGCACAGCCCAGGCAGACGGAATGCTGAACTGGAAGCGCAGCTCCGGATGGTAGAATACACTGTTCTCCACAAAACCCTGCTTAGGATCTTCCCCATAGATGAGTCCGTCGATCATCTGCAGATAACTTTCGCGTCCCACGTTCAGTCCCGACGCTGAGACCTTCTTACTCCATTGCTCGGCCAGCTTTGCTACGCGCTGTTCGCGGTCAGCGGGATCGGGATGTGTCGAAAGGAAAGTAGGAACCTCCCCTGCCCCTGACTGCTCGCCCAGACGGTCCAGCGTGTGAAAGAAGCCGGCCATCTCTGCCGCGTCGTACCCGATCTTGGTTGAATACTCGACACCGAGTTTATCCGACTGGCTTTCTGCATCCCGTCCGAACTTGAGAAAGAGAAGTTGGAGACCGGTAGAAGCGACGTCAGCAAACTGCGCAAACTCCGGTGAGAGGATAGCGCCGGC
>CAZHIQ010000020.1:0-53612 GCA_964532595.1 uncultured Roseivirgaceae bacterium
AGAAGGTGGTCCTTCGGCTGAGGCCTTCGAAGCGGTCAATAAGGTCAGAAGACGTGCGTTCAACCTTCCGATTGATACACCGGATCCCTCCGTTGACCTGGATCCTACACTCGGTCAGGCCGCCTTCGACGCCGCGGTGATCGAGGAACGAAACTACGAGCTGTGTTTCGAGTACGATCGCTGGTTTGATATTGTAAGAAAGAGAATGCTGGAAGATGTCGCGGGACAATACATTGCGAACTATTCGCCCGACGACTACCTGTTCCCTATTCCTCTTTTCGACGCCCGGTCATTGGGAAGCCAAAACCCCGGCTATCCCATGGAGTAAATAAGAATGGTCTAACCGGAAGAGTCCCGTTCCAGCGGGACTCTTCTTTTTTTATTACTTTACAACATGATCCGAACAATACTATTAACCACCTTCCTGGCTCTTCTAACGTTATTGCTATACGCCCAGGAGCACTCTGCCAATATTCGGTTCACCGATGCCCACGAACTACAGGTTATCGGCCGATACCATGACGAACGTAGCTATGAACGCTTTCCAAAACGATACGAGGAAACGCTGCGTCCGGAGGTTTGGGACCTGGGCCGGAATTCAGCAGGAATCAGCATCAGATTTCGAACCAACTCCCGCATTATTACAGTCCGGTGGGCACTCCAAAGTGGCAACCTCGCCCTTCCACACATGCCAGCCACCGGCGTGAGTGGTGTTGATCTTTACGGATACACCGGGAAAGAATGGCGATACATCGATACGGGTTTCCCCCGCGACTCGGTTAACGAAGCTACATTGCTAAGCAGTGGTGACGGGAATGCCCGCGAGTACCTGCTTAACCTTCCCCTGTACAACGGTGTTGCTTCCCTTGAAATTGGCGTCGAGGCTTCTGCTTCACTCACGCGTCCCCAGCAGCCTCTTCTCATCAATCAAAAGCCTGTAGTCTACTACGGAACCAGTATTGCCCAAGGCGCATGCGCGTCGCGCCCCGGCATGGCCTATACGAATATCCTTGCCCGAAAATTCGATCGCGCGTTCATTAACCTCGGATTCAGCGGCAACGGCACGATCGAAACATCTGTCGGTGAAGCGATGTGCGAAGTTAATGCGGCCTTGTATGTCATCGACTGCAACCCCAACACAAAAGCGGAGCTTATCTATGACCGTACGCTGACACTCGTTAAGATGCTCAAAGTACGCCGCCCCGATACTCCGATTCTACTTGTTGAACGGGTCACCTACGAAACCGATCCCTTCACCCCGCGCCACATTCAGGAAACAGTTGCGAAGAAAAACGCCGAACTAAAACGCGCCTATGAAACGCTCAAGAAGTCAGGCGTGCGCGATCTGCACTACCTTGGAGGCAACGGCATGTGGGGACAGGATCAGGAGGGTACCGTTGACACTACGCACCCCTCGGATGTGGGTATGATGCGCCAGGCCGAAGTCTTGGCCCGTGTTATCCGTAAACTACTTTAACACCGAATGGTGAGGGTTCAAAAAATACAATGAATTTCAAGTCGGATTATGTTCTAATCGCGACAATTGTCGCATCGCTGCTGTCGTGTACGGAACGGTCACCCTATACGCAGTGGTCCGTTTACCGCGGGCATCCCGACCAATCGGCCTACTCGGCACACGACCAGGTCAACCGCGAAAATGTTCACCAACTGGAGGTCGCCTGGACCTTTCATACCGGCGATGCCGACGAAGGCAACTGGTCGACCATTCAGTGCAACCCCATCATCATCGACGGGACGATGTACGTGACATCGCCCAAGCTTAAACTCTTTGCGCTCAACGCCGCGACCGGTGAGAAGTTGTGGCAATTCGATCCGTTCGAAGGCAGACAGGCTTCCGGCGTAAACCGCGGGGTGACTTATTGGGAAGACGGAGACGATCGACGCATATTTTTCACCGCCGGACATCACCTCCACGCGATCGACGCTGTCAAAGGTACTCTGGTGGCTGACTTTGGCCAGCAAGGAAAAATCGACCTCCGCCAGGGACTGGGACGCGACGCGGAACGATTATACGTAGAGGCCACTACGCCGGGAACAATCTACCAGGATCTGCTCATTCAGGGAACAGCGCTCGGGGAAGGTTACGATGCCGCCCCCGGATTCATCCGAGCTTACAATGTGCGTACCGGTGATATTGCGTGGACCTTTCACACCATTCCCCAGCCGGGCGAGCCCGGTTATGAAACCTGGCCGCCTGACGCCTGGAAGGAAGTGGGCGGAGCCAACAGTTGGGCGGGCATGGCTCTTGACACACAACGGGGCATTGTCTACGTGCCGACCGGTTCGCCTGCCTTTGACTTCTACGGAGGCAACCGCAAAGGACAGAATCTCTATGGCAATTGCCTCCTGGCTCTCGACGCAGCGACAGGCAAACGCATATGGCACTACCAACTGGTGCACCACGACCTGTGGGACTACGATCTGCCCGCGCCTCCGAATCTGCTAACCGTTGAGCACAAGGGTAAGAAAGTTGATGCGGTTGCTCAGGTAACGAAAATGGGCATGGTATTTCTTTTCGACCGCGAAACCGGCGAACCACTCTTTCCGATTGAAGAACGTCCGGTCCCTTCGTCCGACCTGTTGGGAGAAGAGGTATGGCCCACGCAGCCCTTTCCGACCAAACCCCTGCCATTCGCCCGTCATCAATTCACTGACGATGACATCACGGATATATCACCGGAAGCAAACGCATATGTCCGCAGCCTCATTAAGAACGCGCGGTACGGATCAATCTACCTTCCGCCCGATACCCGCGGCGTTGTGCAGTTTCCGGGAACACGGGGCGGAGCTGAATGGGGTGGCGCCGCCGTGGATCCGAATACAGGCATACTCTATGTCAACGCAAATGAGATTCCCCTCCTGATCAGTATGCGACGTATAGAAGCCGAGGGGCAGGAAGAATTTCTCGCCACAGTCGGACGGCGGATTTATACGGTCAACGCCTGTACTTCTTGCCACGGTGCCGATCGTCGGGGAAGCAACGCCTTTCCGTCGCTCAGAAACATCGCGCGAACAAGAACGGAAGAAGATGTCAAACAGCTTGTCCGGTCGGGTAAAGGACAGATGCCCTCCTATCCCAACCTGAACGACGACGATCTCGAGGCACTTACCGCTTTCCTCTTTGAGAAGGAAGATCTAAAGAACCCACGCTTCACCTCGGCGAACAATGACCCTGGGCGGAGCTATCGCTATGCGCACAGCGGATGGAATGTTCTCACCGACGAAGAGGGATATCCGGGCGTAAAACCACCCTGGGGCACGCTCAACGCAATTGACCTCAATACGGGGGAAATTCTCTGGAAAGTTCCGCTTGGTGTCTATCCGGAACTTATCGCCCGCGGGCTGCCTCCCACCGGCACTCAAAACCTCGGCGGGCCGGTTGTAACCGCAGGAGGGCTGCTCTTCATAGGCGCGACCCGCGACCGGATGTTCCGCGCCTTCCACACAGAAACCGGCGAAGTGCTTTGGGAGCACCCTTTGCCGGGCGGCGGTAACGCAACCCCCAGTGTCTATTCCGTCGACGGAAAACAATACGTTGTCATCGCCGCGGGCGGGGGCGGCCGCGTAGGCAGTCCGTCGAGCGATGCCTATGTAGCGTTTACGCTGAAGTAGCAATAAATCTAGTCGCCAGGCTGAACGAAATTCACGACACGCGGATGGAATCCTTCAAAGACAAACTGGAATCTCTTTTCAACCAGTACGGCGTTCTCAAAACGTTTAGCCGGGGTGATTACCTGACCCGTGAAGGAGAGACCGAAACCAGCCTTTACTATATTGAATCAGGTGCCGTACGCGCCTTCTACCTCAGTGAGCACGAAGAATCGGTGATACGATTGGGCTACAAGGGATCCATCATTACTTCCCTGTCCTCCTTCCTTACAGGAAGACCGTCCGATCTATACATTGAAGCGATTCGCAAAACTTCAACGCGCATACTTTCGAAATCGGCACTAAGGGAGCTTGTCAACCAGGATATCGACACACTCCGACAATACACAACCCTTCTTGAACAAACACTGATCCAGCAGATGGACCGCGAGATCGATCTGATCACCCCGTCACCCGCCGAGCGGCTTGAACGGGTGCTGAACAGAAGTCCTCACCTGTTTCAGGAGATACCGTTGAAGTACATTGCTTCGTACCTTCGCATGACTCCCGAGACACTGAGCAGAATCCGGAATTCTTGATTGCCGTCAATAACTGCGCAGCGACCTCCGGCGATCTTTGACCAAAAGTCAAACACTTATGCAAATCGCCAGTCAAACACTAATCAAGGAACTCACGTCTCTTACCGAGCATTGCACGGCCATTGTCGCCGAACTCCACCAACGTCCAGAATCGCAGTTGCGCCGCCGTCCGACGCCGGAGGCATGGAATGCCCTTGAATGCCTGGAGCACCTGAATCGATACGGCGACTACTATTTACCCGCTATCGAAAAAGCGATAATTGCCCGGCCCCGACTTCAGGCGCCGCCCCCATTCCGCAGCGGCTGGTTGGGAAATTACTTCGCGAACCTCATGCGGGTAAAGGAGACAAAAGTGAAGAAGATGAAATCGCCTGCTGACAAGAATCCCTTCGGGGCTGATGTGAACGTGCTGGCCATTGATCGGTTTCTGAAACAACAGGAGCGGCTTCTCGTTCTACTTGGGGATGCTGCCAATGTCGATCTCGTGAAAGCCCGGGTAGCCATCTCTATCGCGCCCTGGATACGAATCCGTCTCGGCGACACGTTGCGCTTCTTTGTGTACCACATCGAACGACACGTTCTGCAGGCGAAGAAAGCCGCAGAAAGTCGGGACGAAGGCTAAACTATTCTTCGGTAAGCGTTGCGAGGAAACTCATCAGGTCGCGAATCTGGCGTTTCGACAGTAGTTGTCCCATCGGAGGCATGCTCGAGGGCGCGTTGATTCGCCTCCTGATGTCGTTGACGCTTATCAGGGTATCAGGGTTGTTTCCGATTTTCAATCGGAGGACTTGACCCGTCTCTTCCTGGAGCATCCCGGAAATCTTTCGTCCGTCCTCGAGCTCCAGGGTGAGAATACCGTACCCCGGCGCAATACGGGCGCTGGGCACAATCAAAGCCTCAAGCAACTCTTCCCGTGACAGCCGCGATGCGATTCCGTTCAATCGCGGCCCGGCATTACCGCCGAAGTCATCATACGAGTGACAGCGAATACACTGGGCCGACTGATCTCTGAAAAAGATATTTCGACCTTCACTGACGTTCCCTCCGGAAAGGGCTCCGGCAAAAGCGGCGTGAATACTGTCGGGAGAAAGCTTCGTCGACACTTCCGTATATCGCTCTTTCAGCGAGGAGACACCGAGACTGTCGATGGCTTCTGCGAGTTCCAGATAAAGATCAGTGAGCAATTGACCATTCTCCATCGATGTCAGCAAACTATCAACCACCTTTTCCGCCTCCGGTGTTCCGACACTCCCGAGCGTAAGCAGGGCAGCCTGTTGTTCTTCCGGTGTTGCTGTACGGATGACGTTGTTCAGCAGCGTCACCATGACAGGGGTAGGCAGATCAGCTTTCGGAAGAAGGTCGAGTGCAGCAACGCGAACACTTTTCTGTTTGTCGGCGAAAGCGATGCGAATGGCTTCGCGGACAGTCGGAGCCTCCATGCGCACCAGGGCGTGAAGGGCTTCACGCCGAATATCCGGATCGTTATCTGAGGCAAGCAAAGCCATCAATTTATCGAGTCCGACTGTTATACCAAGCTTCCCGATTGCTTTCACCGCTGCCTGTCTTACCTCCTTGTCTCCCGTACTCGTGAGCTCAATCAGCGGTTCGGCTGCGCGCTTTCGCACAGGCTCCGGATCGCGGATTATCTCGCCGCGGTAACGACCGTCGACACGATCAACAACAGAAGGCCTGATCCAGGTGGCCAGAGCTTCCAGAGCCTCAACACGCATTGCGATGGGCTCACGACTGCGCTGAGCATAAGCGATCAGGTTGTCGATTGCATCTTCCGTTCCGACTCTCAGGTTCGCATTTATAGCACGCCGGATCAGCGCTTCGTTTACAAACTTGTTATTGTTTAAGACGGCCGCCAGCGCTGGCAGAGCATCTTCGATCGATTGATCATCGTTAATCGCCCGCGCGGCTTCGGTAACAACGAAGTTGGACGAGTCATTCAAGAATGCTGCAACGCCGGGATGCTGCATCCGTCGAAGTGCGACTACGGCGGCGAGCCTCACAGCTTCAGAAGGATCGGAGGCCAGCGCGAGCAAGGCGTTGGCGTCCCCTATCCGTGCCAACGCCAGGCTTCCGGCATGACGGAGGTAAGCGTCTTCATCGTTGTTGACACGGAGCATTTCAACGATCGGTTTAACGGCAGTCCTGTGTTCAATTCGTCCGAGTGCCTCGGCCGCGAAGAAACGTACACGCGGTGCGTCATCCTTCAGAAGGGGAAGCAACGCATCGGCTGCACGCCCATACCGGACGTCACCGATCCACTTCGCTGCCTGCGCACGAATCTCCGGATCGGCGTCTGTGAGTAACGGCACCAGTAACCGTGCTTGATTAAGATCTTTTCTTGCGAACTGGCTTATGCCCCAGATTCCGTGGATGCGTGCCAGCTGATGGTCGCGTTGACGGATGCTGGCTTCGAAAACTGCTAAGCCATCGGTTCCACGGCGTGCGAGCTCCAGTTGTGCCTTCTGACGAACCCGCATATCGTCGTGGCGAAGAAGGGCACCGAGTTCATGAGCGGTCGACTTGCTGAAATCGGCCGCCAACAATTTGCGCGTTTCTTCCCGCGCGGGATTCGCAGCCCCCGTTTCAACGTCCAGTTTCCATATGCGTCCACGGTTCTTCGTCTCCCACCCGACAACCCAATCAGCGATGTACATAGCACCGTCCGGACCGAATTCTACACCGGTTGCGAGTACTCCCTTCAGCACTTGCTTGTGTTCAACAAGTGAAAACGAAGCACCATTCGGTTTGAGTTTGAAAGCATGAACGCCTGAGCGCGCGGGATTTCCGACAAACTCCGCGATAAAAAATGTGTTGTTCCACTCCGGTCCGAGGGCCGTACCCGGATTGTAAACCATCCCTGCAGGCCCGTCGACGAAGTTCGCGATGCACGGCGTGATGTAAGCCGCCTGTCCCGGGAAACGCGGCAAGTGCATCCCCTCATCCATCCACACTTTATAGCCATTGTTATCGGGGTCGCGGTACTTTCCAAACTGCCAGTTTATACGCCAACCCAGATCAGCACCATTGGTGATATAGACGAGTCGCTCACGCTCGCCGCGGTGATCGCCGTCGTTATCTTCACTGATCAGGTTTCCATACTCATCAAAAACGAAATTGTGCGTATTCCGATTTCCGTAGGCAAAGACTTCAAAGTCGCTGCCGTCAGGATTAGCCCGGACAATCACACCGCTGTTAGGATGCTCCCACCGCTTTCCATCGGGTCCAACCCCGTTAAATCCTATATCGCCAATCTGCCAGTAAATCTTTCCTTCCGGTCCCACAACGGCACCCGACATTCCGTGTCCGCCAAAACCGATGTGGATGCCATAGCCGTGAGATATAGAAGTTTTTTCATCGATAATTCCATCCCCATTTGTATCACGGGTGCGCCACATATCGGGTCCGACACCTACAAATAGATCACCCTCGTGCGAGAGCAATGCTCCGGCTACATCCGAGACTTCAGTGTTGAAATCTGCCAAGACAAGCTGCGCCATGTCGGCCAACCCATCACCATCCGTATCTTCAAGCCGGTATATGTGTTCCTTTGAAACCGCGAGATCACGCCAGTCATGCGATCCATCTCCATTATAGTCTTTGAGCCAGGTATTGAGATGACTACGCTCAGGAGCAAGTTCCTTTTTCAGAAAGGCACGCTTGTCTTCGACCGTCTGAAGCGCAATGGAAGCAATCTCCCAATCCCTATGCGCACGTATGTCAATTTCCGAATTTTTCCGACGGTTAGTGCGTATGTAATAAACATTCCCCGCGTGGTCTATATGAATCGTCACAGGATCGGCGACAAGCGAATCCACTGCCCAGAGCCCTATGGTTAATCCGTCGGCGACCTCAGGTCGTACCGAAGAAATAATTCGCCGGGCGAGCTTCGTATTTTCAAGCGAATCTATGCGTGTTATTCCCTCGTCAGAAGCCTCGTTGACACATCCTGAAAGGATTACAATTACCAGAATGTACAACGCGGCCCATCGTGAGGGCGACAAGTCTATATGCATAAGCAGAGCATTAGGCCGACAATTTACAAAACTTACAGTTACATCATGGTTTGCTTGCCCCGCTCGTCAAAACCATCGTCCGTTCATCCATAGGCCATCGTTAAGAATTGGTCAAACGTTTGAAAAGAAGTGACAATCGGCTAACATTAGAAGAGCAATTGACACGCTATGGAATCAAACAGACGAAGGTTTATCAAGAAATCACTCGCAACCGCTGCGGGACTTGGCATCTTTACCGGAGCCATTGAGGGCAAAGACTTACTGTCACGCCGTCCCGTTGTTTATCGTGAATCCGACCCTGTCAAAACGTTCGACAAGCCGGTCATCCGCTTTGCAGCAATCGGTCTCAACCACGGTCATATATACAGTCAGGTAAATACTGTGATTAGATCGGGGGGCGAACTTGTTTGGTTCTACGCTAAAGAACCTGATCTGATCGCTACGTTTCAAGAGCGCTTTCCCCAAGCGAAACTTGCTCGCTCGGAAGACGAAATTCTTCAGGACCCCTCTATTCAACTGGTTGTAAGTGCCTCCATTCCGATCGACCGTGCTCCTCTGGGCATACGGGTAATGCAACACGGGAAGGACTTCATGGCCGATAAGCCGGGCATCATAACCTTGAAGCAACTCAAAGAGGTTAGGCGTGTGCAGAAGGCAACCGGACGTATATACTCAATCCTGTACGGCGAGCGTCTTCAAAGCCGGGCGTCTCTGAAGGCTGCTGAGCTCATTCGAAAAGGTGCCATTGGCAGAGTTGTTCAAACCATGGGAACCGGGCCTCACCGTATCAATCCCAGCGCCCGTCAACCCTGGTTCTTCGACCGTAAGTCGTATGGGGGTATCATCTGCGATATAGGCTCCCACCAGTGCGAGCAGTTTCTCTACTTCACCAACTCGACCTCAGCGGAAGTGTTGGCATCACAAGTAGGGAACGTTCACAACAAACAATACCCTGGGCTTGAAGACTTCGGAGATGCGATGCTACGGGGTAATGGAGGGTCTGGCTACTTCCGCGTGGATTGGTTTACTCCGGATGGGCTTCCCACCTGGGGTGATGTCCGATTGACCATTCTGGGGACGGATGGATATATGGAGTTGCGAAAAACGATTGATCTTCAGGGGCGCGATGGTGGCAACCACCTGTTCCTGGTTGACCAAAAGCAAACTGCCTATATCGATTGTTCCGACGCCACTCCCGGCTACGGCCCGGCGCTGGTTCACGATATTCTCAATCGAACCGAAACCGCCATGCCGCAGGAGCATTGCTTCCTCGCGACGGAAATTGCCCTCCGCGCACAGCAACAGGCAAAGATTATCAGCTAACTACCCGAACTCAGGACCGAGAATGGCAAACTGATTGGCTGGAATACCCGGCCACCGGTTCACGCCGCGGTACATCCGCGTCAGGGGCCTTTGGCGCTCGAAGCCAAGCGATTCGAGCCAGCTAAGCCAATCGGGGCTGTGCTCCAGCGCGTCGATGATGACGGGCATTGCACCGCAGTTTAGCAGTGCCGCCGAAGTGACCTCCCGGGCACTTTCCAAATCGGCAGCAACCACGGGACCAATATGCGTAAAGAGATGGCCCACTCTTCCCAGACAGAAGGCGCGGATTTCATCTCCGCGGTAAAAGACAAAAGCGTAGTTGGACGACCTCTTTATAATCGCCTTAAGCAACGCGCTTCGATTCGCACCAAACACATTCAGGTCAAAGTCGGTGACCGAAAACATATTTTCGGGCGCCATCGGTGTTGCGCTGCTTTGTAGTCGATCGCGCGGGACATTGCGAAGCTCCATGCGACTGAGGCCGTATTCGTCCACAAACCCCATCTTCTGATAAACATTCCGGCCGGCGGGAGTAGCGTCGAGCTTTACGGTTTCCATGTCAGCGACCAACTCGAGCGAACACTCCAGCAACTTCCGCCCTATTCCCTTGCCGCGGTGAGCGGGATCGACGAGAACCATCCCGATCCAGCAGAACCGGTCTTCATAGCGTATCGTCGCGGCCGTCCCGCGAACTTCCCCCTCTTCGTCAACGGCGACAACGCCGCCCCGCCGTCCCAGGGCTAGAAACAGCTCCCAATCGTCACGCGTCTGGTTCCAGCCCGCTGCCCGGCATAAACCCAGACCGGCCGGGATATCGCCTTCAACAAGGGGACGATACAACATCATGACACTAGTCGGGAAGAATTTTTACCATGATGTCTTTGTAGTAGACCTTGCTTTCAGGATCGTGAGCCTGCAACGCGAACGTGCCGGAAGAAAGACTCCGGGGCTGGCCTTTGCGGTCATCCGGTTCAACGTACTCGTTAACCACCTTTCCGTCGATCTTAACGGTGATCTTGTTGCCCTGAACGATGATGTGCTGCGTAAACCACTTTTCATCCCTGGCGGGAGCTTCGCGCACGTCCTGGATGCCGTACACACTCGCCGTACGTCGCCAATCTGTGTGCGAGTTGTTTACCTGTATCTCATGCCCCTTTTCGGGCCAGCCGTCTTCCTGGTACTCGGTATGAATGTACATACCCGAGTTCGCTCCGGGCATAGTCATCACTTTCGCCTTGTACTCAAAGTTCTTGAAATTCGCACCCTCAACGTCTCCTACGTAGAAAAGGTGGGCCCGGGGTCCAAAAACGACAATGGCACCATCCTGGACGGAGAACGAACTCGCGTTTGCACCGACGCGCCACCCGTCGAGGGTCTTGCCATCAAAGAGTTTTATCCAACCTTTCTTTTGCGCGTGCGCGGGTATCAGCGCCAGAAGAATAACAATCAGCGAAACAACGTGCCTCATAAATACAGGATTTGAGTTAAATGGATGCTAAATATAGGTGAAAACCGGGGAAACTCCGGGATAAGACGAAGAGGATTTTAGCCCCGGCACAGCCCGTACAAACTACTTCATCCGGGCGGTGATTTTGCGGATATCCCGCGCCAGAGCGTGCACCATCGACAAGTGCGTAAGCGACTGAATCGCGAGAGGAACTTCGTCTGATGCAATCAGGTCAGTCCGTGCCGAACGATCTCGCAAGTTGTCCTCGGCACATTGCAGCTCGTGTGTTATAGCGGCCGACAACTCCTCCAGCGCTTCGCTGTCGGCGTGCGCAGGAGCCAGGTGCTCGTCGGAAAGGGCCGCGATGTGCCCTGTCAGCAAATGGTTTGCAATCACAAACTGGTGAACCGGAGTTGCATTTTCACTTTGCTGCGGCTCCGAAATCATCCGCTGAAAGTTATCGGAGAGGTTTGTCAACGAAACTACGGCGTCCTGGCGGGCAAGCGCGTAGGCCGGCGTCTCCGATTGTCCGGTTTTAGTCGCAATCCATGCCTGGGTGAAATACTGCCTGTTGGCTTCAAGCATTTTTTGCATAGAGCGACGTATCTCATGGTGCCCCCAGGTTGGAAAGATATAGCGCGAAGCAAGAAATGCGATAACGGAACCAATCACGGTGTCGATCAACCGCTCCGCAATCAGCGACTGAAACTCAAACGGATTGAGAAACGAGAGCGAGATGACAAAGAAGATTGTGATCAGGACAACAAACGAAAAGTAGTTAACCCGAAGCAGGCTATACCCCAGTAACATGCTCAAAATCATGAGGACTACAAGAACCGCAGGGTTTCCGATCGTCCAGATGATGACGAGTACCAGTCCTATACCGATTAACGTTCCGACTACACGTTCGACGTTTCTCTTCTTCGTCAACACGTAGGCCGGTCTCATGATGGTCACAATCGTCAGCAAAAGCCAATAACTGTGATCCAGATCAAGAAGAAGTGACACAAAATAGCCTGTTGCAATCGCGATCGTCAGCCGGATTGCATGACGAAAATTGTCGGACTTCAACGTGAAGTTCTCCTTCAGCATCCGAAAGTTCACCGGCTGCGAGGCGGCCATGCGACTTGCCCGTTCAGCCATTTCACTCGACAGGTCCTGATGCCCTTCCATCCGCGTATACAGAATCAAGCGATTGATCCTGTTAGATATTTCTTCGATGTTGCGGATGATCTTGGAAAGAGCCTCGAGGCTTTTCGCCTGCTCTTCGTCCGCGGGAGCCTCCTGAAATTCAGCGGTGCGTTGCTTGAGATCAGCGATGCGGCTGGTGATATCAAACGGTTTCTTTACAGGATTTCCCATCTGCACCGCCAGACCTACGTGTTCCAGTCCGGCAGCCAGTTCAAGAATAACGCCGTAATACCGGGGAAGGAGTCCTGTGCCGCGAAGCGACAGATGCATCTGATCATAGTTCTGATAGGCGTACATTGTCTGCTCGAACAAATCGAGCGAGTCGAGGTACATCATCATCAGACTACGGCTCCGCGGGCTCGCGTCACTGACCGACGTCCGCGTCTTGAAAAGCAACTCCTGCGTCTGGCCCTGAATCCGCCGCAAGTCGCTGTGTTCCTTCATAAGACGGTTAAAGCCCTGCTTTACATCGGCATCTTCCCGGTAAAAGGCGGCCCGGGCGCGGATGTAATCGGAGATACCAATGAGGTACTCCCCCAATGCCTGGGCAACAGCACGATAGGGCTGGATTCCGTGGAGCATCATGCTGAACAGCATATACCATCCGCCCCCGGCGGCGATCAACAGACTGCTGACTAACGGATCGTATTCCTGTCCTATCGAAAGCAGGTTCAGGAGCATAACTACCAGGGCAAGCGTCCCTACCGCACCGGCACGGGCACCATAAATGCCCAACATGCTCAGGAAGAAGCTGGCCAGGACAATTTGCGAAACCAATAAGACAGGGTACTCCCGGGTAAGGGCTGTGAGGAGCACGACGATAGTATTCAGCCCCACAGCCGCGAGCATACCGTTGCGGCGATGCTGAATCGGCCCCGGCGTGTCGGTAAGACTAACGAAAAGAGATCCCCATAGGAACGGAATGGCCGCCGGTAGCCAACCCTGGTAGAGGAAAAAGAACAACGGAACCATCACACCAGCCGTTATTCGGAATCCTGAATACCAGTACTGGCTCGAGACAAACTTCTGAACTTCCTGCAGATAATCCTTAGTGGCCGCCATTGCGGGGCTAAAAATAGTAAAATGCATGAACGCCCCATCATGCGGCAGCCTTTTCCCCCGCTTTTTGTCACTCAACACCGCCTCTCCGGTGGCACGACTATTTAGCGTCTATAGCGCAACAGTTTCTCTTAAAAAAGTTGAGTGTTATGGGATCAGTGAATATCGATGCAAATGACAACACCAGTATCAAGGAGTTTGAGGAAGGGAATTCCATCCAGGTTAGGGTAACGGTCACCCAGGAAGAGAAACCTGAGTACGACAAGGGGAAAAAGATTACCGTCGTTCACGAAGGTACGGAAAAGAGCGGCAAAATCGTCTCCGACCCCATTGTGATCGACCGGAAGCGTGACGATGGAAAGATCACGTTGTCGCTAATCGTCGAGAAGGACTAGTCAGGACTACTTCAGGCCCTTCTTGTGCTTAATCACGCGTGCCTCCAGCTGGAAGATGATCTCCTCCGCAATGTTCTTCGTCAGGTCACCTGAACGCTCCAGATTCCGAACCATTAACAAGAGCATGAGAATTGTCTTTCCCTGATCTGGGTTTTTGACGATCAGCGAAGTCGTTTTTTTCAGTGCTTTCTTGAAGCACTTGTTGAGCTCTTCATCCCTCCTGGCCGCGCGCAGGGCCGGACCTGTGTCTTCATTACGAAGTGCCAGAGACATGTCTTTCAGCATAGAAATAAGGGCTTCCAGCATTTGCACAATACCCAGCGCATCGATCCATTTATACTCCTTCTTCCCCACGTCTTCCACCAGCATCCGGGCAAGGCTCTTGGCACTGTCACCGATGCGCTCAAGATTGTTGGCAATGTTGATGGTAGCCAAGACACTTCGCAGGTCAGTGGCTACCGGGGTGAAGAGGGCGAGTATATTCTCGGAGTCCCGGTCGATCGCCAGTTCCTGCATATTGATCTTCTTCTCGTCATCAATGATCTGTTGAGCGAGTTCGACATCGCGGTTGCTGATTGCATCGACGCATTTCTGTAGCTGCCCTTTGACCATGGAGAGCATGTCATAAAGATTCTCGCGCAGCGCCTGTAATTCCGGATCAATAGCTGACATATACTGTGGTTTTAGGGCCTATCCAAAACGCCCGCTGATATAATTTTCGGTTTGCTTCCTTGACGGGTTGGTGAAAATAATTGACGTCTTGTCATATTCTACCAGTTCGCCAAGATAAAAGAATGCGGTTCGGTCGCTGACCCGCGCCGCCTGTTGCATGTTGTGGGTTACGATAACGATCGTGTACTTCTCCTTCAACTCAGCAATCAGTTCTTCAATCTTCGCCGTAGAGATGGGATCAAGCGCCGATGCCGGTTCATCCATCAAAATAATAGAAGGTCTTACCGCCAGGGTACGTGCTATACACAAGCGTTGTTGCTGACCGCCAGAAAGCGAAAAGGCTGATTTGTTGAGTTTATCTTTCACCTCGCTCCACAGCGCTGCCTGCTTCAACGATTTCTCAACGCGTTCGTTGATCTCACGCTTGTCGTCAACCCCGTGGATGCGCAATCCGTAGGCGACGTTCTCGTAAATGGATTTCGGAAACGGATTGGGCTTCTGAAACACCATTCCCACTTTGCGGCGCAAATCTTCGACCCGGACCGAACGGTCGTAAATCTCTTTGCCGTTGATCCACACCTTCCCTTCCTTCCGGAAGTTCTCGATGTAATCGTTCATGCGGTTAAGCGTACGAAGGAACGTCGACTTTCCACACCCCGAGGGGCCGATAAAGGCAGTCACCGTGTTCTCTTTGATGCTCAACGAAACATCCTTCAAGACGTGGTTATCCCCATAAAAGACGTTAACGTTTTTAGCTTCGATTGGCTTCATGAACTAAATCTTTAAACCTGAACCGTGGGTTTACCAACTCACTTTCTTTTGCCAACGGTTCCTTAAATATACCGCTATACCATTCATGATGAACGTAATGGCAAGTAGCACAATAATGGCAGCTGCGGCATTAACCAGGAATGCTTCCTGTGGCCGGGATACCCAGTTGAAGATCTGAATAGGTAACACCGTAAACTCATCGAGCGGACTTTCAGCAACAAATGGCACGTAAGCCAACGCTCCGATTACAATGAGCGGGGCAGTTTCCCCGACCGCACGCGACAGGGCAAGGATGATTCCCGTGAGTATACCACCGGAGGCGGCAGGCAGGACTTGATGACGAATCGTCTGCCACCGTGTCGCTCCCATGCCATACGAGGCTTCGCGCAACGTTGCCGGTACTGCCTTCAACGCTTCCCGCGTTGCAACGATAATAGTCGGCAAGATCAAAAGCGCGAGCGTAAACGCTCCGGCGAGCAGACTATTCCCCATGTGAAGCGTCCGTACAAAAATCTGAAGTCCGAGGAGACCATAAATAACCGAGGGGACTCCTGCAAGATTAGCAATATTCACTTCGATAATCCGTGCAAAACGACTCCGGGCACCGTACTCCTGCAGATAAATACCCGCACAGACACCAAGCGGAATAGCGATAAGAGCGGTAAGTCCCAATATCCATGCAGTTCCCGTCCATGCCGTCAGGATGCCCGCCCGGGCCGCACGACGCGACGGAAGACTCGTTAGAAAACTCCAGTCGATACGGGTCAGTCCGGTGATGAGGATATCGCCGAGAAACACCGCAAGCACGATAATTCCCAGTGCAGTACAGAAAAGCCCCACATATCGGAAAGCATTGTCGATGATTCGGTTTCTGTCCATGTCACGCATACTTTTGCTGGAATTTTCTACGCAACCAGAAGCTGAGGTTGTTTAGCAAGAACGTTATAATAAACAGGGTTATCCCCGCGGCGAAAATAGTCCTGTACTCGACCGATCCGTGCTCGACATCGCCCAGACTTACCTGTACAATATAGGCCGTAATAGTTTCTACGCTCTCGCGCGGATCAAACGTAAGGTTGGGTTGTTGCCCCGCGGCAATAGCGACCACCATAGTCTCTCCCACCGCCCGCGCTATGCCAAGAATGATCGATACCATGATCCCCGACGACGCCGCCGGAACAATGACTTTGAAGGCGGTTTGAAAACGGGTAGCTCCCATTCCATAGGAAGCTTCGCGCAGCGACCGTGGGACAGCGTAAAGCGCGTCTTCACTGAGCGACGAAATCAGCGGAATGATCATGATGCCCATAACCAGGCCAGCCGACAAGGCGTTGAAGCTGCCGATTCCCGGAATGAAAGATTGTAGAAACGGCGTCACAACCGTAAGGGCGAAGAATCCATATACGACCGTCGGAACCGCAGCCAGTACTTCAAGCAACGGCTTTAGCGTATTTCTGAGTTTCTTGCTGGCATACTCACTCAAATACACCGCTATGACGATTCCCAGGGGTACGGCCGTGAGGATTGCGATAAGCGTTGTGAGCAGCGTACCGGAAAGCAGCGGAAGGATACCATATCGCTTTTGAGCAAATAGCGGGGTCCATTCGGTGTCGAAGAGAAAATCTTTGAGCGGTACCGCAGCAAAGAACCCCCACGACTCACTTACAAGTACCCAGATGATGCCCACAGTGGTCAGCACGGTGACCAGCGCGGAGAAGGCCAGTACGCCTTCAACTATTCTTTCTCCTTTCCGCTTCAAGTCGATAGCAGTTTAATCATCATGGCTGGGGCCCGGAAACCGGAGGAAGAGCCGACGCAAAAGCATTGAATTCGTCGAGTTCCGCCTGGTATTCTTCCGGAGTCATAGGAATGTATCCCACATCGGCAACCAGTTCCGCCGCATACTCAAGATAGAAGCGTACAAAAGTCTGTACCTCGGGCCGGGAAGCAGCGACGCTCGATACGTATATAAACACAGGACGAGACAGGGGCTTATAAGAGCCATTCTTGACCGTTTCCGCCGAGGGCATGACCACGCCATCGCCTCCGTCCACACCAACCAACTTCAGCTTATCTGCATTTTCTTCATAATAGGCCAAACCAAAAAAGCCCAGTCCGTTTCTGTCACCGGCAATGCCTTGCACAAGAACATTGTCATCTTCACTTGCTGTATAGTCACCCCGGCTCATGCCCGACTTTCCCATGATGGCTTCGGTAAAGTAGTCGTATGTGCCCGAGGCGATACCCGGCCCATAGAGGTTGAACTTCTCATCCGGCCAGGCAGGATTGATCTGACTCCAACGGGTAATGGTTTCCTGCGCCGAGGGTTCCCAAATCTTGCGCAGGTCGTCGACAGTCAGGCTCGTCACCCAGTCGTTACTCTTATTAACCACGACAACAAGTCCATCGTAAGCAACCCCCAATTCAACGAAGTCTATGTCTCGCTGCGCCAGTTGCGCAGCTTCATTTTCTTTGATAGGTCGCGATGCGTTATTGACATCAACTTCACCCCGTGTAAACTTGTTAAACCCACCGCCCGTTCCAGATACCCCGACCGTTATCTTTACGCGTGGATGATCAAGTCGGAATTCTTCGGCTACAGCCTCTGTAATAGGATATACGGTGCTGGATCCGTCAATTCTGACGTCGCCCGTGAGATCACTGCCTCCGCTCCCACTTCCGCACGAAAGTGTTATCGCAGCGACGAGAAAAGCACCGGAGATTCGTTTCAGCCTGTTAATCAGCATAAAAAGCGATTTGAACCGCTACAAAGGTACGGCTCGCCATCCTCCTTAACTCCGGTCGTGTGTTAAGTTTATGTTAAGGAACGTCCGCCGAATGTTATCCGCATGTTACTGAACCAGCAAAAATCCTTTTGAACCTTAAAAGGAACTTAAAATGCCTTTACTTTGCGGAAATTTCAGCAAAACGAATATGAGAAAACTGACCACTCTCCTGCTCGCCTGGATACTGATTCCATCGGCGCTTTTTGCGCAGGAACTTCCCATGCAATTCTTCAAGAAGGAACAAAAAGGATTCGGGGTTGTAGCGTCTGATAGCGCTTACTCACTCAAGTTTCAGTTTCGTATGCAGAATCGGGCCGCCTTTACCAGCCGCGACCTCGACAACCTCGATCCGGAGTCATTTGAGTTTCGTGTCCGTCGACTTCGCTTAAAGTTTGAAGGATTTGTGTTCGATCCGAAACTTACCTATTACATACAATTGTCTTTCTCCCGCGGCGATATGGACTGGTACGGCCCGGACCTGGACACGCGAAACAGCAGCCCGAACGTTATCCGCGATGCGGTTATCTATTATAACCCTACTCCCGATCTGCAGTTAGGGTTCGGACAAACCAAACTGCCGGGTAACCGGCAACGCGTGGTGTCATCCGGCGACCAGCAGTTCGTAGACCGTTCCATTGTCAATGCGATGTTCACCCTTGACCGTGACTTCGGCTTTTTCGCCGATTTTACCTCCGACTACATAAACCTCCGGGGTGCCATTTCTTCCGGCGAAGGCCGAAACTCTCTCGAATCAAACAGCGGGCTCGCTTATACCGGGCGCGTCGAATTCCTCCCTTTCGGACGGTTCACGGGCGATAATGATTACGTCGAAGGCGATCTGGAACGCGAACCTACCCCCAAACTCTCTCTGGCAGGGACGTTCAGTTACAACGATCGCGCTGTACGCGAGGCGGGGCAGTTGGGCTCCGACCTTTACGCCCCCCGCTCAATACGCAACTTCGAACTTGACGCCCTGCTGAAGTACAATGGCTGGGCGTGGTACAACGAATACATGAAGCGCGACGTTGACGACCCCTTCACCGTGCACCCGGTGACCTCCGACCTGCGCTATCTTTATACCGGATATGGATTTCTTTCACAACTGAGCTATCTCTTCCCCGGCAACGTTGAAATTGCCGGCCGATACGCGCGCATAACACCTTCTGAGAAGCTCTATCAAACTGCGTTATATCCCCAACTGAACGAAAACCGCATTGACCGTGTCCAATTCGGCGTGACGCGCTACTTCGTTGGCCACCGCCTAAAAATCCAGGCCAATGTCGCGCGTGAAAGTCACACAAACCTCCGCGACGACAGCGATGCCGGCGGATTCTGGTACGGAGCACTGCAGGTCGAACTCGGTATCTGATACCTCGACACAAATTGTCACACCTGTCTCGGCGCGAGTAAGAATTCGCGCCGAAAACAGGCGAACAATATTTCAATCGGGCTACCTTGCGGTCGGTTATGTCGATGTTCGTGTCTTCTCTCAATTCCGGCAGCAATGCAAATTGCTATTACCTTGGCCTTCAGGACGAAGCGATCCTCATTGACGCGGGATTGTCTTGTCGTGAGACGGTCAAGCGCCTTAAACGAATAGGCCGATCGATTAAAGAGGTTAAGGCGATCTTTGTCTCACACGAGCACAGCGATCACATCAGCGGAATTCCGGTACTCGCGCGAAAATTCCGGATTCCTGTTTTTCTGACACGTCCTACCCTGGATCAGCTTCAGTTTGACATCGATGAAGATCTCATCCGTGTGATTGAATCGGGGCAGACGATAACGGTGGGCCGGTTTGCCGTAACCCCTTTCCGAAAACTACACGATGCGCACGACCCCCACAGCTTTATTGTCCGGAGCCAGGAGGTATGTGTCGGCGTCTTCACAGACATTGGGTCAGCTTGCGACAACGTAGTTCATTATTTTCGGCAATGCCACGCAGCATTTCTGGAAGCTAATTACGATCAGGACATGCTTATGCAGGGCCGTTATCCGTGGCCTTTGAAGCGCCGCATCAGCAGCGAGAAAGGTCACCTTTCCAACGATCAGGCCCTCGAGCTTTTTGTCAGTCATCGCCCTCCCTTCATGACACACCTCTTTCTGGCTCATTTGTCCCGTGAAAACAATTCCCCGCGAATTGTTCAAAACACCTTTGCGCGCGCGGCGGGATCGACCGAAATCATCGTCGCCTCGCGCGATCGGGAGACGCCCCTCTACCATATCCGAAACAAACCTGGCCGGGTGAAGGCCCCACACCGCACAACACCGCCTCCCGTACGTCAACGCGGACAGCTCAGTCTGTTCTAAAAACGTCCGCCGCTCCTATTTCCGCTTGTCTAACCCGTCGAATAGGTATATTTTTCGATCGCTTCAACCCTCAAATCATGCACGACTTCAACATCAGCCGACGCCGGTTTCTGCAGGGAGCCACCGCCACACTGGCCCTTACCAGTTTCGGCGCCCATGGTCTTGATCTCATTCATCCGGCCAAACCCCATCGCGTAGGCTTAATTGGTACTGGATGGTATGGAAAGAGCGATCTCTTCCGACTCATCCAGGTCGCCCCCGTGGAAGTCGTTGCCCTGTGCGATGTCGACCGAAATCTGCTGAACGAGGCCGCCCGTATGGTAGCGGAACGGTTGAAAACAAAAAAGCTGCCTCGCCTGTACACTGACTATCGAAAGCTTCTTGAAGAAAACGAGTTGGACATTGTACTCATCGGCACCCCCGACCATTGGCACGCCCTTCAGACCATTGACGCGCTGAAGGCCGGCGCGCACGTATATGTCCAGAAGCCCATCAGCGTCGATGTCGTGGAAGGAGAAGCTATGGTAGCCGCGGCCCGAAAGTACCGCCGGGTAGTCCAGGTGGGAACACAGCGAAAAAGCACACCGCACCTGATTGAAGCCAAGAAGAACATCGTCGACGCGGGTTTGCTGGGGCGGATCTCACACGTGGAAATGTGCTGCTATTACCATATGCGCCATAACGGACCGCTCACACCGGAACCTGTACCCGACTTCCTCGATTGGGAGATGTGGACGGGCCCGGCCCCGATGCGCCCGTACGACGGCCTGCCCCATACGCGCTGGTGGAGGACGTTCATGGAATATGGAAATGGCATCACAGGGGATATGTGTATCCACATGCTCGACACCGTCCGCTGGATGCTCGGCCTCGGATGGCCAAAAGGCATTTCATCGACTGGTGGAATCTTCGTCCAGAAAGAGGGCAAATCGAACATTTCCGACACCCAGACAGCGATTTTCCGGTACGACGAACTCAATTGTGTGTGGCAGCACCGCACCTGGGGAACTCCCGCCGACCCCGAATATCCCTGGGCCTTCGTGCTCTATGGGGAAAGGGGAACCCTGCGCGCCAGTACTATGCAATACGATTTTACTCCGGTAGGCGACGGTCGCAAAATTCATCGCGACGTTGTATACGAGAAGGAAAAGTATCCCGAAGACCTGACCGAACCAAGGATCGAACTGAATGCGGCCCCGGCGACACGGCTTCATATGCTTGACTTTCTCAATGCTATAGCCCATAACACCAAACCCATAGCCGATATTGAAGACGGACATATCTCCACCGCCAGTTGTATTCTCGCCAACATTTCCATGGAACTTGGAGGACGTGAACTCGTATACGATCCCCGGAAACAGGAAGTCGTAAACGATCCTGAAGCAACGAAGCTCCTGGAGCGCAAATATCGCCAACCGTGGATACACCCACGACCCAATAAAGTCTGACGTAGAGAATGCAGCTGATAAACGAAGGGAGCCACGGAACAACCGATGGCGCAGCAGTAAGAAATTACTCATTAACAAGATATCTATTCGCAACAATTCTGGCATCCGTCCTTTATGGATGCTCCCCGTTCGGCGCCACCGAGACCAGCCGGGAGGACACTTCGCCGCAGTTGTCGCCGGAAGAGGAACTGGAGACCTTCCATCTTGCTCCGGGACTTACGATTCAACTCGTCGCGGCCGAGCCCATGGTCCAGGACCCCGTGGCCTCCGTTTTTGATGAGGACGGACGTCTGTGGGTGGTCGAGATGCGCTCTTACATGCCCGATATGGATGGCAAAGACGAACGAAATCCTACCGGGAGAATTTCAGTGCTCGAAGATCTGGATGGTGATGGTCGCATGGACGTCAGTCACATCTACCTCGACAGTCTGATCATGCCGCGCGCCGTAGCTCCGGTGAAGGGAGGCGTGCTCGTAGCCTACGAAGAAGCCCTCTGGATGACCCGTGATATCGACGGCGATCTGCGCGCGGATGAGCGCGTTCTTATCGACCCTGACTACGCCGGAAGTACACTTCCCGAGCACGCGGGCAACGGCCTTTGGAGAGCGATCGACAACTGGTACTATAACGCCAAGTCGCGATTGCGCTATCGTCTCGACGGCGACCAGTGGATCCGCGACAGCACCGAATTCCGGGGTCAATGGGGTATAAGCCACGATGACTATGGACGGCTTTACTACAATTATAACTGGTCACAGCTTCACGGCGACCTGGTGCCCCCCAACTACCTCAACCGAAACCGAAATCACACGGCCGTGGCCGGAATCGACGTCGGAATTACCCTCGACAAACGAGTTTACCCTATCCGGCCGACACCAGCGGTCAACCGCGGCTATATCCCTGGAATCCTCGACGAGGAGCAGAAGTTAAGGGAGTTCACCGCGGCATGTTCGCCCTTCATCTACCGCGGCACAACCTTACCCGGCGCGTTCTATGGAAACGCCTTCGTATGTGAACCCTCCGGGAACCTCATCAAACGCAACGTTCTGGTCAGCCACGGACTTCACGTCGGCGCCAAAGACCCCAACCCCGGTCAGGAATTCCTCGCCTCGACCGACGAGCGGTTCCGACCCGTTCACCTTTCGCAGGGGCCTGACGGAGCTCTTTACGTAACAGACATGTATAGGGGGCTCATTCAGCATATCGCTTATCTCACCCCCTACCTCCGCGAACAAACCGCGACGCGGAACTTGCTTTTCCCCATCCACAGAGGTAGGATATGGCGCATCGTGCCGGAAAACGGGAAAGTCAGACCCGTGGTAAAATTGTCAACCCTTTCCTCTGCCGAGCTGGTGAAGTACCTGTCGGATGATGATGGATGGTATCGCGATATGGCACAACGTCTACTTGTCGAACGCGCGGACCGGACCGTGATCGAAGCGTTGACAGTTCTCGCCAGCTCAGGTTCGCATCTGTTCGGGCGATTGCACGCCCTTTGGACCCTGGAAGGAATGAAGGCGCTCACGCCCGACTTTCTCGCCGGACTCCTCGGCGACCCCGAGCCCGCGATCCGGAACACTGCGCTACGGTTATCAGAACGGTTTGCCATCAAGAACAAGGCCGTCCGCTCCACCCTCGAGAGACATATCACGTCCACGCTGGCCAACGCCACCGTGCAGGATGCCCTGCAGATAGCCTTTACCGCCTCGGCATTTGAGGCCTCGATATCGCATGCGATACTGCAGAACATCGTGACACGGTACGACACTTCGGCCATCATTCGCGACGCGGTGATCAGCAGTCTTGAAAACCAGGAATACCTCTTTTTACAAAAGCTTCTCGACGACCAGGCCTGGAAGAAGGAGAAACCTTCCCGCCAGATCTTTATTGAAGCCCTGGTGAGCGCCATAACCCGGAAAGGCCAGCCGCGAGAGGTACAGGCTTTACTAAACAGGTTGGACGTCGCCCCTGACGAATTTGGCTGGCTCCAGAACACCATCCTCACCGGAATGGCCATCCAGGCAATTGGCAGTTCCCCCGACCCCATCGTGCTCAGGTCGGAACCCGCAATCCTGCGGCGCAAGGATCTGAACATCGCGTCGTCGCAACTCAGCGCGCTGGCGAGTCTTATTACATGGCCAGGCGCCCCTCCGCGCGAGAGCGCACAACAAAAATCGGTGCTGACCGAAGGTCAAAAAGAGCAGTTTGCGTTGGGACGAAAACTCTACCTGGGATCCTGTGCGGGCTGTCACGGAAACGACGGCGCAGGGGTTACGCGCTTTGCCCCTCCTTTGCGGAAATCAGAATGGGTGGTCGGCGACGAAGAACGCCTCATCAGGATCATAATTCATGGATTGGAAGGTCCGCTGGAAGTCGCAGGTAAGCGTTACGCCGAGCCCGATATTCTTCCGGTTATGCCCGGACATTCTACCCACGACGACACATCCATCGCAGCGATACTTACCTACATTCGGAACGAATGGGATAATCAGGCCCCTCCTGTCAGTCCCGCAACCGTAGGAAGCGTTCGTATTACCACAGGGGCGAGAACACTGCCCTGGAGTGTAGAGGAGTTGATGGATTCCGTCAATGTTCCCTGACTTCACTCCTGCGGTCCGGGATATCCAAAGAATCCGGTTGATCAAAAAATTCCGCACTTGTCGTTGAAGCATTTCCAGGAGCACCGCGCGAAAACACGCGCGGATGCTCCTTTCGCACGATTTGGCGTAGGGATACTTCCTTAAATAAAACCTTACATCACTTCGACCCAGTCATTCGATAGGTTGTAATACCTCTCTATTTATCAACATCTTACCTAACATAATCAAACTCATAACTTCAATATGTTTGCGAGGGGGTGCGATGCGATGATAAATATCGATTGAGGGCACAACCGGGATGACAGATTACTGGCATAGTCGTTTAGCAGAAGGGGTAAGATCTCTCCCATCGAGGCCGGGCCGTCCGGCTTCGCGAAGATTCTCAAACCTCAATGCAAGACTTAACCATGCGCACCACATTACCCAACTTTCTGGTTGCTGGCGCAGCCAAATGCGGAACCTCGTCACTTCACAATTACTTGTCGCAGCACCCCGAGATATTCATGAGCAAAGTTAAGGAACCGCGCTTCCTCAGCAGTCAGGTTACACCCTTTCCGCTGAGAGGTCCCGGGGACGACAAGGTTGAGGCGTGGTACGTCAAGAAATACGACGATTATGTCAAGCTTTTTGAGAACGCGCAGGGCTATCGCGCCGTCGGAGAGTCAAGCGCCGACACCTTGTATTTTCATAAAGGTACGATTCCGGTTATCCGGAAACACCTCGGCGATCCCAGGATCATTCTGGTTCTGCGCGACCCGGTCAAGCGCGCCTTCTCCGCCTGGCAGCATCTCGTCCGCGACCTGCGGGAGGACTTATCGTTCGAAGATGGGTTGGCACGTGAAGACCAGAGAATCCGTGACAATTGGGAGCTGATCTATCACTACACCGCAGCCAGTCACTACTACGAGGGCGTGAAAGCCTTCCTTGATAACTTTACCCATGTTAAAATAGTGCTTGCGGAGGACCAGGCGAAGCGCCCTCAACAGGTTCTCCGTGAAATATTCATATTTCTGGATGTTGACCCGGACGTTGACATCAACACCGACATCCGCTACAATATGTCGGGAGTTCCGCGGTCGCGATGGCTACACGACTTCCTCTTCCGGGGAAACATGGCACGGAAAATAGCGCAACCCATTGTCCGAACCATACTCACACCCCAGGTGCGTCTGATGATTGCCCATCAACTCCAAAAGTCAAATCTTACCCGTCTCAGCATGAAACCGTCGACGGAGGCGGTACTGCGCGAGCACTTCGCCCCCGACATTCAGAAGCTGGAAACGCTTCTCGGCCGTGACCTGTCGGTCTGGCGACGATAGCTCCTCCCGACTCAATGTTCCATACGCAACATCCTCACCCCCGAGTTGTAAACCCTGGGGTAGAAGGCGAACATATTTCGTGCGATGTTACCCAGGCTGACGTTGAGATTCCGCCTTAAATAGAACAGGTTGAGCAGACTTACAATGATATAAGAGGTCAGGGTGCCATAAGCCGCGCCAATGACTCCGAACTGGCTAATGAAGAAGAAGTTCGACACCACATTGATCGAGGCGTTTCGAACGACAAAGAAGAAGTTCGTGCGAGCCTTCCCGAGTGCATCGAGGGTTATTCCCATGAATCGGTTGAAGGGAATCATCAACCCGTAAAACATGGTAATCTGAAGAATGGGGACTGTATCTTCGAATCCCGGCCCCGCGACAAAATACACCACCGGTCCCGCAAAGACGATAAAGAATGCGACCACCGGGATCATGAATGCCGTGATGGCTCCCACCGCCTTTTCGTACAAATCGGTGGCCGTCTCCGGTCCGGCCTGGGCAATTCGCTCCGAAAGTTTCGGAAAGAAAATAGAAGTCAGGGTCTCCGTCGGGACCTCCACAAGGTTGGATATGCGAATGGCAGGGTTGAAAATAGTCACCGCCGCAGGGGAGATCAGTTTCCCAATCATCCAGCTATCGATGCTTCGGTTAATCATGGAACTGACATTGGTCCCAAACGTGAAAAATCCGTAACTCCTCAATTGTCTGAACCACGCCGGATCTACCCATCGCGAAAACCGAACATAGCGACGAGCAAAAAAGAATGACACAAATACCGAGGCGATGATTGCGCACAGTTGAGCATAAACCAGCTGCAAAGGGGTGACCGTATGCCCCGCCAGTAACGTGATCACAATAAAGAGACACAGGCCGCAATGACGCGTAAAATTACTCATAAACGTCCCCTTAAAGGACAGGTTCGCTTGCTGAACCACATCAAAGTGATTTACAGGTACTAATAGAGCTGTAGATATAGCATAGATTCTAAACATGGGGCCCAATTGAGGGGCATTCCAGAACTCGGTCAGGTAGACGGAGCACAGCAAAAGGACGAACACTTCGAGTACGCCGACCACTATGTTCAGAAAAAAGGAAGAGGTCTGGATCACCGGTCCCTCCTCTTTAGCCGAGAGAGCCAGGAAGCGGATCAGCGGATTACGCACGAATCCGTGCTTGATCAGCTCCATCAGGCTCGCAATCGAGAGGAAGAGCACCCAGGCCCCGAAGTCGTCTTTCGACAAAACCCGGATAAGGATGTAGAAATTGACAAACCCGAAGAAGGTCACGAAAAAGCGGTTCATGAAGGTGTAAGAACCGGAGCGTAACCAATAAGACTTATTTACTTTACGGGAAACTCCTGAAAAAAATCTTCGCATGGTATGCATTTCATAGTCGCCGACGGAAGGCTACCTGGTTCAGTGGTAGCGCAGCCCGCGTTCCTGACAGCAGGAGAATATGCATACATAAATCCAATGCCAACGGCCGGAATCAGGCTAACAACTCCAGCTCTGCTTTTCCGGTGCCATCGGGCGTCGTATAGAAGGGACGGCCCTCCGCCACGGCATGGGCATCGGGAGGAACTCCCAAAGTGTGATAGATCGTCTGATGAATCTCCGGAATGCGAATAGGCTTGTCAACCGTCTTGCAGGGACGTTCGTCGGCCGTACTGCCGTAAACAAATCCCTGTTTGATCCCGCCGCCAAACATCAGAATTGAGCATCCGTCCGTAAAATGCCGGTGCATTCCGTAGTGTTTCATTTCGTGAATAATATCGGGCTGATCAACCTGCTCCTTTACGGTCGCCCCGGGTCGACCTTCCGTCATCATGTCCCGGCTGAATTCGCTGGCCAGTACGACGAGCGTTCGATCGAGAAGCCCCGTTCTGTGGAGATCACGGATCAATTGAGCCACCGGCCGGTCAATTTGCCGCTTCATATCAACCAATCGCGTGTGCCCGTTTTCATGGGTGTCCCAGTTCATAAACGGTTCGTACTCGGTCGTTACGCTGATAAAGCGCGCTCCCTGCTCCACGAGCCGTTTTGCCATCAGACATCCGAGACCGAATTTTCCGGTGTTGTAGACAGCATAGCTTTCCTCATCTTCCTGGCTCAGATCGAATGCCTTTGCCTCGGGCGAGTTCAGGAGCCGGTACGCCTGTTCCATCGACCGCTTCAACGATTCCTTCTGATAGTCGCTGCCAAACTCTCCCATCGGACTGGCAGCGATCAGATCGTTGTAAAACTGATTGCGGCGCTCAAACCGTTTGTAGGACATTCCCGCCGGAGGACGAACACTGTCCAATCCCTGTGTTGGATCAGGAATGAGAAACGGACCATACTCGCTTCCGAGAAAACCCGCTGTATGGAAGGCTTTGAGTTCCTCACCCTCACCGACATCGAATCGCTGGCCGATGGAAATGAAGGGTGGGATGACGGGATTTTTCGGCCCGAGCTCTTTCGCAATCCATGCCCCGATATGCGGAGCAGCTACCGTTTGCGGCGGTTCATAGCAGGTGTGCCAGTGGTATTGATGGCGGGAATGCAGAATATGCCCCAGATCAGCTGCAATGTATGAGCGGATAAGCGTCCCGAGATGCATCACCGATGCTATATGTTCGAGCCCTTGCGAAAAACGAACACCATCGAGCGACGTCTCGATTGACGGAAACGTGCTGAGCACGGTGTTGGCTTCCATGCCCTTTTCAAAAGGTGTGTATCTCTTTGGATCGAATGTCTCGGTGTGGGCCATTCCTCCGGCCATCCACAGAAGAATAACAGCATCGGCCGTGGCATTGGGCACAGACTTCCCGCACGAACTGAGCAAACTGGCAGGCGCACCAGCAGCAAAGGCGGCCAAGGTTGCAGCACTCGTTCTTCGTAGAAATTCTCGTCGATTCCATTCTTTCATGATCAGCAACGGTATTATGCTTGTCAAATCAGAAAATCAATTGAAACTCGGGAAGCAGCACAACCGACCAGAGCAAGTCCTCCACCCCCTGGGGGTCTTCGGCCAATAGGCCCAATGCGGTGCGTACCTCCAGGGGATCCGGTTCCCGACCCAATGCATGCCTGAAAATCTCGGTGACCAACATTGTGTCGTTGCCAAATTGAGCGCGCCACCGCTGCGCACCTCGAATGATAGCCTGGTTCAGTGCCTCGCCATTGGTCAGTTCAAGGGCCTGAAGCAAACTGGTCTGGGATGAGCGCCAGGTGGATACATTCTCCCGGTTCGGGCGCCCAAGCGCCGTAAGCAAGGCATCGTTCCGCACAAGCGATGCACGGATAAAAGTCGGTTCTTCCGCGAATCGCAGGTTTTTCAGCGGGGTATCGGGATACAACGGCGCGATGATTTTACTGATAGCATCTGCAAACTGCTCCGCACTGAGCCTTCGCCTGATCATCCCCTCGAAGCGAAAGCCTTCCTTCAGCATATCGCTTTCCTGAGCCAGCTCAACGGAAGGCAGTTGGTACGTGCGTGAGGTTGCGATCCGAAACATCAGGTCGCGAAGGTCCTTTCCCCTTGCCTCAAAGTCCCACGCAAGTCGGTCGAGTAAGTCCTGACTCCAGGGCTCGTTGTCCATCTCGTCAACGGGAGCGATAATACCTCTCCCCATCATCTGCGCCCAGATGCGATTAACAATTGTACGGTACAGTCGGCCGTTCCTGGGTGCTACAAGGTAATCTGCAAGTTGTTTGCGCTTCGCCTCAACGTCGAGGGTACTGTCTATTTCTCCGAGAGATGTGAAGAGTATCCGGGTTTGCGCCATCCGGCCCGTGGGTTTGTCGCACCGGTTGATCTCCAACGGTGATTCCGAAAAGATGTTTGCAAAGGCATAGGCGTCGTCAAGTTTCCAGTCGCTGACAAAGCTGTCGTGACAGGAGGCGCACTTGAGATTAAGACCGAGGAAGACCTGGGATACATTCTGCGCCGCCTGCATTTCCACGCGCTGACTTGCATTAACCGTTCCGCGCCATTCGATACCCCGGATGAAGCCTTCGGAGGTCTTGTCGGGTGGACTAATCAGTTCGTGCACGAAGGTATCATACGGCTTGTTCGTCCTCAGCGCTTCGTATAGCCACTCGGTGATTGCGCTCCGCCCTCCGGTGATGTATCCCGTTCCCGTGTAGTCGTTTCGCAGCGCATCATTCCAGAAGGCAAGCCAGTGTTGGGCGTAGTCATCGTCGCGGCTAAGTAGTCTTCTAACCAGTCGCTCACGCTTGTCGGGGCGGGAATCACTAACAAAGGCCATGACTTCGTCGGGCGACGGAAGGAGTCCGATGATATCAAGAAACACGCGCCTGATGTACACCCGATCGTTTACGGGTTCAGCCCACTCGATACCGCGTTCCTGGAAGTACGCATCGACGAATCGGTCGATTTCGTTTTCAAATCCGCGCGACTGAGCAGGTACCGTGGGCTCACGCGGCTCTGTGGCGGCAAGCCGAAAGTGACTTTTACTGTCGAGAGAATCGGGGAACAGAGCGCCGGAGCTTATCCATACACGTAATATCTCCACATCTTCTTTCGCAAGCCCCTCACCTTTGGGAGGCATAGCATCGTCATGACCACGCGGTAGCAACACGCGGCGTAACAGTTCGCTCTCCTCAGGCTTCCCCGGCATCACCACCGGACCCGATTCGCCCCCTTTGAAGATAAGCTCCTTCTTGTCGAGGCGTAAATCGCCCTTAACTTTCGCAGAACTGTGGCACTTGTAGCAATTGTGAGCCAGAATTGCTCTCACTTCCAGGCCCAGGTCGGCCACTTGCTGAGCCGTGAGCTCTTCGGCTCTGCGGGTCGCCAGTTCGGTAAGGTTAAAGCCCGGATTTCTTATAGAGGCGGCGCTGCTATTCCACGGCAGCACTTCGGTGAGAAAGGTCTCTCCGTGCGTCATCGACGCACCGAGGTGTCCCGCCACTGAAACGCCCAACACTGTCGTAATAAGAAGCGCGCGATAGGCGCCGGAGGCAGTCGGCTGATCGCGCCTCAACATCGAGCGATGCAGGAGAGCCACGACGACCGCCAGCACTGCCGTCGCCAGCCCGGTCCACTTGTGCCACGTTAAGAGATCGCCGGAGTACGCCTCCGTCTCCGCAAGCATAAGGCCGAGCGCAACCGAGAGCACCGCCGACAACGCCCCACCGGTGAGCATAATGTGAATGCCCTGACGAAGCCCCACCTTTCGATTGGCGCCAACAAAAAATTCGACTATAAACGCAACGACAAGAAGGGCCACGGGAAAGTGGACCATCATCGGATGCAATCGTCCGAGAAACTGCCATAACCAGAACGGATCGGAAGCTACGTTGGCCATCAGTGTGCCAGCGAGACTCGCAGCAAAACAGTGGAAGTCTGGAAGGGATGACAGCATACCCTAATATGCCCAGAAATTGGGCATCGAGCAAGCCTCTACCCTCCCGACCGATCAGGCCCAGGTGCGACCGTTCCCCGCCTCGCTGAGGGGCACGCAACCTTTGTAAGACCCGGGCACGGGTTCGTACTGCAACACTTGCGTCGCTCCCACCTCGGAAGTAAAGAATCCGAGCATCGTCAATTCCTTCATCATAAGAATGAAAGGGCGAGGCGGAGGGCTTGAACTCCGATCTGCTTCTATCGCCGCGTTGTGCACCTCATGTACGAAGCGCTGTTTCTCCTCAGCGCTAAGGTCGAGAAAGTCATCTCCCATTTCAGCTTTCGACCGATCGTTGAAAGCTTTCAGCCCATCGAGAAAGCGCTGCTGATCGGCTTCTGTGTACACGTCCTTGAGAATGGAATCAATAAACGCAGGAACACCGACATCTTTGGCGCCTGGCGTATCCGTTGCGGGAATAATAATTTCCGCGACCTCGGTTACCAGGGAGGCCTGATCACGGGTAAGGAATTCGGGAGTCCAGTTAATATCGGGCCGCGCGGTGCATCCTTTCAGAACACCGAGCACGGCAGGTGCTGATACGACGCCTCCCATGAGCATCGCAGTTCTTCTCAGCGCTTCTCTTCTATCCATAATGGTCGCTCTTTACAGATTTCTTTTCTTCAATTCATCTACCGCGTGAGCCGCAGCGCGTGCCGTGAAGGCCATATAACCCAGCGATGGATTCTGACATCCTGCAGAGGTCATAAATGAACCATCGGTGACGTATACATTCTTGCAGGCGTGAACCTGGTTGTATTCGTTCACTACCGATGTCTTCGGATCCCGTCCCATGCGCGCTGTTCCCATCTCGTGAATCCCCAACCCTACTCCGGTCTCGTTATCATATTTGCGGATATTCTTGAATCCGGCCGACTCGAGCATCTCCGCTGCGTCGTCAGCCATATCTTTTCTCATTTTCAACTCGTTGTCGCGCAATATTGCGTCGAAAGCCAGCGTCGGCAAGCCATGTTTGTCTTTCACGTCGTGATTGAGTTTCACGTAGTTCTCATGGTAAGGCAGAATTTCTCCAAACCCGCCGAAGCCGATCGTCCACGGGCCGGGGCTCGCCACCTGTTCTTTCAGCTCAGCTCCGAGACTAAGTTCGCGTACCAGACTTGACCATCCCTGACGGCTGGCGCCTCCCTGATAGCCAAAGCCACGAATGTAGTCGCGATCATTTTTTCCGATGTTCCGGTAGCGCGGTATATAGAGACCATTGGCCCTTCTTCCAAAGTAGTATTCATCTTCCCAGCCTTCGACCTCCGCGGCAGCACCTACACTGAGATGGTGGTCCATGATGTTGTGCCCGAGTTCGCCACTGTCATTCCCGAAGCCGTTCGGGAATCGGTTTGAGATCGAGTTCAACATGATAAAGGTCGAACCAAAGGTCGACGCGCACAGAAATATCACACGCGCATAGAATTCTTCCTGAGCACCTGTCTCGGCATCAAGCACCCTGACACCCGTTGCCCGGCCTTTCTGTTCGTCATAGATGATCTCATAGACAATGGAGTTCGGACGTAACGTCATGTTACCCGTCCGTTCAGCCGCCGGCAGCGTCGACGCGTTCGAGCTGAAGTAGGCGCCGTACGGGCAACCCCGGCTACAGAGATTGCGATACTGGCACGTTGCACGTTGCGGACTCTTATCGTGGGCAAGTGGACCCGACAAGTTGGCCACACGACCAATGGTTACTTTCCTGCCCAGCTTTTGTTCGACCGATGTCTTAAAATGCTGTTCAACACAGTTCATCTCCATCGGCGGGAGGAATTTCCCGTCCGGAAGGTGCGGAATTCCCTCTGCCTGACCGCTTACACCGATAAACGATTCGACATAATCATACCACGGCTCGATATCTTTATAACGGACAGGCCAGTCGATCGCAATGCCTTCCCGGGCATTCGCCTCGAAGTCCATGTCACTGAAACGGTAACTCTGACGTCCCCACATAATGGAGCGCCCGCCGACGTGATACCCCCTCATCCAGTCAAAGCGGTTGATCTCGGTATAGGGATGTTCAAGGTCGTTGACAAACCAGTGCTTGGTCGACTGCCGGATCGTATAGCCTGTACGGGCCTGCTTGAACTGTTTCTTCAGATCTTCCTGTGTGGGACGATCCCGGTAAGGCAATTGCCAGGGATCAAGTGTTGCCGTGGGGTAGTCGGGATGCTTAACCTCCCGGCCGCGCTCCAGCACAAGCGTCTTGAGTCCTTTCTCCGTGAGTTCCTTGGCTGCCCAGCCTCCGCTGACCCCCGTTCCCACAACTATCGCGTCGTAAGTGTTCTGTTTTACCGCGTTGACGTTTAGGTACATGTCTGCAATTTTGTTTGCCTAAAAATAGACAAACTTCGCAAAGTTAAAAACGGCCAAAAACGGGATCCTAACCGATAATTTCGGACAACTCCAGCCACCTGAGGGTCTTTTCGTCAATCGCTTCGTTCAACTGCTGAATTTCCTGCGACCATTCCGTAAGCACAACGTGGTCGGTAGTGCCCCCCGACATTTTCTCGGTGAGTTCAGCCTTCCGCTTCTCCAACGCTTCTATTTCCGACTGCAGTCGATCATACTCCTGCTTTTCTTTGAATGAAGCTTTCCGCTTTTCGGAAGGAGTAGTCGTTACACGGGGCGAGGGAGATTCCCTCTCGGGTTTACTCACTTGCTTCGCATCTTCCTGCGTACGATAATCTGTGTAGTTTCCGTTGAAGAGGCGTATACTTCCATTGCCTTCGAAGATGAACAGGTGATCAACCAGGTGATCCATAAAATAGCGATCGTGCGACACCAGCACCAGACAGCCGGAAAAGTTTTCCAGGAAGTCTTCCAATACATTCAGCGTATCGATATCAAAGTCGTTCGTCGGCTCGTCGAGGATGAGGAAGTTGGGATTGGTAACGAGTACCTTAAGGAGCTGAAGGCGTTTGCGCTCGCCCCCGCTGAGTTTGTTTATGAAGTTGTATTGCTTTTCCGGTGGAAACAGAAAGTTGTCCAGGAACTTCGAAGCCGACACCTGGCTCCCATCCGAAAGGGTGATGAACTCAGCTATTTCTTTTACCTCTTCAATTACCCTGTTGTCGGGGTTCAGGTTTGCCGAGTCCTGTGTGAAGTAACCAAATTTCGTTGTGACACCAGCTACAACCTGACCGGTATCCGGTTTCAGGGAACCGGTGAGCAGATCGAGAAATGTCGACTTTCCGACTCCGTTCTTTCCGACCACACCAATCCGGTCTCCTTTCTTGAACACGTACGAAAAGTCGCTGATGATCGGAAGCTCGCCAAAGCTTTTCGAAATCCGTTCGACCTCCAGGATTTTACCGCCCTGGCGTGTCTCGTGGATATCGAGCTCGAGTCTGTCTTTCTTCAAATTCTGCGACGCCTTCTTCTCCAGTTCATGAAAAGCCTCGATGCGGTACTTCGCTTTTGTCCCGCGCGCCTTTGGCTGACGCCGCATCCACTCAAGTTCCTTTTTGAGGAGTTGACGCGCCTTGTTTACTTCCACCTTGAGAATCTCTTCCCGTTCCGCTTTCTTTTCAAGGAAGTAGGCGTAGTTGCCCTTGTACCTGTAAATCTTGCCCCCGTCCAGTTCCACAATTTCGGTCGCTACCGCATCGAGGAAGTACCTGTCGTGGGTAACCATGATCAGTGAAACCTGCTGACCGGACAAGTATTGTTCGAGCCATTCGATAGCCGAGAGGTCGAGATGGTTGGTGGGTTCATCCATGATGATGAGGTCGGGAGTCAGCAACAGCAGCCTGGCGAGGAAAACCCGCTTTTTCTGTCCCCCCGAAAGCTCACCGAACTTACGGGTCAGGTCTGGCACGCCAAGCCGTTCGATAACCTCCTTGACCTTTGCCTCATAATCCCAGGCATTGAGCTCCTCCATTTTCTCGAGCGCTTCCTGCATACGCTCCGCCGATGTGTCGGGGTTGGCGAGGCACTCCTCGTAAAGACGCACGCACCGGGCTACTTCATTGTCGTCGCTAAAGAGGATATCCCTTACCACGGTGTCGGCACTGACGTCCTGCGTCTGGGTCAGATAACCAAGCCTGACTCCTTCTCTCACACTGACCCTGCCTTGGTCGGGTTCAATTTCCCCGGTGATAATTCGGAGCAAAGTAGACTTGCCTACACCGTTGTTGCCGACCAGACACAATTTCTCACCACGGGAAATTCCGAGTGAGATATCCTGAAATAACCAACGGTCGTGATACGACTTAGAGATAGCTTCTGCAGAAAGGAGATTCAAGGCCCTGAAAATTAAGGGGCAAATCTACACAATTACAGTCTAACCCTAAGTATCCGCCCGTGTGCTATAGCCCCGCATACGAACAGCGGAGAGCGGGTTAGACCGGATAACCACGGGGATGCGGTTATCGTACAGCAACTGTTTCACTGCCCGGTCCCAATCGAAAGCCAAAAAGCGGAAACAGATCCTTCCCTCCTCCTGATGATCTTTTTCCACAGGACCATTGTCGATAGAATAGGCAGCGAGGGTGCGATACAGGTTGCGGTGGTTGTACGTGAGATAAACTTCCCAAAGTTTGATCTCAACGATGTCCTGGCCGGCTCGTGTTTGACCTCCAGGTGTGTTGACAAGTGCTTGCATGGGTTGCGATTAGGTGAAGATGTTTACGCCGGTAAAAAATCCGTTCCAGCCGCCAACCCGGAACAACAATTGTCTGCGTGAAATGATGGAGTTAAGTGATCAAGTCGCCTGGTTGTTTCTTCTGGCAATTCCCACGGCCTGCATTGCCTGGACAGTTACTCATGAGGAAGTCTTTCGGGAACCTCGGCATTATTGCGTCAGGCAAAGCCGGGAAGCGCGGGCCCTCCTGATCCGCAAATTCTTCTATCTGTTTACCTGCGAGTATTGCTTCAGCCATTACATAGTGGTTTTTATGCTGATCCTGACGCGTTACAAGCTGTTGTTCGACGACTGGCGGGGGTATCTCCTTGCCGGATTCGCGCTGGTGTGGATCGCCAACCTCTACATGAGTTTATATGCGTTTCTGCGTGTAGACATCAAAAAAGAGCGAATAAAGACAAAACACGAGGAGGAAAAGCTCAATTCCGACTAACATGTGCGGATTTGCCTGAACGTTTTTCCACATGGCATTTAATTTTTAAGCGTCTATCGGAAACAACTAAATCGATGAAATTATGAGGGCCAGGATTTTGAGCACCATATTGGTATTATTAGTAAGCTTCGCGTGCGATGACGATGACGTATACAGGAAAACCCCGCCCGTCGCGGGCGATATGTTTAATATTGAACTCTGTCCAACCCTCGTAGCGAATGCGGTTGCCTTGTTTCCCGAAGCACGCAACAACGCTGAACGACACTCACAGCTGTTCGGTGGAACTGCTCAGCAACACATCGTCTTGACGCGCGACACGGATGTCTATGTAAGCTTTGTAACAGAAGCTGCGGCGATCGGCAACGTGCTGGGGTACTATATCTATGACAACGGAAACGTTCCTTCTTCCGCGGGACAAATTGACAAACAACTTGTCTTTCCCAATGTTGACGCCACCTACCTGAAGCCCGGCGATACCCGGAAGCTTGGCAAGGAGCAACTCAAAGCCGGCACGGTCATAGGTTTTTTCCTGATCGTTGGGGGATATCGAAACGATGGCGTGTACTTCCAGCGCCCGACTTACTATACGAACCACGAGTGGAATAAGGAGGAATCCAAACAACACGTCCTCTATCGTGAAGAGGAATGCGGAGCGGTCGTTATCGGCTTCGAAGACCGTCTAAGCGCCGAAGCTGACAAAGACTATAACGACATTATCTTCATGGTATCCGACAACACTTCCAACGAAGAGAATACAGCGTTCGACCTTCAGTCGGTTGTCACGCTGACCCAGTAAAGGACTCCCTTTCGGTTTCTGACCTGACGAATGGGGACATCAGTTCTTCTTACCGTCTTTATGCTCTTTATAAAGCAGGTGGAAGAACTCCTCAACCGTCAGATTGTGGATGGTAAGAAGCCGGCAAAGGCTCCGTAAAGTGATGTTGGCTTTGCCCTTTTCAATGCGCCAGTACTGAACGCGGGGTAAGTCGAAATCATAGGCGAAATCTTCGTGGCTCGTGTATCCCTTCTTTTTCCGAAGGGCGGTCAACTTGGCGCCGATGCGCGCAAGAGTCTGCTGAAGTGCTTCTTCTTTAAATGGCATGGGGTTCTGGAATGCCTTACAAATCCGGCAAATTGCCGACAAATGATACCAATTATTACATCGGTTAATGATACATCGCAAAAGATGAGCGCTCTGTAACCCTGGAGTCAAAAACCGGGCCGCAGCGACTTCGGGCGCGATGGCATATTCTTTTACCTGCTTGATTATGATCGTCACGGAAGAAACGAAGTCGGAGGCAATGGCTTTCTACCAGGAAGCTCTCGGTCATCTCAGGGATTCACAGGCCGATTTCCTGCTGGGAGGTGGCTTTGCCGCCTTTCATTATACCGGCGTATTTCGCGATACAAAAGACCTCGATATTTTCTGCAAACCGGCAGGCTATCCGCGTATACTCAAGTACTTCGCACAGCTCGGCTATGAGACGCAGTTGACGGACGTCAGATGGTTGGCGAAAATATTCAAGGGCGAATACTTTATTGACGTCATCTTCAACTCCGTCAATAACATATGTCAGGTCGACGACACCTGGTTCAAGTACGCAAGTGAAGGAGAGTTTGCCGGAGTTCCGGTTCGATATATTTCTGCTGAAGACCTGCTTTGGTGCAAAGCGTATGTCCAGAATCGCGAACGCTATGACGGGGCCGACATCAACCACATCATCCTGCGTCACGGGAAGAAACTCAATTGGGAACGCTTACTGATGCGACTGGACGCGCACTGGCATCTACTGCTGTCGCATCTCATTATGTTTCAGTTTGTGTATCCGTCCGACTTCCATGAAATCATTCCGCGTTGGCTCTTCGACGAGTTAATGAAACGGGCGCACGAGCAGTACGACCTCCCTCCGACCACCGAACGGGTGTGCCGCGGCCCGGTCATTGACAATACGCAATACAGTATCGATATCAAGGAATGGAACTATAAATCCTATACGATCAAAACCATCTGAGATGGAGGAAGACAAGAAGATCAGAATCGCTGCCGTTGGCGACATCCACGTCAGGGAGGCCGACAAAGGAAAATGGACGGAGTTTTTTAAGGAAGTCTCGAGAACCTCCGACATGCTGGTCATCTGCGGCGACCTTACCGATACGGGCGATGAAACGGAGGCTCAGGTACTCTCGGAGGAGTTGAGATCGTGTAGTATACCCGTGGTAGGAGTGCTGGGCAACCACGATTTCGAAAAAGGCCGGCACAAGCTTATTCGTCAGATCGTTCAAAGTGAAAATGTCCACATTCTTGACGGTGAGGCCATCGTAATCGGAGAAGTGGGATTTGCCGGCATTAAGGGGTTCGGCGGCGGCTTTGACAACCACATGCTTTCAATGTTTGGCGAAGGCGCCATGAAGGCATTTGTCCAGGAGGCCGTGGACGAAGCGCTTCGCCTCGACCGGGCACTTGCCCGCCTGGATGCCGAGTACAAAGTAGAGCGCAAAATCGCTGTACTCCACTACGCCCCGATCAAGCAGACAGTCGTTGGAGAACCCGAGGCCATTTTTCCGTTTCTCGGCTCGTCGCGTCTGGCCGAACCGTTGACGCGCCGCAACGTGATGGCGGCATTTCACGGCCATGCCCATGTCGGGTCGCTGGAAGGGAGAGCCCCGGGCGATATCCCGGTATACAACGTCAGCAAGCCCCTGTTGACCCGGCTGGGATACAAGTGCCCCTACTACATTTTCGAATGTTGAAGTAACCGGGGTAAATTGTCGTTGACCGAGGCATGCGGTCGTCCAACCACTTTTTTCGTCAATTCATTTCATTTTCTTACACATCCCCTTAACACGGAGTATTAAGAGCTACCTTTCCTATCGGAAAACGAAGCGTGGCAAAAGATGTGTAAGAAACTAGGTAACCTTTGGATAATCGACGATGATCCCATGGCTTCGTTTTACATTAAGCGACTGGCTGAATTGGGCGAGCTCGCCAGCATCATCACGATCTACGACAAAGCCAAAGGTGCGATGGATTACCTGCTGCACCACCGCAAGTCACAGGAGCACCTCCCCGATGTCATCCTGCTCGATATTTACATGCCGGAAATGGACGGCTGGGGTTTCCTAAAACTCTTTGCCGATCATCACCAGGAATTCGTAAAACCGATCGACATATTTGTCATCAGCTCCTCCGACCATCTCAAAGATATTACCCGGGCCGAGTCCATTCCACACGTCAAAGCCTATCTGCAAAAACCCGTCACACTTGAAGTGCTGAGAAACCTGGTCGCTATCCCGTCGTGAAGCGTCAATCGTGAAGCGGGAAGCGGGAAGCGTCAATCGTCAATCGTGCGGCGGGAAGCGTGAATTCGGGAGACAAGCTTTAACATCCCTCACCAATTCAATCATTTCGTTATTGAAAAATACTCCCGGTACCGATTGTACAAATGACCGGCCTGGGCATAGGCTGATTGAGGACTCATGAAGTGAGAGAACTCGAAGGTTATCGCCTTGTCATATCCGGCTTTGGCGGCGGCTTCGAGCTTAAGGCGTAGCTTTTCGAACTTGATGGGTAGGAATTTGATAGGCATATCGCGATCGAACGTCTCCGCGTTCGTCCAGCACTTCATTCCGTATCGGTCGGCCAGGCGTTTGTTCACGGCAAAGAAACTCTCAAGTTCATGGTAATCGATATGTCCATCCTGAAACGCGACAATATCTACGACGCCCTTGATGCCGTCAAAAATTTCATCCCATTCCTTTTCATGTTCAGCCAGCGATACGGCCTCCTCTTTGGTGATCTGCCCCGACGCCGCCATCACTGCCTTCTTCCCATCAATCCAGGGTGACATCAGCGTCGGCAACTCGCGGTTCTTTTCCTTACACTGCGCACCGAGAGTAGCGAAAGCCTCTATGGCTCCCTTCGTACGCCTGCTGATCTCCATACTCAGGTACCATCCCTTGAAACTCTTGTAGTGGCCATATCGCTCCCAAACCTCATCAACTACAAATCGGTTCGCATCAATTTCATGTCGCATATCGCCGGTATCCCAATAGATCCCGCTGTCGTACAGACCGAAGTAAAAGGAGAATCCGTATTTATCCGATAACTGAAGAAACATCTCCACCAGGTCCTCGGACGGAGCATAACAGCCATACTTCTTCTGCAGCCAATCGGACGGATAGGTAATGAACCGTCGATAGCCACTACGGATAAGGATTACTGTATCAATCCCAATTGCCTTCATATGGGCAAAATCCTGATCCCATTCTTTCCGCCCCCAATTCTGGTGCGGTATATCATGGCTAATTTCGTCGAGAAAGGTTCCGGTTATCTTCATCCGACCGTCTGTTTACAAATACTTCTTCTTTTTGAGAAATGCTACCCAATCGATATACGCAGCGGGATTCACATGGATGCCGTCACTTGTATACTGCGTCTTCAAGTCTCCATTCCCGTCGGCGAATACCTCGTGCAGATCTACATAAACCAAATTGTGCTCACGAGCCAGGCGGCCGATTTCCGTATTGAGTTGCAGAATTCGCTCCTTGTGCCCTTTCAGATAGTCATATTGTAATACGCTTTCGTTCAGCGGTAGAACACTTTGCACGTAGATCCTGGTCTTCGGAAGATCCATCCGCAGGCGCTCAACAATCTTCCTGTAATTGTCGACAATCAACTCTACCGGGAAAAAGCGGCCGATGTCGTTAATACCGATCAGCAGGAACAGCTTATCCGGCTTGAGGGCTATGACATTGTCGAGACGTGCCAGCACACCAAATGTAATGTCACCGCCAATACCCCGGTTAGCGATCTTTACTCCGGGAATCAGCTCTTGCCAGTCACCGCGTTCCGTAATACTGTTACCCAGAAAAACAATATCATGAGGCTCAGCCGGAATGGAATTGTACAGCTCCATCCGCTGCGCGTAATACCAGTTGTGGTAACTGGTGTCGTAAGTCCCCTGCGCGTACATATGTTGAGTGATGAAGAAAAGGAGGAGGAAAAGTCTCAAGGTGTTGAAGGGTTAAAGTGTTAGAGTGTTAAAGCTTGCCCACCGTAGTTACGGAGGGAAGCGGGATGGAAACGCAGTCGGTCATTCGTCATTTGAGAAGTTTCTTCTTCTGAAGGACTCGTGCCCAGTGTACGTAGGCAATTGGCTTCACATGGATACCGTCACCGGTGAACTCTTTTCGCAGCTCTCCGTTTTCGTCGGCGAGGGCGGGCCAAAGATCGACGTATTCAGCACCGTAGTCAAGCGCGACTTTCTTGAGACCTTCATTCAGAATTTTTACATCCTCGTTCTTCACATTGCGAAATGGCTCAATCAACAACTCGGTGTTGACGGGAAGAACGCTTTGCAGGTACAGTCGGGTTCTCGGCGATTTCGTTCTGACGTGCCTGGCAATCCGCTCGTAATTGCGGATGATGACGTCAGTAGGTACTCCCCGCTTAAGATCGTTTACGCCAATCATCACAAAGAGGTGCGTCGGTTTCGTCTGAAGAGTCTCCTCCAGTCGGGCCACGACGCCGAAACTATTGTCACCGGAGATACCGCGGTTCTGCACCTTTCGTCCCGGAAGAACATCCGTCCAGTCTCCGGCTTCCGTGATGCTGTTGCCGAGAAAGATTACCCCCTTCTTCACAACGGGAAGCTGTCTGAAATACTCCATCCGGGCGACATAATACCCGTTGGCATACGTGCTGTCTATTTCTTGCGCGTAACTTACTACTGCCGCCGACATCAAAGTGGCGATAGTCGTAATGAAAAATAATCTATGCTTGTTCATGTGTAATTTCTTTTTTGTTCGTAACCGGAGGAATGGCATCAGCGTCTACCTCGTCAAGTCTATCCCACCAGTACTTCTTCAACAGCCAACTCGTCACGAAGAATACAACGCCCCATATCATCAGTTGTCCGTTTTTATGGATCATGAAGTAGATAGGAATAACGACCTGTGCCATTTGCCATACAATGCCCACAACTACGTTGAATACATCTCGTTTAAAGTCTTTGTTGGGTATAAAGGTTGGATCTTCTTGCATGACTTCGCGCTTGATGGGACCCCAGAAGCCCCAGGGCCTCGTCTGCTTATAGAATCGCTTGACTTCCTCGCGGTTCTCCAACGGTGTCAGATAGGTACCTACCAGGCTTCCGATAAAGGAGAACACGAGTATCGCCGGGAATGCGTAAATGTCCACAATCTCAGGAAAGACAAACAGCTTGACGGTAGAAGCGATCAACCCGGCGAGCATCCCATAGAAGTAGCCGTATCCGGTAAATCGCCACCATATCCATTTCAAGGCATTAGCAGCAGCATACCCCCCGTACAGCGCTGATGTGATCCACAACGTAAGCGCATTGAGTGACGAGGCGTAAAACCCAAAGCCCACGCCGATCACCACCAGCATCAGAGATGAAAGGATACTCACCCTTACGTACAGCTTATCGCTGCCATGGGGATTGATATATTTCTTGTAGATATCATTTACGATGTATGCAGGAGCGGCGTTCACGAAAGCTGAGAACGTTCCCATAAAGGCTGCAAGCAAACCGGCAAGCAACAAGCCCTGAAAACCAATCGGTACAAACCGGCTGATGGCTGAGGGCAGCACTTGTTCAAAGTCGATCGCGCCCCCCATCTGTCCGAGTTCGGGTCCCAGATAGACCAATCCCAGAACGGCAAATCCGGCTACCATCAGGTAGCGGGGCATGTAGAGAACCAGAATGCTGATGATTCCCATCTTGGCAGCTTCCGAGGGAGTTCGCGTCGATAAAATACGCTGCATATCATAGCTGGGTACCGGTCCTGCGATAGAGGCGAAGATACCCTTAAAGAGCATCAGCATAAACAGTATTCCGAAAAGCTCGAATCCGTCACTGGCAATCTTGTCACTCACATTTGGAATCGGCGTTGTACTCCAGTCGAGATCCAGTTTCCACCCGAAAAACAATTCGTTCCACCCCGAAGGTACAACCGCGTTTATCTGATCAGCGGTTACCGTGGTGTATCCGATATAGGCGATCACGATGCACGAGATTGTCATGATGAAGAACTGCAGTACTTCGGTCGCCACCACACTGTACATGCCTCCTTTGATCGTATAGATCGCTGTCGCAAAGCAAATCAACAGGGCATAGCTCCGTTCGGACGACAGTGAGATCGGCCCGACCGACAGCGAGAGATCCCAGGGAAGGACCGCCGTACAGAATTTGCCAATCCCTTCGAAGAGATAGGCGATAAAGCCGATCACGCTGATGACCGCAAAGACAACGACCACAATATGCGCCAATCGGGCTCCCTTGCCCTCACCAAAGCGGAAGGTAATCCACTGAGCACCTGTCATGACGTTCGACCGCCGCATCCAGATTGCCAGAAAGACAAAAACAAAGACCTGATTCCAGACCGGCCACAGCCACGGGATCCAGGCGCTTTTCAATCCATAAATAAAAAGAATACTTACGGTCCACATCGCCCCGGAGATGTCGAACATACCCGAAGCATTACTTAATCCGAGATAGTACCACTTGAGTTTGTTCCCCCCGAGGAAGTATGACTCCATACTGCCGGAAGCCTTCTTCGAGATAATAAAACCTAGCGCCACTATCCCGACAATGTATATCGCGATGATGAGGATATCAATCGTATGTAAAGTCATACTGTGTCAAATTTGCCGGCCGCGGCATTTGTACTAATGATCATAGATGTCCGCTGAGGACGCAAAAAGATCGGTAGCTGTTTACATTCAAACAAGGTCCGGCATCATTACAATGCCGGACCTCTGTTCAATCTTGCTAACGGTAGGAATCGATGTTATTCGGTTAGTCCCCGCTTCAACACATCCCACCACCCGTAGTTCACAATGTGCACGATATCGAAAATCATGGCCCCTTGTGACTTGGCGCGGCACATCTTCAGCGCTTTAATAAACTGCTCAGGATCGTCTTTGTATTGCTCTACGTACAGGCCGGCGTACACGCGGCTCGGATCAGCCACCACACGGTTCACAAGCTCGGCCGACCCTTCCACAGTATACCAGTGTTCCTTGCCGAGGCCTTGACCTGCCTCGGTACGCACAACTTTTGTTGTGTCAATGCCTTCCGCCTCGCGTTTGTTCACCTCATAATAGTAGTTCCCGGTGAGGAAAACTTCCAGCGCATCGGAGTAACCGAAATTCTTGTATTCAGGCGTAGCCCAGTCAAAATCAAGTGACGGGTCATAGTCTTTGCTGGCCCAGTTCACCCCCACTTCGTAGTAGGTAGGGTACCAGGAACCGGTATAGTCGCCGAACTCGATATTCGGATTGGCGGCTTTGATGACGTCCTTAGCCTTATAGATGAAGTCATGGATAACCTTGGCACGCCACTCAAACCACTTTTTGTAAAGTGGGCCTGGAATTCGCGCCGGCTTTTCTCCTTTTGAGTAGCTGAAGATGTCAGACGGCCAGCTCTTCACCTGCTCGCCAATATATTCTTCAAACATCTTGCGGGAAGCATCTGAAAAGTCTGCTTCTACACCATCATAGCGAACGCGGTCGAGTACAATCCCGTCGAGGTCGGGATACAGGGTCACCAGTTCTTCCAGGATCGACAGCTGATACTCCTGAACCTCCGGTAGCGCGGGATTGAGCATCGCGGAGTATTTCTTTTTCTGCTGGGTGATCGGCGTCATTCCCTCAGGCAGATAGCTGAGTGTTTGCCAGTGCGCTTTTGAAGGGTCGTCGTAGACAACGCCGCGATCAAAGAAGTTGTGCCCAGCTACAAAGACGTTGGTAGAGACGTGGACGGTCAGACCGCGTTTGTGACCTTCCTCAATGAAAGCGGTGAGCATATCCCACGAAGTGTCTTTCTTACCGGGCTCGTACTCCCCTTTCCACTCCGTCATGACGGGAGCGATTTTGCTCGGGTAGAGTACTTCACCCGTGATAGGCTTGACATCGATAACGACGTCTGTCACTCCAACTTCCTTTGCTTTATCAAGATAGTAGTCGATAGAGTCGCGATAGGAGAAACGCTTGAAGTTAGCGGTCGCGTCGAAGTAGAGGAAGTTCCTCTTTCCGTCTCCCTCCGTTTCACCCGCGCTCTCCTTACTTCCTGAGCAGGCCGTCAGCATCGCCCCTGCGACAAACACAGCAGCGATCGTTCTAAAAAAATACTTCATTACTCGATTTGGGTTACAAAAAATGGTGATAGTAAATACTTAGTCTTCGGCCAGAGCCTTGTCAATGCCCTGCTTGACGTAATCCCACTGATGCGGCTTGAGCTTCAGGTGAATCATATCAAAAAGGAAATAACCATCGCCGGCGTTCATACAGGCGGGTACCGACTCGCGGATTGCGTTGTTGATGACATCATCCGCAGCGGTCGCCCACTGACCATTTCCGATGTCGGGTCCACCCACAACTTTAGCATCGCCTTTGATTTTATTCATCGCCTGTCGGGTGAAACCTTCGATCGTCCACTCGGATGATCCGTGTACGCTCGTCGGCGAGGCATACGCACCAATGAGGATAACATCCATCAGATCGGCGTAACCGTAGTCATGATATTTGGTCGATGCCCATGTCGAGTAAGCGTTCGAGGTATTGAAGCGGGGACTCGCCCAGTTCACGCCAACATTGTAATAGGTCGAATACCAGCCTCCAACGTAAACACCGAAACTGATGTCGGGGTTAACACCCTTGACGCGGTTGCGGGCTTTTTCCATAAAGTCGTGAATGGTCTTGACACGGAATTCAAGCCAACGCTTAAAATACGGTGGTTGCGGATTCGGAAGGTTACCTACTGCCGTACCGGCCGGCATAATATCGTCGGGGAAATTGGTTATAGAATGACCGATATACTCCTCGAACTTCAGGCGGGTGTACTCCGAGAAATCGCTGTCGAGATCATCGAAGCGTCCGCGGTCAAGGATGATGCCATCGAGTTCCTGATACGCGGCGAGATCCGCGAGCATATCGAGCAGGTAACTCTGCACTTCTTCATGAACGGGGTTAAAGAACCGAGAGCCAGTCTCTGTTCCCTCCAACGTACTCACAATTCCGTTCTCCGTCAGCAACTGCGTAGCCCACTCAGCCTTTGAAGCATCGCGGAATAGGAGACCCGAGGGTCCCAGACTGGTTCGGTTTCCGCCGACCATTGTGTTGACTCCCGCGTGAATCTTCAGACCGAGGCTGTGTCCGGCATCGATAAAAGCCTGAAGGTAGTCCCAGGTTGCCGTTCTCTCGATTTTGGTATAACCTCCCGGCAGCCAGGCCCCGAGCCACTCTACCTGTTGTTCAACGTCTGTTTCAAAGAGCACATCGCCCGTTGTGGGACGAACGTCAACGACGATGTCAGTGAAGCCCGCTTCCTTCGCCAGCGTCAGGTCGCGGAGAATATTTTCCTTGCTGTTGGCAAAATCCGGGAAGTTGGCAGCTGCATCCACCCAGATGTAACGGGGTTTCTCGGTATTGGGCGTGTCGTCACCGCCCCACTCCCACTCATATTCCGGTTTGTCCTTGTCTTCGCACGCCGTCAGCGTTATCCCGGCAGAGACAAGAGGAATCGCAAGTAGCAGTAATGTCTTCAGATATCGATTCATATAGTAGTGAAAATAGCACCGGCCTCTCCATCAGCGAGAAGCCGGTGCTGGTTGAAATTTACATATCGATGCAGTCGAACTGATAGCCGACTACGAAGCCGTTGGTAAACATGAAGTACAGATACATGTAGTAGCCGTTGTCGGATACGTACAGGGCCACATCGCCAGTACCATTCCCGTTGGCGACCACCGGCTGAACACCTTTCGCGCCATACTTGTCGCGTTCGGCTTCCCACACTACGGCAGGAACGGTACGGGTCTCAAGGTTACCAGAGAAGTTCGCAGAGCTTGATACATCCAGGAGCCATACTCCGTCTGCAGATCCCCAGGTAAAGCTGTTTACCCAGTTTACCGTGACATAAGACGCGTTGTTGAAGCTCACAAAATCAACGGCGTTAGGGATGTAGTTCGTGCTTATCTCGTCTAACTTATGACGAACCTCATTGGTAGCACCATTTACCCAGGCAAAAGTATTGTCGGAGTAAGAAGCTACAAAGTAGTCGCTCGTAACGTCTGTACTTGAAGTATGGATGATGTCAGCATTAGTGGTCCAGCCTTTCACCAGTCCGCTCATGGTAACAATTTCCGGTGTTTGCGATGTCAGCACACCTTCGGTGACGGTCCAGCGAGCAAATTGCTGTCCGGCAGCGAGTATAGGCGCAGTGATAATGGCATCTCCGTCAAGGCTTCCCTGGATGGAAATTTTGCGCCCGATGTTGACTCCACCGTTCCATTCGATGTACAGCTCAGGTGTAGCCGTTACACTCGTAAGCTTCCATACCTTGAATGAACCGCTGTTAGGCGCCAGGTTGGTGATGATAAAGTTACCCGCGTCGTCGGCCGTGGTATAGAAGTTGACCAGGTCACCTCGTGCGGCACCCAACTCGATCTCGCCAACTTTCTCACCTGTACGCGCGTCAATGTAAATACTGTTTTGTCCGCGGGTATTGATGACAACGTAGTCTCCAATCGCTGCTATCCCTCCCGTTAAGTTATCTACGGAAATTCCGAGGTCTGCCTTAAGCTTCTTCGCAAAGAGAAGTCTTGCACTTCCTGCGCGAATACCGTACGGAAGCTTTTCAGGGATTGACTTCTTCACGGTGTAGACACGCTGAGTCACGCCATCGTGGGCGGTAACTGTCAGTTGTACTTCATCGTCATAGTCGATCTCCGTGGTTGTAGGATCAGGATCGATTGTCGCATGATACGACAGCTTCACCTGGGCAACAGCGGGCTCCAGTTCGTCGATAGCGATCAGGGAGATCGTTTGGTCCGTTTCGTTGACAATCCCGGTAAGTCCGAGGGTAGGAATCGAGAATTCTTCGATAAAAGCTTTGTCGCTCTTACGGATCTCCCCCTTTACAACGTACTGTTTGCTTTGCTTACGCTGATCCGTTACGGTAATGACATTCTCCTGCGTGAGGTCCATGAATAGCAGGGACGGACTCACCGTAACATTATCGTCGAGATTAGCCCTAACGCGCATGCGTTTCAGCATATCTTCCGTAACCTGGTTGTTCGAGTTCTCAGGGTAGAAGAAGGGAATAGGGATGATAATCTCATCGGTCCCTTCCTTAATACTGCCTGAAAATTCACCGGTTCCGTCAGCAAAACTGGCCGTGATGCTGTTGACTCCTTCGCGGGAGACGGGGGGCTTTAACTCATCCGGCTCGTGACACCCTTGCAGGAGCGTGACGATCATGAGTGTGCAGAATGCAAATAAGGTATTTTTCATCGGTCAAAGATTTTATTTCCACTCATCATACTGTTCGATCGCCGAGTTGCTTGCGAGTTCACTGTAGGGAATCGGCAGCACGTAAGTCTTCTCAAGGAACTTGCGATCCTGAAGATCGGCGTCAACGATCTCGTACAGAAAGCCGGACGGATCCTGTGCGATCTTCATCCCGTGTACACGGTAGTTGTTGTACTCTACGTGTGCCAGTTTCCAGCGGCGCATATCCCAATACAGGTGGCCTTCGTAGGCAAGTTCAATCTTGCGTTCGTGGCGAATCGCCTTGAAAAGATCGTTGCCTGTGAGACCCGATTTGGCGGGGAGATCAACACGTTCGCGGACCTTATTGAGGTCGGCTAGCGCCAGGCCGCTGTTGTTGAGTCGGTAGTAAGCTTCCGCTCGGTTGAGGTATACTTCTGCGAGACGGATTTCCACCCACGTCTGGGTACTGCGGACCGACACCAGGTCAGTATGATCCTCGTTCATCAGTTTGCGCAGATAGTAACCGGTGGTAGTACGTCCCTGGGCGTAGGTCGCTTCGCGGTAGCCCATATACCTTCCGTTGGTTCCGTTGACACTGTTCTCCATCACCTTGCCTTTCCACTGGGCGCCATTATAAATGACCGTTGCGTGGAAACGGGGTTCGAGGTCTTCGTAAGGAGGCCGTGTCGTTGTCCCTCCCCCTACATGCCAAGGACTCCAATCGACCAGCGTACCGTCGGCGCGCTCATACGATTCCACCATTTCCTGGGTCGGCGTTCCGCTTCCCCCCTGGTTCTCGATCTCTCCGTAAGGAGCATAGTCTTTGTCGAACGTATGGTTCGGGCCTGAGGCAAGGTAGTTGTATTCGAGAATAGACTCGGGATTACCGCCTTTCCAGGCGTCAGCATAGTTGTCTACCAGGCTGTAGAGACCGAGATCAAACACTGCATCTGCCGCGTCTTTCGCCGACTCCCAGCGTTCTGCGTAGAGCATGGCGCGCGACTTGAAAGCATACGCGGCGCCTTTGGTGATCCTTCCCTTCTCTGCTTGAGGCCATTCGGCCGGCAATACGGATGCGGCGAAGTCAAGATCATCCTCGATAAGATCCCACGTCTCTTCAGCTGACGATCTGTTCTTGTCTTTCTGCAAATTCATATCGGTGTAAAGGATGACACCGCCATGGCGTTTTGCCAATTGGAAATACAGGAAAGCCCGGAAGAAACGCGCCTGGCCTTCCAGGAGTTTGTTGGTTTCGTCGTCCAGCGTCGAGTACTTCTCCAGTCCTACCAGGAACTCGTTCACCCGGCGAATACGCTCATACGTATTCTTCCAGGTTCCGAGCAGGCTTCCCGTGGGAGACATTGTCTCCGGTGTGAACGCATACATGTTGGCATCCCCGGCTTTGCTACCCGGTACATAAGAGCCGTACTTGAGCGTTTCAGTGAGACCTTCGGTAAGTGTTCCGTTGAATTGTTCCGTTCCGAAGTTCCCGTACCGGTCGAGGTAGGGATAAAAGCCGTTCACGAACAACTCGACGGTTGCCTCATTCTCCCACACGATCCTATCCGACACCCTGTCCGTTGGGACCGTATCGAGAAAATCGTCGCAGCTGTACAAGCCTGCCATGAGAACCAACAGGCCTATTTTCAATTTTTTGCTTGTCATACGATCAGGTATTAATTCGTTAGAATGTCAGTTTAACGCCCATTGCGAAAACGCGCTGTTGCGGGTAATAACCGTTGGATACGTTCGGCTGTTCAGGATCGATATTGTATTTCGTCAGCTCGCTGAACGTAAGGAGGTTCTGCCCCTCCGCGTATACCCGAACCGCGTTCATTCCAATCGACTCGGTCACTCTCGATGGCAACGTGTAACCAATCTGCATTGTCTTCAGACGCAGGTAGTTTCCGTTGCGATACCAGAAGGTTGAGGAATAAGCGTTGTTGGAACTTGCCGGAACAATCGACAAGCGAGGGAACTCCGCATCTGTATGATCGGGTCTCCAGGAGTTTTCCACCAGATACACGGGAGAATTGCTACCATGATAGAAGGGCCGCGTCATGTTGGTATGGTCCATCACGTAGTTAGGATAAAGTCCGGTCAGGGCCACGTCGCGACCTGCGGCTCCCTGCCACAGCATTGACAAGTCGAATCCCTTCCAGCCGAGATCGACATTCACCCCTCCGACAAATTTGGGCATGTTCGATTTGCCGAAGTAGCCACGATCCTGCTCATAGGAGATGACACCGTCGCCGTTAACATCGACGTACTTGATATCGCCTACACGAACGTCCTTTCCGATAATCGTCGCAGAGTTCTCAATTTCTTCCTGGCTTTGGAACAGTCCGGCTGCAATGAAACCGACTTGTGAACCCACTTCCTTACCCGTCAGCTTCAGCCAGTCGGGTGTATTTTCCGCTTCCGTATACAGCAGCCAACGGCGTTTCGTATAGGTTCCGTTCACACCCACGCGATAGGAAAAATCCCCTATCTGCCGCCTGTGAGACAGCGTAATTTCAAATCCCTTATGGTCCTGTTTGTTAGCATTCACGTAGCCGGGGACATACCCTCCATAGGAATCAGGAAACGACCCGGTCACCCCTGAAAGCATATCGTACACGTATTTATAGAATACATCAAGCTCAACATCCAGCCAGTTGTTAAAAACAGTGGCGTCAAAACCGAGGTTGTACTGAAGCGATTTCTCCCAGGTCAGGTTGACGTTGGCCGGCCGGGAAGTAATTAATCCCCTACGTGCCTGACCATTCAGCGCTACCGCCGGATCATCCAGATACGAAAGGGTATTCAGGAAGTAGTATGGAGGCACGGTGGCTGTTCCTGTGAGTCCTATGCTACCTCTCACCTTCAGATAATTCACGTAAGACGAAGCAGGGAACCAGCTCTCCTCCGTGGCAGTCCATCCAAGCGACATTGCCGGGAACGGGCTCCACCTTTTTCCGGGTACCATTCCTCCGAACACGTAGCTTCCGTCGTAGCGGTAGGAAAGCAGCACGTGGTACTTATTCGCATAGTCGTAGGCGACACGACCGAGGAAACCTGCTCTTCGCTCCTGCCCACTGCTACCCGTTACCTTGGTTCTGACGTCCTCAAGGTTTGCGAAGTCAAGCTCGTCCAATTCATAGATATCAAAGTCGTATCCGTAGGCACCAAAGGCACGCCGATCACGCTGAACGGTTTCCATCAGAGCCAGGGCCGTGATATTGTGCTTTCCGATGCTGCGCTCATACTCAATACTCGAGTTGGTTGTCAGATCCTGGAACCGCGACAGTCCTTCGACCAGACTTGACGAGTTTCCACGGGCGTCATGCGAGTAAGAATAAGTGATATCCGTAGTTGTCGCGGTCGGTGTATTGGCCACGAAGGTGTAATAAGGCTTTGAGAAGCCTTTGCTCGTCGTGTTGGATATATCGTATGCTGCCAGGAATTTGACACTGAGGCCTTGTACAAAGGGCAGCTTATAACGAAGCGCAAGATTCGTCTGAAGAACTTCGGTACGTCCGTTGTGATAGCCCGACAGATCGGATGCCGCCAGCGGACTCACGTAGCTGCTGGAGGTACGCGTCGACACGGGGACGCCATCGATTGAGGCCGGTACATAGGGATGGGCGCGAAGCGCTTGTTGGGGGATATTATTCCAGTCGGCCGGCGCCCCGCTGAAGCCCGGGCGATCGCGCTCTTCCACTCTCGCGGCTACATTGAACGTGAGATCGAGATTCTTGGCAATCAACGCATCGATGTTGGAGCGAAGGTTAAGGCGATTGAAGTCGAATCCCTTTACGTTACCCTTCTGATTGTAATTACCCAGTGAGACAAAATAGCGGAAATAGTCTGTTCCGCCTGTGGCGTTGATGTTATAGGAAGTTGTCTTTCCTACATCAAAGGTCTTTTTGTACCAGTCGGTATTTCCCCAGCCATCGGAGTCATCACCGTTAAGCATTTTTGCGACATGATCGGCTGTAAAGATGGGCGCGTCACCGTCGAGTTCAAGTGCTTTGTTATACCAATACGCATATCCGGGACCGTCGAGCATGTCGAGCATCACCGCATTGGTGCTTATACCATGCGAAGCAGTAGCACTAATCTTCGAAACGCCTTCCTTTCCACGTTTCGTCGTGATGATGATAACGGAATTCGCATCCAGACCGTACACCGAAGCTGATGCAGCGTCTTTAAGGACCGTCACCGTCTCAATTTCATTCGGATCGATCTCCGAAAACGACCGCTCAACGCCATCGACAACGTACTTGGCATTACTACCCCGTACCAGCACGTCCGCTCCGTCGGAACCGGGTTGGCCGGAGGTCTGGAGCGAAATAACACCCGGAACGCGTCCACCCAAATGAGAAGTAATGTTCGCCGTCGGCGCCTTGAGCAATTCCTCACCGCTGATCTGTGAAATCGCAGCAGTAACCTTTTCCTTTTGCTGCGTTCCATATCCAATGACCACTACTTCATCCATCGTGCGCACGTCGGGCTGCAGCGTTACGTTGATCACCGACTTACCGGCGACGGGAATTTCGTGGGATTGATATCCCACAAAAGAGAATACCAGCACATCGCTGGCGTCTTGGAGACGGATGGAGTAGCGTCCGTCGATGTCGGTCGTAGTACCGACGTTGGAGCCTTTGATGACGACGTTCGCACCGGGCAGCGTCTCGCCCCGCTCGTCTTTGACCTGTCCGGTCACGACGTCGGCCTGCGCCCGCGCCTCCCAGTGCGCGAAAGTCACCACTAAGAGCACCATCATACTCCGCGCAATCTTACTGAAGTAGAGCCTCATGGATAATCAGGATTTAGGTTAGTTATTTTTCTCTTTAATTATTAATGACCGTTCCCTCCAGCGGTCAGTCGTTATCAAGCATTTTTAAATTCTTTTGATAACTACAAGAGCAATAAATAAAGTTTTTATTATTTAATCAAGAAATAATGATTTTTTCAGCGCAACTCCCGGAAGGCGCTGTTCTTGGAGGGATCGAACTTTTCAGTGGAGGAGAGGCAAAATTACTGAACTTCGCGTGTAGCAGCGCGATTTTCCACAAAAGATCTTGCGAAAGTTTTTAATAATTTTTATAAAGCGGCAGTAAGATCAGTAGACAGGTGGCAGGTAAGCAGCCAGTGCCTGGAAACCAGAAGCCTGATTCCTTTGCTTCAGAAGTGTAAAGCAATTCGGATAATTTCTTTCCAAGACGTTCTTCGGATATCTTCTATACGGATGAATCTGCAAAACCAATGCGAATTGAGAGTATGCTCAATT
>CAZHIQ010000021.1:0-45048 GCA_964532595.1 uncultured Roseivirgaceae bacterium
GCGCCTTTATAAGCAGATAGGTGCGTTTGTTGGCAATGATATCGCCGCCCACCTGTTTGCCGAATTGTTTGGGATCAGCGTAGGCGTCGAGCAGGTCGTCTTTTAGCTGGAACCCAATCCCGATAAAAGTGCCGAACGCCCGAAGAGCAGCACGGTCAGCAGCGGGGGCATCGGCGAGAATACCGCCGAGTTCGGCGCTGAAGCCGAGGAGGACTGCGGTCTTTAAGCGGATCATCTCGAGATACTGCTTTTCGCTTACCCGCTCCGTTGTTTCAAACTCCATGTCCCATTGTTGCCCTTCGCACACCTGTGCGGCACACTGGTTAAAGGTTTTGAGTACTTCCGCGAGTTTTGCAGGCTCGAGCGAGAGAAACATATCGTACACGCGGATAAGCATGACATCACCGGAAAGAATAGCGGTGTTGACGTTCCACTTTTCATGAACGGTCTTGTTGCCGCGACGAAGGGGCGCGTTGTCCATGATGTCGTCGTGCATCAGAGTGAAGTTGTGAAACGCTTCGACGGCTACGGCATACGGAACAGCGGTTCGCACGTCATCGCGATAAAGGGAATAGGCGAGGAGGGTGAGCGTCGGCCGCAATCGCTTTCCTCCCATAGCCATAAGGTAGCGGATCGGCTCGTAAAGGGAAGGGGGTGTTTTACCGAATTTTTGCTTTCGGACTTCGGTTTCCAGCCATTGCTGATACCGCGAAATCAAGGACTCGCTTTTACGGGGCATAAGGAAAAGATCGCGGCAAAGGTAGGAGAATTAATCGTCAAACTCTACATCGCTCTGGTTGGCGAATACGAGATCGATAAGCCTTCGGTCAATATCTGTCTTCTTGATGCGTACCGTAACGCGGTCTCCGAGTCGATAAATCTTGCCGGTGTTTCGACCGATGATGCGGTAATTCTTGGCGTCGAATTCGTAGTAGTCGTCGGTGACATCAGCCATTCTGATCATCCCTTCACACTTGGTTTCAATGATTTCGACGTAAACCCCCCATTCAGTAACACCGGTGATCAGACCATCATAGTCTTTCTTCTCCGCATAGGTCATGAATTCAACCTGTTTGTACTTGATGGAGGCACGCTCGGCATCGGCGGCGCGTTTTTCCCTTTCGGAGGAATGCTCACAGCGTTCTTCGTACTCGGGTTTTTCCACAGGCTTTCCGCCATCCAGATAATGCTGCAGGAGTCGGTGAGCCATCATGTCGGGATAGCGTCTGATCGGCGACGTAAAGTGTGAGTAGTGCTGAAAAGCAAGTCCGAAGTGGCCTTTTGGTTCCGTTGAGTACTTTGCTTTGGCCATGGTACGAATGGCGAGCTGTTCAAGTACATGTTGCTCCGGCTTTCCTTCAATGGATGACATCAGCTGATTAAGCGATTGGCTGATAGAAGATTCCTCGACGTCCATTCGGTGGCCGAACTGACGAGCAAAGGTGGCGAAGTCGGCTACTTTTTCCCGATCCGGGAAGTCGTGAATTCGGTATACGAACGTGTTCTTGTCGCCGCCTTTCTTATAGTTGTAAACGAACGTGGCGACCTGCTTGTTAGCCAACAGCATGAACTCTTCGATGAGCTTATGAGCGTCTTTGCGGACTTTGGGAATTACGGCGATGGGTATTCCTTTTTCGTCGAGTTGGAACTTGACCTCCGTTGTTTCGAAGTTGACAGCGCCTTTGGCGAATCGGTCTTTGCGAAGTTTCTTCGCGATTTCATTGAGGATCGTGAGTTCTTCTGAATACTGACCTTCCCCGGTTTCAATGACTTGTTGAGCGTCTTCGTAGCTGAATCGGTGGTCGGAGTGAATGATTGTCCGGCCGAACCATTGCTGATGAAGAGTTCCGTGGCGATCCATTTCGAAGACGGCGGAAAACGTTAATTTATCTTCATGGGGCCGCAGCGAACACAACTCGTTGGATAGGCGCTCCGGCAGCATTGGAATCGTTCGGTCAACCAGATAAACAGAGGTAGCCCGTTCGTATGCTTCGTCTTCAAGTTTTGAATTGGGTGTGACATAATGCGTGACATCGGCGATATGTACGCCGATTTCATAGTGCCCGTTGTCGAGCTTTCGGAACGACAGCGCATCGTCGAAGTCTTTTGCGTCGGCAGGGTCAATGGTAAACGTTGTGACTTCGCGGAAGTCTCTTCGTTTGTTTATTTCTTCTTTTGTGATCCCCTCGGGAATGGATTGTGATTCGAGCAAGACCTCCTCCGGAAAACGGAAGGGGAGGTCAAACTCTGCCATGATGGAATGTATCTCCGCTTCGTTCTCGCCGGCTTTCCCTAGGACCTCGACGACCCGGGCTTCCGGTTTTCGATCGCTGGTAGCCCAGCTGATTACTTCGACAACAACTTTGTCATTGGTTTTCGCGCCGTTGATATTCTCAGGATAGATGAAGAAATCCTGATGGATTTTGCGGAAGTCGGGAACGACAAATGCAAATCCGGGCGAGATCTGGATTTTTCCTACGAACCGGTTCCGGTTCCGCTTGATGATCTCGACAACCTTGCCTTCGCGCTTGTCGCCTTGCCGGGAAGGAAGGAGACTGACTTTTACCGTGTCTCCATCGACGGCTGATGCGAGATCTTTTGTCTTTACGTAGATATCATCATCCGTACCCACGTCGATGTAAGCGAATCGTGAGCTAACATGGTCGACAACGCCGATGAGTTCCTCTTGTTCAATTTTCGATACAAAGCTGCCATTGCGCAGCTTCCGGATGCGGTCACCCTTGAGCAGCGATTCGAGGAAGCGTTCGACTTTCTTCAGGTCTTCCTTCTTTTTAGCACCTGCTTTACGTATGATCTGAGAGAAAGTAAGGCCCCGGCCGGGTTTGGAAGCGAACAGGGAGAGGATCGCTTCTTTATACTTGCTTGCTGATGATTTTTCCCGTTGCTTCTTGCGGGTACTGCGGGATTCCTTCTTCTTTTTGCTCATGGGCGAATTATGCCATTATGATGTTGTCGTCGGCGATGAGCGGATAACCTTTTAATCGCAAAAATAACTGTGCCAGAACGATAACATCGGCACGGCAGTATTCAGCGATCTTATGGAGATCCCCCTCGTTGTAGTAGACGTGGTTTACCTGGCTTCCGTCAATCGTTTCCTTGCTTGAAGGGATGTTGAACAACGCGGCCAGTAGATCGAGTGATGTAAAGTGTTTGTATTCTCCGAATTTCCACATCTCCATAGTGTCCAGATGAGGAATTTCCCAGGGGCGTTTGCCGGAGAGATTGAGAACCGCGGGTAAAGGTACGGAATTGATTAACATTCGACGGCACAGATATGGAAAGTCGAACTCTTTTCCATTGTGGGCGCAAAGTCTGAGGTTCGAAGCATCAAATTTTTCGATCATGTCACGGAATGTCGAGAGCAGTGCCTCTTCACCGTGGTTGCTGTATACTTTTGTTCGAAGGCCTAATTCACCGGACTCATGATCGACGAATTTCCCTACGGCAATGGCGACGATTTTTCCAAATTCCGCATAGATGCCAGCGCGCTCGCGAAAGAGATCGGCGTCTGACCGATCGGTGTCTTTCCGGAAAAAGTTAGCCCTGCGCGCCCACTGTGTCTTCAGTCGTTCGTCAAGGTGTTCGTAGTTGTCTGTTACAGCTACAGTCTCAATGTCAATGAAAAGTATATCGCGAAGTTCCGGAATCATCAAATGTAATTGAGGGCTAAATTAACGGGAATTGTCGGAATTAGGGAATATCCGGACTATTCGTTGAATCCCTTTGGGAAACAATATATCTCCGATGCCCCAGCCTTATCCTGCTTGTGCAGATGATTGTTCACGTGTTTGCTCATGGGCTTCGTTAACCCATTCAAACCCGAAGGCGAGCGCAAGCTTGTCTTTCAGAACTTCTTCAACATCCCTTTGATCCAGCGGGCGTCCGACCTCCTTAGCCATGGAAGTGACGGCTTTGTCGGAAATTCCGCAAGGGACGATATATCCGAAGTAGTCGAGGTTTGTATTCACGTTAAGGGCAAAGCCGTGCATGGTTACCCATCGACTCGTTTTGACGCCTAAGGCGCAGATTTTACGTGCCTTTGCGGGCTCGTGGGCGTCAACCCAGACACCGGTAAGGCCAGCGATACGACCAGCGCTTATACCGTAGTGATCCAATGTTGATATGATTGCTTCTTCGAGCGTCCGCATGTAGCGGTGTATATCCGTGAAGAAGTTTTCCATATCGATCACCGGGTAGCCTACGATCTGGCCCGGTCCGTGGTATGTGATGTCGCCTCCTCTGTTGATATGGTAGTACGTTGCATGAATCTGGTCAAGTCGGTCGGGCTCTACGAGGAGATTTCCGGCGTTGCCTGTTTTCCCGAGTGTAAACACATGAGGATGTTCACAGAAAATGACGAAGTTCTGCGTCGGCTTTTGCTGGTCGGTAGGGAGTGATCGGTTGGCGGTCTTGACGGAAAGGATGCTATTGAATTTCTCAGTCTGGTAGTCCCAGGCTTCTTTGTAGTCGACTTGTCCGAGTCGGATGAACGTTGTCTTCTTGTTCATGATCCTTCTACTTCACTTTACCGAGCTCCGAGCGCAGGTAATCGATGGATTCAACGCCATCGGGTGCGATTCCATTTTCGCGGGCAAGGTAGAACGAAATCCAGTCCGTGAGATGAATGAGATAAAAGTACTGTTCCAGTAGCGATGCGCCTTCGCCGACTACGTCAATGATGGGATTGGATTTCTTCTCAAAGATGTTGCGACAAATTTCCATCCGCTTCTCCACCCGTTCGTGGTCGTGATCGGAGTACAGATAAACAACCTGTAACATCGGAATAAGGTTCTCCGGATATTGCCAACCGCCGAGCTCGTTGTGATTCATTTCCGGGAAGGTGTTGACGTGCGCGATGTGTTTGGCGTTTTCGTTGAGTTGTTGCTGGAAGCGCAGCGCCATGGCATGGAGGCGATGGTCGCAATAGATTACGGGAAGTTTTCCGCGGAGCTTTCGTGCTACCAGTTCCGCTTCAGATTCGATGCCCTTTTTGCCCCGGTCGAGAAACTCAATGGCGTTCTCGGTCTCCTTCATAAAGGCAGCCCCAATCAGGTTAGTGTGGTAGAGCACCGATAACAATGCAATCATGTTGTAGCCGAGCATAGCGCGAGGGCCCGGTGATCCTGACGGCAGTTGGACGTAAAAAAGGTTGTATTCGCGAGCGATGTCGAGCAACTTGCCGCCAGAGGCTATAACGATGCATTCGGCACGTTTGAGCAGGGCTTTATGAAGAGCCGCTATCGTCTCCTCCGTTTCGCCACTATACGAGCAGGCAATAAACAGTGTGTGGGGATTGACATACTGGGGGATCGTATAACTTTTGCAAACGGCGACCGGAATAGGGATTCGTCCGAACGTGAGAGACTCAATCAGGTTTGCCGCCACTCCTGAGGTTCCCATGCCGGCAATAACGACGTTTCGGATATCACTTCCCGGCCGAACAAGGTCGAGCGACTGAACGAGACGCAGCGCATCCGACAGTTGACGGGTAAAGCCCTCAATAGATTTTTTTATATTCGACATGCCTGGTTCAGATTCGTTGTAAATTCAAAGGTAGAACATTTTGTATGAGCGATAAAGCCCGCATCGGAGCGGCCGGGGAAAATCTCGCGGCCGAGCACTTTGCCTCGTTGGGCTTTACCGTTGTTGCCCGGAACTTTCGCTATGGGAAGGCGGAAATAGATCTGATCGTACAGCGCGAAAACTGGCTGATATTCGTAGAGGTGAAGACGAGAAATTCAAGTGCGTTTGGCCAGCCGGAGACCTTTGTGACGGACTATCAGCGGCGGTTGATTTTCTCCGCTGCCGAAGAATATATTTTCCGCTACGATTGGAAGGGTCATATACGCTTCGACATTATCTCCGTGACACTGGGCGATCCGCCGAAACTTGATCACTTTGAAGATGCCATCAGTTAACGGGCCCCGGGACGCCGCGTGCTGCGGTAGATTTGCTTGCCCTGTTCGTTCCACTCCGCTTTGATATAGGGCCGGAAGGTATCATCAAACGGATTCTCGGGATAAGCGATAATGCGTTTTCTTCGCTTGTTAGGGTAGTATTCGGTCCAATCACCTATGCGTCGGTCCCATTGATATTCGCCCATTACAGCGATCTGGCCGTTCTCGAAGAAATGAAAATAATACCCTTCCTTTTCACCGAACTCAATGGGTGTGATTTCACGCATTTTCTTGCGGTCGGGGTCGTAATACGAGACGGTTGATTCTTTGGGCCAGCCGCGGAAGTACTTTTCCTTGTCGCGCAGGGTACTGTCACGGTTGTAATACATCCACCGGCCGTGTTTGGTCCCTTTGTAAAAAATCCCTTTTTCCAGGACGACTTCACCCAGTCGTTTCTCATAAGGGCCGTGGAGGAGAACTCCCTTCTCAGGGTCGAACCGCTCGGTTTTTCTGATTTGCTTTCGAGTATAGTCAAACCAATAAATGTCGCGGGCGAAGGTTTCCGGTTTTTCCGGTTTCTTCAGGACGTAGAACAGTTCGTAAGTAACCCGGTTGCCCTGACCGCTTCGGGTAAAGCCTTTCCGTGTCTTGATTCCGTAGAAGACCTTCTTCTTAACTTTCTTTTTCTTCTTTTTGGGTTCTTCCTCCTCTTCGTCGAACGACAGGATAACCGGCGTATCTACGGTGAAACGCTCATCCAATTCCTCTTCGGGCTCGTCCGAATCGACGTTCTGAGCCACTACAGCCGGTACGGCAAAGAGTAAAAAGACGATGAAAAAAGCCCTGCTCATGTTGGTGGACAACGAAGTTAATTAAATTTTATTTTCGCTGGCAGGCTGAAATCGTCGCGGTGGAATAAAAAGAATCCGCGCCATGTGACGCGGATTCGTTGGTATGGTTTCAGTTCACTATCAGGATACCAGTTCTACGCTGCGCCTGATGAAATTCGTGAGGTCGGGCCCGCTAAGCATATTCTGCGATAGGAGAGCCAGGTCATAAGCCTGTTTGGCAAGCCTTGTTTTTTGTTCCTCGGTTTCGCTCTTGAGGATTTTCTGGATCAGAGGGTGGTTGCCATTGACCGCGACATTGTAGTTGTCGGGCATTGACCCCATGAATCCGTAACCCCCTCCCGTTCTCGCCATATCCTTCATACGGCGCATAAACTCACTCATTGTGATAACGACGGGAAAGTCATCAGGCGACATGGTTTCGACGGCAACGGTCATATTCTGGTTGCTGATCGCTTTCTCAAAAATCGATTTCACCTGCTCCGACTCTTCACTGCTGAGGATGCTCTCCAGTTTTTCGTCGCGGTCGATAAGTTTTTCGGCGGTGTCGCTGTCGACGCGTTTGATCTGAGTTTTCTCGAGCTTCTGTTCGAGGGTATTGATGAAGTGGCTGTCAATTACGCCGTCGAAGACCAGGACATCGTAGCCTTTGTTCTTCGCTCCTTCGACGAAACCGTGTTGTTTCGCCTTGTCAGACGTGTATAGATAGACAAGCTGCTTGTCTTTGTCCGTCTGGTTGACCTTTACTTTTTCCTTGTACTCATCAAAGGTGAAGTACTGGTCGTCAACGTTCTTGAACAGGGCAAACTCCTTGGCACGGTCATAGAATTTATCGTCGCTGATCATGCCGTACTTCACAAAGATGTTGATGTCATCCCACTTCTTCTCAAAATCTGCGCGATCTTTCTTGAACAAGTCGTTGAGTTTGTCAGAAACTTTTTTCGTTATATGCTGACTGATCTTCTTAACGTTCGCATCTGACTGGAGATAGCTTCTCGAAACGTTCAAGGGGATGTCGGGTGAGTCAAGCACACCGTGCAACAGCATGAGGAAGTCGGGAACTACGTCTTTGACTTCATCGGTGATAAACACCTGCCGTGAGTACAGCTGTATTTTGTTTTTATTGAGTTCGAAGTCGTTCTTGACTTTCGGAAAATACAGGATGCCTGTCAGCGTGAACGGATAGTCGACGTTCAGGTGGATCCAGAACAACGGATCTTCTGAGAACGGATAGAGTTCCTTATAGAAAGTGAGGTAGTCTTCGTCTTTCAGGTCGTTGGGTGACCGGGTCCAAAGGGGCTGAGGATTGTTAATAATCCTATCAGTCTTGACCGTTTTGTATTTTGGCTTGCCGTCTTTGTCAACACCATCCTCGACACTTTCTTCCTTAGTACCAAACTTGATTTCGACCGGAAGGAACTTACAGTACTTTTCGAGGATGCCTTTGAGACGCCACTCGTCGAGAAACTCTTCCGAATCTTTGTTTATGTGGAGAATTACGTCTGTTCCGCGCGAATCCTTTTTCACCGGTGTGAGAGAGAATTCCGTGGATCCATCGCATTCCCAGCGCACGGCTTCTTTTTCCGATGCCTGATACGAACGCGTGACGATTTCAACGCGATCGGCGACCATAAAGGCGGAGTAGAACCCGAGCCCGAATTTTCCGATAATGTCTTTGGCGTCGGTCTTATCCTTGAACTTCTCCACAAATTCCGCGGCGCCGGAGAAGGCAATTTGATTGATATATTTCTTGACCTCGTCACCGGTCATGCCTATACCTTTATCGCTGACGGTGATGGTTTTTTTCTTTTTGTCGAAGCTTACCTCGATGCGCTCGTCGCCGATCTCGCCGGAGAACTCGCCCAACGACGCCATTTTCTTAAGCTTTTGCGTCGCATCCACGGCATTGGAGACCAGCTCACGGAGAAAAATCTCGTGGTCGGAGTAAAGAAACTTCTTGATAATGGGGAAGATGTTCTCGGTGTGGATGGATATCGTTCCTTTTTCTTCTACGGCTGCCATAGTTGCTTGATTTAGGTAAAAAATAGAAATCCTCGTGACGGGCACGAGGTTTTCAAATGTTATTCCAAACGAAGAAAGCTGTCAGGCTGTCAGTCAGAATGTCCCGACCGCGGCGGCTTCGGAAAACTATCGCAAGCGCTGGGAGTCGCGGACGAGCTTTTCGTCACGGCGGATAAAACGGTTCGCCAGCAGGTTGCAGAGCACCGCAACACCGGGCAACCACATGCCTAACTGGATCTGGCCTCCTTTGAATTCATCGGCCAGTTGATTCGAGAAGATAAATGCAGCTCCGATGATTCCAGCCAGGATAAGGGAGTTCAGCGCGCCGAGTTTCATCTGGAGGACCCTGTCTCTGTACTTTCCGATCTCGATCACCGAGACGGTAATTGCAGCGACGATCAAAATGGCCGTAGTACTATAGGGGAAATAGTGAATGGCAATTGCCTGACCGTTTTCATCGAATGTGCTGTAGTGGAAGGCGAATAACTTGTGTATGACGCCTTCGGCGGGGTAAGTCCAGATGGGAAAAAAGATTGCCAGGCCCAAACTTGCGATGGCCAGGACGAGAAATACGGTTTGAATTCTTTGCCACATTGTGGTGTATATTTTATATATAAATTGCCCGGGCAGCAGCGGGCAAAGCTAAGCAATACCCCACATTCGGCACGTTCTCCCAGCGGTTTTTTGTTCAGGCTACCCCTCACCTATGAGTAAAGCTTATATTGTTGACATCATTCGAACGCCGGTGGGGCGGTATGGCGGCGCTTTGTCGCGAATTCGCCCCGATGATCTGGCGGCGCATGTAATAAGAACACTGCTGGAACGCAATTCGACGGTCGAGGCATCTGCGATTGAGGATGTGGTACTGGGCGCGGCGAATCAGGCGGGGGAGGACAACCGAAACGTCGCTCGTATGGCATTGCTTCTGGCGGGTTTGCCTGAAACAGTCGCCGGGGTTACTGTTAACCGACTGTGCGCTTCGGGCCTTCAGGCGATCATCGATGCGGCCCGGGCCATTGGCAACGGCGAGGGGGATGTTTATATTGCCGGTGGAGTAGAGAGCATGAGCCGGGCTCCCTTTGTTCTTCCCAAATCGGAGGAAGGGTTTTCGCGAAAGTCCGTGATCTATGACACCACGATAGGCTGGAGGTTTACGAATCCACGGTTGGCGGTTCTCTACCACCCATGGTCGATGGGAGAAACCGCTGAGCATATAGCCCAAGCGTGGAAGATTTCGCGGGAAGATCAGGATATTTTCGCCTTGCGCTCCCAGGAACGGTATCGCGAGGCTTTTGAAGCAGGGCGCTTTGGGGATGAAATTGTCCCGGTGCCACTCCTGCCGTCGGCGGGTGGCCACGATATCTTTGAAGCGGATGAGCATCCCCGCCGGACTTCGCTGGAAAAACTAAGGTCGCTCAAGCCTGCGTTTTCCCCAGACGGTACGGTGACCGCGGGAAATTCTTCAGGGATCAATGACGGTTCTGCTGCCTCGTTGATCGTGAGTGAAGAAGCGCTGCAGAGGTTCGCGCTGAAGCCATTGGTTAGAATTGCAGGGATGGCGGTAGCGGGGGTTGATCCGAAGTATATGGGCATCGGACCGGTTCCCGCAACCCGGAAGTTGTTGAAGCGAGCCGGACTGCGGACCGCCGACATAGGACTGTTCGAATTGAATGAAGCTTTTGCTTCGCAGGTGCTGGCTTGTGTACGTGATCTTGACCTGGACCCCGATCGCGTAAATGTCAATGGAGGGTCGATTGCTATCGGTCATCCGCTTGGCTGCTCCGGCGTGCGAATAAGCGCGACACTGGTACATGAGATGGTGCGACGCCGCGTCAGGTACGGGGTGGCCACCATGTGCGTGGGAGTAGGCCAGGGCGTATCAGTACTTTTTGAGAATACATTGACCGCCTGACGCGGCTCCCAGCGTGTCGTCGGCCCTTTTTTTTACGCTAATTTCAAATTTGCGGCATGCGGTATTTTTTTGAAATCGCCTATCATGGGGGAAATTACAACGGATGGCAGAGCCAGCCGAATGGAGTAGGGGTCCAAAGCGTCGTCGAAGATGTCTTGTCGAAACTCTTCCGGACTCCCGTAGAGATTGTCGGTAGTGGGAGAACCGACGCAGGCGTTCATTGTGAACAACAGTTCTTCCATGTGGATCTTCCGGAAGGGATTGACAATGAACAAACGTTGATGAAACTGAATTCATTTCTCCCGCGCGACATCGTCGTTCACTCCATTCGAAAAGTAAAGGCCGATGCCAGCGCGCGTTACGATGCTATTGAGCGCACGTATCGCTATCAGATCACTCGTGTGAAGAACCCTTTCCTGGACGGATTAAGCCTGCATTACTTCAGGCCGCTTGAAATCGCCAGCATGAACCGCGCTGCGGCCCTATTGGTAGGCGTTCATGATTTTCAATGTTTCAGCAAGGTTAAAACCGATGTAAATCATTTTATTTGCGACGTTCGCAAAGCCGGCTGGGTGGAAAAAGGAGATGAAATTATCTTCCGCATTTCGGCGAACCGTTTTCTGCGGGGAATGGTTCGTGCTATTGTCGGCACTCTTCTGGAGGTTGGATGCGGCCGGCTTAGCCACAAAGAATTTGTGTCTATCTTGCGGAGCCGGGACAGAAGGAATGCGGGAGCGAACGTTCCAGCGCACGCTTTGTTTCTGGAACGGGTAAAATATCCCCCGGGCATTTTTATAAAATAGGCGTCAAGAGTGGAGCGCGAGCAGATAAAGAGCGGAAACATCATCGACTGGTCGGTACTCAAAAGGCTAATGCGCTTTGTTACGCCTTATCGCGGAGCGTTTTACGGCCTCATCCTGCTCACCATCCTGCTGGGAATACTCACTCCCGCCCGTCCGTTTCTCATCCAACATACGATCGACAACGATGTAGCCTACGGCGACTACGCCGGGATGGTCAACATCATGATTCTGTTGGTTGTACTGCTTCTGGTGCATTCGGTTGCCCAGTATGCTCACACCTATATTTCGGGATGGCTGGGACAACATGTTATTCGTGACATTCGCACCCGACTTTACCGTCACATTCTGAACCTGCGCCTTAAGTTTTTCGACAAGACTCCCATCGGTCGGCTCGTAACGCGCACCGTATCCGATGTTGAGACTCTCGCCGATGTTTTCAGCGAAGGTCTTGCAGCGATGGCCGGTGACCTGCTACAGATCATTTTCATCGTAGGGATTATGTTCTATGAAGACTGGAGGCTTGCCCTGCTCAGTCTATCAACGCTGCCGCTGCTCCTGATCAGTACGTATATCTTCAAGGAAAAGATTAAAGTCACGTTCAACGATGTTCGCAACGCGGTGGCTAACCTGAATACTTTCGTCCAGGAACATATCACCGGGATGAATGTCGTTCAGATCTTTGCCAGTGAGAAGACCGAGTTCGAAAAATTTCGCAATATCAATGAAGAACATCGCCACGCCAACCTGCGCTCCGTCCTATACTATTCGATCTATTTCCCCGTAGCGGAGATTATTTCGGCCGCGGGTATTGGGCTGCTGGTATGGTATGGAGCCAAAGGTGTTATTAACGCGGAGATGACCGGGATAACGATCGGGAAGCTGATTGCATTCATCATGTACATCCAGATGTTCTTCCGTCCTATTCGCATGATCGCTGACCGGTTTAACACGCTTCAGATGGGTATTGTCAGCACTTCCCGTATCATGAACCTGCTCGATAACAGTGAGCATAAGCAAGCGGAAGGTACGTATGCCCCTGAACGCGTTCGCGGTGAGATCGCTTTTGAGAATGTGTGGTTTGCTTACAACGACGAGCAGTATGTCTTAAAAGACATTAATATACACATCCGCGAAGGAGAAACGGTGGCTTTTGTCGGAGCTACGGGAGCCGGGAAGTCGTCGGTGATCAATCTTTTAAACCGGTTCTATGAAATCAACCGCGGGGTTATAAAAATTGACGGGGTCGATATCCGCGAGTATGAACTCGGAGAGTTGCGCAAAAATATTGGTGTTGTACTTCAGGATGTATTCTTGTTTAGCGACACCATTTATAACAATATCACACTGGGCAATGACGACGTGACTGAAGAAATGGTCTGGCATGCTGCTGAACTGGTCGGTGCGAGGAAGTTCATTGAGCGTCTCCCGGGAAAGCTGAATTACAACGTGATGGAGCGGGGTTCGACGCTTTCGGTGGGCCAACGTCAGCTGATTTCCTTCATCCGGGCGATGGTCTTCGATCCGAAGATCCTGATCCTCGATGAAGCCACCTCTTCGGTCGACTCCGAAACGGAGACGATGATTCAGCAGGCCATCGAAAAGATGATGCGTGGAAGGACCTCCGTGGTGATCGCTCACCGGTTGTCAACGATCCAGAAAGCCGACAAGATTATCGTCCTCGACAAAGGGGAAATCAAGGAAGAAGGTCAGCACGACGAACTGCTCGCACGTGGAGGATTTTATGCGCACCTCCACCGGATGCAGTATAAGGAGTTCGTTAGCTAGGACATTCGGTGAACCGACAGCTCGTCAGGGACGTTCACGGCCGTTGTTTCCTATCTTTACAGCATGATCAGCGGCGCTCGCATACTTCTTCTCATCCTTCTCACCACCGCCCTCAGCGATGCCTTCGCGCAAGACAGGTCGGGTCGTAATTACTCGGTGCCGAAATTTCGTGGGAGCAAGGCGAAGATACTTTGTCCGGTTTTTGATCGGGGAAGATATCCCTATCATGGGTTGGGTGTTAAGCTCGGCGATCCCTTTGCTTTGACGTACAAGTACTACGCGTCGAAAAGTTTTGCCCTGGCTGTGGATTTGGGTCGTACTGCCAGCGGTTTATACCGGGATTACTACGAAAGCCGTTTTGAGACCTACCGCCAGCAAGCGGGCGAACGGCCAAACGTCGTCTATATCGGACACAAAGTGGAAAGCGATTGGGTGCTAGAAGGAAGACTTTTGTACCACGCTGATGTGAGCCGTACGGTCGAAGGACTGCAAGCCTATGCCGGCGCGGGCTGGGCATGGAAGCGGACCGCTCTGGTATACGACTATCAGTATCAGCAAGTGGGTTCCGATGCTGATCCGTTCGGGTCGCTGACCTCCCGGGGGTTTGCGACCGGCCCCCAGTTCGTTGTGGGTCTTGAATACTCCTATTTCAGCATCCCGGTTTCAGCCTTTCTTGAGACCGAGTATTTCGTCGATGTTCGTGAAGACCCGGGCGCCCGTCGGGTGGAAGGGGGGATCGGCCTGCGATACATCTTCTGATGGGCTTATCGGTCAGTTATTGGCTTCTTCAATCTGTCCTTGTTTCTCAAAAAGCTCGCGGTAAAGTCCATCGCGTTCGAGCAATGATTCGTGAGTTCCGCTTTCAACAATGCTACCATCGACCAGGACGATAATCTTGTTGGCGAGTTTGGCTGACGAGACCCGGTGGGAGATGATAATCGTGGTGCGGCCGTGCATGATCCGCTTCAACGCATTGAGAATGTTGTTCTCGGTCTTGGTGTCAACCGCCGAAAGGGCATCATCAAGCATAAGAATTCTCGGCTCGCGGACAACCGCTCTTGCAATAGACACTCGTTGCTTCTGCCCACCCGACAGGGTGATTCCCCGTTCACCTACGCGTGTCTCGAATCCCTGAGGGAATGCAGTGATATTATCGTACACGTCCGCATCGCGTGCAGCCTGGAAAATGCTCTCTTTGTCCGGGTCTTTTATCCCAAAGCCGATGTTGTTGAAGATAGTGTCGCTGAAAAGGAAGACGTCCTGAGGTACATAGCCGATTTGACTGCGAAGGCAGGTTAGCGAGTAATCGCGGATCGGTATATCATCGATCAGAATTTCTCCTTCACGGGCGTCGTAAAGACGGGAAATGAGATTGGATATGGTACTCTTACCCGAGCCCGTTGTGCCGATAATGGCAAGGGATTCGCCGGGCTCGACGACAAAGGAGACATCTTTCAGGGCCCGTATACCGGTATCAGGGTAGACAAACGACACATTTCGAAACTCGATCTTGCCTTCGATTTCGCGTGTGATATCTTTTTGAGAGATGATGTCCGATCCGGTTTTCAGAAACTCATTGATGCGCTTCTGTGATGCTTCCGCCCGCTGTACCAGACTACTTGTCCAGCCCAACGAAGTCACCGGCCACGTGAGGAGGTTCACGTAAATGATAAACTCGGCAATGTTACCGAAGGTGAGGGATCCGTTGATGACGAGCGTACTTCCCGCGTATACTGTGAGGATGGTACTGAGTCCAACCAGCCCCATGATCAGGGGGAAGAAAAGTGATTGAACGCGCGTGAGGCTCATCGACTGGTCTTTGTAGTCTTCCGCCTCGCGATCGAATTTGCTAATCGATTCGCTTTCTCTGTTAAACGATTTCAACACCCGGATTCCGCTAAACGCTTCCTGTACAAAGGTGGAGAGACGCGACTGACTCCGCTGTATCTGCTCGGAGCGACGTTCAATTTTGTTGTTGACCAGAAAGATACTTAGCGAAAGCAACGGCAAGGGACTGAGGGCATACCAGGTAAGTGTTGGGCTGATCTCAAACATGTACGGGATGAGCATGAGAAATAGCGTGACAAGCGTGATGCCGTACATGATAGCAGGCCCGAGGTACATTCTGACGCGGCTCACGTCTTCTGAGATGCGATTCATCAGATCGCCGGTATTGTTGCGACGGTAGAAACTTATCGGCAGTGTCTGATAATGCTGGAATATTTCATTTTTCAGGTCATACTCGATGTGGCGTGACATCACGATGATGGTTTGCCGTACGAAGTACAGAAACAGCCCGCGCAGCAGGGCCATGACCAGAATCAGCACCCCGTAGATCAGGACGGAAAAGGCGAATACGTCGAAGTATCCTCCTTGCAAATCGAGGGTGCCGTAGGCATTGTAGATTTGGATATTGTCGACGATGAGATCAATCGCATGACGAACGAGTTGGGCCGGGAGAATCTGAAAGGCGTTGCTGACAATGACGAAGAGCGTCCCGAAAACCAGATGCCATTTGTACTTGAGGAGATACTTATTGAGATACCGTAATTCTTTCATGCTACAACCGTTGCTCCGTCCGCCCGATACGCCCTGCAAAACAAACTATAAAAAATGGTTAAAGCAGAAACAGCGCACATAAAATTTGGGCAGGTTACTCATTAACGAAATTTACTGTCAAAAGTTGATGCAAACGATTGAAATGGCCTATTTTGGCCTATATTTTTTGAGGTGCTGTCGGTCGGCACCCATTCTAAAACCATCAATGACATGAGTATAAAGACGCAGGAGGCCCTGAAAGCACAGGGTATTTTTGGTGCCCTTTCGGAGTTTGGGCACGAGCAGGTCGTTTTTTGTCAGGACGAAGTCACCGGCTTGAAGGCCATTATCGCGATTCACAACACCGTGCTTGGTCCGGCGCTCGGGGGCACACGCATGTGGCGGTATGACACCGAAGAGCAGGCGTTGACAGACGTACTGCGCTTGTCGCGGGGAATGACTTTCAAGGCGGCGATATCCGGACTGAACCTTGGAGGAGGGAAGGCGGTCATCATTGGAGACCCTTCATTGAAGAGCGAGGCCTTTATGCGTCGCTTTGGGAAGTTCGTGGATACTCTTCACGGCAAATACATCACCGCTGAGGATGTGAACATGAAGACGCATGACATGGAGTATATCCGGATGGAGACATCCCACGTTACGGGGTTGCCTGTGTCAATGGGAGGTAGTGGAGACCCGTCACCGGTTACGGCCTATGGTGTTTATATGGGGATGAAAGCTACTGCCCGGAAGGCCTTTGGTACGGACAGCCTCTCCGGGAAGAAAGTTGCTGTACAGGGTGTGGGTCAGGTAGGAATGCATCTGGTGGAACACCTTGTCAAGGAGGGAGCGATAGTAACCATTACGGATCTCGATACCGGGAAACTGAAGCGGATCGCACAGGAGTACAAAGTCGCGGTTGTGGAAGGAGATGAGATCTACGATGTGGATTGCGACATTTTCGCTCCATGCGCGCTGGGGGCGACGATCAATGACGAAACAATTGGTCGTCTCAAGTGTGCTGTGATTGCCGGAGCTGCGAACAATCAGCTCAAGGACGAAATCCGTCATGGATATATGCTCATTGACAGAAGCATCACTCACGCCCCTGATTTTCTCATCAATGCCGGAGGCCTGATTAACGTATATCACGAATATCTGGGGAATTATAACCGCAATCGGGTTATGGAACAGGCGGAACGTATTTATGACACCTGCCTGAGCGTTCTGAACTATGCCGCCGAAGAAAAGCTGTCGGGGCAGGAGGCAGCCATACGCCTGGCCGAGAAACGCATCGCTTCTATTGCCCAGCTGCAGATTCGCCGCTAGGGCGGGCCCGAAATTTAATTAATAAACATCCTGCTAGTGAATTCGCTGGCAGGATGTTTATTTTGTGACCATTATCGATCGTTGTTAACGTTCTTTCTCATGCTGAATAGAAGAAGCCTCCGGATAAAAGTAATGCAAAGCCTTTTCGCTCTGCAACAGTCGAAGGAGGCCACTTATGAATTGTGCCAGGAACAAATAAAGGATGCTTTTGCTCCGGACCTGAATTCGATGGAGGTTCAGGACAAAACCTTGCTTAATCAACAAAAGAAAGCCGCACTCCAGGCGTTTGAGGAGGCTTTCCGTCAAGGGCATGAGAAAATTGCGCATGAGGACTCCCGGGTATCCGCAGCGGTAAACGCGGCACTCGCCTACTACCGTGACCAGGTGAAGAAGGACACACGGTTCTTTCTGAATAACCTCGTGTCGGAGATTGAGCGTATTTACGATCATTATATCGCCACCCTTAGCCTTGCAACTGCCTTTGCCGATGCTGCGGCGGCTGACAAGAAAGTCAGCCACAAGAATTTTCTGTCCAATGCCTGGATAAATGCACTTCGCAGCAGCGAGACGCTTCGCAAAGATGCGTTGCGTCTGGGCCGCCATTGGCAGGATCATCCCGACGAAATCAGACACTGGTTTCGCGATGTCGTAAGGCAGGACAATGAATACCTTGCCTACCTCGACCGGAAGAATCCGAGTTTTGACGATCAGCGAAAGTTTGTCAATCATCTGTTCCGCAAGGTTATCCTCGGTAAGACCGTCATCGGCGACTTCTATGAGGAAGAGGTGTTGCGATGGGCCGAAGACCGCGAGATAGTCAAGGCCCTTGTCGAGAAGACCGTTAAGTCGTACGACCCCGAGGCAGACGAAGAGATTGCGCTTCACGCCTTGTCGCTCAACTGGGAAGAAGATCGCGAATTTCTCGAAACACTGTACCGGCGTTCAACTACCCTTGAGCCGCATCATCTGGAGCTTATCGCCAGCAATACGCGGAACTGGGAGGTAGACCGCCTGCCACTAACCGACAGAATTATTCTGGAGATGGCGATTGCCGAGCTGCTCAGCTTTCCCAACATTCCGGTAAAGGTCACGATTAACGAATACATCGAGCTGGCCAAGACGTACAGCACCCCAAAGAGCCGGACTTTTGTAAACGGAATCCTCGATGTCATGGCCAAAACCTTACAGGAAACCGGCGAAATAAAAAAGAGTGGGCGCGGTTTAATTGATAATAAATAATTCGTTTCGACTTATATTTGCATAGTGGCGCGGTGACTTCGGCGTCCAATCGACCGTAATTTATTGAAGGCTTATGAGTAAAAAGGGAGGAAATACGCTCCTGGCGTTTTTGATGGGAGCAGCCACTGGAGCCATTCTGGGCATTTTGTATGCGCCGGATAAAGGGTCCAACACACGCGAAAAGCTATCTTATCAGCTCGATAAATACCGAGTGATGCTACAGGACATCATCAACGACCTGGTGTCGGGACGTGAACTGCCGCTGACTTCAGAGGCAAAGTCCCAGGGCCAAAAGGTTGTGGATGAGGCGAAAACAAAAGCTGAGAAACTTTTGGAGGATGTAGATGAACTATTACTGCAGATTCGCGGTAAGAAAAACTAAATCTAACGCTGTACCCACTATGAAAATGATCTGGATTAAGGCGCTGGTGGTTTTTGCGCTGGTTGGTGTGTCCACCTCATGCAGTAATCGCGACGCCGAAAAGAAAATCGCCGAACTCGAATCCCGTCTTACTGAACTCGAAGGCAAAAAGACATTGGCTCCGGCTCCCACCCCTGCAACACAGCCGGTGAAGGACGAGAAGCCCGAAGGCCCGCTGCCGAAGTTCGAATTCGCAAAGACTGAACACGACTTTGGGACACTGACAGAAGGCCAGGTCGTGGAGTATACCTATGAGTTTAAGAATGTTGGTGATGCTCCGCTGGTCATTCAGGGAGCCCAGGGATCGTGCGGTTGTACTGCATCAGACTGGACAAAGACACCTGTTCCGGTGGGTGGTACAGGCTACATAACGGCGAAGTTTGACTCAAAAGGTCAGACGAGCATGCAGAATAAGTCGCTGACGGTGACCGCTAATACCTGGCCGAAACAAACGGTGCTGCGGTTCAAAGCCATGGTAACCCCGAAGGGTTCATCGGTACCGGCGAACGGCCCGGTTCGTCAGTAAGAACAAGGATATTTATAAAAACCCGGATTGTATCCGGGTTTTTTGTTTTCTGCCGGTTGATGATTTTACCGGATGTCATGTACAGCGTTCATTGCTGTGAAAGTCGTGGGTATTAATCAGTTAATTCGCTTAACTTTGCCTGCTAAATTTCAAAATGTCACATATGTTCAGCATTTTATTACAGGCAGCGCCCGACGCGGGCGGCGGCGCGATGTTTCAGCTCATTTTCTTCGGTCTTATTATTCTGATCTTCTATTTCTTCATGATCAGACCGCAACAGAAAAAAGCCAAAGACCAGCGGAAATTTATCGAAGAGATCAAGAAGGGTGATTACGTTGTAACGATTGGCGGAGCTCACGGTTATGTAGGTGAGCTCGAAGGAGACACATTCATCCTCGAAGTTGAAAAGGGCGGGAGGATCCGATTTAACAAGTCGGCGATTTCCCTCGACGCTACCCGGCAGGCGAACAGCAAGAAGTAATTTATTGCGTCTGCCCTAAGAATTTTTTTCGCTGATGGGCATTATCAACTCTATAGCTAACATTCTGCGATTTCACAGGAGAAACTGGAAAGCCGTAGTGCTGTGCTTTGTCGCCGCTACGGTTTTCTGGTTTTTTAATGCGCTGAATAAAACGTACACAACCACAATAACTTTTCCGCTGGCCTTCGGTTATGACGAAGAAAACTTCGTTGCCGTAGGAAACCTGCCTGAGCAGGTCCGGCTGAACGTGACCGGAAACGGCTGGGAATTATTTAAGCGAAGCACCGGTGTGAAGCGTGAGTCGCTGGAGATTCCGCTGGAACGCCCGGCTGAAGTGAAGAAGATTGTGGGGAGTGGACTGAAATTCTCGTTTACCAATCAGCTCAATGGTCTCGAAATAAACCATGTGCTGACCGACACGATCTACCTTGACCTGGAGACAAAGGCGGAGCGATGGATTAAACTAAGGGTTGATTCGGTTCAATACAATCTCAGGAAGGGTTACGGACTCACCAGCGATATTGCGGTAATCCCTGATTCCGTTTTGATTCAAGGTCCTCAGCGTATTGTCGACCGCGTGAAAAGTCCCTTTCGGCTAGCCATCCCTCAACGCAATATCGATGAGCAATACATTGCGGATGTTGCGATAGAACTCCCCTTTCCTGAGGTGACAGTATCGCGCCCGACGGTATCCGTGATGTTCAACGTAGAAGAAATTGTGACGATTTCAGATTCTATTCGTCTGGAAGTAACCAACATCCCCCCTGAAGTCAACGATGTGATGAACGCAGTCCGTGTCCCGGTAGTGCTTGCGCTACCCGAGAGCTATGCAAGCCCTGCGGTGATCGACTCGCTGGTCGCAGTGGTTGACCTTCGCGATTTTCAGGGTGGAACAGAAAAAAAATTGCCGCGCATCCAGAACCTCCCTCCCTATAGCACGGTAGTACGAATCGATTCCGTTGTTGTCAGTCTCTAACAATAGTTGCCGTGAGTAAACCGCTCCAGATCGGGATAACAGGCGGAATCGGATCCGGCAAATCATTGGTGTGCAAAATCTTTGCGACACTCGGCGTTCCGGTGTATGACGCCGACCACCATGCGAAATCACTTATGACCACCGATGGAATTCTCGTGTCGCAAATCAAAAAAGAATTCGGTGATTTGGCGTATCATCCCGACGGGTCTCTCAATAGAACATATCTGGCCCAGTTTGTCTTTTCAAACGAAGAACGTTTGAACGTAATGAACAGTCTGGTGCACCCGCGTGTTGGCGTAGATTATGACAAATGGGTTTCGTCCCAGCCGCATGCGGTGTATGTTTTAAAAGAAGCCGCTTTGCTTTATGAATCAGGATCGTGGCGTCAACTCGACCGAATCATTGTTGTTTCAGCACCGGTGGATGTCAGAGAGCAACGAGTATTGCAACGTGACACACACAGGAGCTCCGATCAGTTTCGCGATATTGTTTCGCGTCAAATGCCTGAGGAAGAGAAACTTTCACGGGCCGACTATGTAATCATCAATGACGATATAAAGCCGGTTCTGCCGCAGGTGCTGAGGCTGCATTCGTTATTTAACTCGACGGCGGGCGAACTGAAGAAGAGTGCCCGCGGTTAAACTCGTTACCCATTTATGCGTTTACCATTTCCCATTTTTTCTGTTTTCATTCTTGCCGTTGCCGTCATAGCGTGCGATTCGGAAAAGCCGTCGAATGGCGGCCGTGGCGGACAGCGCGCGCGTGGACCTCTCCCGGTTGATGCTTTCGTCGTCAAGCAAACCAGCATCAGCGAAACGGTTCAGGTACCCGGAACACTCCTCCCTTTTGAGGAAACCGATATCCGCGCGGAAGTCAGCGGACGGGTGGTTAGCCTCAACATCCGCGAAGGAGCGGTAGTTGAGAAAGGCACCCTGCTCGTCAAACTTTTCGACGGCGACCTCAAGGCACAACTTCGGAAACTTAAGGTTCAACTCCAGATAATGGAGAAGACTGCAGAACGAAATCGCGAGCTCCTCGAAATCAACGGCATTAGTGAACAGGAGTATGATCTCAGCGCCCTCGAGGTAGAGAATCTGCGCGCCGACATCGAGACCACCGAGATTGCTATTTCCAAGACAGAGATTCGCGCACCCTATCGCGGTGTCCTTGGACTGCGAAATATCAGCGTTGGATCTTACATTTCACCTTCCGATCTGATCACGACGATTCGTCAGGTCGACCGCCTTAAACTTGAGTTCGCGGTACCGGAGAAATACGCTCGTGAAATTCGCAAGGGCTATCCTGTGTCCTTCCGTGTAGACGGAGGGCTGTCGGATCACGCAGCCGCCGTCATGGCTACCGAAAGTAGTGTTAACCAGGACACCCGTACGTTGCTCGTTCGCGCCGAAGTTGATGGAAGTAACGCGGAGCTTGTTCCCGGGTTGTTCGCAAAGGTGACCTTACAGCTGGGAAAGAAAGATCAGGCATTGCTCGTACCGACAGAAGCGGTTATTCCCACGATTCGCAATAAACAGGTGGTGGTGTTGCGCGGAAAGAATCCGGCCTTCACCGTCGTTGAAACCGGTATACGCGATTCGGCCTACGTCGAAATAGTCCACGGTGTGAACCCTGGCGATACGGTCATCACAACCGGACTAATGGCTATCAGGCCCGAGACACAATTGACAGTGACAAACGTTACATCCTTGTAACAGGAGAGAGAGAATTTATGAACATTTCCGAACTGAGTCTTCGGCGCCCGGTACTGGCGTTCGTGATGAATATAGTGCTGATCCTGTTCGGGATCATCGGCTTCAGTCGCCTGGGTGTCCGCGATTATCCCGCTATCGATCCCCCCAATGTCAGTGTCCGGACAAACTATCCAGGGGCCAATGCCGACATTATAGAGTCGCAGATTACCGAGCCTCTCGAGAAAGCAATAAACGGTATTGCCGGGATCAAGAACATTACCTCGTCATCAAGTGTCGGATCCAGTAGCATCAACGTCGAGTTTGAACTCGGCGTCGACCTTGAAGCGGCGGCGAACGATGTCCGCGACAAAGTCTCGGGTGCTCGCCGGTCTCTGCCCCGCGACCTGGACAGTGATCCTGTAGTATCAAAAGAGGACGCCAGTTCGGACGCGATTCTGGCGATGACAGTACAGAGTCATACGCGCGATCCTCTCGCGCTGACGGAATATGCCAACAACGTTCTTGTCGAGCGACTCGAGACTATCCCGGGTGTCAGTAGTATTCGCATCTGGGGTGAACGTCGCTATGCGATGCGCATCTGGCTCGACCCGGTGAAGCTGACGGCTTACAGCCTGACACCTCTTGACGTTCAGGCAGCGCTCAACCGCGAACACGTAGAACTTCCGTCGGGAAAGATATCCGGAACGGCCACAGAGTTAACGGTGCGTACTTTCGGGCGACTTTACACGGAGGAGGATTTTAACAATGTTATCGTCAAGGCAACTCCTGCCGGCGATATACGGCTGCGTGATGTTGGCTACGCACAGCTGGGTCCCGAGAATGAGGAATCGGTTTTACGCGAAAGCAATATCACCATGGTGGGCCTGGCGATCAACCCACTGCCCGGCGCGAACTATGTCGAGATATCAGATGAATTCTACAGGCGTCTTGAACAGATCCGCGACGAAGTACCGGATGATATCAAGCTTGATATAGCACTGGATCAGACGGTGTTTATTAAACGCTCTATATCGGAAGTCGAGGAGACACTGATTATCGCTTTCCTTCTGGTGGTTTTGATCATCTACCTGTTCTTTAGGGATATGATCATTGCCGTACGACCTTTGATCGATATTCCCGTTTCACTGATCGCCACATTCTTCATCATGTACCTTTGCGGGTTCTCCATAAATGTACTGACGATGCTGGGTATCGTGTTGGCAACCGGCTTAGTGGTTGATGATGGTATTGTGGTAACGGAGAACATCTACAAAAAGCTTGAGGCGGGAATGAACCGCTACCGTGCTGCGTTGGAAGGCTCCCGCGAAATTTTCTTTGCGGTGATTGCCACATCCATTACCCTTGCCGTGGTGTTTCTGCCCATTTTGTTCCTGGAGGGTTTTGTCGGGCAGCTCTTCAAAGAATTCGGTGTAGTCGTTGCCAGCGCCGTTTTGATTTCGAGTTTTGTATCGCTTACGCTTACGCCCGTGCTTAGCGTTAAACTGACGCGCAAGAATCGGCAGCACTCATGGTTTTACCGGAAGACGGAGCCCTTCTTTCAGGCGATGGAGTCGGGCTATCGCAATTCGTTGGGCGCCTTTATGCAGGTGAGATGGGTGGCGCTCGTCATACTCTTCGCGTGTCTGACGGTCGTGTACTTTATATCGCGCAATATTCAATCGGAGCTCGCTCCAATGGAAGACCGCAGCCAGTTCCGCCTGCAGCTGCGCGCTGCTGAAGGGACTTCGTTCGATTATATGGACGCCTTTGTGCAGCGGACGGTTGACTTTGTGATGGACTCCGTGCCTGAGTATACTACTGCGCTGTCGGTCACTGCCCCAGGCTTTACGGGTGGAGGTGCGGTAAACAACGGATTTGTGCGTGTCCGACTCGTTGACCCCGAGTTGCGCGAGCGCTCACAATCGGAGATCGTGGCAATGGTGAATAGAAACCTTCATCGGTTTCCCGAAGGAAAAATCTTCGTCATCGAGGATCAGACGATTCAGGTAAACCGAAGAGGAGGAATGCCGGTGCAGTTTGTGATCCAAAACAACAATTTCGATAAGATCCGCGAAGTCCTGCCGGCGTTCCTGGAAGCAGCCGAGAACCACCCAGCCCTTCAAAGTATCGATGTCGACCTGAAGTTTAACAAGCCGGAGCTCCTTGTTGAGATTAATCGACTTAAGGCATCGCAATTGGGAATCAGTGTTCAGGATGTGGCACAAACACTTCAGGTTGCATTCAGTAACCTCCGTATGGGTTACTTCATCAAAGACGGACGTCAGTATCAGGTAATGGGGCAGGTGACGAAGATCAACCGTGATGATCCCGACGACCTGAAATCCCTCTTTGTTCGGACTAATTCGGGTGAACTGATTTCACTCGACAACGTTGTGACGATACGTGAGTCAACTACACCGCCTTCGATCTATCACTTCAACCGCTACAAGTCAGCCACGATATCGGCCGGACTTACGCCGGGGCATACCGTGGGTGATGGTATTGAAGCCATGCAGGAAATTGCGAGTCAACTTCTCGACGAGACGTTCACGACTTCGTTGACGGGTACTTCGCGCGACTACGCGGAGAGTTCGGGTAACACTGCCTTTGCGTTCGTGCTGGCACTCGTGTTAATTTACCTCATTCTTGCAGCGCAGTTTGAAAGCTTTATCGACCCACTTATAATCATGTTCACAGTTCCGCTGGCGATTTGCGGAGCCTATATGTCGCTGTACCTGTTCGGGCACACCGTTAACATCTTCTCACAGATCGGGATGATCATGTTGATCGGTCTGGTAACGAAAAACGGTATCCTTATCGTGGAGTTCGCCAATCAAAAACGGGAGGAGGGCTTGTCGAAATTTGAGGCTGTATTGGAGGCATCAAGATTGCGTTTACGCCCTATTCTGATGACAACGCTGGCGATGGCCCTGGGGTCTACGCCCATTGCGTTATCGCTCGGGGCCGCGTCAACCAGCCGTCAACCGCTGGGAGTTGTGATTGTAGGTGGATTGCTATTTTCGTTGGTGCTCACTCTCTTTGTAATTCCGGCGATGTATACGTTCTTGTCGCGCACGCGTAAAGGACCTTCGTTTGATGAACAAGTAGCCGATCCTCGTGCTACTACTCAAAAGGATTTCGTGTATGAATCGTAAAATTCCTGTTGCTCTTTTCCTCTTTTTAATATCCGGTGTTACGACGTATGGCCAGGAACAGGTTTCACTTGAGCAGGTGTTGAAACTCGCTCTCCAGTCGAATTACGACGTGCAGGTATCCAGGTATGATGTTGAAGCCGCTCAAACCGACGACCGGTACGCGATCGGCGGGATGCTTCCTCAGATAAGTGCGCAGGGATCTACAACCTGGAATGACAATGATCAGACCCTTCGGTTTCAGGACGCGTCGCGAAACAACAGTGGCGACGTCAGGTCGAACAATCTCAGCGGAGCGGTCCAGTTGTCATGGACGTTGTTTGACGGAACACGCATGTTTGCAACGCGCGAGCGCCTTTCACGCGTCGCTGATCAGAGCGAGCTGGTTCTCAAAGATCAGATGATTAACACGATCGCGACGGTTGTATCCAGCTATTACGATGTGGTAAGGCAGAAGCAGCAACTTCGTGCAATACAGGAGCAAATGGCCGTCAACGAAGAGCGCGTTCGCCTTGCAGAAAAGAAGCTGCAAGTCGGAACCGGAATAAAGCCCGAGTTGCTGCAGGCCAAGGTCGATTTCAATGCCCAACGCACGCAAGTGCTGGAGCAAGAGGCTATCATCGCCCAACGCAAAGAAGAGTTGAACTTGCTTACCGGAATGCAACTGCCTCCGCAGTATGATGTTGCTGATACGATTATTATCGATCTCAACATAGAGCCGGGTGAATCGTTCGAGAACCTTGACAACACGAACTTCAGTCTGATGGCCGCGCGCGAAAGAATTGGCATTGCGGCTCTTTCATTACGGGAGCGCAGTGCTGAGGCTTTGCCTTTTGTCGACTTTTTCAGTGCCTATACCTATGGGCGCACAGATAACACTGCTCAGATTAACCCGTTTGGTGCTGTTTATAACCGGACGAACGGTCTCAATTACGGCTTCAGCGTTACAGTCCCTATATTGTCAGGATTCAACAACCGCCGCCAGGTTCAGCTGGCGAAAATAGGGGTACAGCGTGAACAAGTCCTCTATGATCAACAGCGCCATTCGGTCAATGTTGAGCTTCGGAACGCGTTCATCACGTATGAGAATGCGAAGAGAATTCTTCTAATCGAAGAGGAGAACATTGCTCTCGCGCGCGAGAATGTGAATATCGCTCTCGAAACGTTCAAACGGGGCGTAAGTACATTTATTGAACTCCGCACAGCTCAACAAAGTCTTGAAGAAGCCTATACCCGGGTGATTAATGCGCGCTACAACGCCAAGCTTGCAGAGACGGAGTTGCTCAAACTCAACGGGTCGCTATTGCGCGAGAATGAATAGTCAGGAATGCGCCGTATAGCGCTTGAGTTGGAGGAGTGAATCGGGTAAGCTTGCGCTGTTCCACGTATCATGGATCGCCAGGGCGGCGCCAATGGCACTTGCCTGCGGTACATCGGAGGCATATACTTCCATTTCCGGGAAAAACTTCGCCAAGAGGTTCATGTAGATTTCGTTTCGGCTGAACCCTCCGTCCACAAACAACTTCCTTACGCCGGTGCCTCGAACGACAAGTTGTGTTGATACGAACTGCTGCACCACGAGGTCATACATGAGCTGATGATAGGCGAGTGTGTCGTCCGGAAAACCAGATAGTTCTCGTGTTTCGAATCGCAGCTGTCGAAGAAGCTGTTGAGGTTCCGCTGTAATGTCAAATGCAAAGTCGATGCGGGAAAGCGTCCTGGCATCAAAAGGCATTTCAGCGTATCGTCCTACATGGCTGTGAAAGTGTTCTGCAATGCGTTTGACCTGAAGATCATGATGGTGGCCCGCGAAAAGACGCGAGGCCTTCACCGGTGTTCCCTTGTATTGTAGATACGACAGGCAGTCACATTCAAGTTCCTGGCGTGTTAACGCAGAGGTGTTAGAGGGGTTCAGTGTAATAGCCCATGTCCCGGTGGAAACAAGTGCAAAAGGCTCGTCATATTTCACCAGGTAAGGTATCAGCGCGGCAGAACTATCGTGAACCCCGATGCCTACCACATGATGGTCGTCTGACGCAGGGCTGTCAACGACAAGGTCTGCGGGGGCGATCTCCGGAAAGCGATCAATGATTTTCTCACGGACTACCCATGGGTGATAATTCATGCTTCGGAAGTCCCAGAGCATAGTGTGGCACCCAAGACTTGTCATCTCGGCAAAAGGCTTTCCACAAAGGAGGTAGGCTATGTATTGCGGAAGATGAAGCGCGTAACGGATTTGTTCGAAGAGCCCGGGTTGCTCCTGTTTGATGCGGTAAAGTTGAAGTCCCGTGTTCAGGCTACCCAGCGCCGGCGACGCAGTTTGAAACGAAAGTACATGTCGGCCACCGTGTTTCTCGAAGAACTCTTTCTGCAGGTAGTCGGGATACGGTTTCAAATAGTTGTACACACAACCAAGCGTATTGCCTTCCGCATCGAGAAAAGCGAGACTCGCACCGTACGACGAATTATTGACGGCTTTGATGGTGTAGTCCGAAATATTCTGTGCTTCGCGAAGTCCGTCTTTGACGAATTGCTGAAGAGCGCCGAGATCTTCACAGGGAAAACCGTCGGGGTCGACAGTCTCTTCGAGGTGGACGGTCTTCTCAAATACGATTCTGTAGCGTTGATCGAACAGGAAGAACTTCTTGTTCGTTTTACCTATATCGAAAATCGCGATAACGGGCTCGGGCATTTCCGAAGGTAGTGAATTTGTAACACCTGATCACGGATGACGAATTGTTTTATCGGGCAAACGCTTGAGGCAATCCCCCATCGACGTTGAGCATATTGCCTGTTGATTTATTCAGTAATCCCCCTACGAGTGCAAAACATGCATTGGCGATGTCTTCCGGGAGTATGACTTCGTTGAGCAGGGACCGTCCCGCGTAGAAGGCCGGAAGGTCTTCCACCTTAATTCCGTAAGCTTTTGCCCGACCTTCAGCCCAGCCCCCAGCCCATATTTTGCTGTCAGCGATAACGGCGTCGGGGTTGACGACATTCACGCGAATCTTATGCGGGCCAAGTTCCGCAGCGTTAAGTCGGCTTAAGTGAAGTTGGGCCGCTTTAGCAGATCCATATCCTGCATTGTTCGGGCCTGAGACGAGGGCGTTTTTGCTGACGATGTTAACAATGTCACCTCCTGTACCCTGGTTCTTCATCAAGGCGGCGGCGGCTTGTGTCATGAGAAACTGGCCTTTGACGAGCACGTCGTAGAGGAGATTCCATTCCCTCTCGGTGTGTTCGTGGAGCGCTCTGGAGATGGAAAGTCCAGCGTTGTTGACGATGATGTCTACGCCGCCGTAATTGAGCGCGCATGCTTCCATAGCGTCAGCAATATTTTCGGCGGAGGACACATCCAATTGGAGGGCGCGATGTACGTCGCGGCCGAAACTCTGTTCGAAGTCACGACGTGCATCTTCGAGGCGGGCAGCATCGTTGTCGCTGAGAATAACGCACGCGCCTTCTTCAGCGAACTTTTTCGCAATGGCTTTTCCTATTCCTCCTCCACTGCCCGTAATAAGGGCGATGCGCCCGGTGAGAGGTTTTGGTTTAGGCATCCGCTGGAGCTTGGCTTCTTCAAGTAACCAATATTCAATGTTGAAAGCCTCCTGCCTGGGCAGCGCCGTGTAGGCGGAGATAGCCTCAGCGCCCTTCATGACATTGATAGCGTTGATGTAGAATTCGGCGGCTACCCGGGCGGTTTGCTTGTCTTTGGCAAATGTAAACATGCCTATACCCGGGTAGAGGATAACCACCGGGTTGGGATCGCGTATAGCCGGACTGTCGTCGTGTTTGCACGTTTCGTAGTACTCGTGGTACATCGTCCGGTAATCGGTGAACGCTCTTTCGAGGCGTGTTTTAAGGGCTGGAATGTCGTCGATCGGTTCGTCGGGTTGCAGGTCCAGGACAAGCGGGCTGATCTTGGTGCGGAGGAAGTGATCGGGGCAGCTCGTACCCATAGGGGCCAATTTCTCCAGATCTTGTGAGTTTATGAACGTGAGTACACGTTCGTCGTCAGTGAAATGGCCTACCATGCGTATTTGCGACGAGCAGAGACCGCGGAGTACGGGGGCCAGGATAGCGGCCTGTTTCCGTCGCTGCTCCTGACCGGGGCCTGAAACGCGGGCGCCTCCGAATACCGGTCGATGCTTTCCATAATTCTGCTCCAGAAATGTGGCGCATTGTTCGATTACTTCAAGGGTGTTGACATAGCTTTCGTAGGCAGTGTCGCCCCAGGTAAACAATCCGTGCGACCCCAGCATAATGCCTCGGATACCCGGATTTTTGTCCAGACAGTCGCGCATTTTGAGACCCAGGTCGAATCCAGGTCGTTGCCAATCCACCCAGCCAAGAGTGCCGTTGAATAGCTCCTCCGTAATCTTTTGTCCGTCTCTTGCCGCGGCAATAGCAATTGCGGCGTCGGGGTGGAGATGATCGATGTGCTTGAACGGAAGAAATCCGTGCAGCGGTGTATCGATGGAGGGCGCTTTTGAGTTGAGGTCAAAAATGCAGTGATTGAACAGTTCGACCATTTCGTCTTCGTGCTCAACTCCGCGGTATACTCTTTCAAGACTGCGTAACCGGTCTACATAAAGCGCTGCCAGACCGTTTTTCTTCAGCGTACCCAGATCGCCGCCCGAGCCTTTGATCCACATAACTTCTGTGGAAGCGCCAGTGAGAGGGTCGCGGTCCATAACCTTGCAAGAGGTATTTCCCCCTCCATAGTTAGTAAGCCTCAAGTCTGCGCCGAGTAAGTTGGATCGGTACAAAAGTAGGGCGACTTCGTCTCCTGCCATTTCAGCCGCCGTTTTATCGTCCCAGAGATAGCTCACGTGTTTAAAATTTTTCGCAGGCGAATGAGGCATAAGATGGTATATTTAGATAACGCGATCAGGTTGTTGCATGGAGTGATTCCCTTGTGTTCCAATTCAACGGTTTGAATTGGCAGAAAACCGTAAATTGGATAGCGGGTGAGCACCGCACCTGAAAGGTAATAGTCAGCGACGTCGCCTCTGTCATGCACTGTCATGGTCAGGGAAAAAACCATACAGCGGTCTATGGAGCAAAACGATATTTTCAAGCTCATCAACCTGGATGATCACTCGGCTACCCCCAAGTATCAGCAGCTGGCCAATGCGATTATTCAGGCTGTCCGAAAGGGTCAGATCGGCATTGATTGCGTGATGCCATCGATCAACGAGTTAAGCTTTGAATTCCAGATTTCCCGAGACACAGCCGAGAAAGGATACAAGTACCTGAAGAGCATTGGTCTACTTGGGTCGGTACCCGGTAAAGGCTATTATATAAAGAGCACTGCTGTAGAACAGGAGCTGAACATATTTCTGCTGTTTAACAAACTGAGTGCCCACAAGAAGATCATCTATGACTCTATTGTGGCGAATCTCGGGGGATCGGCATCGATAGATTTCTATATCTACAATAATGACTTCCCGCACTTCTCCAACCTGCTGTTGTCGAAACAGGATCAATATACTCATTACGTGATCATTCCTCATTTCGTGGAAGGGGGTGAGAATGCCGCCGAAGTGATTAACCGGATCGATAAAGACAAGCTCATTCTTCTGGACAAACTCGTCGCGGGTGTCGATGGCAAGTATGGCGCAGTTTATGAAAACTTTGCGAAGGACATCTATCAGGCGCTTGAGCAAGCATTGACACGGCTGGAGAAGTATCAGACGCTGAAAATTATTTTTCCCGCACAGACGTACTTCCCTCGCGAAATTCTAAACGGGTTCAAGGGATTTTGTACACAGTACGCCTTCAACTACGACATCGTTCATGACATATCGACCGAAGAAATCAAGGCAGGGGAAGTATACATTAACCTGATGGAAGACGATCTGGTCACGCTGGTCCAGCGAATACTATCGCTCAATCTGAAGGTAGGCCGCGACGTTGGCGTTATCAGCTACAACGAGACACCGCTTAAGAAGATCATATTGGATGGGATAACGACGATATCATCGGACTTCGCGATGATGGGCCGGAGGACCGCGGAGTTAATTCGACAGCGATCGACCGAGCACGTTGAGATCCCGTTCTATCTGACGCTTCGGCCTTCGTTGTAAGGCAATGGCGGCATGGCGCAGGACAGTTTGTTACAGGTTTTAATTTACCTTCATCGCTAAGGCATCCAACCACTCATGTATGAGGCCGACCTGGTGTTTTATTCTCGTTCTGGCGTTGATCGGAGCGTGTAGTCGTCCGGTTGATACGGGAGCTCCTCTGCTTTTGTCGAAGGGGTCGCGTATTGTATTGCTTGGAAACAATCTTGGATCGCGAATGACTCACTACGGTCATTTTGAGACCGAGCTTCACATGCGCTATCCGGACAGCTTACTCTTTATCCGCAATTTGTGCGATCCGGGTGATACCCCCGGCTTTCGTCCCCATGCGGGACGGCCGACCCCCTGGGCTTTCCCGGGGGCCGAGGCCTTTCATTCCGAACTTGCGCAACCGTCAGGAAGTGAAGGACACTTTCCCTACCCTGACGAATGGCTTTCAAATTTTCGCACAGATATTATCATCGCCTTTTTCGGTTACAATGAGTCGTTTGATGGACCAGCCGGTCTCGAGCGCTTCAAGGGTGAACTTGACGCGTTTATCCGTCATACCTTGACGACGAAGTACAACGGACATTCAGCGCCACAGCTTGCCGTGGTGTCACCCATTGCGTTCGAGGATTTGTCTGCTTTGAAGGATCTTCCGGATGGAAGGCGCCAAAACACTCAACTTTCCCTCTATACGAAAGCAATGGCGGAGGTTTGCGCTGACCACGGTGTTCGATTTATAGATGCCTGGACGCCTTCCCGAAGATGGTATGCGGCCGTGCGGTCTCCTCTGACTATCGATGGTTTCCAATTCAACGATGCCGGGTATCGGCAGTTCGCAATGTTTCTGGCCGACAAGTTATTCGGAGAAGTCCCCCGTCGCGCGGAGAGGTACGCTGATCTTATCCGTGACGCAGTAAACAATAAAAACTGGATGTGGCTGCAGGATTACAAGATCCCCAACGGTGTCCATGTATTCGGCAGACGTTACGAGCCCTTCGGGCCCGATAACTATCCGGCGGAGCTGCAGAAAATCCGTCAACTTACGGCGATACGGGATGAGGCGATCTGGAGGGTGGCGAAAGGGGATACATTGAACTTGTACGCCGCAGACACGACAACGCTTACCTTACCTGCAGTTGCAACCAACTATGAACATCCTGAAGAAGCGCGATATCTCTATGGCGAGGATGCATTGAAGAGTTTCAATACGGCACCGGGATACAAGATTGAGTTATTCGCCTCGGAACAGGAGTTTGAAGATCTTGCCAATCCGGTACAACTTTCATTCGATAACAAAGGTCGTCTGTGGATTGCCACCATGCCAAGCTACCCTCACTACCGCGTCGGTGACAGCAAGCCTAATGACAAACTGATAATACTGGAAGATACTGATGGTGATGGGAAGGCTGACCATCAGATTACGTTTGCCGACGGACTGCATTTGCCCGTGGGATTTGAACTCGCTCCTGAAGGAGTTTACGTGTCGCAGGGTACGGATCTCGTTCTCTTAAAAGATACAGACGGCGATGACCGCGCCGACGCGAGAGAGGTACTGCTAAGTGGTTTTGATGATCACGATACACATCATGCACACAGCGCTTATACAGCGGATCCTTCCGGAGCTATTTACATGGCGGAGGGAGTATTCTTGCACACCAATGTTGAAACACCCTATGGTCCTGTGCGCGCGACCAACGGAGGATTCTATCGCTACGACCCGAATCGACATCATCTGGAACGAACGGCCCAGTTGTCGATTCCCAACCCTTGGGGTATCGCTTTTGATGACTGGGGGCAGCCCATTTTTGCCGAAACGTCGGGCCCCGATGTTTTGTGGATGCTGCCCGGAACGATCAAACCGCGCTACGGAGTTGAAACGCCGAAGTCGAGAAATCTTATCCAGTCAGAACACCGCGTACGCCCTACTTCAGGTCTTGAGTTTGTTTCAAGCCGGCATTTCCCCGAGGAAGTTCAAGGAGACTTTCTTATCAATAACACAATTGGTTTTCTGGGAACAAAGCAACATACCTTTACCGACGACGGTACGGGTTTTAAGAGCCGTCATCGTCTTGACCTTGTCTGGTCTGACGACAAGAACTTCCGTCCTGTCGACATGGAGTTTGCTCCAGACGGGTCACTTTATATCGTCGACTGGCACAATGTGCTCGTCGGTCACATGCAACACAACGCCCGCGATCCGCTACGCGACCACGTTCACGGACGAATTTATCGTATTACTTATCCATCGCGGCCCCTGGTAACTCCCCCGAACATCCATGGCGCATCGATTCCCGAGCTGCTCGATAATCTGAAGCTGCCCGAGTACCGCACACGCTACCGGACGCGTCGGGAACTGCGCGGTCGTAATGCCGACGAAGTGCTTCGGCATATAAAATCGTGGGTGGCCAATCTCGATGTCGAAGACCCCGGTTATGAACATCACCTCCTCGAGGCACTATGGGTAACGTGGGGTTTGAATCGCGTCGATGATCAGCTGCTGCATCGGGTGATGCAGGCAAATGATTTTCGCGCGCGGGCTGCCGCAGTACGTGTCGCCCGGTATGCCGGACATCGCATAAAACAACAAACCGAGCTGTTGAAAAAGGCAGCCGCCGATCCACATGGACGTGTGCGATTGGAAGCTATAGTCGCTGCTTCGTGGCTTGACAAAGATGCAGGACGCGCTGTGCTCGAAGAGGCGGGCAAGCATCCCCTCGATGACTGGATGCTCGATGCTTATGAAACAGCGATAGCGCACCTTGAAGGTAGAACCCGCGAAGAACGTGCGCAAGAATTGATAGTGACGAATCTCAAAGGCAATGACCAAACGCTCTACTTACAAGGTAAAGAAATTTATAACCGTGAAGGATTTTGCGCAACGTGTCATCAACCCGACGGCGGTGGATTGCCTTCGTCGGGATTTCCACCGCTGCGTCAAACTCCCTGGGTTACCGGAAGTGAAGAACGACTCATCAAACTGGTCATGAAGGGAATGCAGGGCCCGCTTGAGATCAATGGGACACACTATCCGGGACAAGTTCCTATGACGCCTTTTGAAGGACTGCTCAACGACGAGGAAATCGCCGCCGTTCTTACTTACGTGCGCAATAGTTTTGGGAACCAGGCATCACCTGTCGACCCTGCTTTAGTTAAGAAAATCCGTGAAGAAGTTCGCTCATATAAGGGATTCTATTCAGCGCAAGAGTTGACACAGTATCATCCGTTGGAACGCTGATCTAAGGTTTATCCATACATTATGAAAAAATATTTTGCATTTGCGCTCCTTGCGTTGTCATCGCTTTGGGGATGTAACCAGTCCCAACCGTCCGACAGTTCGTCACCGGAAAAGCCTCTGGTGGTGTTTGTGACGGGTGACCATGAGTACAGTAGTGAAGAGACGATGCCGCTGCTGGCAGCGGAGTTGGAAAAAAACTATCGAGTAAGGACCCGGGTTCTGAGATCCTATCCCGATCATAATGCTGAGGAAGATATTCCAGGACTGGAAGTGTTGGATTCGGCTGATCTCGCAGTATTCTTTTTGCGCTGGCGTCGCCTGCCTGCCGATCAGTTAAAATATATTGACGACTATCTTAATTCCGGGAAGCCGGTGATGGGATTCCGCACCTCCACCCACGCATTCAATTATCCCGAGGGCCATTTGTTGCAACACTGGAATGCGTTCGGCGAGCGGGCTTTTGGAGCACCCCCCGGATGGGGAGGCGCCGCCGGCCACACCCATTATGGCCATGAGAGCAGCACGGAAGTGTTTATTGCCATGGACCACGAGGGGCATCCGATTCTCACCGGAATTGAACCGCGCTTTTCCGTGCGTTCCTGGCTTTACAAAGTCCTTCCCGACTATCCGGCGCAAGGATCAAACTCCATCTTGATGGGAAAACCCGTCAATCCTAATACCCCGGATGCTTTCGAGAATCCAGTAGCCTGGACGTGGACAAGTGCATCGGGGGCCCGAACCTTCATGACAACGCTGGGCCATCCTGACGATTTCCGGCAAGAATCGGTGCAACGACTTTGCATCAATGCGATTCACTGGACTCTGGGAATACCAGTGCCCGAAGAATGGAAAGGGCCTATAGAGATGAATGTGGAATATCACGGTATTCAACCATGAAGAACAAGATAGGTTTTAATCTCCTGGTATGGTCGGGAAAGCTACCGGAAAGCTTTCTATCCATTACCGAGCGCCTTAAGCGGACAGGTTACGATGGTATCGAGGTTTTCATGGAAGAGCGAGACGTGTCAGCGTATAATCGCTTCGGTCGTCATTTGAATGATATCGGACTTGAGGCCACGTGTGTGATGGGAGTAGGGCCGGACGAAAATCCAGCCGGAGAATCTTCCGCGGTGAGACGTCGGGCTCTTGATCGCCTCAAGCAGGCCGTCGATTGTTCAGAGGCGTTAGGGTCGCGACTCATTTGTGGGCCATTTCACTCGGCGTTTGCGACGTTTGATCCCCGCAGACCTCCGATACCCGATGAATACAAATGGAGCGCGGAGGTCTTACACCAGGCAGCCGACTATGCGCGCGACGCTGATGTAGTGTTTGCCATGGAGGCGTTGAATCGGTTTGAGTGCTACCTGTGTAATACGATGGATCAGCTTGCCCATCTCGTCGGCCTTGCTGATCACGATAACGTGGGGGCTATGTTCGATACTCATCACGCAAACATCGAAGAAAAGGATATCGCGACGGCTATCCGCACAATTGCACCTTTTCTAAAACACGTCCACATCAGCGAGAACGACCGCGGTACACCGGGCGATGGCCACATTGACTTCGACACGGTGTTTGCGACGCTTGCAGAAGTTGGTTACGAAGGTTGGCTTACCATTGAAGCTTTCACGCGCAATGATCCTGATTTCGCCAATGCGATAAATGTCTGGCGCGAATACTCTCCTCCGTGGGATATGGCTGAAAAAGGGCTGAGCCTCATCCGCAGTTTAGGAGATAAGCACGGACTTTAACCTCTTACTTTGCTTTACGACGGGCAGCAATGTCGCTGGACTTTGTCTCACCCGATGTTCCTGCGAACCTGTGTTGTACGTAAGTGACAATCCGCGCGAGTTCATCGTCCGATAGGAAGCCAAATGCTGGCATGGTCGTTTCGAACGTTCCGGTGGAGCGTCCGTTCAGTATCGTGCCGATTAGTTCGTCTTTTGCATTGACAATAGGCGATCCGGAGAGTGCGGGAAAAGTGCCGGGAACGCCATTGCCATCGTCTTTATGACACGATGCGCAATAGTTTCGATACGCAACAGCTCCCGGGGAGGTGTCAGATTTCTTCGGTTCAAATAGTTCGATGGCACTTCCTCCGTACTGGCCGGTGACATCGCCACGATGAGTAGCGGAGATTCGAAGAATACGGTCGTCCTTGTCTCGAGGGAATCCAGTGACCGGGTTCCAGTCCCGATTACTTGTTGAGATATAGACATCTCCATCGGGAGCAACGCAGACGTCGCGTATGCGTCCGAACATACCTTCAAAATAAACTCGCTCTTTGATCACGCTGTCACCCTTTGGGTTGAGCGATAGAACCCGCAGACTTTGTGTTTTAAGCGTTACTACAAGCAATGAGTTATTCCACTCAGGGATAGCCTGATGCGAGTAGTAGTCCATGCCGGAAGGCGCAACGGTTGGGGTCCATGCCTTGATAGGTGGTTCAACCTTCTGCTTCGCGCAGAACTCGAGCTCGCGCGGCTTGTCGCAGATTCCCGAAACGTGGGGATATCCGTAGTTTCCGCCCTTGATAACAAGGTTTATTTCATCATCGTTGTTGTGCCCGTGTTCTGCGGTGTACAGATTCCCGTTAGGTCCCCATACAATACCCTGGGGGACGCGAAATCCCAATGCCCAGACGGGGCTGCCGGGGAACGGATTGTCATGTGGAATGGTGCCGTCGAGATTGTAGCGAAGTACTTTCCCTCCGAATTTTTTCATATCCTGAGCAACGCCCGAATTCAGTTCGTCGTTGTTGTTGTCGCCATCGCCATTGGCGATAAAGATGGTACCATCGGAAGCAAAGGTCGCTCGTGAGCCGTTGTGTCCTGCCTCCGCCGTTTCTTCGAAGAGAATTAGAGGATCTTTGAGGGTTTCTCCGTCATAGGTGTACCGAACCCATCGCGACCAGATGTCTTTGACATAGCGATCGCGCATATAGTGATAATTCACTACGACGTAAGGTGAGTTTTCGAAATCGGGATGAAGGGCGATACAAAGCAATCCCCGGGTGCCCCAGCGGTAGACCTCGGGCATCACGCGAAGCAAGAGCTTCCGTTCGCCGGTGACAGGATTGACTTTACTGATTGATCCACTTTGCTCAGTATACCAGATCCAGTTGTCGGGCCCCCATACAATGTCCCAGGGAACGTCCAGGTTGGTTGCGATTACGGACACCGAAAGCCGGGTCGAATCACTTTGTCCTGCGGTCCTGGGTTCATGAAGTTCACGCTCGTCAGAAGTGTGTGCGGGGCGGTCACCGCAGGAAAGAGCCACGCAAACAAGAAGTACAAGCGACCATCGCGTCATTGTCGAGGGATTTGTTTCTGCAAGTTAGCACCTTCGCGCGCTCCCGTGGAAACCGGTTAAATCCGGATCGGGCCATCTGAAAAACTATAGCGCGTTGCAGGAAGAGGCAAAAAGCCGTTCGTTGATGCGGAAAACATTAAATCACTTGAGTAACTTGGTTGTCTAACCAATATCTATGAGAATAGTTGCTCTTTTTTTCGCGTGCATAGCGCTTTGTCAGACGCAAGCGCAGGAAGTTATACCGGTATGGGACGGCAAAGTTCCCGGCTCTGAAAAATGGACCTGGAGCGAGGGCGAGATGTATTCCGACCTTTGGGATACACGGGTCGTTTACAATGTGGCTAAGCCAACGCTTACCGCCTATATTCCTCCAGAAGGTCGGCGGAACGGTGCTGCGGTAATTATTTGCCCGGGTGGTGCGTTTCATGCCTTATCCATTGATTCCGAAGGGATTGATCTCGCCCGAAAACTCAATGAAAAAGGGATAGCGGCATTTGTCCTCAAATACCGTCTTGTACGCAGTCTAACCAGTGATCCGGTGAGGGAGGTGTCAATGAAGACGGCCAATTGGAACAAATTCCATGAGGAAAGTGCTTCGGTTGTTCCGCTTTCCATCGACGACGGACTCCAGGCTGTCAGACTTGTTCGCCAGCGGGCTGAATCATACGGCATCGATCCACAGCGCATAGGTATTGTTGGATTTTCAGCGGGAGGGGCAGTAGCCCTCGGCGTTGCGTATCGCGGAAAAGGGGATAGCAAACCCGATTTCGTGGCTCCGATCTACGCGTATGTCATGCCGGAAATTGAAAAGGATCAGCCCGGTGACGACGCGCCTCCGCTCTTCATCGCGGCGGCGACGGATGATGATTTAGGGCTTGCTTCCCACAGTGTAGGTATTTACAACCAGTGGCTGGCCAGACGGCGTCCGGCGGAAATGCATCTTTACTCGCAGGGAGGTCATGGTTTTGGCATGAGGGACCTTAGTCTTCCATCCGACACCTGGGCCGATCGCTTTCTTGAGTGGATGCAGGTACAGGGACTACTGCAACCGCGAAGCAGTAATGTCGACGTCAGGGAGTCGATCAGACGCAGTCGCGAACGAGTAGAGCGGGTTGCGAACGACTGGGCATGGCTCAACCGCTACAAGGAGGAAAACGAGAAACTCGGTCCGCCGAAGTCCGGCGAACAGCGTGTTGTGTTCATGGGAAACTCAATAACAGCGGGGTGGATCACACATCGACCAGAGTTTTTTGCGTCCCGTCCTTACATCAACCGCGGGATAAGTGGCCAGACGACTCCGCAAATGTTGATTCGTTTCAAGCAGGATGTCATTAATCTGAAACCCGCTGCGGTGGTAATTCTTGCGGGTATCAACGATATCGCAGAAAACACGGGCCCTACCACTCCGGAGGCGATTTTGGATAATCTGTCGGGAATGGTGTCGCTTGCGAAAGCGCACGGCATAAAAGTCATTTTGTGTTCCGTACTGCCCGCGTATGATTTTCCGTGGCGGCCGGGACTTGAGCCGGCGCCGAAAGTCGAACATCTGAATACGTTGATCAAGGAGTTTGCCGAGAAAAACGGTGTGTACTATCTCGACTACTATTCGTCTTTGGTCGATGAAAGAAAAGGAATGAAGAAGGCTTACGCCAGGGATGAGGTTCATCCTACTGTTGAAGGATACAAAGTGATGGAGCCTCTGGTAGAAGACGCGATTCGGAAGGTGTTGAAGAAGAAGTAAGAGACAGTTGTTGTAATTCGCGTTGTAATTCGATCCTGTACGCTTGACAGAAGGCACTTTCGGATAAAAAGACTGATTATCTAGTGGTTTCCGGTAAGTGCTAAGATTTGTGGCAGGACGGTACGGGACGGTATTCAGCGTTGCTTAAGGTAGTTTATCCCACTTTTTAACATAAAGTTTTATTACTCCCATTATGCGTTTTAGTTTTTTGTTACGGACCGGTGTAGCCGCTGCATTTTTCGCGGCCTTTGGATGTAGCGATAATCAGGTTACTGAGCAGCCAACCGATGAAAAAGTTGGCAAGCTTAAGTATCCAGCGAATTTTCGGGTAGAACATCTTTATAGTCCGTCGGAGAACAATCAAGGTTCGTGGGTCGCAATGACCTTTGATAGCAAGGGGCGGCTTATCACGTCTGATCAATATGGTTCCCTGTACAGGTTGGAGCTTCCCGCAGCCGGGCAAGCAGGTACCCCAACCGTTGAAAAGCTTCGTATTGGACCGCCGGATGATCCTGCAGCCGACACTACGGTAGGCATGGGATACGCGCAAGGCCTGCTCTACGCGTTCAATAGCCTTTACGTTATGGTAAACCATCGCGGTAACAAGGATTTTGAACGCACCAGCGGTCTTTATAGGCTTCAGGATACCGACGGAGATGATCAGTACGATAAGGTGACGCTGCTCAAATCACTTGAAGGAAATGGGGAACACGGGCCCCACAGCGTTGTGCTTGCTCCTGATCAGAAGTCAATCTATGTCGTAGCAGGTAATCATACAGATACACCGGAGTTTGACGCTTATCGCCTTCCGCGTACATGGCAGGAAGACAACCTTTTCCCCTTGATAAAGGACCCTCGCGGTCATGCGAACAATGTCGCCGCGCCGGGAGGGTGGATCGCTCGGACTGATTCACTTGGACAACATTGGGAGCTGATCGCCGCGGGTTTCCGAAATACCTTCGATATAACCTTCAATGAGCATGGCGAACTGTTCGCGTATGACTCCGATATGGAATGGGATTTTGGAATGCCGTGGTATCGGCCGACCCGTATCTGTCACGTTACGAGTGGTGCCGAGTTTGGCTGGAGAACCGGAAATAGCAAATGGTCACCTGCCTGGCCCGATAACCTCCCCGCCGTCATCAATATCGGCCAGGGATCTCCTACGAATTTTGTCGCTGGTCACAACGCGAAATTTCCGGAGCGCTACCGCAAGGCATTGTTTGCCTTTGACTGGAGCTTTGGGATAATCTATGCCGTTCACCTCAAGCCGAAAGGTGCGTCTTATACCGCCGAGGCGGAAGAGTTTTTGTCCGGAGCACCGCTTCCGCTGACGGATGGTGTGTTTGGTCCCGACGGAGCCCTGTATTTTATGACTGGAGGCAGACGCCTTGAATCCGACTTGTATCGTGTCTATTTCGAGGGCGACGAAGGGGATGTCAAGAATGTTCTTGTTACAGACGAAGGAACACAGGTCCGGGAGCTTCGCAAAAGCCTTGAAGCATACCACGGTAAGCCACACAAGGATGCCGTTGCCAACGTCTGGCCTCATTTGAAACATGAAGATCGATTTGTCCGCTATGCAGCTCGTGTCGCCCTCGAGCATCAACCAGTCAGCGCGTGGTCGTCTAAAGCGCTGCAGGAGCCGGACGATGTTATCCGTACGCAAGCGATCATTGCCCTCGCAAGACAACCGCGCGGAGCATCGGCTGCTGATATGCTGACGGCACTGATGCGGACGCGGTTCGAAGATTTGACCGAAGCGGGACAAGTTGATTTCCTCCGCGCTGTTGAACTTGTATTGCTCCGCCGCGGAACTCCTTCCGGAGCGATCAAAAATAATCTCGTCGCCTACCTTAACCCCCATTTCCCCGCCCGGTCTAACGCCTTGAACAGAGAACTCAGTAAGTTGCTTGTATACCTCGAGGCCCCAGGTGCGGTGGAGAAAACGGTTGCTCTCCTGGAGAATGCCGCCGATGATCCGGAGGAGGAAACGGCAAGCGCGTCGTCCGACTTGATCCTGCGCAATCCCCAATACGGCCTCGATATTGCCGGCATGCTTTCGAAAGTACCGCCGCGTCAGCAGACCTATTATGCGACGGTGCTCAGCCAGGCGAAGACCGGTTGGTCGCCCGCCTTGCGCGATAGTTACTTCAACTGGTTCCGTAAAGCGTTCGGCTATAAGGGAGGTATGAGCTATATAGGCTTTATCAACAAAGCTCGTGTAGCCGCGCTCGAGCATGTGCCGACTGATGAGGAGCAGCATTACCGCACTTTGTCAGGAGAAGAACTCCTCGCGAAGTCGGGCAATGAAATCATTGAGGGTCCACAACCAAAAGGTCCGGGTAGAAGATGGAAACTGGATGACGCCGTCGGTGTAGTCGAGAACAATCTGAAAGGGCGTGACTTCAAACAGGGCAAGGCCATGTACGATGCGACGCGATGCAGTTCATGTCACATGATGCGCGGTGAAGGAAGTGCGGTGGGGCCTGACCTGACACAACTGGGTACGCGCTTCTCAGTTCGCGACATGTTGGAAGCCATTATTGATCCAAACAAGACCGTGTCGGATCAGTATGCTGCCACCGTCTTCACTATGAAAGATGGCTCTTCAATACTCGGTAGGTTGGTCAATGAAGACGATACCCAATACTATGTCTCACAGAATCCTTTTACACCGGAAGTGCTGCGTGAAGTTCCGAAGGAGGAGGTTGTGGATACTAAGTACTCATACATCTCCATCATGTATCCCGGGCTGATTAATTCGTTGAACGAAGAGGAGTTAAAGGATTTGATTGCTTACCTGATGGCAGGCGGTAATGAAAACCACGAGTTATATCAATAATCTGTTGCAATGATGAGGGTAATACGCACTATACTTTTTCTTGGCGTCGCAGTAAGCGTAGTAGCTGGCTGCGGAGCCAGATCGGAGAACAGTGACAGCAGCGGAGACGTTATCGACAGTGACGAAGATTTCGCGGTCATTTTTGATGGTTCGTCCTTGTCGGGATGGGACGGAGATACAGCCTACTGGCGTGTGGAAAATGAAAGTCTGGTCGGGGAGATCACTCCGGAGAAGCCATTGGAGAACAACTCGTTCATCATCTGGAAGGGAGGAAGTCCTGGCGACTTTGAGTTGAAACTTGAATATCGCATTACCGAAAGAGGTAACAGTGGTATTAACTACAGGAGCGAAGCATTGCCGGACATACCGTATGCCCTGCGCGGATATCAGGCTGATATCGATGGAAAGAACAACTACACGGGGCAGAACTATGAGGAGCGAAAGCGGACTACCCTTGCCTACCGCGGGGAAGTGGTAACGGTGCGCGGACAGCAGGATGCGGATGGTGCGCTTCATGATTATGTGAAGAACAACGCGTGGATTCCCCGGGAAGTAACAGGGTCGCTAGGCGACGATGATTCCCTTCGTTCAATTATCAAAGCGGATGATTGGAACTCATGTCACATCATCGCCGAGGGCAACCGCCTTCGTCACTACATCAATGGTGTGTTGATGAGCGACGTAACGGATGAAGACAGTCTTAACCGGAGTGACTCGGGTCTGCTCGGTATGCAAATTCATAAGGGGCCTCCTATGAAGGTCGAGTACAGGAACATACGGCTGAAGATGCTTTAACAATATTACTCCCTCCCAGCTACGATGACAAACCCTCCCCCCTGGAACAATATGATATCGAACCCCGCGCAGCTTGGCGGGATTGAGACCTCCGTCCTGGACAATGGTCCCGGACGCGGTACTCGTATTGCCTGGGTGAATACGGGATCGGGGTTGCGTTTCAAAATCGTCATAGATCGCGCGATGGATATTGTCGATGCGTTCTTCAACGCGCATAGCCTGGCATTCATCAGTCATCTTGGCGTATCCGCTCCTCAGCCGTTTGCCCGACATGGGCTGGAGTGGCTTTCCACTTTTGGAGGAGGCTTGATGACAACATGCGGCCTGCATCATGTCGGACCTCCAGAAGAGGATCGTGGACTCCATGGTCTTGTGAGCAATCAGCCTGCAGAAATAGAATTGATTCGCCAACCTAACCCAAGGCAGGGCGATCTGGAGATGAGCATCACGGGACTCGTCCGTGAGACGCAGCTCTTCGGACCTTCACTGGAACTGCGACGCTCAATCAGTGCGACACTCGGTAAAGCGGAAATTCGTGTTCACGATGAAGTGACCAACGTCGGCAATACACGCACGCCGCATATGATTCTCTATCACTGCAATTTCGGATGGCCACTTGTGGAGGAGGGAGCCAGGATACTTTGGAAGGGTCCTTGGGAAGCGGGGAGTGAAGAAAGCCGTCATCTCTTTAGTGCAAGTAATGATTATCATACCTGCCCCGCGCCGCTCGATGAACACAACGCGGGTGGCGAAGCAGTGGCCTTCATCGACCCCCAGGCCGATGAAGCAGGACATTGTCGTTGCGGCATATACAATGAGCGCTTACGACTTGCCTTGAAGCTAGAGTTCAATAAAAGCCAGTTGCCATTGCTTAATAACTGGCTGCACTGGGGAAAAAATGAGTACGTGACAGGTCTGGAGCCAGCGACTAACCGGCCTGTTGGACAGTCAAGGGCTCGTGACGAAGGTAAGCTGATTTATTTGGAGCCCGGCGAGACGAGGAAGTATGACTTGTCGTTTGAGGTGCTGACGGAAGGCACCGGACTTGCTGAATTTGTTAACCAACATAATCTGTAATGGCAAGCACTGCAAACAGTAGCCTGGCCGGGAAAGCACTCGACCAGGGAAAAGGTATTGTACGTCTCGCGCCGACGTGGGTGCCCCGTTCTTTCTGCGTACCCGGGCGAAGGATCAAACTCCATCCCGACGACTACTATGTTCTCGGCGGACAGCGCGGTGGAATTGATGAACGCTGGCTGGCATCGACCACACCGGCGAAGAACGGACCGCTGACCGGTGAGAACGAGGGATTGAGTGCGATCGTCTTCCAGGACGGATCCCGAGTCGAACAAGTCCTTCTTAAAGATGCGATTGAAGAACTCAAAGGAGCCATCATTGGTGATCG
>CAZHIQ010000021.1:45148-49340 GCA_964532595.1 uncultured Roseivirgaceae bacterium
GATCACCAACTATTCATCTGCCTATAGACTTGAGCCGGGAACTGGTTGGGACGTTCCGCCAGGCCTCCTTCATGCCCCTGGAAGTCTTTGTACTTATGAGCCGCAGAAGGCGTCAGATGTATTTGCAATGTATCAATCGCTGGTAAATGAAGCCGTTGTCCCTGAAGAACTCCTCTGGAACGGAACGCCTCCCGACCGCATAGGGGACTACGAGCTTCTCGTGGAAGTACTCGACTGGGAACTCAATCTTGATCCCGATATGATGCGTAATCGGTTTATGAAGCCCAGACCCGTAAGGCCAATTCATGAAATGCAGGCGGAAGGTTATGTGGAAAACTGGATCTGTTATAAGTCCGATGACTTTAGCGCAAAGGAGTTAACGGTTGCTCCGGGCGCAACGGTTAAGATCAAAGACAGCGCTGCGTACGGGATGATCATGATGCAAGGTCACGGAAGGATGGGTGTGTGGAAGATTGAAACACCTGCGCTTATCCGGTATGGACAGCTTACGCATGACGAGTACTTCGTCAGTGAAGAGGCGGCGCGTGAAGGAGTGACCATTATCAATGAATCAGAAACCGACCCTATTGTTATGCTCAAGCACTTCGGTCCGGCAAATCCGGATTTGAAGTAATAAATAACCCTAAAAACTCTTCCTATGGCAACAAATAATTTCCCCAGACTTCACAATGCTACCTGGCCCGGTGTGGTTGGTAAAGGTGCTGACTCGGAGCCGGCTATAGATCTGGAAACGATGTTGAAGATGACCGCGGCGGCGGAGGTAAACGGTGTGAAGTTCGATGGTGTAGATCTCGGACTTCTCGAGCCACACTTTGATATCAACATGTCAGATGATGATATCAAGCGCCTTGCTGACAAAGTGTTGTCTTACAACCTGAAGATCGGAAGCCTGGTCGCTCCGGTCTGGGGTGGTCCCGTGCTCGGCAGTGACGCCGACCGGAAAACCTTTGTTGAAATGGTCAGGAAATCTTGTCACATCGGCAAAGTTTTGCGCGATATGGGAGCACGTCCGTACGGTGTGATTCGTATTGACTCGGCAAGCTCGCCCGAACAATGGGCGCAGGATCCGGCGAAGAATACAGCGATCATTGCGCGCACTTTTCGGGAGGCCTGTGACGTTGCCGCAGACTATGGTGAGAAGCTTGCCGCTGAGGGGGAGATATGCTGGGGAGGTATGCATAGTTGGAAAAAGATGGTCGATACACTGGATGCGGTCGATAGACCGAATATTGGCTTCCAGGCCGATATGTCGCACACGTTGTTGTACACGATGGGATACAACGCTCCGGAAGACAGAATTCTCCCGGAGAACTTTGACTGGAAGGATCGAAGTGTTCTGACCGAAGCACTCGAGAAAGTGACGAAAGCATTGCGTCCGTGGACAATAGACTTTCATGTCGCGCAAAACGATGGGACGGTATTCGGGTCCGGGTCGCACGATAAAACAGGACGCCACTGTCTGGCTACCGATCCAAATGGGAAGCTCGACATTGCAGTTGACGCGGGCCATTGGCTGCGCGATGAGAACGGCAATCTCACAAAGGCGTTTAAACACATTTGCTGGGATGGATGTATGTTTCCGAACGATGTGATGACGAAACAGCAGACGTGGAACGACATTCTGGCTACGATGATTAAGGTCCGCGAGATGCACGGCTGGATAGAATAGGGTGCGTAACGAAAAAGAGTATCAACTAAACTGAATCGTCATGACAAAGAAATCTCTGCGTATCGGTCTTATAGGTTGTGGATTCATGGGCCGCACGCACTCAAATGGATACAACAGAATCAGGAATTTCTTTCCGGAGCTGAAATATGAACCGCAGTTGGTAGCGGTGTGCTCAAGGAGCGAAGATAAGGTGAGGGCTTTTGCTGATCAGTGGGGCTACCAATCGTATGAAACGGACTGGCGTAAACTGATTGAACGCGACGACATCGACGCCGTTGACATTTGCACTCCTAACGATACGCATGCAGAGATAGCGATCGCAGCGGCTGCGAAGGGAAAGATGATCTTGTGCGAAAAGCCGTTGGCGCGCACGGTTGAAGAGGGACAAAAGATGGTGGACGCTATTGAGAAGGCAGGAGTCGCTAACACTGTGTGGTATAATTACCGACGCATTCCAGCCGTGACGTTGGCTAAGCAGATCATAGAGTCGGGAAAGCTGGGTAAGATATTCCATTACCGAGCGAACTTCCTGCAGGATTGGACGATCAGTCCGGACCTTCCTCAGGGAGGCACGGGGACATGGCGTCTCGATGTAGAAGCTGCCGGCTCCGGCGTCACGGGTGATTTGCTCGCTCATTGTATTGACACCGCTATGTGGCTTAACGGTGCTATAAAGGATGTGTCAGCGGTTACCGAGACTTTTATTAAAGAGCGGGTACACACCGGAACAGGGAAGAAACAGAAAGTGGGTATTGACGATGCATGTATCTTCCATTGCCATTTCGAGAACGGCTCCCTTGGGTTGTTTGAGTCGACGCGCTACGCCCGTGGTCACAAAGCGTTGTATACGTTGGAGATCAATGGCGAACACGCTTCAATACGCTGGGATCTTCACGACATGAACCGTCTGGAATACTTCGACCATCGCGACGATTCTATTGTTCGGGGATGGCGGTCGATTCTTGTAACGGATGGCGATCAACCTTATATGGACCGGTGGTGGGTTCCGGGCTTGATTATCGGTTATGAGCACACCTTTATTCATCAGGCGGCCGACTTTCTAAAAAGTCTTGAAAGCGGCGAGCCGTGTCATCCTACATTCCGTGATGCCCTGGAAACGCAAAAGGTATGCGAAGCCGTAATCGAGTCCGGTCGTACACGTAGCTGGAAGGATACAGGAGTTAAGGGGGAAGTGAAGTAGGTCAGGCGATAATGACCTGTATGCCGCGTTCTTCGAGCGCTTTTACTGCGTTCGTGGGCACTTTATTGTCTGTGACCACATAGTGTACCTGTTCGAAGTCGCAGATCCGACCTAATCCTCTTTTACCGAATTTGGTGCTATCGGCGAGAATAGCGACGACCTGTGCTGTTTCAATCATCTTTTGATTGAGCGTGGCTTCGGCGATGTTGGTGATGGAGAATCCAAAGTCGAGGTCGATACCGTCAACACCCAGGAAGAGTACTCCACAGGAGATGTCTTCCAGTAGTCGTTCCGCATGTGCGCCTGCGACGGAAGATGAGTTGGGGCGTACAATTCCCCCCAGTTGGAATACCTCGACGTTACGTCGTCCGGAGAGTTCCAGGGTGACTTTAGCTGCAGGGGTAATAACCGTCAGGTGCTGGGCGGGGTTGAGGAATCGCGCTATTTCAAACACTGTGGTTCCGGAGCCGATCATTATAGAATCATTCTGACCGATGAGTTTGATCGCTGCTTTGGCGATTCTCTTCTTTTCCTCCGCGTTGATGAGTTCCTTTTCGTTTATCGGTCTTTCGATCGTGTAAGGGTTTGTCAGTGACCCTCCTCCACGCGTTCGGAATAGCAGCTTTTTGTCTTCCAGCAGCTTCAAGTCTTTCCGAATAGTGACGCCCGAGACCTTGATGAGGTCGCTGAGTTCCTGTATAGAAACGCGGCCGTTTTCCTGCAGTATCTTTAGAATGAGCTCGTGTCGGTCTGTAATCGTCATATTCTGAAAGCAAATTTAAGCAAATTAAATTAGCTGGTAAAGCCGTTTCGGCATTAATCACACCCGCAGCTGTTGCTAAAAAAAGGCCTCTAATAGGCCTATTTCCAACGATTGAAAAAATTTCAAACGTTTTAGATTGCATGTTTCAAAAGGTTAATTTATGTTTAAATCTAGTTACATTTAGTTAAAAAACGTTGCATTCCTTTAAATGGATTGCGACGGCGGAAAGAATTGAAGCTCAAATCAACCCACACTCTATGAAAAAACAGATTTACGCCTTAGGGGGAGGTTTAACCTTCCTGTTTGTGCTGGCGGCGATTGTCGCTGGTTTGGCGCAGACGACACGCGTGGTGACGGGTGTTGTTTCTGACGGCCAGGGTGACCCTCTTCCGGGGGTGACGGTGCTTCTGAAGGACACCGGTTCACAAGGAGGCACGACGACTGACGCCTCCGGGCGATTCAGTTTGTCGGTACCGGAAGATGGGGGCACGCTCATCTTCTCATTTATCGGTAAGGCTACGCGCGAAGTAGCGATTCC
>CAZHIQ010000022.1:0-7290 GCA_964532595.1 uncultured Roseivirgaceae bacterium
ACGAGGGACGAGGGACGAGGGACGCCTGCCCGCCGTGGCGGGAATGACGCCTGCGCCGTAAACTTCAATACCTCCCTCCGCTGCGTTCCGTGAGGTAGCTATGACACTCTAATGCTTTAACGCTCTAAAACTTCAACACTTTACCACTTTTTTCCCCTATTTTACCCGACAATAACCAAACACCGAACCTATGAACGACAACAGTAAAAGGCTTTTTTATGGTAGTTGTTTTGCCCTGATCACAACTGCCTTCTCATTTGCCATCCGCGCGGGGGTGCTGGGAGAGCTTGGGAAAGCTTTCAGCCTCAACGCGACGCAATTGGGCTTTATTAACCAGATGTGGTTCCTTGGATTCCCTATTTCCATGGTACTGGGTGGGATTTTTTACAACGCTATCGGCCCGAAGCGCATCATGCAGATTGCCTTCTTTGCCCATGGTGTCGGCTTGTTGCTCACCATTTTTTCGGGTGCTTACGGCGGACTCCTCGCGGGTATGTTGTTTATCGGCATCGGTAACGGATGTACCGAGGCAGCGTGTAATCCCATGATCGCAACGGCCTATAGTGGCCGTATGATGAATACGCTAATGAATCGCTTCCATATGTGGTTCCCCGGCGGGATCTTCCTGGGAAGCCTTCTCTCCTTCGGTATGACCGAACTTGAACTGGGCTGGCAGGCGCAATTTGGCATTATCATCATCCCCACCCTGATCTACGCCTACCTCTTCTGGGGACAAAAGTTTCCGGAGCCGACCGGAGAAGTTGCTTCGCTCTCGAGCAACGTTAAGGCTATGCTTTCACCGCTGTTTATATTCATCTGTGCGTGCATGACCCTGACGGCCATTTCGGAATTCGGACCGCAGCAATGGACTTCGCTGATCTTGTCGGCCAGCGGTGCTGAACCCATGATCATCCTGGCCATCGTAACCGGTCTCATGGCCGTAGGCCGCTACTGGGGGGGTGACTTCGTTCACAAGTTCGACCAGACAGGTGTGCTGCTCGGATCGGCCATCGTCACGGCTCTTGGCATTTTCCTGCTCGGCACACAGACTGGCTCTATGGCCTATGTCGCCGCCATCGTCTTTGCCGTAGGCGTTTGCTACTTCTGGCCGAACATGCTGGGCTTTACCGCCGAAAAAATGCCGCGCTCAGGCGCTATCGGCCTCTCGATCGTCGGCGCCTTCGGCATGTTTTCTACCTCCATCTGGCAACCGATTATCGGGGGCTGGATTGATGCCTCCAGCGCGGAATACGCTGCCTCTGGACTGACGGGCGATGCGCTGGAACTCGCAGCCGGACAAGCTACGCTGCAGAAAATGGTAGCCTTCCCCCTCATCCTGATCGTCGCTTTCACCATCCTTCTCTTCTGGATGCGCAGTAAAAAGCAAACGCAGAATGAAACAACGACCGCCACGGTCAACTAATCTAAGTAAAAACATCACTGGTCGGCCGCCACGGCGGACCAGTGATGATTTCATATCCCAGACCGCTTCGCTCCCTCTCTCCTGTAAACGCGTAGAGAATCGGAATTCACACCGAAGATCAGCAACTCATCAATAGCCACGGAACTTCTTACATCACCGCGAAGCTTGAAACCCGAGCGATGTTGGGGGACATAGGTAAACCCGCACTTTCCGTCTCCGAGAAACAGCATCCCGTGGTTGGCATCATAACGACCAAACAGTACCCGCGACTGCGTCAGGTTACCGGTGAGGACGATATCTTCAAAACCATCGTCATTGACATCGGTGGTCAACACCGAAAACACCGGGGCAAACTGGGCCTCAACAGGAAGATCAATCAGTGTAAGCACTCCCGCGTCGTTACGCAGCACAACACTTTCAAACTTATTGGCGGTAAGTACCGGCACGCCATCAACGGTATTTCCCGGTAGAATGTCTTCGATGGTTGTCTTGCCGTAATCTTTGTAGTAAAAGATCTTCTTCCGCAGAGAAGGAACCTGGGAAATCAGATCGTCGAGGTAATAGGCCGGATAAGACGTGTCTCCGATGTAATAAGTCAGGATCGGGTCAACCGACCCGTTGGCATCGATGTCGCTGTAGTAAATGCTCGCCGGTTTGGCCGGGTCGGCTCTGACGTGCGAGTTCAGCCCCAGGTTGCCCACAACGAAATCCAGGTCTCCGTCATTGTCAAAATCAGCGGCGTGAATCGTGTTCCACCATCCCTGGCTGGGCTGAGTGATATACGTTTCAGTCCGATCCTTCAGTGATCCGGCGTCATTGATAAGAACCCGAATCGGACTCCACTCACCTACTACGATCAGGTCAGGCCAATTATCCCCATTCAAATCGGCAACAACAGCGTCGGTGACCATACCCAGTGAGTTACCGTCAGCAAAACGCTCCGAAGCGTCCACAAAGTTGCCCTTGCCGTCATTCTCAAGCAGGAAACTGCCAGGAGCCTCGGGATACCTTCCGGGCACGAGCCGTCCGCCGACAAACAAATCGAGGTCTCCGTCCCCATCGATGTCCAACGGGCGCACACAGGCCGTAGAAACAGGAATGGCCGGAAGACCCTCCGATTTCGTGAATCCACCTTTACCGTCGTTGAGGTAAAGGCGATCTTCAAGGGCTTTCTCGTCGTGAGCAAATTCATATCCCCCGCTGACCACATACAAGTCCAGATCACCATCGCTGTCGGCATCAAAAAACACGGCGTTCACATCTTCACTTCCTGCATCCGACTCAATCGAGGGAGCTGGCAATACCGAAAACTCCCCCGGCCGGATTTGTCGGAAAAGCTTTCCAGCAAATCCCTTCGCTCCGCCTACATACAAATCCTCAAGACCGTCACCATCAATGTCACCCTTCGCGAGTCCCGGTCCAGGCCTTGAAAGAAAATGTGGCAAGAGAGATTGCACCTTGAAGTCGTTGAAATGATTCTCTTCATGGACGAACGAAATCGCGTCGGCCACCGGTGAGTAGAGTGTTTGCATCCCCGACACCTTCTCTTTCGGCGCCGCTACCTGCATCACCCAAGGTACATCTGAACGACTGAGCGACAGCACCGAATTGACCGCGGGCTGCCTGACAACCTGTCGTGCACCGTCGGGCCAAACAACGACGACCGAGTCAACCTCGCTCCGTCTACCCAGTCCAAAATGAACATACTCCTCCACGGAGGAAGCATAACCGCGTGACGTGTAGTGCTCGCGGTAATTCTGCAGATCTCCGGCATACATCTTCACGCGCGTTCCGAATGCCCCCGTATTTCCCGGAGGCCCCTGCAGTCGGATTCTGAGGTAATTGTTTCCATCGGCGCTTCTGCTATCGTTGCGGTAAATCGTGGCAAAGTCGTTAACGTTGTTGACAATGAGATCCAGATCGCCGTCATTGTCGAGGTCGGCATAAGCCGCGCCCGACGAGATGCCGGTCTTTTCCATCCCCCACTCCGCTACTTTTGAAGTGAACGTGAGGTCGCCGTTATTTCTGAATATGTAGTTGTTGATCTCAACCAGGGGCATCCGATCGAGCAGTTCAAGAAGGGGAATTTCCTTACCCGTAGCATACAGTTCGGTCTGATAGTCGACCATGAACTTCATATAGTCCATATTCGTGTAATCCCTGCCCGAGCCGTTGGTTACAAACAGATCCTTGTTTCCGTCATTATCAAAATCGGCAAACAAAGGCGCCCAACTCCAGTCAGTGCTGGATATCCCGGCGAGGGTACCGACTTCACTGAACGTCCCGTCACCGTTGTTAATGTGCAGCATGTTGCGCATATACTGCCAGTAGAAACCGGCCTCATGGAAGAGGTTGTACTTGTCGAAGTTTTCCGCCCCGGCAGTCGTCTTGAGCCTGAAGTTATCCGGGGGCAGCATGTCAGTCGTCAGCAAATCGATCAAGCCATCATTGTTGATATCTTCCATATCGGATCCCATGGAGAACATGGAAAGATGGTCGAGACGTTTTTCAGTCTCGTCGCTAAAAGTTCCGTCACCGTTGTTGATGTACAGATAATCCTGCTCCTTGAAGTCGTTCGACACATAGATGTCGGGCCAGCCATCGTCGTTCACATCGCCGATCGCTACCCCCAATCCGAAACTGATTACGTTTGATACGATGCCTGCTTTCTCGCTGACATCGGTAAACACGTTGTTGTTGTTCTGATAGAGCTTACTTCCGAAATCGATGCTCAACCGTCTCTTGAGGACCGCCAGTTCCTTTCCCATAGCGAAATTCTGCAGCGAGTGATTGAGCAGAAACATGTCGAGGTCGCCGTCTTTGTCGTAGTCGAAAAAAGCCGCGTGGGTTGAATATCCGGAGTCATCCAGCCCCCAGGCTGCCGCTTGCTCGGTGAACGTACCGTTCTTATTGTTGATGTAGAGCAAGTTCTTCCGCTTGGCACGAACCGGATTGGCTGAGCGGCAAATATAGATATCATTCCAGCCATCGCTATTGATGTCAACCAGCAGGACGCCTGTACTCCAGCCTCCGTGGTCTTCAATCCCCGAGCCGGCCGTGATGTCTTCGAACACAAAATCACCCCGGTTCAGATAGATTCTGTCTCCATTCTCGTTTCCGGTGAACACAAGATCGGTCAGACCATCGTTGTTCAGGTCCCCGGCGGCAACACCTCCACCGTTGTGAAAGTAGATATAGGTCAGGATATTTCTCTCATCTGTCTCCACAAGGCGATTAAAGAATTGCACGCCTGTTTTTTCCGGATCTAGCTCCACGAACATCGTCTTCTTATCAGACGAGCACGAACACATGATCAGGGAAAACAATCCGAACCACCAACAAAAACGTGAAACCTTCATAGCCATATCGTTATTATGTTTCTTTAAGTGAGCGCTGCAGGTCCAGGTACTTCCTGCGAACGTATTTTGAGGAGGTGCTATCCGTGGCGGATTGCAGCGATCTTACCAGCACGGCGACTTCATCATGATCGAGAACGCTCCTGTTTCTCATCGCCGACGCGTAAACACTATCCGCCACTGTCTCAAGATCGCGTGTCAGGAAGGGAGGCCCCAGGCAGGGCATTTCCAGGAAAGTACTTAAGGCAGTAAGGTAATTTCCCTTGATCGATTTGTATCCATACTGGAGTGCTTTGTCGGCCGGATCATCCGACGCATTAATCCGGTTTGCCAAGTGCAACATCGACTCCATGAGATGAAGATGAAACTGCTTTAACGCTACAATCTCGCGGTGATAGTGATTTTTCTTCAATGTAGGAGCGCTATAGATATCCATCCAATAGTCATACACACGAACGAACTCCACCAGCTGCATCGCCTTTTCATGGAGAGCCATTGTCGTATCCTCCAGAAAGCTCAGATAATCGAGGCTCAGCATGTGGGAAAACAAAGCGCCGGACTTCGGGCTGTCGCGCACGGGCAACTGATGCGGCATGCGCCATTTCACGAGCGACAATGCGTTCCATGCCTGCGTATAATCACTGATTTGCCACGGCTTTACCGGATCAGGCACGCCGAGATTCCGATATTCCTCCAACGACAGCGACTGATCCGCAGGCTTCATCGCACAGGAAAAAGCGCTGACTAATACAGTCACAGCAACCGCAGTACACATGGCAAATCGCGCGACGATTGCGTTCGACAAAGACTCGTTCATGTATTTCATCGACCTTGTCAGAAAGACAAAAAACCAACCAGCCCTTAAGCCAGTTGGTTTTTTGTAATCATATGATTCCGCTAGAAGTTGGGAGCATCCACATCCCACCACAGGCGCGTTCCGATTTCATCGGGGCCACCCAATTTAGTAGTGGCATCCGCAACCCCTTGAGGGTTGTTGTTCCGCTCGCCGTCAACGAAGGGCATCCTCCGAATAAAATCGTTATCCGGAATGACACCCCACGTTGCATCGCTGTCGTTCTTCGAAACATAAGGAAGCTTGGGATATCCCGTCCTGCGATGATCGACCCAGATCTCAATGGTGTTGTGAACTGACGATATCCATTTCTGGGTAAGGATTTTATCCAGCTTCTCCTCGTTGTCGGCCGCTTCATCCCATTTAACCGTGACCGTCATCCGGTTCGTGAAGTTATTCCGGTTGTCTTTGGGGTCTACGTAATCCCAGGGCAGGTCAGTGTCGTTCTCGAGATAGTCATCGACACCGGAGGCACCCCACTCAGCAAAAGAGGCCCGTATTCCCGCCTCATAATTGTCCTGGGCAGAACCCGCGCCAGCCCATCCTCTCAGCGACGCTTCCGCAAGAGTGAAGAGAACATCGCTCGGCATTAACATCCTGCGGTGGTTGTTATAGTTGTTAGTCTGCGAATTGAATTGTTCATCAATGGTCGAAAATTCAAGACGGTCATCCTTTGCATTGATATAGGCACCGCTTTGGATTCCTTTGTAAGGGAAATCCGGATGATCGGCGTACAAGCTTGCATCGGTTGCCGGATCGAACAGTTTTTCAACGCGGGGATCGTCGTAACCGCCAAGAACTGATTCCATGGCCGCTCCCATGCGGGTATCGCCCCACTCAAAGCAGATACGTCCGGGGCGGAACGGACCGCCGTACAGCGAGAGGTACCAAGCGTCATCCAGGGTGGTGATTAATCCACCTGGATCGGCAATCGCTTTTTCACCCTCGGACTTGGCGAGATCAGGTTTTATTTTTGAAATACGCATCGCCAGGAAGAGGCGCCAGCTGTTCACCACTTTTATCCATTTCGTCATGTCGCCTGCATAGCTCGCATCGAATTTTGCAATGGCCTTTGAGTCGATGTTATCCTCAAAGATCTGCCTGATTTCATCGAGTTCTTCGAACCATGTATTGTACAACACCTCCTCACTGTCGTAGATATTGGCGCCTTCAAGCTTTCCGTAGTTGGTATAGATGATTGGGCCATGATAGGCCGACAGGCGCGAAGCTCCGATCACGCGGATAAGCTTCGCCCATCCTTCAAAAACCATAAACTGTTCGCGCGTTTCGTCGGTAATAACGAAATTCAGAATCTGATACACCGGCGCCATGATGTTGTTGTAAACACCATTCCAATACGAATCACCCCAGGTGATATAGTAGGTGGTGTTATTCCGGTTTCCAACAAAGGGTGTCGGTGTACCCAGATGGCCAACAAACGCTTCGTGCACAAGGTTGTGGGCAACCTGATCCTGAAAGATGTTGTTCAGCATCTCCGGATAGTAGGCCCCCACGTTGTTGAAGTCCTGCTCCAGCGATTTATCCGTTATCTGCCACGGATTTCGGTTAAACGTTTCGAAATCCGTACAGGAACTTATCACTACCATCAGCATCGCTGAGGATAGCACGGAAAGTGTATATCTTAACTTTTTCATAAG
>CAZHIQ010000022.1:7390-43851 GCA_964532595.1 uncultured Roseivirgaceae bacterium
GACGTTGGTCCGGTCAAACACATAGGCCTCTCCGATCCCGTTTCTATCGCCCACGGCGCGGTACCAGGTCTCAGCGGGCACCGTACTGACCGGTGTGGCATCCGACTGCTTCACGGCATTCACCTTAACACCCCCCGCATCGCGCGCATCGGCCGTGCGTTTGCTCACTCCGGCACCGTCAAGCATGGATTCGGTCTGGCTGAAGGCAACACCCCCGAACTTTCCGGTAACCATGAAGTTCAAACTGAAATTACCATAGGTGAAACTGTTGCTCCATCCGAGAATAAAATCAGGATTGAGGTGCCCTGCGTACTCAACTTCCGGGGTTTTCAATGGTTGAAGATCGTCATTGAGAACAATCCGACCCTGGTCGTCACGCTGGTACTTATAGACATAAATATCGTTGAAGGAACCTCCTACCTTGAATCGTGAAAAATAGCCTTCAGACGCTCCCGTACTAAAGGTAACTTCCTCATTCAGATCGGGGTGAGTCTCAACAATCTTGTTGGTATTGCGTGAAAAGTTGAGGCCGGTTTGCCACATAAACTGCTGCGAGTAGACGGGCGTTGCGTCAAGCGCAATCTCAATCCCCTTATTGGTAATCTTTCCGGCGTTTACAAGGATGCTTGAGTAAGGTTCACCCGGTGATGGTGGAAGGGTGATGAATTGATTCGTACTGGTTGAGTTGTAGTACGTGAAATCCAGTCCAATCCGGTCGTCTAAGAATTTCAGATTCGCACCAAACTCAAGACTCTTCATCATTTCAGGTTTTCCATCGAGGAAGGGCCTTCTCGTATTGCGCGCGATTTTGTAGTTGGTACCATCCGGAGTATTATGCGGCCAGATTACGTTGAAGCCCACGGGGCGGGCAGTCGTTGTGTACGAGGTGCGCAACTTGGCAAAGCTTACAGCGCCCGGCAAGGCAATCATTTCACTGATCACGCCCGACAAGCCCACCATCGGGTAGAAATAAGATTCGTTACCCGTTAGCGCCAGAGTAGAAGACCATTCGTTTCGTCCGGAGACATCGAGGTAGAGTTTTTCCTGAAAGCCAATCGTCGCGTTGGCGAAGATACTTTCACGGATTTCCCGGAAACTCATCGTAGAACTTACAATAACATTGGGCATCAGGTTTTGCAGGGAAAACTCGTTCGGATAACGAACTCCTTCACCTGAACTGGCGGGCACGCTGATACCATCTCCGTACACCTGTTGCTGGTAGCTTCCTCCAGCGATGATATTTACATCGAAGTCGCCCGACTTAACTGCATACCGCAAAATAGCATCCGAGTAAATCAGCTCGTCCGTATACTTCTGGTATTGCCACGACCCGTTCAGATGAACGTTGGTAGAATTGGAAGTGGCCGAGTGACGCTGATCGAACGATTTGAGGGCAAAGTCGTAATTCCCCCGGATCGCGAAACTCAGGCGATCACTGATTGCATAGTTCACATCGGCGCTGGCAATGGCGCGTTTCGTCCTGTCGAGTCGCGGTTGCTTGTGAATTATCCAGTAAGGATTCGACTGATGGTGATCGACGACAAACCAGTTCATCGCCATCATATTCCGCGCCGGGTCGAATACCTGATAATTCTCCTTAAAATCAGCGAAATCGCGGTCGCGAGGGAACATATATAAACCGGTCAGCGGGTTCAGATAATATCCCGAGGGCATCCTGTTCTCCGCCTTCTCATCTGACAGCATTACACTGGAGTTCACCGTGACCTTGTCGTTCAACATTTTGGTCGACTGCTTGAATGTGAAGTTATTCCGTCCGTAAGTATTGGTTGGTGTTATGCCCCTGGCGGTCACATTTCCATAAGAGAAGTAGGCGTTGGTTCTCTCGGTACCACCGCTTACGCTAATGGTATTAATGGTATTTATGCCCGTCTGAAACCAGTCGTCGACATAATCGCTTGCGTAATCTCCGGGCGTTGTTGACCAGCTCTCTTTGGCATTGCCGACCGCCCCGTATTTGAACTGGAGTTCGGGTTTCTTGAGGATGGTCTCCAGTGTAACCCCTGTACTGAACTCGACGCGGGCAGCGCCTTCTTTACCTTTTTTCGTCGTGATCAGCACCACACCGTTGGCCCCCTGGCTTCCGTACAGCGCCGCTGCGTTGGGTCCGCGGAGGACGGTTATGCTTTCGATGTCATCGGGGTTGATCTGACTGAAGCCATCGCCCTGGTCGGTACCGCCCCACATTCCGGGCTGACCTCCGACGTTGTTGGCCATAGGAACCCCGTCGATCACAAACAACGGCCGGCTGTTACCGCTGAGCGACTTCTCGCCTCGAATAAGAATCTTGGTTGATCCCCCCGCGCCAGAACTGCTCTTCTGAATCTCTACGCCCGCCGCGCGACCCGACAAACTGTTGAGAATGTTGAGATCACGGGCCTCCATCAGCTCGCTTCCATCAACCGTCTGAGTCGCATACGACAGTGATTTGGACTCCCGCTCAATACCCAACGCCGTTACGACAACTTCGCCCAGCTGGCGGGTATCTTCCGTCATCTCAATGGAAAGGTTCGTCTGACTGCCCACTTCAATCTCCTGGGTGGTATATCCTATAAAGGAGACCACCAGGACGGAGCTGTTGTCAGGAACCCGGATGGTAAATCGTCCGTCGGCGTCTGTCGACGTACCGGTAGTCGTTCCCTTCACCAGAATAGACACACCGGGAAGAGGGAATCCACCACTCGTCACTCGTCCTGAGACGGCCTGCTGCGAATAAGCAACAGTACTGCCCACCAGGAACGCTAACATGAATCCTAGTAAACGTTTTTTCATGTGGTTGGGGGGTTAAGATTTGCTTTCTTTTTTTTGGGGAGGCGTTCGCATCAAGGGTGCGCCGCTTAAATAAATGTATTATAAACTTATATAAACGGTATTGGAAAAGCAAGCAAAAAATTTTGCCATGTAGGCGGACACAAACTAAATGTGTCCGCAAACACACTTTTACGAAATATAATTGCTATTATAGATGATAATTGTAATGGAATACGGTCACCTGCAAACGTTCCCGGAATGTTTGCACAACACGGCTTTAAACCTGAAAGCAACACACTGACGACACATGAACCCTGGAAAAGTGAGAATAAAGGACATTGCCCGGATGGCGGGGGTTTCGAAGGGAACGGTCGATCGCGTGCTTCACAACCGCGGCCGTGTGTCACCCGAGTCGTACCAGAAGGTCATGAAGGTGCTTCAGGAAATTGACTACAAGCCCAATCTGATTGCACGGACGCTGAGTTCAAACCGGAACTATCGCATTGCTGCCCTCCTGCCCGATCCGGCCAACGATGGCTACTGGGCACAAACGGCCGAGGGCATTCGACTTGCGCAGTCGGAATGGGCCTACTACAACACCGCGATCGACATCTACGCCTTCGATCAATACAATAAGGAGTCGTTCAAGAAAGTCGCCAAAGAAGCCCTCGCCGCCCGGCCCGATGGCGTAGTTACCGCTCCGATCTTTTACAACGAGGCCCTTACTTTCTTCGAGGATGTCCGCGAACAACAGATTCCGTGCGTGCTCTTCAATACCAATATTCCGGAGTTGCGCCCTCTTACCTTTATCGGGCAGGATGCGTACCGTAGCGGAACCGTTGGCGCTGAACTCATGTACCTCGGACAGCAATCAGATGGCCTTCTCGCCGTGCTTCACCTCGATGAAGACTTCCACAACTCCCTCCACCTCCTTGAAAAAGAGCGCGGTTTTCGCGCGTATTTCGCTCACCGCAACACCTATCACTTTGAAATAAAGGAATACAGTTTCCGCCCCGACGAGCCCGGTCTCCAGCAAAGCATTGACGAATTGCTCATGAACAACAAACTGAAGGGCATCTTTGTCAGCACGTCCAAAGGCACATCGGTGGTCGCTGCTCGTCTCGAAAAACACGGGAAACAACACATCCGCCTGATCGGTTACGACATCCTCACGGATAACCTCAGGTATCTCCGAAACGGAACTATCGACTTCCTGATAAACCAAAACCCTAAACGACAGGCCTTCCTCAGTGTCAGCCACCTCGGGAATCACCTCGTCTTTAAGAAAGAACCTCCGCGCGAAGAACTGTTTCCGCTGGAGGTTATCACCCAACAAAACCTCGACTCGTATCTGAATTCAGGGATACATTAAGGTCTGTTGAGTGTAAAGGACTGGGGATACCGGCCGATGCCGAAGGGAGGGACGATTACGGGAACTGAACCTTCGCATTATGAAGCAAAAAGACCTCTTCCGACTAATGCTCATCGCTTCCCTGGCCCTTATCGCCGTCGGGGTTGGATTGCTGTTCGCGAGAAGTGTCACTCCGGCGAGCTTTGTCCTCATCCCGGGACTCGCCCTTCTGGCCATCGCGTTTCAGGGCTTCCGATCGCTGCGGGGTTTCTCCTACACTTCCTGGATCTTCACCGCTGTTGCCGCATCCCTGTTTTACCCCGAAGTGTTCGAGGGGCTGGGCGACTATTCTTTCAAAAAGCTCATCGTTCCCTTGCTTCAACTTATCATGTTCGGTGTAGGAACCACCATGGGGTTTCGCGATTTCGGAGGAGTGATTCGCGCGCCCCGTGCTGTCTTCATCGCGCTGGCGTGTCAGTTTACGATCATGCCTCTCGTCGGATTTACGATCGCATCCACCTTTCCCTTCCCCGCTGAAATCGCTGCGGGCATCATCCTGATCGGCTGTGTCCCCAGTGGTCTTGCGTCTAATGTCATGGCCTATATCGCCAATGCCAACGTAGCGCTTTCGGTGACCGTCACCGCTGTTGCCACGCTGATGTCTCCGGTCATGACACCGGTGTTGATGAAAATCCTGGCCGGTGAATTCGTCGCCATTGAATTCACAGCGATGATGATCGACATAATCAAAATGGTCATCATTCCCATTTGCGCGGGCTTGCTCTACAACCACTTCCTCGGCGGGAAGTTCCCCTGGCTGGACAAGGCCATGCCCGTACTTTCGATGGTCTCTATCGCAGTGATCATCACCATCATCACCGCCGCGGGACGCGACAGTCTCCTTGCCGTCGGCCCCCTGCTGGTCCTCGCAGTCCTCTTGCACAACCTCTCCGGCTTTGTCATCGGCTACGGCGCCTCGCGCGTCATAGGGCTTGACGAAAGATCCTGCCGCACAATCGCCATCGAAGTAGGCCTGCAAAACGGTGGCCTCGCATCGGGACTCGCCCTTACCATGGGAAAGGTGGAAACGGTCGGACTCGCGCCTGCCATCTTCGGTCCGCTAATGAACATAACCGGCTCGTCACTCGCCACGTGGTGGCGAAGCAAACCGCCACGGGATGTTATCCCCGTGACGGCCGACGAGAAACAACAAGTACCAGAACAACCTTCTTAACCGGAAATAAAAAAACCTCCCGACATGAACTTACCCATCTTCCTGCTCATTCTCCTGTTCGCGTGGATGCCCTCGGTTTCCGACGCCCAGACAGTCGATCTCCTCATCCGCAATGGCCATGTTATCGATCCCCGAAACAATATCGATGGCGTGATGGACATTGCGGTGCACGAAAACAAAGTCTTCCAGACGGGGCGCAACCTCCGTCTGCAGGCCAGGAAGACCATCGACGCCACCGGCCTCTATGTAACGCCCGGACTGATTGACCTGCACGGGCACCACTTCTGGGGAACACAACCTCACTCCTACCTGGCGAATAGCTTTACCGCCCTTCCGCCCGATGGCTTCACCTTCCGCGCCGGCGTAACAACAGCCGTCGACGCCGGAGGCCCCGGCTGGAGAAACTTCAACACCTACCGCGAAAATGTCATTGAAAAATCCCGCACACGAATTCTGGCGTTCCTCAATATCGTCGGAGCCGGCATGAGCGGAGGCGTCAACGAGCAAAACACCGCTGACATGGATCCGAAACTTGCCGCCATGACAGCTCGTGCCAACAAACAATACATCGTTGGCTTTAAACTCGCTCATTACAGCGGACATGAATGGTTGCCCACCGAACGCGTCGTCGAAGCCGGAAATCTCGCTGAACTTCCGGTGATGATCGACTTCGGCGGAGCTAACCCTCCCCTGCCCCTTCGAACGCTCCTGATGGATAAACTGAGGCCGGGCGATATCTACACTCATTGCTACGCCGGGGTTGCAGGACGCGGGACACTCGTGGTTGATTCCCGGCTTCAACCCTGGGCACTCGAGGCACAGAAACGCGGAATCATTTTCGATGTCGGACACGGTGGCGGGAGCTTCCTCTTTGAGCAAGCTATCCCAGCGATCAAACAAGGACTCAAACCGAACACCATAAGCACCGACCTCCATACCGGCAGCATGAATGGGGCTATGAAGGATATGCTCAACGTCGTCTCCAAACTGCTGAACTGCGGACTAACCCTTCCGGAAGTGATCCGCGCCTCCACCTGGACGCCGGCACAGGTCATTCATCGCGACGAACTTGGCCACCTCAGCCCTGGCGCACCCGCCGACATCGCCATTTTCAGTCTGCAGAAAGGACAGTTCGGGTTCGTCGATGTCTCGGGTAAGAAAATCATCGGCGACCGCAAGCTGACCTGCGAACTCACGCTCCGCGACGGACGCATCGTATACGACCTCAACGGCCTCGCTGCCGAAGAATACCGGTAGCACTGCGATCAAGGTGCCGGACGCGCCTCGCGCATCCGGATTGACAGAATTAAACGGAATTGATAGAACTGATGGTACAGGCTTACAATTCGCGCTATGAGACCTCTCCTCAAAAGAACTGCCACCTTGCTCGCGATCATCACCGCGCTGACAACGGAATGGCAATGCTCCTCCACGTACGAGCTTCCGCCCGGTGATCCCGACAATGGTGGACTGTTTCTGCCCGACGGCTTTGAAGCCTTTGTTGTCGTCGACAGCCTCCGCGGAAGAGCCCGACACATCGCGGTACGCGACAACGGAGACATCTACGTTAAAGCCCGATTCCCCCGCGAAGGAGGAAACATAGCTCTGCGCGATACTACGGGCGACGGAAGAGCCGACCTTATCATACCCTTCGGAAATTATCCTCCGGACGGATCGTACGGTACGGCTATGCGCATTCACAACGGGTATATCTATTACAGCTCCCAGCTTGTCGTCTATCGCAGCAAGCTCATTCCCGGACAACTCCTTCCCGACACCGTCGCCGAGCCCATCGTTATCGATGACCACCCCCACGGTAGCCACGAACATATCGCCAAACCCATTGCTTTCGATGCCGACGGCTACCTGTATGTACCCTTCGGTGCACCATCCAACAATTGTCAGCAAATGAAACGCACCCCCTATTCGCCGGGCATCGATCCATGCCCCACGCTTGAAGATCACGGAGGAATCTGGCGATTCAGTGCAGACAAACCGAATCAGACACAACGCGACGGAAAGTTGTTCGCCACCGGATTGCGAAGTATCGTCGCCATTGAATGGCATCCCACCGAAGACGTCGTCTATACGGTACAACACGGGCGCGATGACCTGCGACGCCTTTGGCCAAACCTCTATTCCGCGTGGGCAAGTGCCGAGCTCCCCTCTGAAGAACTCTTCCGCGTCACTGAAGGCATGCACGGCGGTTGGCCCTATTGTTATTACGATCAGGTCGCCGAAAAGAAAGTACTGGCCCCCGAGTACGGGGGCGATGGGACCGAGGTAGCCTACTGCGACCGATATGAAAAGCCCGTGATTGGATTTCCCGGACACTGGGCCCCCAACGACATCCTATTCTATCGCGGGAATCAGTTCCCGGAGCGCTATCGCAACGGTGCGTTTATTGCCTTCCACGGCTCTACGAACCGCGGCCCCTATCCACAGGCCGGATACTGTATTGCTTTCGTCCCCTTTGAAAACGGAAGGCTCAGTAACCGATACGAAATTTTCGCCGATGGATTCGCAGGCGTCGACCCCATCGTGAACGTTCGCGATGCCGAATTCCGACCTATGGGACTCTCGGAAGGACCGGATGGCTCTCTCTACATTGCTGACACCGAAAAGGGGCGTATATGGCGAATCGTTTACAAGGGAGACAAACGCAGCTTCGGACCCGCTCAACTCGCGGGTATGGAACAACGACGCCAGCTCAGCAGCAATCTCAAGCAACCTCACATCACCGAAGATCTTCTGGAAAAAGATTTCCTCACCGGAGGGGCGCAGCTTTACGAAACATATTGCACGGCCTGCCATCAGCGCGATGGAAAAGGCGCGTCGGGGCGGTTCCCCCCCCTCGCCCGGTCACCCTGGGTTACAGGCGATAAGAACCTCCTCATCAGTATAGTCCTCAAGGGTATGGAAGGCCCTATGGAAGTGGAAGGCGAACTCTACAACGGTACGATGCCGCAGCACTCTTTCCTGAGCGACGCCGAAGTGGCTACCCTACTCACGTACATCCGCCAGAACTTCGGCAACAATGCCAGCGACATAACGCCCGAAGATGTCGGTCGCATCAGACAAACCGTAATGGTAAGCAACAAATAAACGCAAATACAAATAGCCTATGAAAACCAACAACAGCAGAAGATCTCTCTTCAAGAAAATCACCGTCGGCCTATCGGCCATGTTTGGAATGACAGCCACCGCCCACGCTGCCGATCCCGTTCCGGAGAAAGAGGTTTTGGGTGTAGTGACCGACCAGGAAATTCCGCTCTTCTCCAGCGCCGTGGTTCACAACGGACTCGTCTATATCGCGGGAAAGGGCGCGCACTTCGAAGGTGATATCACAGCGCACACTGATCATGTGCTCAAAGAAGTCCAGAAAGAACTGGAGAAAGCAGGCTCATCGATGGAGCACGTGCTCAAATGCAACGTATATCTGGCCGACCTCGCTGACTACAAGAAAATGAACGAGGTTTTTCGCGGACGCTTTGGTAAGAAACCTCCGGTGCGCACTACCATTGCCGCCTATGGCGGAATCCCCGGCAACTCACTGGTAGAAATCGATGTCATCGCCACACTCAAACCATAAGCCATGACGGTAAGACGACAAGTCCTAAAAACGCTTGCTGCCCTGCCCCTGACGGGAGCCCTCGCGCACCCGTCACGGGCTCAGGCAGTGGCGGGTGAAGTTCCGCGCGATTATTTCAAAGAGCTCGGCCTCCGCACCTTTATCAACGCTGCCGGCACTTACACGGCGCTCACCGCGTCGCTGATGCCTCCGGAAGTGATCCAGGCCATCCAGTACGCCTCCCTTCAGTACGTGCGCCTCGAAGACCTTCAGGAGAAAGTAGGTGCCCGCCTCGCCCAACTACTGCGATGCGAAGGGGCGATGGTGACTGCGGGAGCCGCATCAGCCATCACGTTGGGAACCGCTGCCGTTATCACGGGAGGCGACCCTGACAAAGCGAGAAGAATACCCAACGATCTCACTGGAATGAAGTCGGAGGTCATTATCCAGAAAAGTCATCGGGTGGGCTACGACCACGCCATACGCAATTGCGGGGTAACGCTTATTGAAGTCGAAACCCGCAAAGAACTCGAAAACGCTATCAACGAAAACACGGCCATGATGTGGTTCTACAACAATCAGAACCCCATCGGAAAAATCAGGGATGAAGAGTTCGTCGCCATCGGCAGGAAATACGGCATCCCGACCTTCAACGACTGTGCGGCAGATGTGCCTCCTGTTGAAAACCTCTGGAAATATACCGCCATGGGCTTCGACCTGGTATGCTTCTCAGGAGGAAAAGGTATCCGCGGCCCGCAAAGTGCAGGGCTGTTGCTCGGACGAAAGGACCTCATCGAAGCAGCCCGCCGCAACGCACCGCCTCATGGCGACACTGTCGGAAGAGGTATGAAGGTTAACAAGGAGGAAATCCTCGGGATGCTGGTCGCCATCGAGGTATATCTGGCCCGCGACCACAAAGCCGACTGGGAGCGATGGGAGAAGCAAATTCAACTTATTCATGACGCAGTTAGCAGCGTGCCCGGCGTGAGCACACACATTCACGTTCCGGAAATCGCCAATCATGTTCCGTCTCTCAAAATCACCTGGAACAGCCGCATCAAAGCTACCCCGGAAGAAATCCGCACAGCCCTGCGCGATGGGCACCCCTCTATTGAGACAGTGGGTGGCCGCGAGTCGGTCGACCTGACCACGTGGATGATGCTCCCCGGCGAAGAACGAATCGTCGCCGAACGCCTAAGGGACCTTCTGAAACAAGCAGCAAAAAGCTGATGAACCGTGGAAGAAAACGCTGCCATTCAAGGAAGTTATGAAGCCGATAAAAAAAGAGTTCGTTCAGCATGCTGCGCGTCAACGCAAAACATATAGTTTTGGTAAAGCCACGGGTATTGCGTTTAATTGTTTTTTAGTCTTGTCAGTTTTCACTTCATTGTCATCCGACCGAACCACAAGGAAATATCACGTTCCCTTCATACAGGGGGATATGACTCTTTCGGGAAAGGGTGACGACCCGCAATGGCAGCAGGCGGCCAGCTTGTCCGATTTTGTTTATCCCTGGGAAACCGGGACTCCGCCGTTAACGCAGTTTCAGGCGCTTCACAATGACGAGTGGCTGTACTGTCTGTTTACCGTGAACGATGACCACGCCTACGTTCACGAGCCGGGATCGAACGACAAGCGTGCCGTTGTAAAATCATCCCGGGCGGAAATTTTCTTTCGCCGTGATGAAGGTTTGAATCCCTATTACTGCCTGGAGATCGATCCTACGGGACGTGTGTACGATTATGAGGCTCGCTACCACCGCGCCTTCGACCCCACATGGTCGTGGCCGGACGGAGCTTTGATTATTGAAACCGATCGGACTCCCACGACTTATACGGTGGAGATTGCGATATCAAAAGCGTCGTTGAAGGCGCTGGGATTGCTTCGGGACAACCGCATCGAAGCAGGACTGTTTCGCGCTGACCGCATTCCCAACACCCAAAGCGCAGGCGCATTCAAGTGGATCAGCTGGGTAATGCCGGATGCAACAACACCCGACTTCCATATCCCCTCCGCCTTCGGCGTATTGGAACTGGAAAGCAGGGATTAAGTAAGACTACGGCTCCTGCCTGACAGGATCCTAATAGCATAATGCACACTTTATGAAATATTCAATCCTCCTCGTCCTTTCCCTGGTCTTCTCGGGGGCTGTCGCACAGTACAAGGCAGCCACGATCAAAGAAGGTACTCAGACTTTTCCTACTTATGGATTTTCCGATCCCAATCCAATTCCGGAGTTCGGGCGGATCTATCCGTACTTCCGCTTTGATGGTTACGAGCATCGGGCGACCCCAAAGACGTGGAAGACCGTCGAGCTGGAGAACGAATTCATCAAAGTCCTGATCCTCCCCGAGATCGGTGGAAAAATTTGGGCTGCATGGGACAAATCCACCGGAAAGCCCTTTCTGTACTATAACCAGGTTGTCAAGTTCCGGAATGTCGCTATGCGCGGCCCCTGGACCAGCGGTGGGATAGAAGCCAATTATGGCATCATTGGCCATACGCCTAACTGCGCCACACCCGTCGACTACTACACGGAAACAAAACCCGACGGAAGTGTCAGCTGCCACATCGGCACGCTCGACCTGCTGACCCAGACGTACTGGACTATAGAGATCAATCTGCCCCGCGATAAAGGATACTTCACGACCCGCTCTTTCTGGCATAACGAGACGCCACTGGAACAACCGTACTATACCTGGATGAATGTCGGTATGCCGTCGGCAGGCAAACTCGAATTCGTCTACCCAGGAAATTACCGCATCGGCCACGCGGGCGAAGTCGATCCGTGGAAGATCGATGCGGACAACGGACGGGATATTTCGTTTTACGATAACAACGACTACGGCGGACCGAAGTCGTTCCACATCGTCGGTAAACACGCCGAGTTCTTCGGTGTTTACTACCACGACGAAGATTTCGGAATGGCGAGGTACTCCCTCCGCGATGACAAACCCGGAAGAAAAATCTGGATGTGGGGATTGTCGCGCGCGGGAATGATCTGGGAAGACCTCCTCACCGACAACGACGGGCAATACGTCGAAATCCAGTCGGGACGACTTTTCAGCCAGGCAAGCACCGGAAGCAACTATTCACCTTTCAAGCAACTCGGCTTCGCCCCCCACACCACCGATGAGTGGACGGAGTACTGGTATCCCATCAAGGGGACGAAAGGCTTCGTCGAAGCAAACCAATACGGCGCATTGAACATAAGGGCAAAAGGCACGGACTTTACTGTCGACTTCATGCCGCTCTCCGCCGTCGATGATGAGCTCAAAGTAGCCGCCGGAGATAAAGTGATCTACAGCAATAAACTCAATCTTCGCCCCCTGACTCCGTTTTCCGCCACGTTCACATACAGCGGAAATACCGATGATCTGGTCATTTCCCTGGGCGGAAACAAACTTGTCCATCACCTGGATCCCAGGCATGGTTTGCTGAGCCGTCCGGTGAAATCACCGGAGATGGACTGGAATTCGGTATTTGGTCTTCATACCCTCGGCAAAGAGTTGCTCCAGCAACGCCTTTACACGGAGGCCGAGCCGTATTTCCTCAAAGCTCTGGAAAAAGATCCCAACTATCTTCCCGCGCTGGGCGATCTGGCTATGATTGCATACCGCAACCTCGACTACAAAAAAGCGCTCGACTATGCCAGCCACGCAATCAGTATTGACACCTACGATCCCACCGGCAACTTCTATTATGCTCTTGCGAACGATGCCCTTGGCAGAACGGCCGACGCGATAGATGGCTTTGAAATTGCCGCGCTGACGCCATCAATCCGCGGCGCAGCATATACCGAACTCGCCCGTCTTTACTTCCGCGACAACCATTACGAGCGCGCTCGTCATTATGCAAACCGGGCCCTCAGTGTAAATACCGCCAATACTGCGGCCCTTCAGATGCTCGCTGTTCTGGACCGCCTCAGCAACGACAAAGAAGGTGCAAAGCAACGACTCGCTCGTCTCGCCGAACTTACACCGCTGAATCACTTCGTCCGCTACGAAGCCTGGCGTCACGAAAGCAACGAAGAAAACAAGAAGGCATTCACGAGGCATATCCGCCACGAGCTGTCGCATGAAACGTACATTACACTTTCAGACTGGTATGCTTCTATCGGCATGCTGGACGACGCGATAGAAATACTGCGACTCTCCACTCCCGCACCCCTCGTGAAATACCACCTTGCGTGGCGACAGGAGCAACGCCAGCCCGGTAGCGGAAAAGCGCTTTTGGAAGAAGCTAACAATCTAAGCGCCGATTTTGTGATGCCTTTTTATGCCTCTACCGAAAAGGCACTCTCCTGGGCAATGGAAGCCTCCACAAGTTGGAAACCGCACTACTACCTCGGCCTCCTGCGCTGGAGTCGTAACGACCTCGAAGGTGCCCGTGCCTTGTTCAAAGAATGCGGCGAACCCTCGTATGCCCCCTTCTATGCCGCGCGCGCTGAACTCAACAAAGATGAGAGCTACGCCGCCGACATCCGGAAGGCAGCCCAGCTCGACCCGAAACAATGGCGATACGGAAAACTATTGACGGAGCACCTCCTCCAAAACAACAATCCACAAGAAGCGCTTAAGGTGATCACGCAATATACCAAGCGCTTCCCGAACGACTTCCGTCTGGAGATGCTACTCGCAAGCGCCCTGCTGACAAACAAACAATACAAGGCAACGGTAGATCTACTGAACAAGACCAGCATTCTGCCCTACGAAGGCGCTACCGAAGGCCGCCAAATGTTCCGCGAAGCATGGCTCATGCAGGCAATCGAACAGCTTAAGGCCAAAAAATACAAAACGGCCCTGGCCTCCATCGAGAAATCGAAAGCCTGGCCGGAGAACCTTGGCGTCGGAAAGCCCTATGACGAAGACATTGACCTGCGCGTTGAGAACTACCTTGAAGCACTTGTCTACGAGAAGTCGGGACAAAAGCAACAGGCAGCTCAGAAGATGGCTGAAATCGCTGCTGCGGGCCAGTTCAGAAGTCCCCGCCTTAACGACCTGATTACCGCGCTTGCGATGAAACGCGTCAACAAGGCGGAGGAAGGAAGCGCCCTGCTGCGAGAGTGGACCGAAAAAGAAAGTGACAACGAAGCCGCGAAGTGGGCGTACGCCGCCTATCAGGGTCAGTCTTCCGAATCCGCTCCCGGCGACAATGCCAATGCGAGAATTCTAAGCGAAATCATCAAACTCTGATTTTTCTATCTTTGCCTAAAATCAGAAAACTTATGAAACACGCTTTGCTCATTGTGGCGCTTATCACTTTCTCCAACGTCGGATATGCGCAGAAGATGAAGAAAATCTTCAACGGAAAGGATCTCTCAGGATGGACCATTCACGGCACGGAGAAGTGGTATGTCGAAAACGGTGAACTCGTCTGCGAAAGCGGACCTGACAAAGGTTACGGCTATCTGACAACCAACAAGTTCTATAAAAACTTCGTCCTCGAGCTCGACTTCAAGCTGGAAGCTAATGGCAACAGCGGAGTGTTTATCCGCTCGACGGTAGATGGCACCCGGGTTTCCGGGTGGCAGGTTGAGGTAGCCCCCCCGGGAAAACACACGGGAGGAATCTACGAATCGTACGGCCGCGGATGGCTGATCAAGCCCACGGAAGAAGGAGAAAAAGCCCTCGACCCCACAGGATGGAATCATATGAAAATCGAGGCCAATGGCGACAAGATTACGTCCTGGCTCAACGGACAACAAATGGTAACGCTGACTGACGAGAAAATCGGACAAGGCGAAGGCTCTATCGCCCTCCAGATCCACGACGGTGGCGGAATCAAGGTTCGCTGGAAAAACATCAAAATCCGCGAGCTGAAGTAAATAACAGGTAGTGGGTGCTCATCGCACTCACTACACTTTCCTTTCGCGATATTTTCAGAAGAAAACTACTCCGCGCCAATGAGCGGCGCGATTTGTTCGGGGGATGTAACTCCCGGCGGTAACTCAACGATGGTCAGGTTGCGGAAGTGAATTTCCGCCCCCTCCGACTCCAGACAGATATAGCCCTTCTTTTGAGTTGCCTTCTGAACACCATTCACAAACTTGCCGTTGACGGCAAGTTTGATCACGCCGTCGACGCACACAACATCATAGGTGTTCCATTCCCCCCTTCCCTTGCAGCGGTTCTCGAGGGATTTACTGCGTGTACCCCTCGGGTTATCCGGTACCGTCTCCACACCCCCGACACCGAACAGTTCTCCGTGTACGTAGGCAATCGGAGGCTCTTTTCCGTCGCGTGTGTTTAGCTTCACCCAGTCAAGCTCAAGCATTTGCACTTCGACGCCGTCGGGAAGCCTTGATTTCTCATCAGGACGCGCCGAACTCCACACGAACATACCCGAGTTTCCCCCGGGCTCCATGTGCTTCCACTCTACACGAAGAATGAAATTTTCGTACTGCTTTTCGCTGCGCATCACCCCGATGGGCTGACCCTTGCAGATAAGCTCACCCTTTTTCACTTCCCATGTCTCCGGCGGAGTGTTCACCTGGTACCAGTGAATCGGCTTCCCCTTCTTTCCATCGGAAAGCCACGAAGACTCGGTTCCAAACGTAATAATGGGCTTCTGTGCCAGCGCCTGCGACATTGACAAAGCAAGAATGCACAACAGCGCACCGGATATCAGTCGGTAAGTATTCATCGATCAGCCGAGGACTTTGGTTACGCCCGGAATCGCCACAGGCGGCCCCTGGTACTTCAGATCCCAATGGTAATCTTCAAAAGCAGGCCCCAGCTTTTGATTCGAGTTGATAGCATCTTCCCAGCTAATGGTCTGACCGCTGTAAGCGACCATGCGGCCCAGGATACCCAACATCGTGCTGTTGGCCATCATCTCCCCATCGTTCATTGCCTTTCCGCTTCGGATAGCCGCAAACAATTCGTTGTGTTGAATCTGATACGGGTTTTCCGGGTCTCCCTTGTACGTCCAGGTCTCGTTTCCCTTAAGACGGACCTCCCCAAAGGCCTCAATAAAGGCGTCCCCTTCCGTTCCAATAATCTCCACGGTATTGCGATTGGAGCATCCGGGCTGCTGGCGACTGAAGCTCACGCCCCGGGCACCCTCGGGATATTCAAACTCGATGGCGAAATGGTCGTAGATGTTCCCGTACTTTTCCTCCACGCGAACCTGCCGTCCCCCCGTACCCGTAGCCCGTACGGGCAGTTGATCGTTGAAGGCCCACGACATCAGGTCGAGGCTATGGACAATCATCTCGACGAGAAAATCGCCCGACAACCAGTTGTGGTAATACCAGTTGCGCAATTGATATTCCATGTCCGTCCACCCTGCCTGACGAGGCTTATACCACAATCCTCCACCGTTCCGCGTCGACGACACACTACGCACTTTCCCGATTGCACCTTGATGAATGCGTCGGTACAACTCGCGTTTAGGTTCCCAATACCGAAACGTGAACCCCGATACCAGGGAGAGATTCTTCTGCTTCGCCTTGCGCGCCGCTTCGAGTACCTTCCGGACGCCGGGGGCATCAACCGCAACGGGCTTTTCACAGAACACGTGTTTCCCCGCGTCAATGGCAGCCATCAGTTGCTCCGGTCTGAACGCCGGCGGCGTCGTCAGAATAACCACATCAACCCCGGAATCTATCACCTTGCGGTATGCGTCAAAACCAATAAACTTGTGCGACTTACTGACTTTGACTTTATCGCCAACCTCTTCCACAATGGCCTGATACGATTTCTCGAGATGATCGCTAAAGACATCACCCATCGCTGTCAATACCACATCGGGATCAGCTGAAAGTGCCTGCACCGCTGCTCCGGTACCTCGTCCTCCACAGCCTACTAATCCGACCTTGAGGGTTTTGGCCCCCGAAATGGCCATCGACTTTCCTGAAGCAAACGATAATGGCAAAGCACTTCCGAGAACAGCTGCGCCCGTCGATTTGAGAAACAGTCTTCTATTTGTCATGAGGGCCCGTTCATTCTTATCTGTCATACTCACTGAATTTGCGATTGTGCATCCAATGTATGGAATCCCTTCATTAAACGCATTTGAAATTACACCAAAAATCATGCACTTTCAGCGCGACAGCACAGCAACTGCACCTCGCTCCGAGGGGGACTGGAGTTCTATCCAGGATCCTCCCATCACGACGCTGCTCCCCAGCCAGGAGCTGTTGGCTACAGAAATCCATTGAAGTCGAAAGGGACCGGACTGCTCTTGCAAGTTTAGTCGCACCTTACCCTTTCCCGTAAAGTACACTACATAGGCCTCATTCCTTCGTGCGGCCACATAGGCCTCATTCTCATCATTGTCGTCAAGAAGCTCCATATCGGGCTCGATATCCCAAAACTTCACAACCGACTCAATTTTGCGAACTGTCTGAATAGCATTGATCGACGGCTCGCTGAGTCCCAGTCCGCTCGTAGGGCGATGAAAGCGGGCCGATGCAAACCCGTTCAGCAGATTGCGGAAGAAACTCTGAATCGCATGGCTCTCATCAATACCCCGGGGCTTAAAGGTACTCTGCTCACTGCCGTAGATCTTTACACTGTTCACAGGTCGCGGGTGCTCCCGCAGGCGATCGAACACCGCCCGGGGATTCACCCAGTTCGCATAGCCCGGCGTCTGACTGTTCTGAGACAAGTCGACGAAGTCGTACACTTCCGGGTGATCAATCGTGCGCCTGTGCATGTCACTACTCACGTCCCAGTGATCCCACATCTCTGTGATGAAGACATCCCGTCCCTTCGCCTCTTGTCGGATAAACCGCGCCCAGTAAGCTCCCCACTCCGCATGACCACTCGTCTCGTTGTCAATACAATACAGTATGTTGTCGTATTTCAACGAAACCGATAACAGCTTTCTCACAAACGCTTGCTGGAAGGATAGTAGTAAGGTGTTGTTCTCCAATTCCGGCACGCTCAGGAAGAACGGTTGTTCATTGGCACTGGGATGTCGGGCGTATTCGGGTCGCATTCCCACTTCCTCATAAGAGTAGTTCACGTTATTTCCGGGATTCCACGGATCGGTCTGCCACTCTCGCCGCGAATGATCGAATCGGTCCCATATCTCAATCTGCACGATGATATCGCGCTCAGATGCGCATTTCAGTAATTGGTCAAGTTGTTCCCAATACGCCTCATTCCATTGCGTCAGGTCAAATTTCCCCGCGCTGTTGCGCGAAAAGGCACGGAGGTCCCCAGGATCGCGATCACTCATTGTGTTCCGGATGTAGTTGCCTCCTGCCTGATACAGGCTGTCCAGATGCGATTCAAAATGGGATGTCTGAAAAAGGTTATCGTTCACCGAAGCGCCAAGCAGAAGCACCGGATTACCCTTATACTCCCAATAAGAAGAATTCGCCGAATAAGGTTGGATGCCAGAGTGAGATTGGGCGTAAAGTGCCGCGCAGCTCAGCAGGTACAGCAGAAGGAAAGGTCTCATACTCGAAAGGATAAGACCGAAAATAAGGATTTTTGCGGGCGTTCCTGCAGCGGGTTCCTCCTCAGCCCTTTGTCGCCTTCCTCTCACTGGAGAACAGACCAGGAACAGTCAAGTGGGCGGAATAAGAAAGGACGCCTACCGCACCAGAAACCACGGATTCAACAGGTCCGCCTTGTTGTACTCAAGTGGTTTGTCAGTACCGTGCTGTACAACTTCGCGACCTGTTTCACGTACAATGGCATGCGCTGCGGCAGTGTCCCACTCCATCGTGGGCGCGTACCGGGGATAGACATCGGCACGACCGCTGGCGAGCAGCATGAATTTAAGACTGCTTCCCGCTGATACCAGGCTGGGATTGTTCAGTGACTTGATAAAAGACTCCGTCTCCGGACTGAGATGTGAGCGCGAGGCGACCACACGCAATCCGGGTTGCGCAAGGTCTACTGCACGGCGGTGCTCCAAAGCCTCGTCTTTACCCTCACGGCGTACATAGGCACCGTATCCCTCGGCGGCGTAATAAACCTCATGCGTCACCGGCACGGCCACCACGCCCAACACGGGGCGGTTCTGATATATCAATGCGATGTTTACCGTAAACTCCCCATTGCGTTTTATAAACTCTTTCGTGCCATCGAGGGGATCAACCATCCAGAAATAACTCCATTGGCGTCGTTCTTCATACGGAATATGCTTCCCCTCCTCGCTAAGGATAGGCAGCCCCGTCGGCGTGAGAATCGAAGTGATTTTCTCATGGGCTTTCCGGTCGGCACGCGTCAAAGGCGATTGGTCGCCCTTCGTCTCCACGCCGAAATCTTCCGAGTTGTAAACTTCGAGGATAGCGCGACAGCCTTCCTCCGCGGCCTGGATGGCCAGTATACGAAGAGCGTCGAGCTCAATCAGGTTGCCGTGATCGGTAATCTTCTCCATGTCGCTGTTTTGTGCTCTCCGCTAAACTATCATGCCAGCAGCAACCGTTTCGTTGGTGCTTTCATCAACAAGAATAATGCTTCCGGTAATACGATTCTTGCGGTAGCTGTCGATGAACAGGGGTTGAGCCGTATGCATACGCACACGGGCGATGTCGTTCATCTCCAATTGCGACACATTCTCCACGCGCCCAAGGGTGTTGATGTCGAGCTTGTATTGAATATCTTTCAACACGCCGCGAACCTCGCGCGAGGTATGACGCACGTAAAACTTGCTGTTCAGCGATATCGGGCGTTGATTCATCCAGCACAACATGAGGTCAATATCCTGAACACTAGCCGGCTGGTTGTTGGGCTTAGCGATAATATCCCCGCGGCTGATGTCAATCTCATCTTCAAGTGTGAGTGTAACCGACATCGGCGCAAACGCTTCTTCCAGCTGCTCTTCCCCGAAATAAATTCCGCGAATGCGGGAAGTAAATCCACTGGGCAACACCACCACTTCTTCTCCGACACGGAAAATTCCGCCGGCAATTCGTCCCGCGTAACCTCTGAAGTCCTGATGATCCAGTGAATGAGGACGGATCACATACTGCACCGGCAGGCGGCTGTCAATGTGGTTGTAATCGCTCTCGATGTGTACCGTCTCCAGCATGTGAATCAGCGTAGCTCCCTGATACCAGGGCATGTTTTCTGAGCGGTTTACCACATTATCCCCGGCAAGGGCGCTGATCGGTACAAATTGTACATCGGAAACTTCCAGCTTTGACGAGAAAGCTTTGTATTCATTGACAATTCGTTCGAAAACCTCCTGGTCGTAGTCGACCAAATCCATCTTGTTCACACAGACAACGATATGCGGAATCTTGAGGAGCGACGCAATGTACGAATGCCTGTAGGTCTGTTCAACAAGTCCCTTCCGCGCGTCGATCAGAATCAGGGCAACGTTTGCCGTAGACGCCCCCGTTACCATGTTACGGGTATACTGAATATGTCCCGGAGTGTCGGCAATGATAAACTTGCGTTTAGGCGTCGCGAAATAGCGATACGCTACATCGATGGTGATGCCCTGCTCCCTCTCCGACTTGAGTCCGTCAGTAATCAGCGACAAATCAACATAGTCGAATCCCTTCTTCGCACTCGACTTCTCAACCGCCTCGAGCTGATCCTCAAAAATTGATTTACTATCATACAAAAGCCGTCCGATCAGAGTACTCTTGCCATCATCAACACTCCCAGCGGTGGTGAAACGAAGTAATTGGTTTTGCAACATTTCTTTTTTATTATTTGATATCGACTACAACGGTAATAGTTCGAAGTTCGAAGTTCGAAGTTCGAGGTTCGAAGTTATGAACCCACGCATGGCTAGGGTTCCACATCGGGTGGTGCGTCCGGACCTTTCGACCAAAACTTACCACCCTTCATTTGCGATCTTATTAGATATCCCATCATTCCATGAATCATACTACATAGCTGTATAGACTCTCCTGTTAATTCCCGGAGTTCCGATTCGCCTATGTAACCGCGATCGAACGCCCGGTAGAGCTGTGACCGGGACTCTGCTGCAGATCCTTTCGCATACGAAAGAAACGAGATAAACTCCTTGTTTCCTTCCCGGTCAAACCCTTCCGCGATGTTATCCATTACAGAACCGGATGAGCGATTAATTTGCCTGGTCAGATCCCAGTCCTTTGCGAACGTTTCCTGCCGCGTCAAATGAAAGATTCGCTGCGATAGCACCCTTGCACGCTGCCAAATCTTAAGGTCCTCGAATTTTTCGATAGTTGCCATATAGAGAGGGTTTTGGATAAACTGTCAACTCGTAAACTCGAAAACACAATATCTACCAACTCACAACAACCAACAACCAACAACCAACAACCAACAACCAACAACCAACTACCAACTACCAACAACCAACTACCAAACGTCAAAACTCCCAACTTCTAACTTCCAACTTCTAACTTCTAACCTCTAACTTCTAACTTCTAACCTCTAACCTCTAACTTGCACTTAGAAATACCCCGCCTTCTTCCTATCCTCCATCGATGTTTCGGAGCGTTTGTCATCGTTACGGGTACCGCGTTCAGTGCGGCGGGAGGTTGAAATCTCCTGGATTACTTCCTCCAGCGTTGAGGCAGTCGACTCAACGGCACCGGTAATAGGCATATCACCGCAGGTGCGGAAACGGACTGTCCGTTTTTCAGGTACTTCTCCCGGCTTTAGTTTCAGGTAGGGAGAGGTCGATAACAATACACCATCGCGAACGATGACTTCGCGTTCGTGAGCAAAGTAGAGCGAAGGAATCGGAATATTTTCATGAAGGATGTATTGCCATACATCCATTTCAGTCCAATTCGAAATCGGGAACACCCGGAAGTGTTCACCCATATGTTTGCGGCCATTGAAGATGTTCCATAGCTCGGGGCGCTGATTCTTTGGGTCCCACTGACCGAATTCATCGCGGTGCGAGAAGAAGCGCTCTTTCGCCCGGGCCTTTTCTTCGTCACGACGGGCGCCTCCCATACAGGCATCGAACTTGTGTTTTTCGATCGTATCGAGCAGGGTGACCGTTTGCAAAGCATTCCGGCTCGCGTTGTAGCCGCGCTCTTCCTGAACCCGTCCGGTGTCAATACTTTCCTGTACTGATCCGACGATCAACTGAACGCCCAGCTCCTTTACCAGCCAGTCGCGGTACTCGAGTGTCTCAGGGAAGTTGTGACCGGTGTCGATGTGCACCAGCGGAAACGGAATACGCGCCGGATAAAAGGCCTTGCGCGACAAATAGGCCAGACAGATCGAATCCTTACCTCCGGAAAACAGCAACGCAGGATTCTCGAACTGCGCAACAACTTCGCGGATTACATATATGGCTTCTGATTCGAGCTCTTTCAGGTGACTGAGATAATACTGACTACTCATCTGTGTTGAATTCTGATTATTCGGAATGACTTCAAAGTTCTATCTGGGGAAGGATGGCATCCATCAAGGCTTCGATGGAAGCTTCAATGGTCATCTTGTCCGTCTCTATAACTACATCGGGTTTTTGGGGTCGCTCATAAGGCGACGTGATTCCCGTAAAGTTTTTCACCTCTCCTGCCCGGGCCTTCTTGTACAAGCCCTTTACATCACGTTGTTCACAAACTTCCAGCGGAGCGTCAACGAAAACCTCAAAGTAGTTGTCGGCTCCCACAATCTGACGAACCTGTTGACGGTCAGCTTCAAAGGGCGATATAAAAGCCGACAATAATACCACCCCGGCATCAAGGAAGAGTTTGCTCACTTCTCCGATTCGCCGGATGTTCTCCACCCTGCCCTCGTCTGTAAACGTAAGGTCTTTGTTAAGGCCCGAGCGGATATTGTCTCCGTCGAGCAAATAAGTCTTGAAACCGCGATCGTGCAGCGCCGCCTCCAGCTGAACAGCCAGCGTCGACTTTCCTGAGCCGGACAAACCGGTAAACCAGATCAGCTTGGCCCGTTGTTGCAGCAGGCGCGCTCTCGCCTCAGTACTTACTTTGGTTTTGATCGGATAGATGTAGTTCAACGTCACACCAGGTTATAGAAGTAAGAAATAAAAGTGATGCATAATGTAGCATACAACAAGGTGAGCGGTGCGCCAACCTTGAAAAAGTCTCTAAAAGTATACCCGCCAGGACCGTAAACCATCAGGTTCGTCTGATAGCCGATCGGCGTCATGAAATCGCCCGACGCAGCAAAAGCAATCGCCATAAAGAACGGTGTCGACGGTAGTCCCACATGCTCAGCAACCGACATGGCAATAGGAAACATAATCGAGACCGCGGCTGCATTCGTGATCAACGCCGTCAGACCGGTAGTTGCCAAAAACAGCGCCGCGACAACCCATATCGGCCCCCACGCCTCCACGGAGGAAACAAGCGTCCGCGCGATCACATCGGCGGTGCCCGACTTCTCCAACGCCACTCCAATAGCGAGCGAACACACCAGGATGAGCAAGAGACTCAGGTCGAGCTCACGCCGGATTTCAGAGAGCGATAACACCCCGAAGAATACCATCGCAGCAAGAATGATAATCGCCGCGTCAAACAAAGGCATTATACCAACTACCCCCGAGATCAACAACACAATACTGAGAACACCGATGATACGTTTGTACTTCGGAGCCTCTTCCTTTACCTTCCGCGGCGCTGACACATAGAACAGGTCTTTCTCCTGACTCCCGTTCACCCGTCCGTCGCCGGAAAGCAATAGCAGGAAGTCGCCGCCCGCGAGGGTCATCTCCCCTACCTTCCCCGGAACGCGCTTTCCGTTCCGGTGGATGGCGATAATGGAAGCATTGTACCTCTTCCTGAAGTCGGAGTCCCGAATCCGCATGCCAACCAACTCCGAATGGGCAGGAATAACCGCCTCTACGAAATTGAAATGTCCATTGGCTTCGGTCTCGTGATCCTCGGGAACGCTCAAGCCGTTGTCTTCTTTAATCAGCTGATATATAGCCTGCGGATTGCCCGAGAAAAACAGGGCGTCTTTCTCCCGAAGCACTTCTTCCGGCGATGCCGGTGAGATCACTCTTTCGTCACGGATGATTTCGACGAGAAAAACGTCGCGGAGATTTCGCAGACCCGCCTCGCGTACTGTCTTTCCAATGAGCGGCGACCCGCGCAGTATTTCAGTTTCAATAATATATTCCTTCAGGTTCTCCCGAAGCGCCTCAATTTCGTTCGCGTTTGCCGGTAGCAATCGAAACCCGACGAAATACAAATAAATCCACCCGACTATAGTGACCAATATCCCCAGGTAGAAAAAGTCTGCGAACTCCAACATGGGAAGTCCGTATTGCTGCACCAACCCATTCAAAACCAGGTTAGTAGAAGTACCGATGACAGTAATCATCCCGCCAAGAATCGTAGCGAACGATAAAGGTATCAGGTACTTTGAAGCCGGCTGCCCCGTCTTTTCAGCCCACTCCTTTACATAGGGGATCATAAACGCCACGATGGGCGTATTATTCAGGACGCTTGAAAGCACCGACGTGGTCGCCATCATCCTGAACAGGAAGCCGCGCGGCGTCAGATTAGGATTAAACAACCGGCCCAACGCCTCGGGGCCAATCACGGATCGTATCCCCGACGTCGCCAGTACCAACAGGAAAATGACGATGATTTGCTGGTTGGAAAGCCCCTGCAGAAGTTCAGCTGGCGAGATTATCTGGCCCACCAGCAATGCCACAGCCGCCGTAAAAAACGTTAGCGCCGGATTAAACCACTCCCGGTACAGCGATAAGACCAGGAAAACCACAATCAGGCCGACATAGACCTGCGAAAAACTTAAGTCCACTAAACCGGTAGAATTAAGCTACAAATGTAGCCGCAAAAAGGCAAACGACAAGACCACCGCAACAAAATTTCCCAGGCGTCACTCTCCCACTGCGGGCAGGCGTAACGTGTAAATCCCGTGGATCATTTCCAAAAAGCGCTCCATTTGGTCCAGGCGGATCATATTCGGGCCATCGCTGAGGGCTTTTTCAGGGTTGGGATGCGTTTCGATGAAGAAACCATCCACCCCGGCAGCGGCGGCAGCCCGCGCCAGAAACGGAGCGAACTCCCGCTGACCTCCCGAAGATCCACCTTTACCCCCCGGCTGCTGGACGGAGTGGGTAACGTCAAATATAACCGGGGCAAACTGCCGCATGATGGGCAACGATCGCATATCGACCACCAGGGTGTGATATCCGAAGCTCGCCCCGCGTTCCGTCAACAAAACGTTGTTATTACCCTCTTCGCGTACCTTGGCGACTGCGTATTGCATGTCTTCAGGCGCCATAAACTGACCTTTCTTGATTTTCACCGTCTTTCCCGTCCGGGCCGCAGCCTTCAGCAGATCGGTCTGGCGGCACAAAAACGCCGGGATCTGAAGTACGTCAACCACTTCAGCCACCTCAGCACATTGCGCCGACTCGTGCACGTCGGTTACTACCGGAACACCGAGGTCTCTTTTCACGCGGGCAAGTATCTCCAGTCCCCCCTCCTTCGACGGACCGCGGTAAGACCCGGACGACGTCCGATTGGCCTTGTCGAACGAAGACTTAAATACGTAGTCGATCCCCAATCGTTCGCATATGTTCTTTACATGGCTTCCTGTCTCCATGCAGATGTCGTAACTCTCGGCCGCGCAAGGTCCCGCGAACAGGACCATCCGATCGGCGCCTACAGCTATGCTGTCCGTTATCTTTACTATGCCTTTATATCTATCCATCATATCCGAATCCAAAAATCGACTTCTTCCCTACTGCTTTAGAAACTTCTCCATCCACCCCTGGGCTTCAAGCACCAGATCAGCCACCTCACGCAACACGCCCTGCCCCCCTTTCACAGTGGTCACGTAATCCGCGCGGTCTTTGATGTAATCGTAGGTATCGGCAGGACACACCGCCAGGCCAACCTGCTTAAAGACAGGTAGATCATTGAGGTCGTCACCGATATAGACCACTTCCTTTGCTTTTAGCTTATAATGGGCAATCAGTTTGTCAAACGCCAGCGCCTTGTCGACGATACCCTGGTGACAAAAGTCAATCCTGAGCTCGGCGAAGCGTCCGCTTACAATTGGCGACTCTCGCCCGGTAATCCCCCCGGTAATGATCCCCGCCTTCTTGAGGTAGGAAATGATGAGGCCGTCGCGAACATGAAACGCTTTGATCTCTTTGCCAACCTCATCATAGATGATTTTGCCATCGGTGAGCACACCATCGACGTCAAAAAAGATCGCTTTAATGATGGAAGCTTTCTTGAGGATTTCTTTCGGAAAACGTCGCAAAGGATTATAATGAGGGTTTGACAAAAATTTAGCCGAATTTTGCCGAAAATTAGGAAAAGCTTTTTACTTTATTCACTTAAACACCGACCCACTGAATGAAACTTACCAGGTTTTTTGTCAGCCTCACGGTAACCTTACTGCTTATCTTTTTTCTAGACCGGGGCTGGACGATCGGTACCACTTCCATTCCACCTCTGGGACGCTTTCTGGATCCTTTTCATGGGTTCTGGCAAAACATTGAGCCTGCCGGCTATCAGGGTAAGAAGCAGCTTTCCATCCCGGGACTAAAGGCGCCGGTTACAGTTGTCTACGACAGTCTCTTAATTCCTCACATTTTCGCGCAAAACAATGACGACCTGTATCTGGCGCAGGGATATATAACCGCCCAGCACCGGTTATGGCAGATGGAGTTTACGACTCACGCCGCAGCAGGGCGCGTATCTGAAATTGTATCGAGTGATGCTATTCTCGATTACGACCGCCGTCAACGCCGGCTCGGTATGGTCTACGGTGCGGAGCAGGTGCTCACCACAATGAAGGATCACCCGGCGATTGTTCAATACACGCGCGGTGTAAACGCTTTCATAGAAACGCTTAATTACAAGACCCTGCCTTTCGAGTACAAGTTGCTCGATTACCGTCCCGAAGAGTGGACTCCGCTTAAGTGCGCCCTTCTGTTGAAAAACATGGCCCAGACACTCAACATGGGCGACAAGGACATTGAAATGACCAATGCCCTCAACCTCTGGGGGAAAGAGGTCGTCGATCTGTTATACCCCGATAATGAGAAAGTCGGCGACCCCATCGTTGATAAGCCCGGAGGATGGAACTTCGAACCCGTCACGCTCGACGATGTTCCGCTGGCGTTACCCGATGAACTCATTCACGTCAGCAAGGCCCCGGGTTCCGACCCGACCACGGGAAGTAACAACTGGGCGGTCGCGGGCTCCCGCACCTATACCGGCCACCCCATGCTCGCGGGCGATCCTCACCTTCAGTTGACCCTGCCTTCCATCTGGTATGGTGTCCAGCTTCAGGCTCCTGGCGTCAACGCCATGGGGGTGTCACTTCCGGGCGTCCCCTGTATTATCATAGGCTTCAACGATTCAATCGCCTGGTCGGTGACAAACGCCCAGCGCGATCTTGTCGACTGGTACCGGATTACTTTCCAGGACAGCACCCGCGAGAAGTACCTCCTCGACGGAAACTGGGTGAACACGGAAAAGAAAGTGGAAGCCATTCACCGCCGGGGTGCGTCGACGTTCTACGATACCGTTGTATACACCAGGTGGGGCCCCGTCACCTATGACCAGGAATTCCACGCCGAGAACAACCTCAGCGGATATGCCTTCCGTTGGATCGCACACGAAAGTTCGGAGGAAATCACCGCCTTTCATCGCCTCAACCGCGCCAAGAATCATCGCGAGTTTATGGAGGCCCTGGACTTCTTTTCATTGCCTGCCCAGAACTTTGTCTTCGCGTCGGTTTCCGGCGACATCGCCATGCGCATTCAAGGACGCTTCCCCGTGCGAAGGAAGGAAGAAGGCAAGTTTGTACTCGACGGCAGCCGAAGTGATCAGGGATGGCAGGCGTACATCCCCAACGATCACAATGTCATGGAAAAGAATCCGGCGAGAGGTTTCGTCAGTTCCGCCAACCAATATCCCGCCGACAGTACCTATCCCTACTATATCACGGCATCCCACTACGAAGCTTACCGCAATCGCAGAATCAACGATGTCTTGCGGAAGGCGAGCAACTTCACCTACCGTGATATGATGCGCCTGCAAAATGACAACTACAACCTCAAGGCGGCGGAGAGTTTACCGCTCTTCCTTAGCTACCTCGACACCACGCGGCTCAGCCAGGTCGAAAAACAGGCTTATCGCACGTTGCGCACATGGGACTACTACAACAATCCCAATTCCGCCGGAGCGAGCTACTACGAGGCCTGGTGGGACTATCTCATTCCTTTGCTTTGGGATGAAATGGACACCGCAACTGTGCAGCTCGAACGTCCTACCACATACAATACCATCCGCTTGCTACGCGAACGACCCGAATTACCGTTCTTTGACATCGTGTCTACCGATAAACGGGAAACCGCAGCCGATGTGATCCGCCTTGCTTTCAGTCGTGCGGTTAGTCATATGGAGGACTGGAAAACACAAAACGATGCACTGCCCGTTTGGTCGGAATACAAGGGATCGTTTATCGGACATCTACTCCCTCCGCTTACCGCGCTTTCTGTACCTGTCAAAACCGGTGGAAACCACGACATCGTCAACGCCCACTCCAAAACCCACGGGCCCTCATGGCGCATGGTGGTCAGTCTTGAACCTTCAGGGGTAAAGGCGTGGGGGGCCTATCCGGGTGGACAGTCCGGTAATCCGGGCAGCAATCATTACACCGATATGCTTAACCGCTGGGTCCATGGCCGTTACTTCCCGCTGTTGTTTATGCACTCTCCGACAGACGACGCGCAGAAGACTTTTTACACTACTCAACTAAATCCGAAGTCAGAATGAGATTCGCGGTTCAGATTCTGGTTACACTCGTACTGGGATTCTTCTTTGTTGTGTTTCTGCCCTGGTGGTCAGTAGCGATCGCCGCATTTGTCGGCGGGCTACTCCTGAATTCGCGTGCGAACTTTCTCGGCGGATTTCTCGCTATCGGGTCGCTATGGATCTTCAAGGCCCTTATAACGGAGCTGACCACCGATTCGGATCTCGCTGACCGCGTTGCGCGAATTTTCATGCTCAACAACAAGTTCGCGCTGATGGCGGTGACCTTCGTTATTATCGGCCTCGTTGGCGGCTTCGCCTCAATGGCAGGAGGTGCGCTGAGAAAGAGTCGGCGAAGCTATCGCTAGTTGAGCGATTCGCGCTGGGGCGTGCGGCCGAAAATAGCGCTGGATTCAAACACAAGAACAAGGATCATCAGGCCGATAGCCACGATAATACCTATCTCAAACTGAGTGAGTAACGACGAGTCGGCGACAATCTTCTGCGACTGCTCGTTCAGCGCCTTTCCCTCGGATAGCTGGATGGCTGACAACTCATCAAGGTTTTGAGAAGCCTGATTGAACTGCGTGTTGATGTGGACCCGTGCCGCCCGCAAATCACCGCCCTCCCTCATGGTTTTGAAAAAGGCTGCCTCCAGATCAGCAAGCCGGGTGATATTCTCCTTGAACCGTTCAAAGTAAAGTTCCTCTTCCTCCGTGAGTCGGGTGTCTTCGTACTCCGCGATAATCTCGTTGATGGTGGAATTGTATTTGGATATCAGCGGCTCGACGATGCCCGCGGTTGGTACATCGGCGCAAGTATCGATCAGAATTTTCTTGCGAAAAAGATGTTCAGACATCCGGTAGATATAGCTCTCCACCACAAGCCGATCTTCGTACACAGACGAAAACGAGCTACCCAGGCTGGTAACATGCTTGCTGTCGAGCGTGTTCTTGATAAAGAGAAGAACAAAGATCGCCGACAACAGCAGCGCCGCGCTGATCTTTCGTCTGATACCGTATGCCCACTTCATGACCCTGCGATTTTAGGATTACATTATACGCAATCCATAATTTAAACGTGAAAATCGCCGGGAAATTTCCGCAGATCGAGACGCATTACATAGTCGTTCATCCAGTACGGACCGATCGGGGTATCTTCTTCCCGCTCAACGCGAAATCCGAGTTTTTCATAAAAAGTCCGCGCCGGATTGTGGCGATTCACATTTAGCTCCAGGATGGGCACACCCTGGAGGGTGAGACGTTTGACGATTTCCCGGACCAGAGCAGCCCCGAACCCTTTTCCCTGAGTATCGGGGTCGACGTATATTTTGTAGATTTTATAAACGCCCACCTCCTCATAACGTTTGCCATAGGCGGCGAAAGCGCGGGGCTGTGACTCGTCGGAAGCCAGAAGAAAGAGCTGAGTGCCCCGACGCATGTCTTTTGTGAGCACCTGAGGAGCATACATCGTATCAAGCATATACCGAATCTGGTTTGCATGGAGGATTGAGCCATAAGCCTTCCACCACGATCTTTCGGCGATATCAATGATAGTGGGGACGTCGGAGGGCGTCGCGTCGGAAATGAGAATCATGCCGAAATTTAGAATTTAGGACGAAATCTTAGGCAGAATCTTTTCTAGGGTTATATTTGCACTTCGTTTTTCAGTCCCTCCGGGGATGGGAGAAACTTCAGGAGAGGTGGGTGAGAGGCTTAAACCAGCAGTTTGCTAAACTGTCGTACGGGTCAAACCGTACCGGGGGTTCGAATCCCCCCCTCTCCGCTCGGTTCGCTCCCGCGAACTCTCGCAACGAGCGGTAATTCATCAGGCCCGATAGCTCAACTGGATAGAGCAACAGCCTTCTAAGCTGTCGGTTCGGGGTTCGAGTCCCTGTCGGGTCACCCAGAAACGCGGGGCGACCCGCGTTTCTTGTTTCCGGTCATCCGCCGGTCGCACATGTCCCCCGCGCGTCAACTCTCAAGGCTGGCAGCATAATTCTCGTTGGTTGACACACCCTCGTACCTCGTACCTCCCGCCACGGCGGGCAAGCGTACCTCTTACCTCGTCCCTTACATCAGTGGCGGCGAAGTCCAACCCGGTTCATCCCCCAACTACCAAGCTCCCCTTTTAACACTCTAACGCTTTCCTACAATACTCCACACACCTCGCTACTTCCTTCACGGCGTCGGATCCTTCGGGAACAGGGTATTCTAGTTCGATAGTTCCGGGGAATTTATACTTGTTTTTACGCATGAGGCAGAGAATATCGGCGATAGGTGTGTCTCCCTCCCCCCAGGGAACATTAGCCTGACCGTTGGCCGGGGAACGACGGTCTTTCAGGTGCATACTGTAGATCCTCTCATGCTTGGCTTCAATAAATGCCAGCGGGTCGTGACCCGCTGCTACATAGTGTCCAGCGTCGAGGTTGATACCATTGTACTCCGACTGGGCCAGCGCCTCATCCCAGGCAGTGAACGTTTGCTGGAGATGCCCGTGGTACGCGACCACCATTTTGTTTAGCGCAGCGATGCGTCCGAGTCGCGCCGATTGGTTGGGATTTTTCTGCAGCTCCACCGTCACATGGTTCGCGCCGAGTGCTTTCGCTGCGCGCATGGCATAATCAATCTCAACGTCGGAGTTGCGTTCACCCAGCGCACTGGGTTTGTAGGCATAGATGCTCACTCCCGCATCATTGAACATTTTGCGAAGCTGCACGAACTTGTCCATCGCCACATGGGCTCGCCATTGCGCCAGGTCTTTGGCGCGGGCCTCGCGCTCCCTGTTCCCTCCTTCCGACTGTCGCCCGGGCTCGGTCACCGTGTGCGGCGCACCGGCGAAAGCCTCCGCAGTCGGCCCCATCAGCTCAATAGCGCTGATGTTGGCATCGACGCAGTAACGCAATACGCTTTCAGCATCTACGGGAAGGGAGCGAAAGGAATAGGTGATTACACCTATCTGCACGCCACCGAAATTTGAATTCGGTTTATTAAGATTCCGGATGATGTTCGGCACTCCCCAGCTTTCGGGAGTTACCAGGGCAATACCCGCCAGCGTGGCTGCCGACTTCCCAAGAAATTCGCGGCGGGACACGCCTGTAGTCTTTTTCAGCTTGTTCATAACAGGTTTATATCCATCCAAGATACTATCTTTCCTCCAGCTGTACACGAAAAATAGACCGACGGTCCTCCGCGGTTTCCCGGGGAATTTTGACCTTTCCCTGCTATTCCCTAACTAGTACCCGCTTTAATCGCGTGCTAATGCTGGAGGCTTCTGATATACACAAGACATACGGTGCACTGGAAGTGCTGAAAGGTGTTGATCTTCGCGTAGAGAAGGGAGAGATCGTAGCCGTTGTCGGCGCCTCGGGGGCCGGCAAGAGCACGTTACTGCATATTCTCGGAACGCTCGACCGCCCCGACGCCGGAAAAGTGTTCATTGACGGTCAGGATGTCTTCGCGAAATCTCCGCGCGAGCTTGCTGCCTTCCGGAATGCGTCCATCGGTTTTGTATTCCAGTTCCATAATCTCCTGCCCGAATTTTCAGCGCTGGAGAACGTCATTATACCGGGTCTGATCGGGGGCAAGAATGCATCCCAGACGCGCAAACGCGCCGAAATGCTGCTTGACATGCTCGGTATCGCGCACAGAAAAGACCACAAACCATCCGAGATGTCGGGAGGCGAACAGCAGCGCACAGCTGTAGCCCGGTCGCTGATCAATTCTCCGGCCCTTATCCTCGCCGACGAACCGAGCGGAAACCTCGATTCCAAGAACGCAGTAGAACTCCACAATCTGTTTTTCCAGCTTCGGAAAGAACTAAACCAAACGTTTATTATCGTCACCCACAACACCGAACTCGCCGGCATGGCCGACCGAACGGTTGAGATTAAGGACGGAATTATTTAACCGATGACGATTCCGCCACTACAAAACGACTTCGTGTTGGGGTGTCCTTAAATTTGCTATCTTCGCGTCTTCGTCTCGGGGCGTAGCGCAGTCCGGTAGCGTATCTGCTTTGGGAGCAGAGGGTCGCTGGTTCGAATCCAGTCGCCCCGACGAATCAAATGCCTTCGGCGACTGCCGAGGGCATTTTCATTTCCCTCCCTTACCCCTCCAGCTCTACATGAAAGGTAGTCCCTGCGCCGAGGTACGATTCCACCTCGATATTGCCGTTGATCTTGCTGAGCGTCTCCTTGACGATGTAGAGTCCGAGACCCGAACCTTTTGACGACTCCGACGCGCGAAAGAACATCTGGAAAATCTTGTCGAGGTACATCTGATCAATACCCACGCCATTGTCACGCACCGTGATAACCTTCACTCCTCCCCGCTCCGTGGCATGGATGCTCACAAACTGCTGCGTCTTTCGCTCATCGCGATACTTCAACGCATTGTCGATCAGATTCGACAAGACGATCTTCATCCGCGTAACGTCGGTATTGATCACAAACCCTTCGGGTACCCGATTCTCGACGGTAACATCGGGATTGCCTACGGAAAAGGTGAGCGTCTCTGTAACCTCACTTACGATCTTGCGAAGATCAACCGGTACACGACGGACCTCCATACGGGCATTTCTCGAATAGGAGATGATATCCTTGATGAAGTCTTCCATGTCGTTGATTTTCGTCTTCATCATAACCAGATATCGGTCGATATCCGCCCGATCGAGCTTGGCCACTTCGATAAGTCCGAGCAGGGAAGTCAGCGGCGCGCGAAGATCATGGGAAGCACTGTATACAAACCGGTCGAGCTCGGCGTTTGCCTTTTGCAGCTGCTCGTTCTTCGCCAGAACCGACTTCTGGGAATGGTAGTGCAAATCCATCAGGAAGTACATGATGGAAATACAGCAGATCAACGTGACGAGAAAATTCATCGTGTAGCTGAAGCGCAGGTAGCCCCGCGAATACTGACGTTCGTCCACGATATTAAGATCGCCCCAGTATGCAATCAGGAATAACGTCAGCGACAGCATAATGAAGCCGAACGCCAGGAACTTGTGCTTGAGTCCGAGTAAGGCAAAGGCCATCAGGCTGCAAACGACAAAGAGAAGAAACACGCCACTGCCCGCGGGATCGGTCAACGAAAAATAAAAAACAAAAAAATTGATTGAGAGCAGGAAGAGTACAGTGGCGAGCAGATATTTCTGGAATCGATTCAGGATTATGGTCACGAGCGACAACATAGCCGCCGCCATATAATAGGGCTCATTTCCCGAGACACCGAAGCTAATATCTATGCAGGTGTGTCCGATGGCCACCGCCAGGCTGACCAATGCAAGCTGACCCCGCAGAATAGCATTCTTGTAGTCTTCCCGCGACGGGATAAAGACATGGCTACCGACAACGAGGTCTCTGAAATTCATCGCGGCAATTTAGCCGCTTCCCCGAGCTTGACCGGCCGATGCGCCGGCAATTTCTGTGTCGTGTAAGAATTCGTCGAAAAAAGTGAAAACAGCGCCTTACGGTTGGTACAATTGTTTTCGGAGGATCCTAAAAAGACGGGCCCTATGAACACGACCACCTCCAAAATTGACCGGGCCATCGAGCAATATCGAAAGGTCCACAACGGCGACAATCCGCTTTACTTCATCATGTCGGCTGAAGAGGCCGACGAACTCGCGAAGATCCTGAGGAAAGAAGCCGGCGCTGATGACAAGGTGATCTTTACCAGTTATCAGGACATCAAAATTATTCGCAACAACCTCCTCGAACGCGGCGAGTACTTCCTGGGTAACGAGCTTCCCGAAACGGGCTCATAGGGCTTACCGGACGATCGTCCTATCGTCCGGGCAGCTATCATCCGTTCTGGCCCTCTGGCAAAAAAACACTACCTTTGCAGCTTATTTCACAAAGGGAGGGGTAACGAATGATATCAGTAAGCAACTTAACACTTCAATTCGGAAAGCGCGTATTGTTTGACCAGGTGAACATGAAGTTCACGGGCGGCAACTGCTATGGCGTAATCGGCGCGAATGGCGCAGGGAAATCGACATTCCTGAAAATCTTGTCGGGAGATATTGACCCGACGGGCGGCAGTGTCGCGATTGAGCCGGGCAAGCGCATGGCCGTGCTGCGCCAGAACCACTACCAGTTCGATGAAGTGCCAGTGCTCGAAACCGTAATGATGGGGCACGCCCGCTTGTGGAGTATCATGCAGGAAAAAGACGCCCTGTACGCCAAACCCGACTTCTCGGAGGAGGACGGCCTGAAGGCATCGGAACTCGAAGCCGAGTTTGCCGAAATGAATGGTTGGAACGCCGAGTCAGATGCCGCAGCTCTGCTCAGTGGTCTGGGGATAGGTGAGGAAAATCATTACAAGCTGATGAAGGAACTCAGCGGGAACGAAAAGGTACGTGTCCTCCTCGCTCAGGCCATCTACGGCAATCCGGACATCCTGATACTCGACGAGCCGACCAACGACCTGGATATTCACACCATTTCCTGGTTGGAAGATTTCCTGCTCGATTTCAAAAACACGGTTATCGTTGTATCGCACGATCGCCACTTCCTCGATACAGTGTGTACCCACATCGTCGATATCGACTTCAAGGCGATAAGAATGTTTACCGGAAACTATTCGTTCTGGTATCAATCCAGTCAGCTAGCCCTTCAACAACGGTCGGCCGCCAACAAAAAAGCCGAGGAAAAACGAAAGGAGCTGCAGGAATTTATTGCCCGATTCAGCGCCAACGCCTCCAAGTCGCGCCAGGCTACCAGTCGCCGCAAGCTCCTGGAGAAAATCAATCTGGATGAAATTCAACCCTCAACGCGCCGGTATCCCGCTGTCATTTTCCAGCAAAAGCGTACGGCTGGAGACCAGATATTGCAGGTTGAAAACCTGAGTTACACGGAGAACGGCGTCACTTACTTCAAGGACCTCGAGTTCTACGTGAACAAAGGTGACAAGATCACGTTTTTGAGCCGCGACAGCCTGGCTATCACCTCACTGTTCAACATCCTGGCGGGTGAATTAAAACCGACTACCGGTAATTTTACTTTCGGCCAGACGATCACCACAGCTTATCTTCCCGCCAACAACGAGAAGTACTTTCAGTCGGACGACAACCTCATTGACTGGCTGCGTCAGTTCGCCGAAGACGAAAACAAGGACGAGGTCTATATCCGCGGTTTTCTCGGCAAGATGCTCTTTTCCGGAGAAGAGGTTTTCAAAAAGTGCAACGTTCTCTCCGGAGGGGAAAAGGTGCGCTGCATGGTGGCACGTATGATGCTTGCAGGGGCGAACCTCCTCATCCTGGATGAACCGACCAACCACCTTGACTTGGAATCTATCACCGCGTTCAATAACGCGTTGAAAGAATTCCCCGGCACAGTACTGTTTACTTCGCACGATCACGAATTCACTCAAACGGTAGCGAACCGCATTATTGAGATCACACCAAATGGATTCATCGACAAACTGATGACCTACGACGATTACATTGAGGACGCACGTGTAGCCAGCCAGCGCGAAGAGCTGTATGTATAAAGGTTTTTTTTGTTTCCATATGTATGAAGAACGAAACAGTTGGTTAAATTAGTGGAACGGATTTTTGTTCATCTTCACTAAGGGAAACTAATAAAACCTAAATACAAGCAAGCTATGGCAAAACAAGCAAAGAAAGCCGCGAAGAGGCCTGCCAGGAAGGTGGCCGGAAAGTCGGCGAAGAAAGCTGCGAAGAAGAAGGTGGCCGCCAAGAAGAAGGTAGCCGCGAAAGCCGGAAAAAAAACAGCTAAGAAGGCTGCGAAAAAAGCTGTGAAGAAAGGTGCCGCAAAGAAGACGGCCAAGAAAGCTACAGCGAAGAAAGCGGCGAAGAAATCCGCAGCAAAAAAATCCGCAGCCAAGAAGGGTACAGCGAAGAAATCCGCAGCCAAGAAAAAATCAGCCGCGAAGAAGTC
>CAZHIQ010000022.1:43951-48277 GCA_964532595.1 uncultured Roseivirgaceae bacterium
TCAGCCGCGAAGAAGTCGGCCGCACGGAAGGCAGCTCCTAAGAAAAGCGCCAAGGCAGCCCCGAAGAAGGCTGTAGCCAGGAAGGCAGCGCCGAAGCGGAAGTCAGCTCCCCGCAAGAGCCAACCTGCGCCTCCACCGGCAGCACCGGTGAGCGTTCCCGCGCCTGCCGCGTCTACGCCTTCAACGACACCTGCGGTGTCTCAGCCGCCCGTTCAATCTTCGTTGTTCGGAAGCAGTGACGCAGCAGAAAGCAACCTCTCGGATGAGAGTGAGCGAGGCTGGCCCTTCTCAGAAGCATAGAATCTCCTTCAGGAGAATAAAAAAAGCGACACTTCGTCGCTTTTTTTATGTTCATCATCTTAGTATCAGTTGATCAACACGCTGCGGTATTTACGCGGATCGCGTAAGACGGTAGCAATGCCTTTCGAGACAGAAAGAAGGGGATCGACATCGATATTGACAGGTAACTTCAGCTTGCGCTCCAGGCGCTCCTGGAGTCCGCGCAGCAGGGCATTTCCCCCCGTGACAAACACACCGTTTTCATAAATGTCGGATGCCAGTTCAGGCGGACAGGTTTCCAGGGTCTGAATCAGCCCCAGTTCAATCGCCGCCATACTTTTCTCCAGTACCCCGGCAATCTCGCGGTGATCAACGGTACGGGTGACAGGCAACCCGCGTAGTAATTCCTTGCCTTTGACCGCCATTGGCTCCGGCGGGTTTTCAATCTCGGTCAGCACAGCGCCGACATTGATCTTTACCTGCTCGGCCGTCTTGATACCGATCTCCATATTATAGGCCTTGCGGAAGTAATGGCGGATGGACTCATCCATGGCATCGCCGGCCACCTTGATAGATTGGAAACAGGCAATTCCCGAAAGGGAAATCACCACAATCTCGGTAATGCCTCCGCCCATATCAATAATAAGCTTGCCGTCGGGCTGCTGGATATCGAGCCCCATCCCCAACGCTGCCGCTATGGGTTCAAAGATCAGCCACATATTCCGTGGGTGTAGCGACTCGAGCGCATTAAGCAAAGCGCGGCGCTCGACATGGGTCGTTGAATACGGAACCCCCGAGATGACATCGCCGTAACCATTGAGCAACGACTTTGGCCCATAGGCCTGGGTCATGAGCGCCATAAGCATCTTCGCCGCAGAATCGTAGTCAGCGATCACCCCTCCCCTAAGAGGCTTCACCGGACGAAACTCCTTGTGTGTTTTCTCAAACATGCTGTAGGCTTCATCGCCCACGGCCCTGACGTGCACGCGTTCCGAATCAAGTACAATGTACGAAGGTTGATGGACCAGCAGCCGGTCGGCGTCTCTGACGAGGGTATTGGTGTTCCCAAGATCTATCGCAAAACTCTTCTTTCGGAAAAAATCAAACCGGACCATATCATGCACGTGGGGCTTCGCTTTCATCTCAAATATCGTAAGAAACGCCTGTCTAACAAATTAACTACCGAACGCCTGACGGAAGATCCGTTGAGATCGGGTACAAAAACACAAGCTGCAAATTCCAAAATAGCCATGGCATTCCCGCATCATTTTGGGAGAAAAAAATACGCGACTAAGGGCGGCATGATTTTCCATCCTCATTCCTCCGCACACCGCCGGTTCCCGCGAAAATTCCGTAGCTTAGCAGCTTGACCGGTGCTACCGCGCCTTACCAGATCTAATAAACTTCACAAATCCATGAATAACCGCACGCTACCCTTTATTGTCGTGGGCGTCATCGCCCTGTTCGTTTTGCTCGGACTCTCGTCCAGCATCTTCTATACCGTTGAGCCCACACAGAGGGCCGTGATTTTCTACAAGTTCGGCTCCGGACTCGCCAAAGACGAAATCATCACTCCGGGGGTCCACATCAAAGCTCCCTGGAATGAAGTGTATGTCTTCGATGTGCACGAGACAGCCGAGGGTGAAAAAATGGACGTCCTCGATAAGAACGGACTCTCAATCCACGTCGAAACAACCGTCCGCTTCAAGCCGATCGCCGAACGAATCGGATATATCTACGAAAAATTCACAACCAACTACGTTGAGGTATTGGTCATCCCCGAAATCCGCGCTGCCGTCCGCCAGGTAATGGGACGTTACACCGCCGAGGAGATCTATTCCACCAAGCGCGCCGAAGTAGAGTCGACGATCAAGGCCGAGGCCGAAGCCATCCTCCAGGAGAACAACGTCACCATGATGGCGCTCCTGATCCGATCAATCACCCTACCGGATCAGATTCGCGTCGCTATTGAGAACAAACTACAACAACAACAGGAGGCCCTCGCCTACCAGTTCCGACTGGAGAAGGAACAAAGCGAAGCCGAGCGGAAGCGTATCGCTGCAGAAGGCGAGTCGCGCGCAAACAACATCATCAACAACAGCCTCACCACGAACCTTCTGCGCATGCGCGGAATCGAGGCAACGCTGGAACTGGCCAAGTCACAAAACACCAAAATCATTGTAATTGGTGCCGGCGACGACGGACTTCCCCTTATTCTCGGGAACAACTAGGATGAGCGGCCCCCGGTCTGGCTGAGCGGCAAAGTATGGATCAATGACTGTACTTTGCCGGTCAACAACCGAACACTTTAGCTGCCCATTGTGTATATTTAATATTCAGGTGCCTTTGGCGTTTGCTGAATTGCCTTTAGTTTTGGGCACCGGAATGGGCGCTTCAGCGAGTTTTCCAAGCCGAACTTTGTACAGATTGCTAAAAGAGTAGAACATGTCGAAAACAGTAGAAATCATCATCGATGGTAAATCCTATACCCTCCCTGTGATTGTCGGAAGCGAAGGCGAGACCGCCGTGGATATAAGCGACCTTCTCGACAAGGCCAAAATCATCACGCTTGATCCGGGCTATAAGAATACGGGATCGACGAAAAGTGCGATCACCTATCTTGACGGAGCAAACGGGGTACTTCGCTACCGCGGATATGCTATCGAGGAACTCGCTGAGAAGTCGACATTCGTCGAAGTCGCCTACCTGCTCATTTACGGGAAACTACCGACCAAACAGGAACTCGCCCAGTTCGAATACGAGATCACGACCCATACCCTCGTCCACGAAGACACGAAGAAAATACTTGACGGCTTCCCGGCTACTGCTCATCCCATGGGCGTAGTTGCCAGCCTCTTCTGCTCACAAACCGCATTCTATCCTGAATCCCTCGACGCCAATCGGCCGACCGAGAAAATAAACCTCAGCATTATCCGGGCACTGGCCAAGATGCCAACCTTCGCAGCATGGGCCTATAAGCACACGCTGGGACACCCCGTCAACTACCCGGATAACCGCCTGAACTACTGCGAACGCTTCCTGAAGATGATGTTCGGACTTCCCGGCCAGGAATACGAGGTTGACCCCGTTGTAGCCGATGCGCTCGACAAGCTGCTCATCCTCCACGCCGACCACGAACAAAACTGTTCAACGTCGACCGTCCGCATCGTAGGCTCATCCAAGGCCAGCATCTACTCCTCTATTTCCGCGGGCATCAACGCTCTCTGGGGGCCGCTTCACGGTGGCGCCAATCAGGAGGTGATCATCATGCTTGAGAACATCCGCAACGACGGCGGAGATACGGAAAAATGGATTGCTAAAGCCAAAGACAAAAACAGCGGTTTCCGCCTTATGGGCTTCGGACACCGTGTCTATAAGAACTTCGATCCTCGCGCCAAGATTATCAAGAAGGCGGCCGACGATGTCCTGCAAAAACTCGGCATCAACGACCCCGTTCTCGAAATAGCCATGAAGCTCGAGGAAGCTGCTCTCAAAGATCCTTACTTTGTAGAGCGCAAGCTGTATCCGAATGTCGACTTCTACTCCGGTATCATCTACCGCGCCCTCGGTATCCCTGTCGAAATGTTCACTGTGATGTTCGCTATGGGACGCCTTCCGGGCTGGATCGCTCAGTGGAAGGAAATGCACGAGAACCGCGAGCCCATCGGTCGCCCCCGTCAGGTTTACGTAGGCGAAAACCTTCGTCCGTACGTCGCCATCGACAAGCGCTGAGCCATGGAACTCGAATCACAATTCAACGCAGCCGTTACCCGCTCGCGTGAACTCACCCAACGGCCTTCCAATGAAGAGTTGCTAAAGCTCTACGCCCTGTACAAACAGGCGACGGAAGGCGACGTCACCGGCGATCGCCCCGGAGGTTTCGACTTCAAAGCCATTGCCAAATACGACGCCTGGGCCGAAGTCAAAGGAAAAAGCCGGGAGGACGCGATGAGGGAGTATATTTCTTTCGTTGACGAGCTCGCCGGACGGTAACGACCAGGTAGCGCCTGGCCCGCTTTCCTCCTATTCACGACTGACGACTGACGA
>CAZHIQ010000023.1:0-48121 GCA_964532595.1 uncultured Roseivirgaceae bacterium
GAATACCTGAACCAAGATGGGCTTGTATGACGAATATAATGGAGCAACTATTGATCTACAAATTCTTTAGGGAAAATTGGATTGGTAACTACGTTGTCACAGAATCCCTTAGGGGAGATGAGAGGTAATTTCGTTTACACCATCGAAGAGAATCTACGGACAAAAAGAACAAACCGAAAGGTTATCTCTCAAATGCATAACGAACAACAATGAAAAACGAAAGAAGAATACGATACGATTGCGTCTACTCTTTGCGCGATGCCGAAGACTTCAACTTTCTCTTTATCGTATACTCAAACCCAATCCTGGAGTTGACTCTGTCGACATACGGCGCCTTGTGATGCGGATCGAAGATATTGTATTGTATAAGCGCCGTACCTTTCAAATTCTTGTAAATCCTGTATTCTTTCTTTATCCCAGTCATGCAACCCCACACCCACTCACGCGTACCGCTGTCGGGATTACCCCAAAGACTAGAAGGAACAAACGTGTTCATGGTCTCTCCTTCGAGGCGTGCTATGAAGCCTTTGCCGAGTTTGAAATCGACATAACTCCTCGGACCAAAAATCCGCAAACGCGAATCAAAGCTCCTCGCATCGCTGATATAAGCGTAGCGATGATTCCATCCAACTCCAACAGTAAATCTTCCACTGAGCCGATAGCCGACATAAGGATTCAAATCGAGTAAGTAGGCGTTCTTACGTTGATACTGCAGCATGAGCCCGGGAACAAGTCGCTCGACAAAAGGCTTGCTCTTCATCGGGTTCGGCGGACGTTTAGGCAAATCTTTGATACTCGCAACGGAATGATATTTCTGCTTATACTTCGATAACTGCTCCATCGCACCCTTTAGCTGCTCCTGCTTGCCCGCAAAGTGATCCACCGCGGCCTTCCTCCCCTCGTCGATCGTCTTCGCTTTTACTTTCTCCGTATCCTGCACGTCAGCTACCTGTGACTTGTACTGATCGATCACCTGCGATTGCTCCTGAAGTTCCTGCAGTCCATCTACCCGATCCATCTGCTTCTCGAGTCCCTGCGGCATATCACTAATTTCCTTAAGACTCTCAATATCTTCTATCGCTTCCTGGTACCCCGCCGCCTGTCCAGCAAGCTCACCGAACTCACTTCCAGGAAGTGCTGCATCACCCAACTTCCCCAGCTCGTCGGGCAAACCAATCGTTGAAACATCCACTGTTTCCAAGCCGATCTCCGGAATATCAAAACTTCCAACATCAATGTCCGGCAATTCAATTCCAGGAACCCGAAATCCGGGTATATCAACAGAGCCCTTCTCCAGCCCTACACTCTTGATCTTTCCCATCAATTCGTCTACGGGCTTTCGATACTCATCCGGAAGATCAAGCGCAGAAAGTTTGTCGGTCGTGCCTGATTTCAATGCATCGAACTTCTCACTAAACCCACGTTCCGTATCGGCCTTCAACGAATTCAGCCTACGCAACGGCTCAGCGTATTGGTCCGTATCCAAACCCAACTCTCGAAGACTGTCAGCTACCGTTCTGATACGTCGCTCCTGCTCATCAATGCTTGTGATAACGCGCGCACGCTGCGACTTTAACGAATCTGCAGCAACATTAAACGCAGTACGTATGGAATCAGCCCGGTCAAAGACCGACTGCAATGTATCAGGGAAGGCTACTTCTAATCCCCTAAGGGAGTCCAGTTGCTGAATAACGGATTGATCAGACAACGGTTCAGGGACCCCCTGCGCGAACGAAGCTGTACAGCAAACTACAAATACCGCCGCACAACAAAATTCTCGGCAGGAACGAAGCAATACATGGAGGGTGTGCCTCATGTAACGAAGATAGCGTTAAAGTAGTGAAGTACGCAAGAGTAAGAAGGAGGCTCGCTCTGTATTAGCTTGCGAAGGTATATAGATCGCAACCACCAACTTTTTGCCATTTGGCAAATCGTCTTACCCGACTATTTTCCAATATTGCAGTATGGAGCGGTTCATAGAGTTCGTATTGCAATTCGGAGACTTGAATAAGCAGCAAATAGAGCTGATCAAAAGTAAGAGTACGATACTGCAACTGCGTAAGGACGACTATTACTGGGAGGCCGGGAAAATGGTCCGATATATCGGTTTTCTGACTGACGGTGTACTGCGGGTATACTACTATACCAACACGGGAGAAGAGAACACCCGCTACTTCATCGATGAGAACCACCTTATCCTCGATGGTCCCACGCCCGGAGGCGACTATGTGCCCTCAGAATATCTCCAGGCAGTGACGGACTGCCAGCTTGCTGTGTTCTCAAAAAAGGAGTGGAACGACATTTCTAAAACCATCGTCGGCTGGGATACCATCGTCCAGAAAATAACGGCTAAACATCATTTCGAAAAGATCGAAAGACGAAGTCAGCTGGTTTCCCAGGATGCTACCACCCGATACCTCAACTTCGTACAAGAATTCCCATCACTGGTTAACCGCGTACCTCTCTCTTTCATCGCATCCTATCTCGGCATCACACAATCATCCCTGAGCCGGATAAGAAAAAATATCCGGTAGCTTCGCCACTATTCCAACTTTAGCCGCGATCAACTTTCCTTTTTGCCATATGGCAAATCGTCTCATCTCTGGTAATGTCAACTTTGTGTCATCAACAAAATCAAACGAAATGAAGACAAGAACATTAGGCAACGGACTGGAAGTATCCACCTTGGGATTCGGTTGTATGGGACTAAGTTTCCCTACTGCCCCCACAAAAGAGGAAAGTATCAAACTCATACGCGCCGCGTTTGAAAAGGGCGTCACCTTCTTTGATACAGCACAAGGCTATGGCAACAACGAACTGTTGGTTGGAGAAGCACTCGAGCCCTTCCGGCAGGAAGTCGTCATCGCCACTAAGTTCGGCTACAAGGAAGGCAATGTAATGCTCGGAACTGACAGTCGCCCGGAAACAATAAGGACCACTGCTGAAGCATCTTTGAAGAGACTGCGCACCGACGTTATCGATCTGTTTTACCAACACCGCCCCGATCCCAACGTACCCGTTGAAGATGTCGCAGGCGCGGTAAAGAATCTGGTAGACGAAGGAAAAGTAAGGCACTTCGGCTTATGTGAGGTTGACGCCGGGACGATCCGCAGGGCACACGCGGTTCTTCCCCTCACCGCCATACAGAGCGAGTACTCGATGTTTTACCGCGCGCCTGAAGCCGACATTATCCCTACTCTGGAAGAGCTGGGCATTGGCTTTGTGCCTTTCAGTCCGCTGGGTAAGGGCTTTCTAACGGGTACTATTAACGCGGATGTCGAACTCGACAAAGCCGATACGCGCAACATGCTTCCGCGCTTCAGCAAAGAGAACCGCGCCGCCAATCAGGCATTGGTCGATCTCGTTGTCTCGGTTGCCCATGAAAAGAAGGCAACGCCGGCACAGGTTGCCCTTGCCTGGCTCTTAGCACAGAAACCGTTCTTCGTACCTATCCCCGGCACCAGCAAACTGCATCGCCTGGACGAAAACCTCGGCAGCGCTGACGTTATCCTCTCCAATGACGCATTGACCCGCATCAACGCGGCGCTGGCAACGATTCGAATCGTCGGCGAACGATACCCGGCAGCGCTAAGCGCAAAAATCGGCAAATAGGGATTACAGGCTGATCACTCAAGACATTATGGCGTCGGCCTCTTGCAAGGCTGACGCTCTTTTAAATCCGTTGATTTTTCAACACTGCGTAGACGCTGTCGCGCTCCAGGCGGTAACGATTCTCGAAATCAATCGCGAGTTTCAAGGCATGCCTGAATCGCTTCTCGCCTTCCAGTAACTCGCGAACGCGAGCTAGCAACTCCTGAAGCTCTTCCAACTGATCGGCGCGAAGATCCGTTCCGACGGTTCTGTTCTTACCGTCATAGCGAAAACGCAAGGTGTTGGGGCGGTTGAATTCAAGCAACCCCCTGATTAGTCCGAAATCAGACTTCCCGGCAACGGAAAAGGTTAGTCGAATCCGGCCCTCATAATAGAACCGTGATACTTTGTCGAACAATCCGTTATCCGATAGCCCGGACGGTATCGATACGGAAAGAGAGGGATGGTTGAAAGCTTGATTGTGGGCGGACGATGAATAAAGGTCGCCGCGACCTTCTATGAGTACTGCTGATAACATTGTCTTCTTGTTTAAGCGTGGATAAATAATTGGCGTCGTTGACGATAGAAATCGTTAAAAGCAACAACAACAACACAAACGCATAAACAAGTTGGACATACTCAGTTATTTAATTCGCCACCCAACCGGCAGAGACCGGCGGCATTGACAGGGGCAAACATAGGAATAAATGTCTATCAAGTCAATAGAGTTTAAATTATTTTTTTGATCCGCTTCACCCGGGCCCCGCCATCCGTCTCCGGTTTCCCGTCACTTAATTGGCTATCTTGCCCGCAAGTTTCACTTAACAATCGCACCTATATGTATACGACCCGTTACGCCATTCATCCGAACGATTTTAAGAAGCAAACGACGCAAGCCATTCGGGACAACTTTTTAATCGACGACCTGTTCACGAACGACAAGATCAAGCTCATTTATACTCTTTACGACCGATTTATCGTAGGCGGAGCTGTCCCCGCTTCGAAGGCACTTTTGCTTGAGCCAGTCGATGCCCTTAAGGCCGACTTCTTTCTGGAACGCCGCGAACTCGGTGTTATCAATATCGGTGACACCGCCAGCGTGATGGCCGACGGCAACGAGTACACGCTCGACCACAAAGAAGCGCTCTACATCGGAAGGGGGGTGAAAGAAGTAACTTTCCATCCGGCAAAGTCGGGCACAGCCTGTTTCTACTTCAACTCGGCTCCGGCACACGCTTCCTATCCTATCCGGAAGGTGGCACTTGCCGATGCTCCGACCGTGGAACTTGGGTCTCAGGAAAATGCGAACCATCGGGTGATCCGCAAGCTCCTTGTTAATGGCGTCATCCAGACCTGCCAGCTTCAGATGGGGCTCACCGAACTGAAACCGGGGAGCATCTGGAACACAATGCCGGCACACACACATGACCGCCGTATGGAAGTATACTTGTACTTCAATGTACCCGACAGCCAGACGGTCTGCCACTTTATGGGAGAGCCGCAGGAAACACGTCACGTGTGGATGAGGAACAAAGAAGCCATCATCTCCCCGCCCTGGTCTATTCACAGTGGTGCGGGAACGGCCAACTACTCTTTCATCTGGTCGATGGCGGGGGAAAATCTCGACTACGACGACATGGACAAAGTTTTACCGACCGATTTGCGATGACTGATATCTTTAGCCTTAAAAACAAAGTAGCCCTTATCACCGGTGGCACCCATGGCCTTGGCATGGCAATGGCTCATGCGTTGGGTTCTTTTGGGGCAACACTTGTTATCAATGGAAATACGCCTTCGCGGATGGAAGCCGCGCTGGCTACCTATACAACAGCCGGCCTGCGCTGTCACGGCTACCTGTTTGACGTGACTGACGAGAGTGCCGTTGCAACGAACATCGCTGCCATTGAGGAAGAAGTGGGGCCGATCGACATCCTGGTTAATAATGCGGGCATGATTATGCGCGTGCCTGCGTTGGAGATGGCAGCAGCCGATTTCCGGAAAGTGGTTGACGTCGATCTTGTAGCGCCGTTCATTGTATCAAAGGCTGTAGCGAAAGGCATGATTGCCAGAGGCGGAGGAAAAATTATCAATATATGTTCGATGATGAGCGAACTCGGCCGCGACACGGTAACGGCATACGCCGCGGCGAAGGGCGGGCTCAAGATGCTGACGCGCAACCTGGCGACGGAGTGGGCGCGGTACAACATCCAGGTGAACGGTATCGGTCCGGGCTACTTCGCCACCGACCAAACAAAACCCATTCGGGTTGACGGACACCCTTTCAATGACTTCATCGTTAACCGAACACCGGCGGGAAGATGGGGTGATCCGCAGGACCTTGCAGGTGCCGTTGTATTTCTCGCCAGCAAAGCGAGCGATTTTGTCAACGGACAGATCCTCTACGTCGACGGCGGTATCCTCGCTACCATAGGGAAACCAACCGAGCAGTAATAGTGGCTGGAATTACTCCAACCACACAAACTGCGTGAAAGCGCCATTCGCCGCGACATCCCACACTTCAACGCGTACCCACTTCCTGCCCTTCAAATCGGCGTTGAAGGTGAAGGTCTTGCGTCCGAATGCCTCGGTCTCGGCAAGGCTGATAAACTGGCGATAGACTTTCTCCCCGTCACCGGAAATAATCTCCGCAAAGTTGAGTGGGAAGGTCCAGTCAATTTCTACGGAAACCTCCGCCCTACCACGACCGGACAACTTCAATACTTCACCCGACGGCGTACCGTTCACTGTGAAAGACGGTATCAGCACTTCACCCGTAGTGGCGAAGAATTTCCCTTTCTCCATTGCATCGAGTACAGGCTGCCATCCCTCTTCAAATTTGGGTAGCTTGTCGAGCTGCAGATAATTGACATTCAGATGTCCGTAGATTTCGTAGCTCGGTTCAAGCTTGAAGAGATCTGCTTCGGCAATCACGTACTTTTTGTGTCCCCAGTTGGCGAAATCGTCCATCAGGTCGAGAATGCGTTTCCCCAGGCGCGGTTGAGACAAATCAGCGGGAATGTTCTTCCAGGCCGCGCCGAAAAACCGGTCCGACTTAAAGAACGCCTCGTCTTTATAACGGTCAGGATATCCGGTCGATCCCTTCGTGCGCGCGTGCGCCGTCCATGCGAGACCTTTTTCCTCCTCCAGCAGTCGCAGCATCTCTTCCTTGTTGCCAACACGGTAGACTTTCCCGTATTCCGGGTGCTCCTCTACAAAAGGCTGATCGGGTTTGCGCGACATAATCCAATAGACCGGCTTAGGAAAAATATTCATCCAGTGTCCACCGAAGTGGCAATTGGGTTCCTCCCCCGGTAGCATAAGAAAATCTCCCGTGGAGAGTCTCGCGCACTCGTCAAACATCAGCTTGAATTCGGGTAACCTCCGCGGACCAGGATCTCCGGGATTTCCCGCCAGATGGAATTCCCCAAGGTGCATGATGTTCACGCCGATATCGCGCAATGCCTTGACGTGGCCGGGAATTTCAGGTATAGGTTTGTGTGTAAGGACATCGTCGATGTGTTCGGTGTGAAAATGACTGGTCATCGTCTTATATCCCGAGAGCGGTCTGTACGCATCGCCGTTCGTGAATCGTTTCACTTCCTCTAACACCTGCCCGTCTTTGTCAGCACTAAGGAGACAGAAGAAATTCAAACGTTGTTGTGTATTTGGCGGTGCGTTGAACCACGGAACATGACGACGATCTCCCAGGAGTTCCTGTCGGATACCGATTCCAAATTCATCGACAAGCCCGCGGTACTCCTTTCCGAACCATGTGAACTTCAGGTTATAGGCGTTGTCGAGAGGATAGAAATACTGATGCGGGGGCGGAAACACCGCCACACTCCCGCCTTCGGTCTCTCCGATGATTGTCCGGTATTTGACCGCAAGGTTCGTACTTTCCGTATCGCTGTCGACGCGAGTCGATTGCAAATATCCCTCAGTGTCGGACCAGAACACTTCGCGGAAAGCCGACGACTTACTCACAAGTCCCGCATCGTATAGAATAGCCGTTGAATCTTTCTGCGTTGACATGACGGCAGCGATGTTCAACAACGGACTTCCATTATACAGGGTAATTTCAAGATTTCCCGAAAATGGTCCGGCGGTAAGGCCGGCTACTGAGACTACCGTGCGTGCGCCCTCTGTCACGACTTTCACGCCCTGATTTTTCACCGCTACTCTATACGCTTCATATGGAAGGTAAGCCGTTCTGTCAAAGAATATATTCCAGCCACTGGCTTTGGTGAGGTCCCGCTTTCCGACGGTCAACACGAAGGCTGGGTCGATGTCCGAGGCCACCGTCTTCCAGGCACCGCGCTGCTGCAGCTGCAGGGAAGAAAGAAGTGGGCCTTCGTTGGTAAGATTGATGGATATCCGCCCCTGCTCATGGCTGCCAACCGGCCAGCTGACGTTCAGCAGACCGCTCTCTACCAAAGCCCGAACGGACGAATTTTTGTTGTACGACGATAAATCAACCGGAGCCTGTGCCAGACAAAATGTACTGACAAAAATAGCTGCGAACAGGAGGATTTCTTTCAAGAATAAACGCATGGATTAATATGTCAAGACATAGGTCCATGCAAAGAAAGAAGAATTAGTCAATTACGCGAGGAAAAAAGACGCAATCTCGGCAATTCATCATTCATCACTATCCACACAAGGCGATGCGGTTGCAGAGACAACGAAGTAGTGGGGTTCGGGTGGACCGGGCCAATCGAATGTACAGAAAAATGAAGCTTCCTCCTGGGTAGGCTTTCGCAACGTAACATATATCCGTTGTCCCTCAGCTGTGAACTCCTCAGGAAGTCCGAGCAGGCCGACTACCCTCGGGTAAGTCTTGTTTTCACCTTCAGGCATCCTTCGTTCCCAGTCGCGGGCTCCCAGCGTATCGCTGTCGAGCTGAAGGGCGTACACGCCACACTTCTGCCCAACAATCTTTCCGGTAATACACAATCCCCGACTTCCGCGTTGATCGTCGCATCGAAATGCCAGCAAAGTGAGAGCAATCACTGTAATGGAAATGGATCTCATAGACTTCTTTATCTCTTTGACACAGGCCGCTGCCCGACGGTTGGAAAAGTCACTCCCGGTCAGATCGTACATTCGCCGATTCTATGAACCGTTGACCCCAACGGCCAGAAAAATCATAGATACAATTTCGTAAATTATTCGCAGGCGGCATCGCCTACTCATTTCGAACCATTAAACAGCGCAGCGTATGAGAAGATTGTTGCTTGTCATGATACTGCCGCTGTTCGCCGGCTGTAATGAAGACAGCAAGCCGGACGACTGCAGCCTTTCCCCCTGTGATCCCTCACGCCGAACCGTGCGGCAGGTCGCGGACTATCCGGGCCGTATTGAATATGACGAAAATACCGATCGATGGGCGATCATTACCAACCCAGGCCCTATTACCTACCAGTCGGCGGAAATTGGTCTGATATGCGGTGATCTGTCCGACAACTTTCGCAAAGACGGGCTTGAGGTCAGCTTCAGCGGAAAATACAAGGAGCTATGCGACGACACCGACGACACATCATCGGGTAAGAGGTATTACTATCTCCACATCACAGACATTGTGCAACGTGAGGGACGTCAACACAGCGTATCATTACCCTCACGGTAAATTGTTACGCCGGATCGACATCGACGATGGTTCTTACCGTACGGAAGTTTTTCTGAAGGGCCACTTCATGGACACAACGGGCCAGCGTACGTTTCACCGCCCCTAGATCGGATTTTCCACGGAAAATCTTCACAAGAATGCTCATCAGATACTGATTGCGGATTTTCCCGATCATGGGTTCTGCCGGACCAAAGACTTTCACTTTCTCGTGTTGCAACTGATCGCGCAGTAACAACGCCAGGTGGCGCGAGGCATCCTGAGCAACGCGTTTGTCGGTGTGTTTAAGCGTAATCTCGACCAATCGCGTAAACGGCGGATAGTCATGGCGATGACGGTCCTCGAGCTGACTGCGGTAGAACTTCTGGTAATCATTGCGAATGATCTGCAACAAAAGCGGATGATCCGCATTGGACGTCTGAATAACGACTTGTCCCCTCTTATCACGGCGTCCGGCGCGACCGCTCACCTGCGTGATAAGCTGATATGCCCGCTCATGCGAACGAAAATCGGGAAAGTGCATCATGCGGTCTGCGTTGAAGACACCGACCAGACTCACACGATCGAAGTCGAGTCCCTTTGTAACCATCTGCGTGCCCACCAGAATATCAGTATCACCTTCTTCGAAATGGCGGATGATGGTTTCATATCCCGTCTTTGAGCGTGTCGTATCGAGGTCCATCCGGGCCACCCGCGCGTCGGGGAATACAGCCGACAACTCTTCCTCAAGTTTTTCGGTACCGGTTCCAACGGTACGAATACGCGTTGAAGTACACGATGGACATTCCCGCGGCACGGTCTCACGGTAGCCGCAGTAGTGACATACCAGCGCCTGCTTGTATTGATGATAGGTAAGACTCACCGCACAATTGACACACTTAGGTACCCAGCCACAATCTTCACAGCTCATCATCGGAGAGTAGCCGCGGCGATTCTGGAAAATAATGACCTGCTCCTGCGCAGCCAGCGCTTCGCTGATCTTATCGGTCAGCATACGCGAGAACTCTCCCTTTACCGTCTTATTGCGTCGCTCCTGCGCCATATCGGCAAGAATCATCTCCGGCAGGTGAGCTTCGCCGTAACGCTTGTCGAGCACCACGACACCGTACTTACCCTGCTCCGCATTGAAATACGTCTCTACTGACGGTGTCGCCGAACCGAGAAGCACGCGAGCGTGATGCAGTCGTGCCAGTACCATCGCCACATCTCTCGCGTGATAACGCGGCGCCGGTTCCTGTTGCTTATAGGAGGCATCGTGTTCTTCATCGACGATGATAAGACCAAGATTGTCGAAGGGAAGAAATATCGACGATCGAACTCCTACCACAAAGTTGAACTTACCACTCAGAATACCGTTCCATACCTCCACCCGCTCGTTGTCAGAGAAACGGGAGTGGTAGACGCCCATGGAAGCACCAAAGATCTTCTTGAGTCGCTGAACTATCTGCGTGGTCAACGCGATCTCAGGAAGGAGGTACAGCACCTGCGAACCGCTGTCCAGCGCTTTCCGGATCAGGCTTATGTAAATTTCCGTCTTTCCGCTTCCGGTGACGCCATGTAGCAACGTCGTGGTGTGCGTATCGAAGCTCTTGATGATTTCGGTCTGCGCCTGAGCCTGCTCTTCGCTAAGGGCAGACTCGGTGACCGTCCTGTCGTCGAAGCCAAAACGCGGAACAATAGCTTCGAAGATTTCCAGTACATCATTTTTGACCAGCGTGTTCAACGACGACTCCGACAACCTCTCGTCCGTAAAGGCCTTTACCGGCAACCCGTCTTTATTGGCGTCAGGACGTTGAAGCACGGGAACCTCCTGCAGATACTTCAGAATTATTGCCTCCTGCTTAGGTTTGGATGCCAACGCATCGAAGAGTGTATTAAGGCCTTTGCTATCGCGAAACATTTCGGTGAGTCGCACTCGTTTTTCCGTCCTGGGTTTGTACTTCTCCCGCACTTCTTCGAAGAGAACGATAGCTTCCTTGGCCGCCAGTGACTTCAGGATCGAGAAGATATGTTTTACGCCGAGAAACTTGCTGATCTCCGAGTACGTCATCGTGCCACTCTCAAGCCGCTTCAACAGCATACTCTCCTTGTCAGAGAAATCCAACGTACTATCGTCTAAGCGGAATCCCGGGTGAATCTGTACCATCGACTCGCTCGACAGCTTTAACCCGGCGGGAAGCGCAGCATTCATTACCTCGCCCAGCGAGCACATATAGTATTCGGCGATCCATTGAAACAGCTTTAACTGGACTTCGTTGACTGATGGAAACTCATCAAGAATCTCCAGGATGTACTTGGCTTCAAAGTTTTTCGGCGGATCCTGATGGATAGCGTGTACCAGGCCCGTTACAATCTTCCTGTCGCCGAATTGGACAATGACACGTTGTCCAACCCGGATATGGTCATTGAGTTCCATCGGCACCCGGTAAGTAAAAAGCCGGGGCACCGCTACGGGAAGGAGGACTTCCGCAAACAAGGTCAGGCGCTCGGGGGATGACGGGTTCACGGGAGCAAGTTAGCAAGAAACTTCTTCACCTTACGCGTCCGTCAGTTGACGAATAGCCTCTTCCACGCGGGATACGGGTTGCTGGCACGTTTTGTTGTAACAAACATAAAGAGTGGTTTGGTCATCTTTGGGTTTCTTGTCGGCGACCAGGGGAAGGCGACTCTCCTTGTCGCCGCCCATGGTTATCACGAAGGGACGAAAAGCGCTGTGTAATTCGAGGGCCATCACCGGCGCATCTTTCCCGACAATCACCACCTCGGCAAACCCCTTCTTCAGCTCAGCCAGGGCGATCCCCCAGTTCGACATATAATTGGGCTCGGTGGTTATTAGGTGTTGCAGCGGATAGACCATATTTTCGGCTAGCCGGCGCCATTCTTCATCATCAAAAATAACCGACAGATAGATGAGATTTTGGGCCATGACGGAATTCGACGATGGAATGACGTTATCAAGAATTTCCTGGCGTGTCGCGATGAGCTTTTCCGCATCCTGGCGGGAGAAACGGAAATATCCTTCTGCTTTGTCGAAGAACTGTTCGAGCGTATGTTCGGCGAGAGCCCGGGCACGATGTATCCAGTACTCATCAAGCGTGACCTGATAAAGTGCGATGCAACCTTGAATGACATACGCGTAGTCGTCAAGGAAAGCGGTAACATGCGATGGCTTTCCCTTCCAGGAACGAAAAAGCACCAGACCTTCCGTGAGGGTGTTCTCGATGAACCGCATATTCTTGAGTGCAGCGTCGAGAAAGCGACGATCACCGAGTGCTTTATAGGCATCGACAAGCCCGATCACAGTCATCGCGTTCCATCCTGTTATGACCTTGTCGTCGAGACCGGGTCGTATCCGCTTATCGCGAACCGCGAGAAGACGATCTTTCATTCGCTCGAGTCGGGGATACCATTCCGCTACCGTCAAATTATGCTTGTTCAAGAAATCGCCCTCCGACTGTACCCGTATCGGCACGTTCTTGTCCGCCTCCCAATTTCCCTGTTCCTTGATGGAATAATAGTCGAAGAAAATATCCGCGTCGTCGCCAAGCACCTCCCCCAGTTCCCGGGCCGACCAGTTGTAGAATTTCCCCTCCTCTCCTTCGCTGTCGGCGTCAAGGGCGGAGTAAAACCCGCCTTCCGGGTGCATCATCTCAGCCTGGAGCCACGTGAAGGTCTCTCGAATTACCCGTTCGAACTCAGGCTCATGCGTCAAAGCATATGCTTCCGCATAAAGCGAGAGCAATTGTGCATTGTCGTAGAGCATCTTTTCGAAATGGGGTACAAACCAGTATTGATCGACCGAGTAACGCGCAAAACCTCCCCCCAGTTGATCGTAGATTCCGCCCATGGCGATCTTCTTCAGCGTGAACACGGTGTGTTGCAGCACGTCCTCCCTATGCGTCAGATGGTAATACCTCAGCATCCATCGCCATAGGGAAGGCATCACGAATTTCGGTGCACGGGCAAGACCACCCCACGCCTTGTCGAACGATGGCTCGAGCTTGGCGTACATTTCGTCGAACTGTGTGCGCAACGCCGCCGGTACCGGATCCTTTCTGAATCTTGAGGCATCCTGGTTGGCCAGGTGCTGGGTAAGCTGCTCCGCCGACTCGTCAATTTCGTCGCGGCGTGTGGTAAAGGCGTTGTGTATGCCGGTGATCACCTGCTTCCATTGATCGGGAGGAAAGTAAGTGCCTCCGTAAAACGGCTTTTGTTCAGGCGTGAGGAAAACGTTAAGAGGCCATCCACCCTGCATTCCCATCGCCTGAACAGCGTCCATATAGATCTGATCGATGTCGGGCCGCTCTTCGCGGTCTACTTTGATACACACCAGATACTCGTTCATCAGTTTCGCAATGTCGTCGCGTTCGAAGCATTCGCGTTCCATGACATGACACCAGTGACACGACGAATAGCCGATACTGACAAGGATGGGTTTGTTCTCATCCCGGGCTTTCTTCAACGCCTCCTCGTCCCATTGATACCAATCGACGGGATTGAAAGCGTGTTGCAGCAGATAGGGCGACGTCGCATGAACAAGCCGGTTCCCTTTTCTGACATCAATCATCTCTTAATTGTTGGGTTATGTAGCTGATTTCATTACTTACATCGACCTGTTGGCCAAGGCCTTGCAATTTCTTCAGTGTTTCGCGAAGAAACTGCTGGTGTGCCGGGGACTGCGGGTGAAAAGGTCGATGTCGCAGCGCGGTTTTGAGGGGTGTCCATTGGTTAATAAAATTCCGAAGATCCTCGGAAAAATACCGTTCCCCGAATTTTTGCCAGATATAGTCTTCTGCCTGGGCTGTCGGGTGCAACATATCCTCGCTGTAAAAGCGGTAGTCGCGGAGGTCATCCATCATAATCTCAAAAGCGGGGAAGTACTCGACATTTGTGAATTCCCTGACGATCTCGTCGCACGCTATCCTTAGCATCGCCTTGCTCACGCTGTTGCCCTCGAGCGTATCCCGAAGATGGCGAACAGGACTTACCGTAAGGATTATCCTGATCCGCGGGTTAATACGGTAAAGCCGTTCCTGAAAGGAGCCAAACGAACTCACGATTTCGTTCACGGAAAGCAGGGATTTTTCGAAGAAAGATGCCGGTAGCTTATGGCAGTTTGCGACGATTTCACCAGTTTCCGTACGGGTGTAGACCCACGCCGTCCCGTAGGTAAGCACGAGCCAGTCGGCATCGCTCAGAAAATAGTGCGTACCGCCAATAGCCTCGCGGAGCCGTTGGGTCAGCGCAGGGCGATCGAGCGCGGAAAAGTCCGAATGTACATCGAAGTTGACGAAGATATCACCATTTCTGGTGAAAGTGTGTTCCGGGGGAGGCTCATTGTATACCGCGTATTCCAGGGCACGGTGAACAGACACCGGATTGTAAATTACTCCGAACGGGTTGACCAACGCGGTCATCTTGTTATCGAGCATCCGCTGACCCATGGCATCGCTGAAACACGAACCCTGCGTAACCACACGGCTGTCGAGTGCAATCGTTGACGGTGATGTTGTGACGCGAAGTTCGGTGCGGAAAGATTTCATGAAACAGCGTTTTTTCCTGCCTTTTTAAAATATCGGGAACAAATATGTTACCGATAACATTTGATAAATTGCCGGTTTTGGGACTATTTTACACCCCGGTTCGACGACTGATAAATTAACCCAATTTATGAACAACGACCTTACCGCCTTCGAAAAGATTCCAGTTAAGATTTTCAAGAGTTCTGAGGAAGCTTCCAGGTACGTGGCTGACCACATTGCCACTTTGATTCGCACACGCCAGAAAGAGAACAAGCCCGCCGTACTCGGCCTGGCGACCGGCTCGACACCCACCCGTGTTTACGCCGAGCTTGTTCGCATGCACAAGGAAGAGGGGCTGAGCTTCAAGAACGTCCACACGTTCAACCTTGACGAGTATTATCCCATGCAGCCCGACGCGCTGCAGAGCTATGTGCGTTTCATGCGCGAGCACCTATTCGACCACATCGACATTCCGAAAGAAAATATCAATATTCCCGACGGCACGCTACCCAAGGAACAAGTAGCCGAATACTGTGTTGCCTACGAGAAGAAGATCGATGATCTCGGTGGTGTTGACATTCAACTCCTTGGCATTGGTCGCACGGGACACATTGGGTTTAATGAACCGGGATCATCTGAGCGTTCGGTAACGCGGATGATTACGCTTGACCAGGTAACCCGTATCGACGCAGCGAGTGACTTCTTCGGCGAAGAAAACGTTCCCCGCCGCGCTATTACCATGGGCGTTGGATCCATCCTCAAAGCGCGCAAAATTTACATGATGGCCTGGGGCGAAGGTAAGGCCCGCATTATCCACAAGGCAGTAGAAGGTCCGGTTACCGATCAAATCCCGTCGACGTTCCTGCAGAAACACAACGATACACTCGTTGTCCTCGATGAAGCGGCTTCTTCGGAGCTTACTCGCGTGAAGACACCATGGTTGCTCGACAGCATCGAGTGGAACGATCGTCTGATCCGCAAAGCCGTTGTGTGGCTGTGCTTGAAGGTAAACAAGCCGGTATTGAAGCTGACGAATCACGACTATATGGAGCACGGGATGACCGACATCATCACCGAACACGGATCGGCTTACAAAGTCAATATCAAGGTCTTTAACGATCTTCAGCATACCATCACGGGGTGGCCCGGCGGAAAACCGAACGCCGACGATACCCATCGTCCCGAACGTGCGACGCCATTCCCCAAGCGCGCCATCATCTTCTCCCCCCACCCCGACGATGACGTTATCTCCATGGGCGGGACGTTCATCCGGCTTGTGGACCAGGGACATGAAGTACATGTTGCCTACCAGACATCGGGTAACATCGCTGTATTCGACGACGATGCGATTCGTTTCGCCGACTTCGTCCGCGACTTCAACGAAGCCTTCGGACTTAACAAAGCCGACGGAGAGAAATTCTACAAGCAGGTCGTACAATCATTGAAAGAAAAACGTCCGGGTCAAATCGACAGCAAGGAAGTCATGACCATCAAAGGTCTCATCCGCCGCGGTGAAGCCAAAGCGGGTGGACGCTACGTTGGAATCCCCGACGAGCAGATGCACTTCCTCGACATGCCGTTCTATGAAACCGGTGCTGTCAAGAAGAAGCCTCTTGGCGAAGAAGATATTCAGATCATTGTCGATCTTCTCCAGAAGATCAAACCCCATCAGATTTACGCGGCAGGCGACCTCTCCGATCCGCACGGAACACACCGCGTGTGTTTGTCAGCGATCTTCCAGGCGATCGACCGTCTCAAGAACGAAGACTGGATGAAAGACTGCTGGGTATGGCTGTACCGCGGCGCATGGCAGGAGTGGGATATCGATCAGATCGAAATGGCCGTTCCGCTCAGCCCCGATGAACTCATGCGCAAACGTCGTGCGATCTTCAAACACCAGTCGCAAAAAGACAGCGCAATGTTCCCCGGTTCAGACAAGCGCGAGTTCTGGATGCGTGCCGAAGACCGCAACCACGCCACAGCGGATGCATACAACAAACTCGGACTCGCTGAATACGAGGCGATGGAAGCGTTTGTCAGGTATAAGTTTTGATTGAGTGGTGTAACGATTGAGTTATAGAAAAAGGGGCTTCTGACGAAGCCCCTTCTTTTTTGAATTATCGTCCCCCGGAAACGTCAATAAATGTACCGGTAGAAAACGTGGCTTTGTCGGCGAGGAAGAGAATGGCTTCGGCTACTTCTCGTGCCGTCCCGCCGCGCTGAAGTGGAATGCTGGGTTTCAGCCGCTCCACTCTTCCGGGATCACCACCGGAGGCGTGGATGTCGGTATGTATAAAGGCCGGGCGTACGGCATTGACCCTTATGCCGTCACCCGCGACTTCCTTTGCAAGACCAATCGTCATGCTATCGAGCGCCCCTTTAGAGGCCGCATAGTCGACATACTCATTCGGCGAGCCCGTACGCGCGGCTAGTGAGGAAACGTTTACAATCGCACCTCCCCGCCCGCCGTATCGTGGTGACATTCGAGCGATCGCTTGCTGCGAACACAGAAACGGTCCGACGACATTCGCATTTAATACACGCTGCCACCGATCGGAAGCCATGTCTTCAAGGCGCATCTGCGTTTCCAGAACTCCCGCGTTATTCACAAGTACATCAAGTCTGCCAAGGCGTTCGTCGGTTTCGCGAAACATCCGGACTACATCGTCTGCATTAGAAGCATCAGCCTGAATAGTGATCGCCTTTCCTCCCCGCTCTTCGATTTGCGCTACAATATCGCGCGCAGCCTGTTCACTTTGAAAGTAGTTGACAGCTACCGCATAGCCGGCCTCTGCGGCCAACAGCGCTGTGGCAGCGCCGATACCGCGACTGGCTCCGGTGATAAGCATGATCTTCATAACATCCATGAAATATTGGTGGAGGTTTCAGCAAATGAAACTTACCCAAGGTAAGATTTTTCGTGGAAGTCTGCTAGGGTGTACCCCCTGTCCATACCCGCATAAAAAGAAACCCAGCCCACAAAGGGCCGGGTCTCCACTTTGAACATCTGGTTACCGAAGTTCTTATCTCACCACTGCACCAATGGTTTGCTTACCCTCGCGACTCGCTCCCGTCTGATCACTGGTAGTAATCTCTTCCGGAACAGCGGGGCTGAAGGAATTACCCAGCACGAACAAATCGGTTGACGACATACCGTGATCAACTGCAGGACTGTCATCATCTACAAGAGCGACTGACTCAACATGACCGCCGTTATCAGCCAGAGCTCCCAGCTTGGACGCATCGAAGACCTGACCGGCAACCGCCGCGCCGTCGCCATCGAAGACCTGGCTACCGACGACTGAGAAGCTGACTCCAACATCACCGACCACTTCCGAAGGTGCACCGCTAAAGGTATTGCCCGACACAATGGTATTGTGAATATTCATCGTACAGCCCGCGGTGTTGTTAATTCCTCCTCCGTTTCCATCGTTCCCCGTAATAGTTGAGCTAATGATGTCGATTGTTGAGCCATCATGGGTATGTATCCCCCCGCCAAGGCCGCTCGCAGTATTACCATAGACGGTACAGTTCACGAGAACAGCCTTCGAGTTGTTGCGGTGATATATTCCTCCGGCCCTTTGTCCGGCCGCACCGAACGCTCCCGACTTGTTATTGGCAACGGTCGTGTTATACATCCGAAGCTCCGAAGAACCATAAGATTGGATACCTCCGGCAACACCATTGGTACTGTTATTATCAATGCTCGAATCGATAAACGTTGCCTGTGCACCGTTCAGGTACATACCGCCACCGTTAGAGGCACTTCCGGTATTGCTCCGTATAGCACTTTGCTCCAACAGTACGCTGGCGTTGCTGAATACATACATCCCTACACCATGCGCACTTGCCGTGTTATTCGAAACGATACACCGGAACATTTCCACCTCCGACCGGGCTACGATAACGCCTGCTCCGTGATTACGGGGATAACCGACACCGTTAATGGTAGTGTTTCCCGAGCCGCTGGCGTCACCGTCACGAATAGTGAGCCCACTGAGAAAAACTCGCTGCCCGGACGCACGCGGAGCGCTGATCGTCACTACGTGGTTAACGGAGGTTCCACCGATCAGGCCAGTCAGAATCGTCTCATGAGCAGACGGATCAGCAACGGCTCCTTCGGAGGCGTCAGCAGGATAACCTCCTATGATGTTTAGGTTCTGTTTGATCTCAAACGTAAGATCCTTTACGTCGGCAGCAGAGCCTCCGGTGATCGTATAGCCGGGGATATGTGACCCGGCGGCAACGTGAATGAAGTCACCGTCAAAAAGGTCCATAGCCAACGCTTCCGCAAGTGTGGTGGCCTCTTCCCAGGAAGAACCGTCTCCCGTGCCCCCGACCTTCACATAAATATGTGTCTTTATATCGGGAGGAAGGTCACCCATCTCCTGGATAACACGAAAAGTCAATTCGCTTTCCTCCGTTATCCAGATGCGGATCTCCCCTTCCCGTGGCTCGGCAACAGCATTGCGGGCGACCTTGAACTTCAGCGGGCCGCTTTCGGGTCCGCGAAACTCGATCAATTCAATCCACGTCGTTTTGGTTGACGCACGCCAGGGAAGATTTGACTCCACGGTCACAGAATACTCACCGGCATCCTTCGAAACGGTAATTTCATTTCCGTCAATACTAATTGACGGAGTCAACGGCGTAAAGGCTCCGAGTACCTCGTCGTCGCTGCATGACGCGAACAACGCGGCCATGCTTAGCAACAGCATGAAAAAGCCTGTTAGTTTATGTGTTATTTTCATGGTATCGATTAATTCTGTGAAATAATAAGCAGTCCGTTCGCCACAGCCCGCTCAACTCCCCCTAGATCGTAAGGCCAGTTACGGATATCAAACAAACCCTCGCCGTTCTCCGAAGTACGACGAATGAAGAACGTTGTAGATCCACCACCGTCAAGGTTAATAGCGTCATAGGCACCAAGAGCCTTAAGCACTTTTGCCAGTTCCGTGTACTTCATTCCGTTCGAATAGTGGTAGTTACGTCCATCGACGGCGAAGAAGTACACTTTCGTTCCGTCCTGGGATACGCCTACACATGTTCTGGGCTCCCGGCGTTCATCAGTCTGCGGGAGAATAACTCCGTCGTTGATCAGCTGCACTCGTCCGCCAAGCGCTTCTACAAACGTGTGTTTCACACCGTCGTACATCGCCTGATCTCCAATCATGGCGAGTCCATCGTCATTTATGGCAAACCAGGTATTAACGGCGTCGGTCACCGTTGTCTTGAGGGCTACACCGCCTTTGTACAGGATACCTTGCGGTACGCCAGTATCAGCGTTGAAGAAATCGCCGTTAATACCGGCGACAACGCGGTGGCCTTCAGCATCGGCATGCAAAGCCTGAAGCGTCATCCGCTGACGTCCAAAGGCCGGCTTATTATCCGGCGTGGAAACCTTGATCGTCAGATCCGATTTTGTCAAATCGATCTCGTTAATAAAAACCCGGGTGGCGTAACCCTCCATCGACAGAAATGCAAACTCCGTTACGGTCACACCATCCCTAAGTGTGTAGCTGCTATCGGAATACACAGTCGCGATCAGGTCTGTGTTCTCCACCAGTTTCTTTCCCGTCTCCGTTACCGGGATCGCCCGGAACACATCGCGTTGTACATCATCGTCACACGAAGCTGCGCCAAACAGCACAGCGGCGGTGAGTAGTAAATGCCTGAAATTTCTCGCTTTCATTGCTTGAATATTAATTCGTTAATAGCCGCTGTTCGGCGTCAGTTTCGGATTGAGTAGTAGTTCGCGTCCGGGAATAGGAAGAACATGCTGATAAGGAAGCAATCCAATTTCCGTCGCCGCGCGTCCAGTCCTGACGAGGTCATAGTACAGAAATCCTTCACCGAGGAATTCCTTGCGCCGCTCCTGCAGAATCGCATCAATATATGCATCGTCGTTAGCGGGATAGATAGGATCAAGTCCGCGGAACTCGCGCAGTTGGTTCAGTCGATCAATTCCATTCACGCGACCCTGTGCCTCTGCACTGATCAGGTACATCTCCGCAAGACGGGAAATCACGACGGGATCGGTCCCTGCCTGCCCGCTGGGATACTTGTTCACCATATCGTTCCCTCCCATGCTGGTAATGGATATGTCTTTGCGAAGATCGCCGTCACTATAAAGCTGCATCAGCGCTTCAGTGGGACGATATACCCAACTCCCATTGTTCGGATGGGCATAAGAGTAAAAGAGCGTACTGATGGTAATACTCGACTCCTGGGCCAAATTTTCAAAAGCGAAGATCACCTCGGTATTCTGAGCTTTCCGGAAAATTTTCGAGAAAGCATCGAGGCGGTAGCCGGTTTCCTGAATCAGATACTCAGCGGCGTCACGGGCTTCCTGCATCTTACCCTGGTGCAGTTTAATCCGCGCCTTTAGTGCGATTGCGGCATTGCGCGACAGGTAGTAATAGCCATCTACAGGATCCCCAAGTAATGAAATCGCTGTCTCGAGGTCTTCCTCAATAAACGCCCACACTTTTTCTTCGTCGTCGCGCTCCACGAGGTCCATGGTGTTCTTACGAAGAATGGGAACCGGACCCCAGCGCGAGATAAGACAACTGTAGATATACGCTCTGAAGTAATGGGCCTCTCCCTTTATCCGGGTGGCAAGCGTCGATTCAGGTACCGATGCCGTGATATCGAGTACGTTGTTAACCTGATACAAGGCGGAGAAATATCCGCTCCAGTTACTGCTCACGGCTCCGTTAAGGGGACTCAGGGTAGAGTTTATAAGCGCACGTGGATCACCTCCTGTCTGCGCCAGCATACCTCCTAGGATATCGAACATGATAAAGCCTTCCCGGGTCGGGCGGTTCTGTACACTGTTATACATACCCATCCGAAGGGCTGGAAGATCACCCTCGCTGATTCCATCAGGCGAAATCGCGGAGTGCGGATTGAGGTTTAACTCGTCGGCACAGGCAGTCATCAGAAACACGACTGCCATTAGCGTCGCCGCCGGATTCAAAATCCGTTTGGCTGTAATATTATTGCTCCTTGCTTTCATAATTTCAGTGTTGTTAGAAACCAATGTTAGCACCTACACTAAATACACGCGGTTGCGGCATCGAATAGTTGTCCATCCCGAAATACTGGGGATCGAGATTACCGCTGACCTCCGGATCCCAGCCCGAGTAGGGCGTGAAGAGAAGAAGGTTGTCAGCCTGAGCGTACAAGCGCAGAGACTTCAGTCCGAGTTTCTCGAACGTGTTCGGTTTGAATCTGTAGCTCAGAGTAACGGTTCTCACACGGAAGAAAGAACCGTCTTCCAGCCAACGATCGGAGTTCTTGTCGTTATGCGAATAGTTCGCAATTGCCCGGGGATATTTATTAGACGTACCCGGCCCTGTCCAACGCTTGGTCACGATATCTTCCAGGCTGGCGTTGAGATAACCGATACGACCGGTTCCCGTCACCTTCCATTGCGCGTAGACGTCGTTACCATACATGAACGTCGTAAAGACGTCGAGTTGAAACCCTTTATAGCTAAAAGAGTTGTTCCATCCACCGAAGAAGTCAGGATTTGACGATCCTTTTACAACACGATCATCGTCGTTAATGATGTTGTTTCCGTCGAGGTCAGTCCACTTCACATCACCCGCACGCACTCCAAGCTCATATTGTTCCTGCGGAATTTCTCCATCGTACTGATAGATCCCTTCCATTTGGAAGATGTAGAAAGCTCCCAACTCCCGACCAACCTGTAGAGCACGGTTATCACCAATGGCGATGATACCGTCTTCATCCAGCAGCTCAGTGATCTTGTTCTTATTAGACGAGATGTTAAACTGCGTATTCCATCTCACAGGCCCCAGATTGAAATGGGTGGTCATACCCAGCTCAATTCCTCGGTTGCGAATAGAACCGATATTTCGGATAATACTGGACACACCGGTTGTCGTATGCACGGGTGTGTTGTACAGCAAGTCGCGGGTATTCTTCTCATAATAATCAATGAGGAAGTTTACGCGGCCGTTCCAGATACCCAGGTCAAGTCCGACGTCAAACTGACTGGTTTTCTCCCAGGTCAGATCCGGATTACCAAAACTGCTAACCGCGATTCCGCTCTTGGTGCCATAATTTCTTCCTCCGGCCATGAGCGGTAGGGCCGCATAGTAGCCGATGCCTTCCTGGTTTCCGGTCTGACCAAAACTCATCCGGAATTTAAGATCTGTCGAAGACTCCTTGAGGAAAGGTTCTTCCGAAACGTTCCAACCCACGGACACCGACGGGAATACCCCCCAGCGCTGTTCTTTCGAAAACTTGGAAGACCCGTCAGTCCGGAGAGATGTAGTCAAGATATACTTGTCGTGATAAGAGAATGAGGCACGACCGAAGTACGACTCCATCGCAAACTCGGAGAGACTTCCACTCGCATCGAAGATTTCCGACGCTACACCTGAAACGTCAAACGAGGGTGACGGGAATCCACGCGTATCGAGCATCGAATTCCGGTTTGTGATCTTCTGGAACGAATGACCAACCATGACCTCCACATCGACATCGGAAAACTTATTCTTGTAGGTCAGTACGTTTTCCGTGAGGATGTTTGACAACAGTCTGCTGTACTCCACAATACGACCGACGCCCGTTCCATAGGGGTGGTTTTCGTTGTAGTTGACATAGTCGTATACGTAATCGACATCGGCATTGAACGACGTTCTCCAGCTCAGACGATCACGAAGTTTGAATTTGGCATAGATATTCCCGAGGTAGCGCAGGTCGTTGATGTATGCTTTCTGCTCGTTGAGGATTTGCATCGGGTTGTGACGTCTCAGTTCATCGGTTCCTCCGAGGTAATATTCGCCGTTGGGTTTGTACGGGCGGTCGAAGGGGCGCTGCTCTACGGCACGGGCGATGATTGTACTACCAATGTTGGCACCGGGAACGCGACTGTTGCGCATGAAGTTCCCGCTGGTACTTCCACCGATCTCCAGCCACGGGAACATCTCATGGCTGATGTTAAGACGCATGTTGAATTTATCAATAGCGTTGGTCTTGATGACTCCATCTTTACCCGTGTAGTTTCCACCGAGATAGAATCGGGTTTTGGCATTTCCTCCGGAGAAAGAAGCACTTATTTCACGCGTACTTCCCTGTTGTGTAATCCAGTCAAGCCAGTCAGTATCCGGGAGTCCTTCAAAAGGATTCTGCACCGGGATGTTGTACCCTTGGCTACCGACTTGATATCCTTGCTGTTTGTTGTAATTGTCAATCCCTTCATTCAGCACTTCGAGATAGAGTCGGGAGTCGCTGAACTTGATCTTGTTCTTTGCAGGGAATTCCATTACCCCGTAGTTGACGTTCACATTGAACGACGACTTTCCGGCCTGTCCCGACTTGGTCGTGATCACGACAACACCATTGGTACCCCTGGATCCATAAATCGCCGCTGACGCCGCGTCTTTCAGAATAGTAATAGACTCAATATCGTTTAGGTTCAACGTTGCCAGCGAACTCATCGGCTCACCGAGATTGAACATCGACGTATTGGAGTTGGTAATGGGAACTCCGTCAATAACATACAGCGGCTCGTTGCTGGCGCTAAGCGAAGCAGCCCCCCGGATGCGTATAGTCTCGCCCGTACCCAGGTTACCCGAAGACGTTGCCACCTGAACGCCAGGAACACGTCCTTCAAGAAGCTGGCTTACCGACATTACCGGACGCATCTTGTCGTCATCAATCTTGAGACTGCTTACCGCATTGGTGAGCAACTCGCGACGTTGCGTACCGTACCCGATTACCACCACTTCATCAAGCTGTGTGCGGTCGGGTCTGAGCTTGATCTCCCATGAGGTAGTGCTGCCGATTTCCACTTCGATGGGATCATATCCTATATAAGAAAACACGAGCGTCCGGGCATCATCGGGAACCGAGATACTGAAGTTACCTTCTATGTCCGTCACTGTTCCCCGTGCGGGGTATTCCTTTACCATTACGGCGGCCCCGATGAGCCCTTCCCCTGTTTCCGAGTCAACAACCCTTCCGGTAATTGTTCGGTTAGGCAGGGTAGCCTGCACGGTAGCAGCACGCGGTTTAGGTGCTGGTAGTACCAGTATCTGGTTATTTGCCCGTTCAAATCGGAGATGCGCTTTAGCGCTCACCTCATCGAGGACAGTTGAAACACTGATGCTCTCACTGTTAAAAGAGAACCGAACGTCGGAAGGAAGATCGTTGCGGTCGTATCCAAAGCGCAAAGGTGTTTGCTTCTCAAGTTCGGCAAAGACCTCTTCCACCCGTGCATCGACGATGCGCAGCGCGACCGTCATTTCATTGAGGTGTTGCCCCCGGATATCGTTCGCCGCCAGTAGCTGCAGCGTGATGACTTGCAGAAGAAAGACTTGTAAAGCCTTCTTCGAGATAAGCATCGATAGGTTGAAAAATGATGAGTTCATGGTTTTGGTTAGGTGATAACTTATGCGGATTTTCTATTGGTCCGCGGTACGGACGGCTGTGCCAACCTTGTTAGAACAGCTGCAGATAGTTCCTTCGCTCATGTAGGCATGACATCTGTCTTTTTAAGGTTTACATCCCACACCTGAGATGAGAATCTGCTTCTCACCGGTGATGGCATAATCTATTCCTGTCACTCGTTTCAATTGATCCAACACCTGGAACAGACTGAGATCCTGGAACGTCATTCTGAGATCGCACTTGTCGGAGACTACGGCATCCATCGAAATTTCAACGCCGTACCACCTTTCAAGTACTTCCATAATTTCACGGAGGCTTGCTCCATCAAACCGCAGCGCACCCTCCGTCCAGGCAACCCACGCCCCCGCGTCGACGACCTGCATTTCAAGACTGTCGTGATTCACCGTGTAAGACGCCTGCTCACCCGGGTTGAGTTCAAGCCTTTGAGAAGCAGTGGCCACCTGCACCCTTCCGGTTACAACGGTCACCTTGATCTCGTCCTGAAAATCGTAGGCATTAACATTAAAGGAAGTACCGAGCACACGGGTGGTCATGGCGCCGGTCTCCACCGTAAACGGCCGCTCGGGATTAGAGGTCACTTCAAAAAATGCCTCGCCCGCGAGCTTCACTTCGCGGCGTTTGGTAAACCGCTCAGGATAAGAGAGTGTAGTCCCTGCGTTAAGCATGACAACCGATCCATCGGGAAGGGTAACCGTCATGCGCTCACCATTTTGCGTGCTTATCGAAAGAAATTCCTCCGGCTGGTTGTACTGGTAGAAGAAAAAAGTTGCGGCGAGCGCGAGCGCAATCACTACAGACATAGCCATACGCCACCGGAATCCACCTGACGGTATATCTTCCTCCTCATTGATGCGGTCATTCAACCGCGCAAAAATGTCGGCGCGTATCTCCGACTCATGATCGCCCGTGAAGGCGTTTTCATGTTGAAAGGCATTGAAGAAGCGATGAAGCAGTTCGCGTTCCTCCTCGGAACACGTCCCCGCCTCATATTTCTCGAGCAGCTGACGCAGCAGTTTTCTATCCATATTATATAGAAGTACCGCGAAGACGGCCAACTACTGGCGCCAGATGAAAATTTTTTCAGGAAAATCGGAAAAAGGGTCAAAAGGGCCCTAACAGCGCGATTACCGCAGTGATAAGGGACGTCTTGAGCCGTTTCAGGGTGTGGTAGAGATACCAGTCGACCGTGCGCTGCGAGATTTCCAGTCGATCGGCGATTTCTTTGTTGGTGAGATTGTGAACCCGACTAAGTTCAAACACTTCGCGGTATTTTTCGGGCAATCGGTTCAGAGACCTGTCGAGTTCTTCTTCTAACTGCCTGAAATCGAGTTGCTCCTGCGTGGTGTTGACGGTCAGCACACTGGCAAAGACCTCATCGTGGATATCGAGTAGCTTCGCTTTCCGGAGTTGTTTGAGCGATTGAAAACGCGTGGCCTGATAAAAATACGCCTGAAGATTATCGATTTCATGCTGATCACGGCGATTCCAGAAATCGAACAAGACCTCCTGTACTACATCCTTGGCGAGTTCCTCATCGCGGAGAAGATTAAAGGCCGCGCGAAAAAGTTTACTCCAGTATCGGTCAAACACGGCATTGAAGGCCAAGCGATTGCCTCTGGCAATCTCAGCCATCAACGCCTTGTCGGAGATATCGATCAACCTTTTCGCCATGTAGTTCGCCTAATGTGACGGAAAAACCGCATCCGCCACACCGAATGGATTTAAAGTTGATCAATAATTATTTAAGAATCAACAGGGGAAATTGCGTCGGGAACGCTAGGGACACATTCTTTCCAGTTCCTCCGCACTCATCTCGCCCAGCTTCGCGGCCTGACGATACGCCTCGCAGGCTTTGGGCTTGTCACCGGAAAGCCGATAGGCGTGGCCGAGGTAATAGTAAGCATTTTCCACCAAAGCCTCGCGGGCTACAGCACGGGTGAGAAGACGAATCGCGGCGTCATACTCTCCCCGTTTCAAATGGTACAATCCCTTGTTGCGGTAAGCCCAGGCATTGTAAGGATCGCGTACAATACTCTCATCGATATCGGCAACGGCCTTCTCCAGGTCACCCTGATGCAGATAGATGTATCCGCGATTGTTAAGGAAATATGCTTCATGCGGCGCGAGCTTCAATGCCTTGCTAATGTGACGCATAGCGACGTCGTAGTTGTGCTGCTCTGCTTCGAGCAACGCAAGGGTGTTGTATGCGTTCGCCTCGGTAGAATCAATCGCAATAGCACGCGCCATGTAGTGTCGCGCGGAATCAAAATTCTTCTTGTAGTAATGAATGGTCCCGATATTCACGATACTTTCGGGGTCACCCGCGTCTCTGCGCATGGCTTTGCGAAATGACGTCAATGCCTGATCGTAATCACGCATTTGCGTATAAACAAGTCCGCGAGCAAGATGAAGAGTCACTGTGTCCGGATATTCCTGCGCTATCCGATCAAGGTCGCGTAAGGCACTGTAATATTGCTTGAGTTCATAATATGTATTGGCCCTGTTAAAAAGTGCGTCAACATAATCGGGCTTACACCCTATCGCACGATCATAACTATCTAACGCTCGCGGGTAATCCTGCTGGCGATAATAAACGGTACCGAGGTTATTCCACCCATCCGCAAAACATGAGTCCAACTGCACGGCCGACATGAAAAAACCTATCGCCTGATCGTAATTACCTTTTCGTACCTGGTCGTTTCCCTGAATAAGGAAGCGCTGCACACGCGTCTCCTTACTATCCGCACAGGCAACCGCTACCCACGCCAACAGAATCAAAAAGCCTCTCTTCATAAATCCATTGATTGAACTACAATGTTAACCTTTCCGGGGCGAAATCGCTACACCGACGGGCCCCTCGACCCGTCAGCTACCTCCCTCATAACTCTTCGATCGTGTGTCCCCTTCGAAACACCATCACGAGCCCTCCCCGGCACGGGAATAGTCGGTCGTCGAATACCAAACTTCCGCGATGTCCCGAATATTCGTAGCTGGCGCCGGGTTCTCCGGCCTGAGTACAGCAGCTTGCCTGGCGGCAGCCGGACATGAAGTACACGTGTATGAAAAGAATGCGTCTGCCGGGGGCCGCGCTCGACAGCTGCAAACGCCGGAGGGCTATACGTTTGACATGGGACCGAGTTGGTATTGGATGCCGGATGTCTTTGAACGTTTTTTTCAACGCTTTGGCTATACCCCATCCGATTTCTATTCCCTCGATCTATTGGATCCGGCTTTCGAAGTTGTCTTCGCCAACACCACGTTGAAAGTCCCGGGTCATTTTTCTGCGCTTCCGCCACTATTCGACGCTATCGAAGCCGGCGCCGGAAACGCCTTACTGAAGTTCATGCGGGAAGCGAAGTTCAAGTATGAGGTAGGCATGCACGACCTTGTCTACAAGCCCGGTCTTTCAATTCGTGAATTCGTCGATGTCCGCCTTCTGAAGGGAATGGCGCGTCTGCAAGTATTCACATCATTAGGCAAGCACGTCCGGCACTATTTTCGGGATCCACGCCTCATCGCACTCATGGAGTTTCCGGTTCTGTTCCTCGGCGCTATGCCGCAAAACACGCCTGCTCTGTACAGTCTGATGAACTACGCCGGGTTAAACCTCGGAACCTGGTATCCGGCTGGAGGGTTCGGCACAGTGGTTACAGCCATGCAAAAGGTCGCCGAAGCACAGGGTGCCATCTTTCACTTCAGCGCGCCCATAGAGCGTATTAACGTACGTCACGATAAGGTAGAAAGTGTGATTGTCAACGGCCAGCCACTCGCCTGCGACGCTGTCGTGGGAACAGCCGACTACCATCATATGGAGTCACTGCTGGCGCCGGAGTTCCGAAACTACCGCGAAGACTACTGGCAAAAAAAGACATTCGCCCCGTCATGTCTTATCTATTACATCGGCGTCCGCAAGCGTATTGATAAACTTCTCCACCATACGTTGTTCTTTGAGGAAGATCTAACCCAGCACGCTGTCGACATATATCAAAATCCCCGTTGGCCGTCCCGTCCTCTCTTCTATGTATGTTGTCCTTCAAGATCGGACGCCACGGTCGCGCCGCCCGGACACGAAAACCTGTTCCTGTTGATGCCCGTCGCGCCGGGTCTCGAAGACCATCCGTCCGTCCGCGAAAAATACTTCGCAGCGATGCTCGGACGATTGGAACGACACGCCGGGCAAACCATCCTTCCCGACGTCGACTACAAGAAAAGCTACTGCATCAGCGACTTCATCACCGACTACCATGCTTACGAGGGCAACGCATATGGTCTGGCGAATACCCTCACGCAAACCGCGCTGCTCAAGCCCAAGGTGATCAATAGAAAAATAAAAAACCTCTTCTACGCCGGCCAACTCACCGTTCCCGGCCCGGGTGTGCCGCCCGCCATTATCTCCGGGCAAGTTGCCGCTGATGTTCTGATGCGAGAACTGCCCAAAATATCGTAAATTCGATGACCGGCCTCCCAGGGTGCACAGCGAGCCGGCTAACGTTTATTTCATGTCAGCCACTGAAGTCAAAGCTCAAATCGAACATCTCCTGCAGCGCGGGCAAAAGCTTGACGCGATCCAACTTATCCGGAAACGCTACGGTGTCTCGCTCTCCGATGCACAAAAACTTATTGACGCCCTTGAGAACGAGCGTAGCGGTAAGGGCGGATACGCATACCGCACATCAACGCTCACTGAATCTCAGCGAGCCCATGTACAGGAATTGATTCGCGGCGGAGATACGTTAGGTGCCGTAAGATGGGTCCGCGATCAGACAGGCAGCAATCTTGCCGAGGCTCTGACCACCGTCGGAGAAATCACTTCTGCCACCGGAATTCCAGTCGGTACCGGTGCACATCAGACCGTCTTCAAGGTGGCGATGAACTCATTTAAACTGATCGGGCTCATCCTGCTGGGTATAACGGGGTATATCGTTACCGGTCAGGTACAGACGATCACCAACGGGGAACGAATTACAGGCACCGTTATAGACCTCGACTACGACGAAGGAGGAAGCGCGCCGGTGATTGCTTATGAATGGGAAGGCAAGACGCTGAAATACTGGTCGTCGACGCGGTCTAATCCCCCATCCTACACGCAAGGAGAGCAGGTTCCGCTCTATGTTCATCGCGAACGCCCTGAATCGGTTGTCGTCGACACTTTTACAGATCGCTGGCTGTGGCCCGTCGTACTCGGGGTGATGGGATTGATGTTTTTCGGGATCCCTACGCTGGCATCGAAACTTTTCAGTACAACCGTTGCTACCGCCAGGCTCCTATGAAGTTGTACAAAGGTGGGTATCTACTCTACCGCTGCGGCACAATATGGCGATGACCGAAGAAAATCGGATACATGTCGAGGATCTCCTCAGGCGCGGAAGGCGGACGGAGGCCATCCGGTATCTTCGGGACCTATTCTCAATATCGGAAAGCGATGCTGAAAAGATAACCGACGCATTGGCCACCCAAATAAATCCCGGCGAAGCTCGCATAAACCGTATGCGACGGATTATGTTGAAAAGTCTGGCTATGCTAATGATGATCGCGGGATTTTTGAGCTTCGCCGGGGTGAGCCTGCTTATCTACCTCCACCAGCAGACGGTCAGAACCAGTGATCATATTCAGGGGAAGGTAACGGCATTACAGTACAACGCCGAAAACGCTGGCGCCCCCCTCATCACCTATCGCCGCAACGGCGAAGAGGTGGTTTTTGAATCGTCCGAGTTCAACGCTCCTCCCGTCTACCACGCCGGCCAGACCGTCTGGCTTTACGTAAGCCGGAAAGATGGATCCGTTCTTATCGACGACTCCCGTCGCCACTGGGCCAGCGTCGGCAGGCTGGCACTGGCCGGTGCCGCTGGCGTGGCGTTTTCAATCGTATTCTCCCAATTTGCCAGACGGAAATTTTGATATTCACGCCAAATTAGTGTTATTAGCAGCCGAATTATGAACGCAACACTCAACATGCCTTTTCATCACCACCATCATGGCAGCAATGCTGTACGTGGCAAGGTTATGCTTTGAGTTTACAATACTTAAGAATGTAACGAGGCTTGTCACGATGTGTCAAGCCTCTTTTTTTTGATTTGCGCTAAACGAGTACACATTAATGGAAACACTTCTTCGAATCGCCATTCAGAAATCCGGACGCCTCCGGGAAGGATCACTCGACCTGCTTCGTGAGAGCGGCTTGTCGTTCAGCAATGGCAGGGACCAGCTTAAAACACAGGCGACCAACTTTCCGGTCGAAGTACTTTTTCTGCGCGACGACGACATCCCCCAGTATGTCGAAGATCGGGTGGCTGATATCGGGATTGTCGGGGAAAACATTTTCGTTGAAAAGCAGCGTGCAAACCAGTTGGTGAAGCGTCTTGAATTCGCAAAATGCCGTCTTTCAATTGCGATACCCCGCTCGGAGACCTACGGCGGCGTCAAGTCACTGCAGGGCAAGAACATCGCCACCACCTATCCCAACATCGTTCGCGGATTTCTGAAAAAGCACGGCGTCGAGGCAGGGATTCATGAAATCAGCGGCTCCGTCGAAATTGCACCAGGTATCGGTCTTGCCGATGCAATCTGCGATATCGTCAGCACAGGTAGTACCCTGCTGAGCAACGGCTTGAAGGAAGTGGAAGTTGTGATGCAGTCGGAAGCAATCATCATTGCCGGTAACGAACTCGCTCCCGAAAAACAGTCTATCCTCGACAAACTTCTTTTCCGCATCGGCGCCGTACAGAAAGCGCAAAACAGTAAGTACATCCTGCTGAACTGTCCCAACGAGGCGATTGAAAAGATCACACAGGTTATTCCGGGAATGAAAAGTCCGACAATTATTCCCCTTGCCCGCGAGGGTTGGAGCTCCCTGCATTCCGTTGTCGATGAAAACGACTTTTGGGAGCGCATCGATCAGCTGCGGACTTTCGGGGCCGAAGGCATTCTGGTTATCCCGATAGAAAAAATGATTATCTGACGCCATGAAAGTTTACACTAATCCTGACCAGGCTAGCTGGCGTGAGATCACCCGGCGCCCGCAACTCGAGCTTGGATTCCTCGAAAGCTCCGTTCGCAACATCCTTAACCGCGTAAGGAAGTCGGGCGATCAGGCTTTACGCGAACTCACGCTTCAGTTAGACAAGGCTGAACTGGGCGAACTAAAGGCAACTAAAGAAGAAATTGCAGAGGCGACCCAACAAGTACCGCCCGCGTTGCGCGAGGCGATAAAGCAAGCCGCCGACAACATCACACGTTTCCACCGCACGCAGAAGAACGATGGACAGTCGGTCGAAACAATGCCGGGTGTCAAATGCTGGCGAAAGGCTGTGCCGATCCCCAAAGTAGGTATCTATATACCGGGGGGTACGGCTCCGCTGTTTTCGACGGTACTCATGCTTGGAATTCCGGCATCGCTGGCGGGCTGCGGAGAGATCGTGTTGTGTACACCTCCGGGCAAAGATGGGAAAGTTCACCCTGCCATCTTGTTTGCTGCCAGCCTCGTCGGAGTAACCAGCGTGTTTAAGGTAGGCGGCGCCCAGGCGATTGCCGCTATGGCCTATGGCACGGAAAGCATCCCGAATGTCTACAAGATATTCGGCCCGGGCAACCAGTACGTAACCAAAGCAAAACAACTTGTCACCGAAGATGGAGTCGCCATCGATATGCCGGCGGGCCCTTCAGAAGTACTCGTCATGGCAGATGACACCTGCAACCCCGCCTTCGTCGCTGCTGATCTATTGTCACAGGCCGAACACGGTGAAGACAGTCAGGTGATGCTGGTATTACTTGACCCTTCCCGGCTCGATAGTATCAAGGCCGAAATCGACAAACAACTGGAAGCTCTTCCGCGGAAGGAAATCGCGGCGAAGTGCCTAACCAATAGCCGCGCCGTGATCTTTGAAGATGAAGCACACGCCATCGAATTTGTCAATACCTACGCGCCGGAACACCTTATCATCAACACATCGAACGCCACGGCAGTAGCCGACCAGATCGTTAACGCCGGATCAGTATTCATTGGCAACTTCTCGCCGGAAGCCGCCGGCGACTACGCCTCCGGCACAAACCATACCCTTCCTACCAACGGGTATGCCCGTGCTTACGCCGGCGTATCCCTGGAGAGCTTCCTGAAGTACATCACTTTTCAGCAAATCAGCGAAGAGGGTATCCGGAACGTCGGACCAATCGTCGAGCAACTCGCCGAAGCTGAATCGCTCACTGCGCACAAGCGGGCCGTTACCATTCGTCTTGAAAGTCTTTCGTAAAACCCCAACGCCATGTGTGCACGAAAAAAGAACTTTATTGACATAAACTCGCTGGTAAGAAGAAACATCCTCGCCATGAAACCCTACTCTTCGGCACGCGACGAGTTTCAGGGGGAAGCCGAGGTATATCTTGACGCCAATGAAAACCCCTACCCCACCCCCTATAACAGGTACCCGGATCCACTCCAATGGAAAGTGAAAGAGAAACTCGCAGACCTCAAAGGTGTAAAGCCTTCGCAAATTTTTCTCGGCAACGGCAGCGATGAACCCATCGATCTTATCATACGCGCGTTCTGCGAACCTAACCAGGACTCCATCCTTATCACGGAACCAACGTATGGCATGTACAAAGTATGTGCGGAAGTCAATGCTGTTAATGTGCAACAGGTCTTGCTAACCCCCGAGTTCGATCTCGACCTGGAGGCAATCCCTAACACATTCGACGCCACGACAAAAGTGATCTTCCTATGCAGTCCCAACAACCCTACCGGGAATCTGCTCAGCCGGGACAAGATCGTAGAGGTCCTTAAACGATTCTACGGACTCGTAGTCATTGACGAGGCGTATATCGACTTTACCAAAAGCAAGAGTTTTGTTCAGGAACTATCAAAATACCCTAACCTCGTCGTACTCCAGACCTTTTCCAAGGCTTGGGGACTAGCGGGCCTCCGTCTGGGTATGTGCTATGCTTCTGAGGAAATCATTTCCATACTCAACAAAATAAAGTACCCCTACAACGTCAACATCCGAACACAGGAGCTCGCCATCGATGCCCTCGACAATGTATACCGAAAAGATATCTGGGTTGATGAAATCCTGCAGCAACGTGACTGGCTGAAAAAACAACTCTCAGCCCTCTCGTTAGTAGAGAAAATATATCCCACCGATGCAAATTTCCTGCTGGTGCGGGTAAAAGATGCGCAGCAAACTTACCAGTTTCTTCTTGACCGCGGCATCATCGTAAGAGACCGGTCGCGTGTCAACCTCTGTTATAACAGCCTGCGCATTACTGTCGGAACACCGGAGGAAAACCAGAAACTTATTGAAGCCCTGAAGGAATTATGAAGAAAGTACTTTTTATAGATCGCGACGGCACGCTCATCGTCGAGCCTCCCGACGAACAAATTGACAGCCTTGAAAAACTGGAATTCTATCCAGGGGTGTTCACCTGGCTTGGACGTATCGCCCGGGAAACCGACTTTGAACTGGTGATGGTCACCAATCAGGACGGACTCGGCACTGAAAGCTTTCCGGAAGAAACATTCTGGCCAGCCCATGAGAAAATGGTACGCGCCCTCGCTAACGAAGGGATCGTTTTCTCACAGACGTTCATCGACCGTTCATTCCCGCATGAGAATCTGCCTACCCGGAAACCGGGAACGGGCATGCTCACGTCATTCCTGAATGGCGACTACGACCTCGAAAACTCGTATGTCATCGGTGATCGGCTCACCGATGTTCATCTCGCAGCAAACCTAGGCTGTAAAGGTATTCTGTTGAACGACGAACGCTTTGGCGCCAAAATCGCCGAACAGAAACTTGAATCGTCATGCGTACTCGTGAGCAAGAGTTGGGAGGACATCTACCGACTTTTATCGACCCCCAACCGTAAGGCTACGGTTAAACGGACAACGAAAGAAACCGACATTCGCGTAACCGTGAATCTCGACGGCGATGGTCGCTCGAACATCCGCACAGGTCTGGGATTCTTCGACCATATGCTCGATCAAATCGCACGACATGGAAATATTGACCTCGATATCTACGTCGACGGCGATCTTCATATCGACGAGCACCACACAATCGAAGATACCGGACTCGCTCTAGGTGAAGCCTTCCTCAAAGCTCTTGGTGACAAGCGCGGCATTGAACGTTACGGATTCTGCCTCCCTATGGACGATTGCCTCGCGCAAGTTGCACTCGACTTTGGCGGACGTCCCTGGCTTGTGTGGCAAGCCGACTTCAAGCGCGAAAAGATCGGCGAAATGCCCACGGAAATGTTCCACCACTTCTTCAAGTCATTCACCGATACATCAAAATCGAACCTCAACATCAAGGCCGAAGGAACGAATGAGCATCACAAGATTGAAGCCATCTTCAAAGCCTTCGCCAAAGCGATAAGAATCGCCGTGAGGAAAGAAGGAAATAGACTACCGAGTACGAAGGGAATCCTGTGAAGTACGAGGTACGAGGAACGAGGTACGAGGAACGAGGGGGTGCTTGGTCATTGGAGGTGTGGACCGGGGTGGAGGTTTCGTGAAGAGAGGACAAAATACGAGGGAGAAAGTACGAGGGACGAGGGACGAGGGGCTTGGTCATTGGAAGTTCGGACCGGGATGGAGGATTCGTGAAGAGAGGAAGATGCACAAGGGAGAAAGCACGAGGGACGAAGCACGCTTGCCCGCCGTGATGGGAGAACGAAGGAGGAGGGACGCTTGCAAAGCGATAATGCAATCAGGATGAGGTTAAAACGCAATACCTTCTTAAATTATAGTCTAAGCCGCCTGACAAAATCAGGAAAACCATATCTGTCTATGGCTGGTCAGGACTTACACAAAAGATACAAAGCGTTTGCGATTGGAACAGCTGTACTCATTCAGCAGCTACCCAGGAACACGATCAACTATGCGTATTGCAACCAACTGGTTCGTTGTTCGAGTTCCCCGGGTGCGAATTATCGCGCTGCGTGTAGGGCAAAGTCCGTTAAGGACTTTATTAATAAACTCAAGATCGTCGAAGAAGAGCTCGATGAGTCACTATTTTTCCTCGACCTATTGAAACACTTTAATCCCGCATGGAACGAATCCTTCGATCAACAGATTAAAGAAGCAAACGAATTATTAGCCATCACGGTAACGTCGATCAGAAACACTCGTGCCAGATCCGGTAAAAAACAATAAACTCACTTCATGTTGTTCTCAACTAACATACCCTCTTCGGTCACCGCCCTAACCTCAGAAAGTCAGATTCTACGTATACTATCAGCTATGAACACATCTTTCCCCAATGTCCCCACTCCCTCGTACTTCGTATTTCCCGCCACCGGCGGGAAGGCGTACCTCGTACCTTAACTCGTAATTCGTAATTCGTAATTTCGTATCATGGTTGGCATCATCAAATACAACGCCGGTAACATTCAGTCTGTTTCCTTCGCCCTTGACCGGCTAGGGGTACCGTATATCATCACCGACAATGCGGAGGAGATTCGCGCGGCGGACAAGGTTCTTTTTCCCGGTGTGGGAGAGGCCAGTACAACGATGGCTTATCTGAAATCAAAGGGACTGGACAAGGTTATCGTCGATCTGAAACAACCTGTACTGGGTATTTGCCTGGGGATGCAGTTGATGTGTCGGTTCTCTGAGGAAAATAACACCGAGTGCCTTGGGATATTTGATCAGGATGTGAAGCGATTTCTCCCTGAGGCGGGTATGAAGGTCCCTCATATGGGTTGGAACCGTCTCAGCGTTAAAGACGGCTGGATTGATCCCGCGGCGGATAATACTTATGCATATTTCGTCCATAGCTACTACGTACCGGTAAATGCGCATACATCCATCGTTGCTGACTACATAACCCCTTTTAGCGCGGCCATGCACCGCGACAACTTCTACGCTGTGCAATTTCACCCCGAGAAATCGGCGGAAGCCGGCGAACTCATCCTGAAAAGTTTTTTTAGCTTATGAGAATTATCCCTGCAATTGATATCATAGACGGTAAGTGTGTTCGTCTGACGCAAGGCGACTATGCACAGAAAAAAGTCTATAACGAAAATCCACTGGAGGTTGCACGTATGTTCGAAGACGCGGGAATACAGTTTCTGCATCTCGTCGACCTTGACGGCGCTCGTGCGGGTAAAGTGACGAACTGGTCCGTCGTCGAAGCCCTCACCTCAGCAACTAAGCTCCAGATCGACTTTGGCGGAGGGATCAAGACCGGGGAAGAAATCGGTCGACTATTCGACGCTGGAGTCAGGCAGGTCAATCTCGGAAGTATTGCCGTAAAAAAGCCCTCGCTGGTCGACGAATGGATACAACAGTTCGGAGGCGAACGCATCATTCTCAGCGCGGACGTGCGAAACGAAAAGGTATCTATCAGCGGATGGCAGGAAGAATCCGGTCTTTCCGTATACGACTTTATCGCTGATTACCTTGCGCGCGGCCTGCGATATGTCACATGTACCGACATCAGCACCGATGGGATGTTAGCCGGACCTAACGTATCTTTGTATCGAACTCTCCTGGAACGATTTCCGGATATCCGCCTCATTGCGAGTGGTGGAGTAAGTTCCATAGGAGATCTTCGATCACTCGCAAAAACAGGAGTTGATGGAGTGATCGTCGGGAAGGCGATTTACGAAGGAAGAGTGGACCTGGCGGAAGTGGCGAGAGATGAATGGAAAGTACTTTAAAAACTATAGATTTTGTTAACGAAACGCATCATCCCGTGTCTTGACATCAAGGACGGTCGCACTGTCAAGGGAGTAAACTTCGTCAACATCCGCGACGCGGGTGATCCGGTGGAATTGGCAGCAACATACGCTCAACAAGGTGCCGATGAACTGGTATTCCTGGATATTTCCGCAACCAATGAAGAACGGAAAACGTTCGCCTCACTGGTGCGCGACATTGCACGTCACATCAATATACCTTTTACCGTTGGTGGAGGAATCAGCAGCGTCGAAGACGTGGCTCCGTTACTTGAATCCGGAGCCGACAAGGTGAGTATCAACTCTGCTGCTGTACGCAATCCCGATCTCATCGATCAACTGGCGAAGGCGTTTGGCTCACAATGTGTCGTCCTTGCAATCGACGCGCGGAAGGTAGGCAACGTCTGGGCTGTACACACCCACGGAGGGAAAAAAGCTACCGACAAACGACTGTTCTCATGGGCGAAGGAAGGTCAGAACCGCGGCGCGGGTGAAATCCTCTTCACCAGTATGGACCACGACGGCACCAAGCAAGGTTTCGCGATCGACGCCCTTGCAAAACTGCACGAGTCGCTGACAATACCCGTCATCGCTTCCGGAGGGGCGGGAGAACCCGGGCACTTCATGGATGCCTTTGTTCTGGGGAAAGCCGATGCAGCACTGGCCGCAAGCATTTTTCATTTTGGCGAGGTAAAAATCCCCGAGCTCAAAACGTACCTCAAGGAGAGAAATATCAACGTACGTCTCTAACAAAATAGCCCCATGGTTGATATCAAGAAAATAGACTTTGAAAAACTCGACGGACTCGTCCCTTGCATCGTACAAGACGCCAATTCGGGCGTTGTACTCATGCTTGGCTTTATGAACGCCGAGGCACTGGAAAAGACCATCAGCGAAAAAACAGTCACGTTTTACAGTCGTACGAAAAAACGACTATGGACCAAGGGAGAAACATCGGGGAATTTTCTCCGTGTCGTTGAAATCCTGTCTGACTGCGATAATGACACCCTACTCGTGAAAGCTCGTCCGGAAGGACCGGCCTGCCATACAGGCGCCGACACTTGTTTCAACGAAAACAACAAGACCTGGAATCTCGCAACGCTGGATGGAATCATTGCCGATCGAAAAGCCAATCCGACGGAAGGTTCATACACCGCCAGTCTGTTTAACAAGGGCATCAACAAAGTGGCGCAGAAAGTGGGAGAAGAAGCCGTCGAACTCGTCATCGAGGCCAAGGACAACAACGACGAACTTTTTCTCAATGAAGCCGCCGACCTGATGTTCCACTATCTTGTTCTTCTGCGAGCGAAGGGATTTACCCTCGCCGATGTGGAAGCCGTGTTGGAATCTCGGCACAAATAAAGGTTAAACCTCTCAAAACATCCTTACCCTACTATGAAACCTGCCTATACCCTCCTCTTCTTACTATTTTCTGTCGCGTGTGTCGCTCAGGAAACCATCACGCTGAAAACCGTCTGGAAACCCAAATCGGAATATATAACAAAATCAACTGTCACCCATTCGAGCGAAATGACGTTTTCGGGCGACTCCGCCGTCACGGCGCAGATCAAGAACAGCGGTGTAGTGTTTCCCATCGTCGTAAAAGGCTCGAATGAAATGCAGGCTACCACCACAACGGGAAAACGCAATCGCGATAAGACCGTCCCCGGCCGTATCGTTTACGATCGGATGACGAATACAATGGACATGAATGGCAAAGTCCATACCCAGGAAAACACGGAGATTGTAGGCTCGGCACTGGAAGGTTACTTCGATACAAACGGTCTTTTTAACGTTGATACCGTCATCAGTACTACGATGAACGACCAAACGCGTGAGGTACTACTCGCCATGCTTAAGAACCTCCAGGCACAGGTTAAGTTTCCGGATTATCCTCTTGCCGTAGGAGACTCCTTCCACCAGGAAGTTCCCTTGCAAATCCCTATCACAGGAATGGCACCTATGCAGATGGTGGTACGTTCGGACTATACGCTAACCGAACTCACTTCGGCCACGGCCCTCTTCGATGTTGTTCAAACAGTGGAACTCGCTATGGAACTGGATGAGAACAGTAGCGGAAGCACCGCTCACGGAAGTGGAAAGGGCGTAGTCTCCTTCGACCGTAAAATGGGAATGCTGAATCGCTACGAGACCGATATGATTATGTCGATGGTGATGCGCATCCATGGTATCCAGGTCAACGCCGATATGCAGTCGACGGTGGTTCAGACAGTAGAACTAAGATAGCAGCTGCTAGTATTCGGCGGCAACGGGTTCTTCACGTTTTACGGGATAGATCTTGAGGTATGAGAGCTGCCAGGTGATAATCTTCCGGCGGACGATCTTGCTGAATTCTGCTTCCAGGATACCTTCCGATTGAAGCATGGAGAACTTCATCCGTTCTCCATCGGGTTCGATGTGGGTGTAAAGATAGCTCCGTCCCTCGGCGGTAACGTCAAGCTCCCCCATAATCGGAAAGGCATTGGCTTTGCTGTAGCTTAATGACACTTCAATGAAGTCTCGGCCCGTCGCTGGCCAGTCCTTCATGATAGCGACTTTGGCGTAATTGTCTTGTCTGGCTACGACACGGACCTTTTCTCTACCCGACAAGAATTTCCGGCTTCGCCGGGTAACGACGCAAGACACAGAGTAGATCCCCTCGACAGGATAAGTCAGCGACTTCTCGAAGTAGCGCTTCATCACGTCTTCAATGTTTACCTCCTCGTATACCGGCTTGCGCAACGCCGTAGGAAGCATTCCCTTCTTTTCGCGCTGGCCGAAAGCCGGCAGCGCCAGGGTAATACCCAACAACAAAAGCAAAAATGGTCTCATCCTGTCAATCGTGAACATCTTCATAAACTCCGCTGCGACTGGCACGGCACGACAAGCGTCCTTTCATCGCCTCCGGTTTAAAGAGGGATTTTCCCAGCAAAGCTCTCACGCATTCCTGAATCCCCTCGGTAATACTCGGATGCGGATGAACGCACTCGGCCAGCTCCGCGATCCCTTTATCCATCGAGATCAGCAAAGCTACAGCCTGCATGGCACTTGACGCATGATGGCCGATGATTTTTAAGCCAAGTATTTTCATTTCCTCATCATTGCTGACGAGAAGCTTAATAAATCCCTGAGTGTTCCGCTGGGCGACCGCCCGGGGAATACAACTATAGTCGAGCGTCACGACCCTATAGTCAATGCCTTTTTCCCGGGCCGAAATTTCATTAAGTCCTACGCCGGCAACTTCCGGGTTCAAAAACATGATCGTACTTATATTCTCGTACACCAATTTCCGGGCCGGATTCCCGAAGATCTTCTCCACAGCATAGCGTCCCTCCAGCTCTCCGACGTTAACCAGGGAGATATCCGCCGTCAGGTCGCCGACCGCATAGATATTCGGAATATTCGTCTGTGTGTCGTTGTCTTCGATACCGCGTCTGTTCACCTCTATACCCAGACTCTCGTCCCACAGTCCCTCGTAATTCGGTGTGCGACCCACAGCGACAAGCGCCTTTTCAACCTCGAAGGTCTCCCGTCTTCCATCGTTGTAAAGAAGCTCGTACTCCACCATACCGTTATTCAGACGCATTCCAACCAATTGCGAGTTGCGGTGGATATGGACGCCACTGCTTTCCATATTTCGCTCGATCACGCGTACCACGTCCTCGTCTTCGAACGGGAGAATACGATCACCCTTGTCGATGAGATAAACACGTGTCTTACCGAAGCCGGAAAAAATAGTCGCAAATTCACATCCTATTACCCCTGCGCCGACAATCACCATACTCGCCGGAAAATCGTCCATATGCTCTACACCATCGCTAGTCATTACAAACTTTTCATCGATGGGCAGCTCAGGCAAGTGACGCGGACGACTTCCCGTGGCAAGGATAATGTAGTCGGTCTGGACGACATACTTACCTTCGCTATCGACAATCTCCACCATATGGGGGGTCAGCAACCGAGCCGTTCCCTTCCGGAACGTAAGCATACGGGCATGCCGGGAGTCTTTAAGTTCAAGCATGTGATCTTCCAGCATAGCCTTTCGCTCCGCCACCGCCGCACGCACTTCGCGCTGAAGGTCACTGAATCGAATGTCGGGCGCAGGGAGATTGAATCGTGTGAGGTTCCGGCGGAACATCGCTATGTCGCGCGACAGCTCCCACCAGGTCTTCGACGAAAGCGCTCCATCCGTAACCCCTGCCCCACCTACCTGATTTTTCTCCACCAATAGAACACGCTTTCTGAAATCGAGGGCGCGCATGGCCGCAGCATACCCGGACGGGCCCGCGCCGATAACCACCAGGTCGTACTTTTCCATAGGCAAGGGAGGTTGTTACCCTATTTACAATTTTTATAAGCCAATTCAAAGAACCATTAACAAATGACGAATGACGAGTGACGAATTCACGTCCCGCGATTCTTTCGTTATCTTTGCCCATGGATTTCCTCATCGAGCTCGATCAGAAGCTTTTCCTGGAACTCAATGGCCTTCACACCCCCTGGCTCGACCCGGTCATGTTCTTCCTGACAAGAACGACGCCGTGGCTACCGTTATACGCCTTTCTTCTCTATCTGATTATTCGCGCCTACGGCAAGGAAGCATGGGCACCGGTGGTAGCGATCGCGCTGACGATCTTGTTTGCTGACCAGTTTACCAGTTCTTTTATGAAACCGTTCTTTGAACGTTTCAGGCCCTCGCACGAGCCCGCGCTAGAAGGGCTGGTGCATATCGTGAACAACTACCGCGGGGGGCGCTTTGGCTTTGCCTCCAGTCACGCGGCAAATACATTCGGTGTGGCTACGCTAATGTGGAAAGTGTTGACACCCTATCGGCCCTGGATCGGGCTACTGTTTCCGTGGGCCCTTCTTGTTAGCTATACGCGGATATACCTGGGCGTTCACTATCCCGGCGACATACTCGTCGGTGGCCTCGTCGGATTTCTGTCCGCCCTGCTAGCCTGGTTTATCGCGCGCTACGCGAATGATTTCTTCACCCGGCAACGACCGGCGCGCTGATTCGTCGCGAAGATTGCTTTCACGGATTAGACTGCCGTTCCAGCAACTTTTTCACATATTTACCAATAATATCGAATTCCAGATTGACAGCAGATCCTTCGCGGAGTCGCGAGAAATTGGTATGCTCGTATGTGTAAGGAATGATCGCTACCGTAAACGCGCCATCGCGGGAGTTAAAACAGGTAAGACTTACACCGTCGACCGCGATGGAGCCTTTTTCCACCGTGATGTTTCCAAGGCTGGGGTCGTAGGTAATATCGAAGAGCCAGCTTCCTCCTGCATCCTGAATACGCGCCACAACACCCGTCTGGTCGACATGCCCCTGGACGATGTGACCATCAAACCTGCCGTTATTAAGCATGCAACGCTCAAGGTTGACCTTGTCGCCCAAGGCGAGCGATCCCAACGATGATTTGGCCAATGTCTCAGCAATAGCCGTGACCCGATGAGCGTCGTCCTCTACCGCCGTAACGGTAAGGCACACACCGTTGTGCGAAACACTCTGATCAACCTTTAACTCCTGACTGATCGGACTGCGCACGAGGAAATGAGTGTTCGTCTGATCTGTCCTGATATCGACGACATCACCGACAGCCTCTATTATTCCCGTAAACATGCCCCGAAAATACTAATTGCGGCAGACAACCAAAAAGTTGCCTCTGGCGAGGCACCGATCTTTTTTTGTACATTTCCTTTATGGAATTCGGAAAGACACCTCCCCAGACGTTATCGTCGATCGACTTTACCCTGCCTGACGACCATCCGGATAATTCGCGGTTCCTCTCCGGAAGCCGGTCCGATATTTCGGAAACACTTTTTGTCGGTTGTGCTAAGTGGGGCCGCAAAGACTGGATCGGCTCGATTTATCCTCCAGGCACACGTGAAGCCGACTTCCTGCGGCTATACGCCGAAAACTTCAACAGCATTGAACTTAACGCCTCTTTTTACAAGACTCCTTCGCGGAAGCAAACCGAGGCATGGAGCGCACAGACAGGCCCCGGATTTCTCTTCTGTCCGAAAGTGCCCAATAGCATTTCCCATATTCACCGGTTGAAGAATATTGATGATCGCCTGCGTTATTTTCTCGACGGGCTCGCCGGTTTTGGACCCCATCTAGGGGGTGTTCTCCTCATGCTGCACCCGCAAATGGGACCTAAATCGCTGGAGACTCTTGATAACTTCCTTCAAAAAATACCCGACGACTTAAAGATTTTTATCGAACTCCGAAACGAAGCCTGGTACGATCCCTCTGCCTTTGATGAGGTTTGCGACATGTTTCAGCGCAACAATGCCGGAGCAGTAATCACCGATGTAGCCGGTCGCCGGGACTGTGCGCACATGCGCCTGACTACCGACGAAGCATTCATCCGGTTTGTCGGTAACGACCTTCATGAAACCGATTATCGTCGCGTCGACGATTGGGTTGAACGCATCGGCCACTGGATCAACGCTGGCATCCGTCGCGTGTACTTCTTTCTCCACCAGGAAACAGAAGTCAACTCTCCTCTGATTGCGCGCTATGCGGCTGAACGTTTTAATGCGGCACTCGGAGCAAAATTGGTCGTGCCCACGCTGTTTGGCGGCAATCCTGGACCGGCGTAAAAAAAACGGGTCTGTCTCCAGACCCGTCTTTCATTCCATCAATTACAAAGGCAATTACGCATCAACTGTACTGGCCTCAAGGCGGCCGATTGCGTTCAACTCCTCAAACGCCTGAATCAGACGCTTGCGAATAGAAACCTCACCTTCGCGAATCCACACGCGCGGATCATAATATTTCTTGTTCGGTGCATCATCCCCAGTGGGGTTTCCGAGCTGACCTTGCAAATAATCTTTATTCTTCTTGTAGTACTCGTGTATACCTTCCCAGAAAGCCCACTGAATATCCGTGTCGATGTTCATTTTTACAACGCCGTATCCAATTGACTCGCGGATCGCTTCCGGTTCGGAACCAGATCCTCCGTGGAAAACGAAATTCACAGCGTTCTCACGGGTATTGAATTTCTTTTGGATGTAATCCTGGGAGTTCTTAAGGATAACAGGCTCAAGGCGTACGTTACCCGGCTTATATACTCCGTGTACGTTTCCAAAAGAGGCCGCTATGACAAAGTTTTCGCTCACCTTCATCAATTCCTCATAAGCATACGCCACCTCTTCAGGCTGTGTATATAGTTTAGAGCTTTCAACTCCGGTATTATCGACCCCGTCTTCCTCTCCTCCTGTTACACCGAGTTCTATCTCGAGGTACATATCGAGCTTGGTCAACTTCTCCAGGTAGCGTTTGCAGGTTTCGATATTCTCCTCAAGCGACTCCTCGGAAAGATCGATCATGTGAGACGTAAAGAGCGGCTTTCCGTGCTGCTTGTAGAATTTTTCCCCCTCAGCGATCATGCCGTCTACCCAAGGCAATAACTTGCGGGCAGCATGGTCAGTGTTCAGCATAACGGGAACACCGTAAAGATCACTCACCTCGTGAATATACTTCGCACCGGCTACCGATCCCGTGATGGCTGCACGTTGCCCATCGTTGGAGATACCTTTGCCCACAAAGAAAGCTCCACCACCATTTGAAAACTGGATGATGATCGGCGAATTTACTTCTTTCGCAGCCTCAAGAGAGGCGTTAACGGTTGATGTGCTGGTGACATTCACCGCGGGAAGGGCATATTGGTTGGCTTTGGCATGATCAAACACCTTCCTGGCTTCCCGGAAACCTAATACCTTGGACATGATAAATATTCTAGTGTTGGTTGTTTATCCGGTAAAAAAGCAATTCAACAACCTCATTTCCAAATTATTATTTGACAAACTTGGCCCAATACCAACGTTTTCGTTTTCGGTTTCGATTGCATAAAAATATCGGCATTTTTTCCGCGCGCGTTTCTCACCTTCTTCTGATTGCGGTAGCGCCTTCCATTGAGTGCTGAAGTTCGAGTTCTCCGCGGGGAGCCTCCTTCACGTCGCCGGAGGCCATCGTCCCCACAGGACCTTTTGCCGCGGTAATACCACCATCGACAAAGTATAACGCCGCGGTCACATACGACGCCTCGTCAGAAGCGAGGAACGCATAAATGTTGGCGACTTCCTCCGGTGTACCCCGACGACCGAGCGGTGTGCCGGCAATCATCATCTTTTCATCCTTCTTTTCCATGGGGCCCTCGGCGGGCCGCGTCCACGCTGTGTCGATAGGTCCCGGACAAACACAATTGGCGCGGATGCCGTATTGTGCCTGTTCGACAGCTACCCCTTTCATAAAGGCATGCATAAATCCCTTCGTTCCTCCGTAGGCGGCGTTCCTCGCAATGCCAATGTCTCCTGATTCAGATCCCGCTGACACAATGCATCCCTTTGTCTTTTTCAGCTCCGGAATGGCCGCGCGTGTCATCATGAACGCCGAACGAATATTGTTCTTCAGCATGTAATCAAAAGCCTCAACGGGATAGGCGTCCGTCTCTTCCATAGCCGGGAACGTTCCGGCGTTGTTGATCAATATATCGATCTTGCCGTATTGGGTCACAGCAAATGCGACGCACTCGCGCGCCGCCTCTTCCAGGGAGATATCACCAATGTATCCGGCAGCCTCGCCTCCCTCCTTCCGGATTTCAAGCACAACCTCGTTGACCGGATCATCCAGGAATCCATTGACAATAACACTCGCTCCTTCCCGCGCAAACTTCTTGCAAATCGCTTCACCAATGCCGGTAGCGCCTCCGGTAACAATTGCAACTTTATTCTGTAAACGCATAGTCATTCCTGTTTAAGTGAAAGCCGCCATGGGCTGGCGCACACGACAGCGGACTATGCGTATGAAAAAATCGATACCCGGATTCTCACGCGATGTTCATCTTCGGGTACACATTGTGGCCGCTCTCTGCCTGCTGGTGAGCCCACATTTCCTGGAAGACAAGACTGTATTCAGAAAGTTGCTCAAAATTACCCTCGTCCACAACCTTACCGTTGCGCAGAACATAGACATAGTCGAATTGCGTAAGCAAGTGCAGACGGTGAAGTGACGAGATAACGGCTTTACCTTCGAATGCCTCGAACATATTCGAATAAACCATCTTCTCGGTTCGGGGATCCACACTGCTGGTGGGCTCATCCATAAGAATGATATCGCTGCGGCGTGCTGCAAGAATACCACGCGCCAGGGCCAGCCGTTGCTTCTGGCCACCCGACAGGTTCACCCCTTTCTCCTGGATAAACGTATCCAACCCTTCCGGCATCCGTTCGACTACTTCGGTAAATCGCGCCTGCTCACACGCTTCCATGACCTCCTCCCGGGTAAAGGGCAGGCCGAGGGTAATATTGTAAAGCACCGTGTTTTCGAAGATCTCCGGCTCTTGAGGAAGCAGCGTGACTGTAGACCGAAGGTCCTCAATTTGTGCCGGCTTCGAATCATCAACAAGAGTCTTGGATCCCGGCAGAGGATTATAGAGCCCGCGAAGCAACGACAGCAATGTGCTTTTGCCACTTCCGCTCTCTCCGATTAGTGCGATACGTTGACCTTTTTGGATACGAAGATTTACGTCAAATAGTCCGGTGTTTCGGTGGCCCGCGAACTTATCAGGACGAATGAAATTAATGTTGCGTATCTCAAGGTTCGTCCAACCTTCCGGAAGCGAACCATCTTGCATAAACTTAGGCGTCCGCGCGATCTCCTCCTCAATCTCTTTTACGTTCTGGATATCCGTGTGAAACCGAACTATCTGAGTGTACTGGGAAGCAATATCATTGAAAACGCTGGTAAACTGCGTTACGTATCCGACAAGCACGATTAGCCCTGCCAGCGGGAACTCCTGTCCCGGCGTCCATTGCTGGTAAACATATCCTAACACCGTGACTGAATAGATGAGGGCGATCATCATTTGTGCGGTAAACCATTTCCATTCGTTAATTGTAGCATTCCGTTTAAACGGCGGAAAGACCTCTCCAAGCCGTTGCAGAAATGATCCATGGACCATCTTGCCCAGCCGAAGGGTTATAACCGTCCGGATATTGGACAGCATATCAAACAATGTCGACGACACCTGGTGCTCCCTGTCGTTTACTTCACGGAGCGACTTGATAAAACTCCGGTCAAATAACACGATAAAGACAATCGTGATAACACCAAGCAATATACCGATCGATCCAAAAAGCGGCGAAAAGTAAAGCATGGCCGCGAACGAGAATAAGAACTTACCGAACGAGTAGAGATAGATAAAGCCATTTTGCATAAAAGCGCGCAACGCCTCATGTGCCTTTCTCG
>CAZHIQ010000024.1:0-44844 GCA_964532595.1 uncultured Roseivirgaceae bacterium
AACGTTGGTCTCTTAGGATTATCATGGGATGATAATTCCCGCTCGGGAATGACCTCCGAAATTGCAAAGGGGGAAGCCATGTCGTCGCGCAGCACTGAAGCGCTGCGCTCTAAAGCTCTTGACCGTACAAAAACAAAAAACCGCCCATCCTTTGAGACGAAGCGGTTTTGATTTCTTTTGATTGTTCTGTTCCCGACCTCGCTAAGCTATGTCGGGCGATGTAGCCCCGGCAGGAATCGAACCTGCACCTTCAGAATCGGAATCTGAAATTCTATCCATTGAACTACGGAGCCAAATGCCGTTTGCCGGCGCGCAATCCTCTGTTGCGACAAGAGCTGCAAAAATAGCGGAAAGTTGGCGGTTAAAAAATCTAACGCCGAAAAACGCTATTAAAACGGACGCTTAGATGACCCGTAGCGGGTGGAGTTACGCGATTTCCTTGTCGGATCTTGCTTAAATCACTGTTAGCCAGTATTTACGGGAAACGCGCGGGGCGGTGTCTTTGTCGCATTCGGCCTCCATCTTGTCGCACGGATACATCGTAATTTACCCCTGTGTTAGCGAACTTTGGTTATCACAAAACAAGAAGGTTATGGAAAAGCTCACATTCAGCACAACAATTAATGCTCCCCGGGAGAAAGTCTGGGAGACGCTATGGGATAGTGTTTCGTACGCTCAATGGTGCGATGTCTTTTCACCGGGCTCGGTCTACGAAGGGGAATTGAGCGAAGGCTCAAAAGTCTACTTTCTCGGCCCCGACCGCAGCGGGATGGTTTCTTCGGTTGCCGAAAAAAGACCCAATGAGTACATGGCGTTCAAACACCTCGGTGTGTTGAACAAGGGTGTCGAGGATCTTGAGAGCGACACGGCCAAGCTATGGGCGGGTGCTTATGAAACCTATACGCTACAAGGCGAGGGGCAGCAAACCGTCCTGACCGTAACTACGGAAACCACGGACGAATATGTCGACTACTTCAATACCACCTGGCCTCAGGCGCTTGAACGGTTGAAGTCGCTGGCGGAGAGGACCGTCCCTGCCTGAGGCAGGTTACTCGGAAAGCTTGTGGATCTTCCCGTCGAAGCCACAGAGATATAACTCGCGGTTTTGGTCGATGCCAAAGGATGAAATAGCAAATTCTGCCTGGACCAGGCGCTTGTTGGCCGGATTTCCCGACTGCCTGTAACCAAGCGCCCAGACGTTACGGGTGCCGAAATCGCCGTAGATGTACTGCCCTACGAGGCCTTTCAGTGAAGGGCCTCGGTATACAAATCCGCCGGTAATAGAGATTCCTTCGTTGCGTCCATATTCGTGAATCGGAGGAATCTTTCCCGTGCGGTCGCAGTTGTTGCGGGGCTCGAAACAATGATTGCCTTCGAGGGTATTCCAGCCATAGTTTCCACCCTTCTCAATGATGTGAATTTCTTCATAGGCGTTCTGGCCTACATCTCCTGTCCACAAGGTATTGGTCTCCGGGTCAAAACTGAACCTCCACGGATTTCGGAGTCCGTAGGCATAGATTTCCTCCCGAAAGCCATCGCTGTTCCCGGCGAACGGGTTGTCAGACGGAATAGCATAGGCCTTTCCACTTTCTTCCCGGTCCACATCAATGCGCAGTATCGTTCCCAGCAGCGTCTTTCGGTTCTGGCCGTTGCCCTGAGGGTCGCCGCCGGATCCCCCATCCCCAACGGCGATATAGAGAAAGCCATCCGGGCCAAAGGCCAGCTGGCCGCCATTATGGTTGCTGTAAGGTTGTTCAAAGGTCAGGATTACTTTCTCGCTTCCTGCTTCGGCCTGATCGGGATTAGCGGCCGAAACCCGAAAACGCGCGATTACCGTCCGGTCCGGATTGGCGGCGGTATAGTTCACGTAAAAGTATCCGTTGTTTTTGAAGTCCGGGTGAAAGGCCAGACCGAGGAGTCCCTCTTCGTTGCCGCGGTCGTCTACTTTGTCGCGTATGTCAAGAAAGGTCGTTTTCGATCGGGTCGCCGGATCGTTGGGGAAGACTGAAATCAGTCCTGCTTGCTCTACAACGAAGAGGCGATTGGTATTGTCGGGCGAATATTGCAAGTCGACGGGCCGGCGGAACGACAAATGCGGAAAGGCGACTTCGGTGCGATAGTTCACCGGGTCATCGGGCGTATTGCCATTCTCGCTGGTTGAGCAGAACGCAAGCAATATCGCCATGAGTATAAAGCAAGTCTTGGCCGCTGTCATGATGATGTCGGATCGGGTGCTCATCGTTGCGTCAACAAGTGGAGATCACTTTCCGCTCCAAACCTCTATGTCGTTCAGTTCGGGGCCGCCTCCGCGATTGCCGGAGCCCGCAGCGATGTAGATCTTTCCGTTGATAATAACCGCGCCCGTCCCGTGACGTCCCTGCTTTAGAGAAGGCAGAGCTTCCCATTTTCCCGATTTTGTATCGAAGGCTTCGACTTCGCTGTGGGCTGCTACCTGGCTACCGCTTTCTCCGCCTATCACCAGTACCTTGCTGCCGAATGCCACGGTGGCGTTACCAGCCCGGCGTGTCGGGATATTCTGCGATGCGGGGAGAGTGGTCCACGTCTGGGTTTTGAAGTCGAAGACATCGACCTCTTCGAGTGTAGGATCGATAACCCGGCCTGTGCGTGCTGTTGACTTTCTTCCCCCGGCGACCCAGATCTTGTCGTTTATGACAACGGCCTGTACGTGATCGCGCGCATGGGGAGCATCCGGAAGTTTTTTCCAGGTGTCGGTCCGCGGATCATATTCATCAAGCCAAGCGACATGCCCATCCCAATGGCCGTCCTGAATTCCGCAAACCATATAGATCTTATTCTTATAAACGAAGACGCCCGCGGCGCCCCGGCGTCGGTCTTCCGGAATCGCCGGACCTTTCCGCCATTCTTTAGTAGCCGGATTGAAGATGTGAATATCCGGTACGGGAGTCTCATGAGGATAGCCGCCCGTGAAGGCGCCAAGAACCCATACTTCGTCGTTGTAGGTTACCGCCTGGAAGTGATGTAACTCCATCGGTGCGTCTGCCAGCTTTGTCCAGGTGCGGGTGCGCGGGTCGAAAGACTCGACGGGGCGGTCTCCTCGGCCACCCAGGACGATGACTTTGCCCTTAACCGCCGCGACGGCATTTTCGTGACGCTTGGTGCAGGTGTTTGTTGTTTCAATGGATTGCCAATCCTGGGCATACGCAGTATAAGTGACCACTAGAAAGGCCAACACTAGGAGTGTCTTGCTTGTAATTCTCTTCATGCGCGAAGATAGAAAACTCACCCGACACGCGCGGCGGTCAGCTCCGAATTCTGGGGCTGATGGTGGGCCAAGTTCGGCAGTGTAATGTGAAAGCGGGTACCGCTTCCAACTTCGGATTCGAGATCGATGGATCCGCCAAGTTTTTCAACCGCCTCCTTCACGATGTAAAGCCCCAGGCCTGCTCCATCGTTTTTTTCTGTGGCGCGGAAAAACATATTGAATACTTTTTCAATATAGTCTGATTCAATCCCGATGCCGTTGTCGCGGAAGTCGATGACAGTTTCTTCCGGACGTACCTGGACATCGATCTTTATCCATGAGTCGCGCGATGGATCGGCGTACTTGATCGCATTGGAGATAAGGTTGTTCATAACAAGCGACAGCCGGTAGCTATCGGTAGAGAAGTCCTTCTCTCCACTGACTGAAATGTCACGCCGGATTCGCTCGTACCCGGGCATGAACTGCATTTTCTCAAACGTGTCGTTGATGATCTGTTCGAAATCAACTTTGCCAATAATTAATCCCTGGCGAGCGTTACGTGAATACTCCAGGATCTCTTTGAGCGTTTCATCGAGTTTGTGAATGCTGCTCTTCATCATTTCGTGATACTGATGAATGACTTCGGGATTGGTTTCGCCCTGGGCGAGGTCGAGTAAGCCGAGTACACTCATGAGAGGGGCACGGAGATTGTGAGATATGCTATAGACGAAGCTGTCGAGTTCCTGATTGATTTTGGTGAGCGTCTCGTTTTGCCGGGCGAGGGCTTTGGCCGATTCGGCCCGTTGTCGTTCAGCCTCCTTTTGTCTCAATGCGTTGTCGATTACACTGGGGAGACGTGCCAGGCTGGTTTTGAGCACGTAGTCGTCGGCACCCCGTTTCAGTGAGCTGACGGCGAACTCGTCGGATACAGCTCCCGTTACGAGGATAAAGGGAATCTGGAGTTTGCTGTTGCGGAATAACTCGAGCGCTTCATGGGAATCAAACTGAGGGAGCGAGTGGTCGCAGAGAATTACATCGGCGCCGAATTCATCGAGTGCACGAATAAATTCGTCCTTGTTGTCGACGCGCCGTGCGATGAAATTCATGCCGGATTTGCGCAGTGCCCGGGTAATCAGGAAGAAATCCTCTTCCGAGTCCTCCAGGGAGAGTATGTGTAATGTACCTTTCATCACGAATTCGTGTCGGACTTAGAATCCAACAGCATAATTCTCCAAATTTCGTTCCAGCGGCGACCACGTCGGCGGTTACACTACGCGCGTCGTAACGCGCATAGTGTAGAGCCAAATCCTCAGTGTTGATTAACCAGAAGGGGATGCTGAACGAAGATGGTGATGTAAGGTTAGACGGTGAGCGAATCGACAAACCATTACGCCCCTAAGGGCCGGTTTGGTTTACGACTTCACTTTCTTGCTCTGTTGTTTCCGCACGATCGGGCGAAACTTCTTAACCACGTCGTTGTATTCGGGATTATCACGGAGAAATCGTGTAACAGAGGCACAATTGATCATCACTTCTTCGTTAGATGCCCGAATCTGGTCCAAAACTTCCTGAATAAATTTAGCGAGGTTTCCTTTTCCTCGATACTGTTCAGGGATGTAGGTATGCATCAGCACCCGCGTTTCCTGTTGATAACGATACTCCATATAGGCAGTGTCCGATCCGAGATTTACTTCGAAGCGGCTTTTTTGCCCATTGTCGATAATGTTAAACTTTTCCATGATATATGAATAACTTGGTTGCCGGCGTTATCGTTCAACGGATCAGTGCTTTTTGACCGGCGGCGCTCTCGTCACGCGAGCGGGCCCATGTAATAACCGGGTAAGATTTGCGGGGAGTTGCCTTTTTTTTGTCGGGCTTGTCCGTCTACTTTAGCTTATCTTATAAGTCACCGTAATTTGCGTTCATCCGGGAATGCTTGTTTTTGTGTTGTCCTTCGGTGCAAATAAATCGTTCTTGAAAAAGCCTTTAATCATCGTCGCGCACAATGCAAAGGCTTCCCGCGGAGGTCTTGTTGTTCTTACACCGCTTAGCGTTGTTGCTGGTACTTCGTCGCCTGTGCATGCCTTTCAACCGTCAATATCGGATGGTCCCTTTCTTTATCCCTGGCTCTTGGTCGCTGTCCTGGCTTTTGTCTTTGTCGTTTCCGTACTTCTTCTTTTCTCCATTCGTCGCCGGCAGCAACTGAGCGCGCGTCTTGAACGGATACGTCGGGAAGCCCTTCTTCTGTATGATGAGGCTCCATGTGGCTACCACGCCCTCGATGACAACGGTGTTTTCACAAACGTCAACGCTACTTTTTGCCGATGGATGGGGTATGAAAAAGAAGAGCTGGTAGGCAAGGTGAAATTCCCTGATTTGGTTGAAGGCGGACGAGAGGAGGTGAAGCACTCGTTGGAAGCTCTCAATGCCGGCCGGCCATGGGTGGATATCGATGTTGTGAAGAAAAGTGGTGAACGACTTCCCTTGATGCTTGGTAAATTCAATATGCAATCGTTGCCCGGCCCTGCCAGGGAGGTCTTTTGCACTCTTGACAACAGACGATGTTACGAAGCACTCGAACGTATCAAAACGCTTGATCATGAATTGGAGTCATTCAGCTATTCCATTTCGCACGATTTAAGGGCGCCCCTTCGCTCGATCGATGGCTATGCCAAAATCCTCCAGGAGGATTTCGCTCCCGCCTTGGGTGATGAAGGGCGTCGCGTACTTGGGGTTGTCATGAACAACGCCAGGCGAATGGGGGCACTTATTGATGATCTTTTGGAATACGGTCGGCTGGGTCGAAAAGAAGTTCATCCGGCGAAGGTCGACATGACGGCGATCGTGAAGGAGGTAGCGGAAGACTGTCGCGCCGTCTACAGCGATCGAACGATTGATGTTCGTGTAGGAGAATTACACACGGCGGCGGCTGATAGTGAAATGATTCGCGTGGTTTGGCGGCATCTCATCGATAATGCGATGAAGTTCTCTGCGAATCAGGAGCGTGCTCTTGTCGAAATTCGTTCTTTTATTATTGGAAGTGATGAGGTTTGTTACGAAGTAAAAGATAACGGCGTCGGATTCGATATGCAGTACGCTGGAAAATTGTTTGGGGTTTTTCAACGTTTACACCGGATTCAGGACTTTGGAGGCACCGGGGTGGGGCTAGCCATCGTTAAACGTATCGTCGGACGTCATGGCGGAAGGATATGGGGTGAAGGTTCGTTGCAAAAGGGTGCTATTTTTTATTTTACTTTGCCTTTTGACCATGGAAATGCATGACCCTGTTGATATTCTCCTGATTGAGGATAATCCCGATGATGCCGGCCTCGCGCTGCACGCCTTGAAAAAGCACAATCTCGCGCGAAACCTTCTGCACCTTCAGGATGGTGAGGAGGCCCTCGCGTATCTTTTCACCCGTGACGTGGCCAGCATGCCGAAGGTGATCATCCTCGACCTGAAGATGCCGAAGGTCGACGGCATGGAAATTCTGCGACGCCTGAAGTCGGACGAACACCGCCGGGTCATTCCAGTCGTCGTCCTGACCTCATCGAAGGAGGAACGCGACATCCAGCAGTCTTATTTGCTGGGTGTAAATGCATATGTTGTTAAACCGGTTGATTTTGAAAAGTTCGCCAAAGCCATTGCCGATATCGGGGTGTTCTGGCTAACATTGAACCAGTCGCCAAAGCACGTTTAGCCTGATGATAAACCCCAATTCGCAGCTAAAGATCTTAATGCTTGAGGACCTCGAGGATGACGCGGGTCTTATTGAACGTTCGTTGCATCGCGAGGGCCTGAAGTTTGAAGCCCGACGTGTCGATTCGCAGGAAGCCTTTACGTCAACGCTGGCCTCCTTTTCTCCCGATGTGGTGCTTTCCGATCATGCTCTTCCCAACTTCAACTCCCTCGAAGCATTGCGGATTTGCCGACAACAGTCGTCGGCCATTCCATTTATCCTTGTGACGGGCACCGTCTCCGAGGAATTTGCGGTAAGCTGTCTGAAGCTTGGCGCAGACGACTATGTTTTAAAGACGAATCTCGTCCGGCTTCCCGCTGCGATTCAGAATGCTTTAAAGCAACGCCGTGACGAGGCACATCGGAAGAAGGCGGAGCAGACGCTTAGGAGACAAAACGAAGAGCTAATTAAGATCAACAAGGAACTTGACAACTTTGTCTATAGTGTCTCCCATAACTTGCGCGCACCCCTTATGTCGGTGTTGGGCCTGATCAATCTTGCACAGCTGGAAAATCGCAACGGTCATAAACCGCTTGACCGATACTTTGATATGATGTTGCAGAGCATCCACAAGCTAGATGATACGCTGAAAGAAATCCTGACGTACTCACGTAATGCGAGGAGCGCGCTGACGGTTTCCAGAGTGAATATCTCCAAGACGATCGAAGAGGGCGTCGGGCGTCTCCAGTATATGGAAGGATGGGATGACGTTCAGAAAGTATTGCGGGCCGAGGGTAGGAATGTGTTTTCCACCGATGGCTATCGCCTGGGTGTCATAATAAATAACCTCGTCTCCAATGCGATCAAGTATCGGGATGCTCATAAGAATCCGTGCACGCTTGAAGTCGTTGCTCAGGTAGACGTCAGTACGCTGACGCTCACTGTCCGGGATAACGGCATCGGTATTTCAGACGATTACCTTCCCCGCATTTTTGATATGTTCTTCCGCGCCACCGAACGCAGCGAAGGCGCTGGGCTTGGTTTGTACATCGTTCGCGAAACGGTTGAGAAACTCCACGGACGTATTGGTGTGGAGTCGCGCGCCGGAGAAGGAACGACGTTTACCGTGGTAATTCCGGAGATTACTGAACGTCCTGAAAACGGCGCTAATCAAGCGCTGTGATTTCTATTTCTGTCCGTCGGTTTATTTCTCTTCCTCCTATCTCATCATCGTTGGATACAATCGGTCGGTCCGGTCCAAAGCCGCGCGCCTGCAGGCGTTCCCTTGGAATGTTGAGGCTAACCAGGTAATCGACCACTGACTGGGCTCGCCTGAGCGACAAGGCCAGGTTAGCAGCGCGTTCTCCTACGTTGTCCGTGTGGCCGTTGATCTGAATCTTCCAGTTTTTGTTGGTATGAAGGAGGTCTGCTAGTTTTTTTAATTCCGTGTACGCTTCGGGCTTCAGCGCATGTTCGTTGGTGTCGAAAAATACGTTACGAAGAATCACCTTCGATCCGACTTTGGCCTCATCGATGCTAATATTGCGATTCATTGCAACGGGGCTATTCGATTCATCTACCTTCATTCGTATAGACCCAGGCAAGTGACGGTTGCTGATGACGGTAACGCCGTAATCCCCAGCGGTCTTAAGGGCAATGTTGAAATACCCGGCGGTATCCGTCGCGATGCTGAACGACGAATCGGTCAGATGGTTTGTGACCGTGATCATCGCTTGTACCCCTTTCGTAGTATGGGCATCCGTAATCTGTCCCCTAAGCATGGCTACGGCAGAGGAATCAACTTCGATCAAGACAGGCTCTCGTTCAGGCTCCGGTTCCGGTTCGGAGAAGGCGAGCGAAGGAGACGGTGAAGTTGTTCGGTAGAGATTGATATCCGGGCCATCGCGGCGGGAAGCAAAATATCCGGTCTTGCCGTCTTCGGAGAGCACGAAGTATCCGTCGAAGCCTGCGCTGTTTATCGGGTAACCCAGGTTTTCCGGGGATGTCCACGCCCCATTCTCCTCACGAGTTCTGAAGATGTCGAATCCGCCGAGAGTGAGGTGACCGTCGGAGGAGAAGAACAGGGTTCCATCTGAATGGATATAGGGATATTCTTCGTTCCCTCTTGTGTTTACTTTCGATCCAAGGTTTGAAGGGCGGCCCCAATCGGTACCTGTCCATTGGGAAACATATAAGTCGAAACCTCCGCGTCCGCCGGGGCGGTTACTCGCAAAGTAGAGACGTTGGCCATCCGGCGAAATGCAAGCACCCGACTCGCGGGAATCGGGTTTGTTAATAAAACTGTTAAGACGCTTGGGCCGTGTCCAGGCGCCGTCAATGAAATCGGATTGGAATATGTCGCCCTGCCCGTCTTCGTAGTACAGCAGTATCGTCTTTCCATCCGCTGATAACCATACGGCAGCTTCTTTGGGTTTTACGTTGATAACCGGGCTGATTTTTTCTGGCTCCGTCCATGAGGTTTCATTCCGGAAAGCAATGTACACATCTTCGAAATTCGTACCGTTGCGAAGTTCGTTAGCGTCCATCGATCTGTTTGATGTAAAAATGAAGAACCGGTCATCTCTGCTGAGCAACGGAGCTATTTCATCGAATGGTGTATTGAATTCTTCAACGGGCTCGATCTGTGTGCGCGGCTTCATTCGAAAGAGAGAATCGGCAATGATACACTCCTGAATTTTCTTGTCGGCCAAATGGGCTAGTGATCGGGTCTTCTCGCGATACGATCGCAAGTGGTTGATCGCGCGGGAGTATTCATGGATTTCGCTATAGGCAAAGCCAAGGTGATACTCCAGGTAGGGATCGGCATTCGCGTCGATTTCATAGGCGCGCGCGAGCCATTCGGCGGCCAACGCATATTGTAACTCCTGCATTGCGGCGAAGCCGGCGCGGAACAAAAGCTTGGCGTCCGCAGTAGATGCGTCCACTCCCTCTTTGTAGTGGGGGAAAGCATTTCGGTAATCTTTTCGACTGTAGTGCCGCTCCGCTTTCTCCAGCGCAGATTGCGCTTGGGTAGTCAACGTCGTGAATGTAAGAAATAGCAGGAAAAAGAAAGAAATAGAATTTCTCAAGAGCATCTTCTAACCGGGTTCCGGAGGTTTTTTTGGTGCAATATACAAATCATCGCTTACTAAAAATCCGGACGCCATCCCGGGCCGCGAAGGATGCGACCAGGCTTTTCGTTTGTGTGTTCCCCCTGATTTAACACAAGTGTTCCGTTGACGAATACATATTCGACGCCTGTTGCGTACTGGTGGGGTTGCTCATAGGTAGCGTTGTCACTTATAAAATCTGGCTGAAAGACGACAACATCTGCAAAGTATCCGGGGGCGAGAAGACCGCGCCTTGTTAGTTTCAGAGTAGAAGCTGGAAGCGAGGTCATTCGCCGGATGGCTTCGCGAAGTGAAAGGATCTTTTCGTCGCGTACATACTTGCCCAGGATGCGGGCAAAGGTTCCGAATGCGCGCGGGTGGTCGGGTAGATAGGCGGGAGGTTGATCGAGTGAGAACGATCCGGCATCGGAGCCGAAGCTCACGTAAGGTTGTAGCATAATGCGACGCATCACCTGCTCGCTTTGCTGGAAGTAGAGCGTTTCTATCCGTGATCCATCCTCAATGATTAAGTCGATGAGCGTTTCGTCGGGTGATTTGCCCCGATGGTTCGCGATCTCCTTCAGACTCATTCGTGTGTAACGCTGATGTAAGGTCTTGTCCCGAAAGCGCATCAGTACAACATCCTCTGGTGGTGATATTCTCTTGGGAAAACCCAGACGGAGTTCTTCGAGCACCTTTGCTCTTGTTGAGGGGTTCCGTAGGCGACGTCGCATTTGTGTTGCGCCACCTTCCTGAACCCACGCTGGTAGTCGGGCCGTTAGTCCGGTCGCGCTGGCAACGTAAGGATACAAGTTAGCCGTCACCTGGATGCCGACCCGACGTGCACTGTCGATCTTGTGAAGTACTGTGTCGAGCTTAGTCCAATTAGGTTCGAGGTTAATTTTCAGATGATGAATTTCCGCTGGAATTTCGGCTTCTTCGGCTATGCAGAGAGTCTCGTTTATCGCTTCCAGTATTTTCTCACCCTCGCTCCGCAGATGCGTGCTGTACAGGCCGCCATATTCGGCGGCTACTTTTGATAGCTCAATTAATTCCTCCGTGGTGGCATAGGCTCCCGGAGGATATATCAAGGCAGTACCGAGTCCCAACGCCCCGTGCTGCATCGCTTCAGCCACCAACGTCCTCATCTCTGCGAGGGAAACGCTATCCGGTGCACGAGCGGAGAATCCCATAACTTTTATCCGGATTGAGGTAGCGCCTACGAAAGAGGCGATGTTCGGTGTGAATCCCTTCGCCTCCATGGAACCGAAGTACTCGTCAAGTGTATTCCATTGGAAACGATCTTCCCGGGCTGACGCGGTGTCAGGGAGGCGCGGGGAGTAGCCTTCACCCATTACCTCGACAGTCACTCCCTGCTTGATGCCGCTCAGAGACCGCCCGTCGTGTGCAAGTGACAGATCGGCCCAACTTAGCATGTTGATAAAACCAGGGGCTACGGCATACCCGGTAACGTCATAGTCGGTTTGTCCATACGCCGTGCGGAGGTTTCCGATCATCGCGATGGTGTCGGCGTTTATTGCGAGGTCCGCGACATAGCCCTCTTCTCCCGAGCCGTCGTAAATAGTGCCGCCACGGAGAATACAGTCGTACCGTACGCGGCGCTTTTCCGGAAGGGCAAGACTTAGCAGAAGGAGCAGAAAAGTAAATAGCAGCAGGAGGCGCATACCTGCTGCGGATAAAAAAACACTGCCCGCGCCGTGTGATTCCTTTTTCCGGACGGCAATTGATAAACTAGCCCTTAATGGAGAGACCGAGTTCCTTCAACTGCTCGGGGGCAATTGTCGAAGGGGAGTCGATCATGACATCGCGCCCTGCATTGTTCTTCGGGAATGCAATAAAGTCGCGGATGGAGTCGGCACCTCCGAAGATGGAGCAGAGTCGGTCGAAGCCGAAGGCAATGCCTCCGTGGGGAGGTGCGCCGTACTCAAACGCCTCCATCAGGAATCCGAATTGTTTCTTCGCTTCTTCATCGGTAAAACCGAGGCGGCGGAACATCATCTGTTGTGTTTCGCGATCGTGGATACGAATGGAACCTCCGCCCACTTCCGTACCGTTGATTACCATGTCGTAGGCGTTGGCGCGCACTTTTCCCGGATCGGTATCGAGCAGCGGAATGTCTTCCGGGCGCGGCGAGGTGAAAGGGTGGTGTTTCGCGTGGAAACGTTGCGTTTCATCGTCCCACTCAAGCAACGGGAAGTCGATCACCCAGAGAGCGGAGAACTTATCCTTACTCCGCAGGCCGAGCCGATCACCCATAAAGAGACGGAGTTCATTGAGTTGTTTCCGTGTGGCGTCCGTTTCACCCGCCAGCAGTAGGAGTAGGTCGCCGGGTTCCGCGTCGAACTTCCGGATCCATTGCTGGAGATCATCCTGCGAATAGAATTTGTCAACAGACGACTTGATCGTACCGTCGGGGCGGTACTGAACATAAACGAGTCCTTTGGCCCCTACCTGCGGACGCTTTACGTATTCGGTGAGCTCGTCAATCTGCTTGCGTGAGTATTCGGCACAGCCTTTCGCGCATATTCCTACAACGATCTCGGCACTGTCAAAAACCGGGAAGTTGCGGCCACGTGTTTCCTCGGTGATTTCGGTAAACACCATGCCGAAGCGTGTATCGGGCTTATCCGACCCGTAAAAGCGCATAGCCTCGTCGTAGGTCATACGCGGAAGGGCGGGGATATCAATGCCTTTGACGGTCTTGAAAAGGTGTCTGACCAGTCCTTCAAAAAGCTCAAGGATGTCTTCCTGTGAAATGAATGACATTTCGCAGTCGATCTGGGTGAACTCCGGCTGTCGGTCGGCGCGGAGGTCTTCATCCCTGAAGCATTTCACAATCTGATAGTATCGGTCGAATCCCGATACCATAAGTAATTGCTTGAAGGTTTGCGGTGACTGTGGCAAGGCATAGAATTCACCGTGATGTATTCGGGAAGGCACGACGAAATCGCGTGCCCCTTCCGGGGTCGACTTGATCAATACAGGCGTTTCCACCTCGATAAAGTCGTGCTGATCAAGAAAAGAGCGCGTAGCCTGCGCTACCCGATGGCGGAGCTGAAGGCTTTCCCGCACAGGGTTACGTCGAAGATCGAGGTAACGATACTTCATGCGAAGTTCGTCGCCACCATCTGTATTATCGTCAATGGTGAAGGGTGGAACTTTTGCCGCGTTGAGTACAGTAAGGTTCGTTACTTTGACCTCGATTTCGCCGGTCGGCATCTTGTCATTCTTGGCGAGGCGTTCAATCACCTGTCCGGTGACTTGTATAACATACTCCCTGCCCAGGGAACGGGCCGCCGACAAGAGAGCCGGGTCGGAAGAAGCTTCGTCGAATATCAATTGGGTCAGCCCATAGCGATCTCGCAGATCGACCCATAGTACGCCCCCTTTATCGCGGGTTCGCTGTACCCATCCTGCCAGCGTTACAGTTTCATTCACATTCTTCAGCGTCAGTTCGCCACAGGTATGGGTTCTTAACATGGTCGGAATTGTTATTTTTGTGCAGCGCGAATTTAAATAATACTTCGTTTAGGAGGTTAGTTGGCGTTAATAATTACCCCATGGGTCGTAAGTTCTTGATTTTTATACCGTTCGTGCTGCTCTCTTTCGGCGAGGTCCCGATGAAGAAGGTAAAGGTGTCGAACGATCTCACCGTAACGATACCGAAAGACTGGCGTCCGATGGATGACCTGGACTTTTCGCAGCGTTACCCGTCGGTACGAGCTCCTTTGGCTGCCTATACGCATCCAGAAAGGCGGGCCGATTTCAGTGTTAACATCTCGGCGACGCATTGGCCCGATGGAAATCTGGAAGTAGCCAGCAAGTTTTTCAAGGCGTCGTTAATGAATATGTTTGACCGGGTCACTTTCGTCGATGAGGGCATTCGAGAGATTCGCGGCCAGCGGTTTATTTATTTTTGCTTTGAATCCCGCATGAATGGGAGGCGTGATGACCTGAGCAACCGGGAGCCTGTCATGAAGTATTCCTGTATCCAGTACCTTATTCAGGCGGAGCGCACACTGGTGTTTTCTTTTCATTGTGACCGGCGCGACCGGGAAGAGTGGGAGGAAGTGGCTGATACAATGCTGAAAGGAATCAACATCAAATAATCCTCCGAATGGAATTATACACCGACGCCTATTTTATGGGTGAAGCGCTGAAAGAAGCCCGAAAGGCGCTTGATCTGCACGAGGTGCCGGTAGGGGCAGTTGTGGTGTGTAATAATCGCATCATCGCCCGAGCCCACAATCAAACCGAAACACTAACTGATGCGACGGCTCACGCCGAAATGCTTGCCATGACAGCGGCCGCCAACTACCTGGGCTCGAAATACCTGAGCGAATGCACGCTTTACGTGACCCTGGAACCCTGTGTCATGTGTGCGGGGGCACTCCATTGGGTGCAATTGCAGAAACTGGTATTCGCGGCATCCGATATCCAGCGGGGTTATTCGCTGGTAAGTACACCTCTCCTTCATCCCAAAACAGTCGTGCAACGAGGGGTAATGGCAGAAGAAGCCAAGAAGCTCATCGATACATTCTTTCAGGATCTGCGTGGCAGGCAGCGCCGACCTGGTCGGTAGCGTGATATGGCCCGGATTTTTTCATTCTCCGGGTGTTTAACCTGAATACAAATTCGCTTCTTTTGACGCCGGAACGAATTTTCTTGGCTGGTTTGCCGTTGTATATTTGACCTCTCGAAAATAATTGTTCAACCATAAAACGAAACTAAGAGTATGGCTTTTACACTTCCTGCACTTCCTTATGCATCCAATGCCCTTGAGCCCCACATCGATGCCCGCACCATGGAAATTCACCATGGAAAACACCACAACGCCTATGTGACAAACCTGAACAACGCTATTGCCGGGACTGACGCCGAGAAGTTGAGCATAGAAGAGATTTGCAAGAATGTGTCGAAGTACCCCGCGGCTGTACGCAACAACGGTGGCGGACATTATAACCACAGCCTTTTCTGGACGATCCTGGGGCCGAATGGCGGAGGACAACCCAGTGGTGCCCTGGCTGATGCTATCAATAGCGCGTTCGGAAGTTTTGATGAGTTCAAGACCAAGTTTGCTGCAGCGGCGGCAGGACGCTTTGGTTCTGGATGGGCATGGCTTATTGTAGATGCCGACAAGAAACTCCAGATCACGTCGACTCCGAACCAGGACAACCCTCTGATGGACGTTGCCGAAGTGAAGGGTACACCCATCCTCGGTCTCGATGTGTGGGAGCACGCTTACTACCTGAACTATCAGAACAGACGTCCGGATTATATCAACGCATTTTGGAATGTGGTGAATTGGGACGAGGTGGCCAAGCGCTTTAGTGCCTAACGCGAGTGATCGAATTGAATCTAAACTCCCCGGCGTACGCCGGGGAGTTTTTTTTAGCGGGCGTTTCCTACTTGCCAGGCGAGGCCCGCCCGGATAGCGATGAGACCTTCGATGATGTGGTAGTCGGTCATTGCTTCGAGGCGGAACCGGTCGGAAAGGGGCTTCCCAAATCCTCCGCCAATAGCAACGTCTTCACGCCACAATCCGCGCAACCGAACAAAGGCCTCGTCAACCGGATAGAACCTCAATCCCGCTGCCGGAATCAGTCCTTTTTCCGACCACCATTCCAGCCCGGCTGTACCTCCCCATCGTGGGTTAATCCGGTACTCGCCTTCAAGTCCGCCCTGGATCTTTGTGAAGAACCCTACGTGGTCACTGCGGATAAGATCGGATTGTAGTTTCACAGTAAAAGGCTGCGGGGTTTGCGCGTCTGCATCGGCGACTGCGAAAAGGTAAAGCACGAAGAGAGATAAGCGCATTCGTAGAAGGCCTTTGAAAAAATCCATTCCGCTACTGACGTTCCTCAATTAGCTTTTGAATCGCCAGGTACTCATCGCGAAGTTTGGCGGCTTCCATAAATTCGAGTTCCTTCGCTGCCTTCTCCATCGCCTTACGTGTCCGCTCAGCCATCTTGACGAGCTCGTCTTTGGATAGATAAGCAACAACCGGATCTGCGGCAAGATTAGCTTCTTCGCTCTCGACATAGTACGATGGCTTCTCTTTTCGTGCATCCGCGACCTTCGTTTGTCCGAGAATGGATTCCGTAGACTTGAGAATGGTTTTTGGTGTGATGTTATGGAGTTTGTTGTAGTCGAGCTGGATTTTCCTTCTGCGGTTGGTTTCATCAATGGCCTGTTGCATTGACTCGGTGATCTCGTCGGCATACATAATCACGCGTCCGTTGGCATTGCGCGCTGCGCGTCCTATCGTTTGTACGAGGGAACGTTGGTTTCGCAGGAACCCTTCTTTATCTGCGTCGAGGATGGCGACCAGTGAGACTTCGGGAAGATCGAGACCTTCGCGCAACAGGTTAACTCCGACGAGCACATCATAGAGTCCGAGGCGCAATTCGCGTAATATTTCTACACGCTCAAGGGTGGGAACTTCCGAGTGGATGTAGCGGCATTTCACACCCGCGCGCTCCATAAACTTCGTCAACTCTTCCGCCATACGCTTCGTTAAAGTCGTGACAAGCACCCGTTCACGCTTCTTAACGCGTTCGTCTATTTCCTCGAGCAGGTCGTCGATCTGGTTTTGGCTGGGGCGTACGTCGATCTCCGGGTCAAGCAGACCCGTCGGGCGAATGATTTGCTCCACTACAACGCCTTCCGATTTACGGAGTTCGTACTCTCCAGGTGTTGCACTGACGTAAATGGCCTGGTTAACCAGGGCTTCAAATTCGTTGAAGGTTAGCGGGCGATTGTCGAGCGCCGAAGGCAGTCTGAATCCAAAGTCAACAAGATTTACTTTTCTTGATCGGTCACCTCCCCACATGGCTCTGATCTGGGGTACGGTGACGTGACTTTCATCGACCACAAGGAGATAGTCGTCCGGGAAGTAGTCGATAAGGCAGAACGGGCGTGCCCCGGGTCGTCTTCTGTCAAAATAGCGCGAGTAGTTTTCAACGCCTGAGCAATAGCCTAACTCGCGCATCATCTCGAGGTCAAACTCCGTTCTTTCCTTGAGTCGCTTGGCCTCCAGGTGGCGTTTTTCTGACTCAAACATGTCGACCTGAGAAACGAGGTCGTCCTGTATCTCCCGGATGGCAACGTGAAGCGCTTCCTTTCCCGTTACGAAAAGGTTGGCCGGGTAAATGGTGACAGCCTTTTCTTCGGAAAGCTTTTTTCCCGACTGCGGATCGATGCGGTGAATCGCTTCGATTTCATCTCCAAAAAAGTAGATCCTTAGGGCGTAATCGGCATAAGCGAGGTAAATGTCTACCGTGTCGCCTTTGACGCGAAATGTTCCTCTTTTGAATTCAGCTTCTGTGCGGTTGTATAGGATATCTACCAGGCCGAAGAGAAGTCGGTTCCGCGCCAGCAATTCTCCCGGCTTTAGCTTGATAACATTCTTTCCAAACTCTTCAGGATTTCCGATACCGTATATACAGGACACTGACGCGACAACGATGACATCTCTACGGCCGGTGAGCAGAGCCGATGTCGCACTCAATCGGAGCTTTTCGATTTCGTCATTAATAGACAGGTCCTTCTCTATGTAGAGGTTGGAAGAAGGTATATAGGCCTCCGGTTGGTAGTAATCGTAATACGAGATGAAGTACTCTACCGCATTCTCCGGGAAAAACTGCTTGAACTCTCCGTACAACTGAGCTGCCAGCGTTTTGTTGTGGCTAAGTACCAGTGTCGGTCGATTGCACTGCGCGATAACATTGGCAATAGTGAAGGTTTTTCCGCTTCCTGTCACGCCCAGAAGCGTTTGATGCGGTTCACCTTCCTGAACTCCGCGGGTTAGCTGCTCAATTGCCTTTGGCTGGTCGCCGGTTGGACGGTAGTCGCTTGACAGTTTGAAATCCATAGGTTATGGTTAACGTGACAAACCTATCAAGGGTTCCTGACAACCCTGTGTCAGGAGATGCGGCAATTTCTCGCAGTCTGGACGCTAATTATTCCAGATGGTCCACGATTTTTCAGCCTGAACGTGCAGCATTTCCAGTCCGTTTTTGGCGGTAGCTCCCCGGATTTCGGCTTTCTGAAGGAATAATGTGCGCGCAGGATTGTAGATAAGATCGTACACGTAATGTTCCGGTGTCAACAAGTCATAATTGATCGGAGGCATTGCGTTCGTGTTAGGATGCATCCCCAGCGGAGTTGTATTGATGATCAGGTTTGATTTCTTGATGATGTCCTGATCTTTTTCAAGGTCATTATACGTGTAGTTACCCCGTGATGCTTCGCGCGAGACCAGTTTAAAGGGGATATTCAGCTTAAGAAGAGCTTCCTGAACAGATTTAGACGATCCACCTGTGCCGAGGACAAGCGCATTGAACGACTTGTTCTCGGGAAGCCATTTCACGATTGTTTCGTAAAACGCGTCCATGTCAGTGTTAAATCCCTTCCGTTTTCCCTTTTCAAACTTAATCACATTGACTGCTCCGATTTTCTTCGCAGAAGGGTCGATTTCATCGAGATAGTCGATGACCTGCTCCTTGTAGGGTATGGTTACATTGAGTCCCGTCAGTCCATTCGTGTTCTGAATAAGGCTCTCGATTTCCTCTATACTTGTTAGCGGAAAGAGTTCGTAGTGATGGTCGCGCAGACCTTCACGGAAGAACTTTTCATCAAAATACGACTTTGAAAATGAGTGACTGACTGTCTTTCCAATCAGTCCGAATACTTTATCCATGTGAGCGTTTCGTTTTAAGCCTTGCGGCGATTTTTTCGACTAAAACTACTATAAACACGCCCGCCGCCATGGTGAGAATGGCTAGTAGTAATTGCGGGTCTTTTCCGGTGATTTGCAAATACCTCCACGGCAAGATGCTTTTCTCAAAAGCCGGAATCTGAATCCCTTCCCAGGTTGTAGTATACTCCACTACCTGACGCCAGGGCCACAGCTTGTTAAGGGAGCCGATCATCCATCCTGCGAGCAGGGCTACAACCGGATGGTAATACGACTCCAGAAGTTGTGTGAGCAATCTTGCGATCGCCAGTGTTCCGACAATAACACCGGCAATAAAAGGGATAATTACATCAAATTCAAGGGAGCCAAAGCTAGCAATGATATACCGATATTTCGCAAAGAACAAGGCGATAAATACGTCGGAAACGCCGGGCAACACAAACGTTGTACCAGCGAGTAGTCCCGCTACTCCGGCGACCAGGGGGTGGTCTGGCGTCTGCAAAGGATGTAAGCAAGTCCATGCGTAGCTTACCGCGATGCCCGTTAACAGACAGAGGAGGGTTCCTGTATTCCAGCGTGCTATGCTTCGAAGCCACAGGAAACCGACCATGATTATAAGCCCCAGAAAAAAGGAAGAGGTGATGATCGGGTCACTATGAATGATGTTGCCGAAGAACGGTCGAATGAAAATAATCCCGCTAATCACACCGACGACGAGTGTCGCGAGAGCAAGCCGCGACATACCGACGGGGGGAGGATGACTAGTCAACCGTGTGTGTCGGGTGAATCCCAAAGGTAGATTGCCTAGCGTGTACACAAACCGCTGGTATTGGCCGAGCAGCACTGCGACAGACGCGGCCGACATACCCTGCAAAACACCGGCTGCGCCCATGCACAAGCCTTTGATAAACAGGAGCAAACAATGGAGTAACCTCCGTAGCACGTGTTAGTCTACCTCAAAGGGCGGTGCCGTGTGGCTTCTTTTTTCGATGCCGAGGAAGTGAAGGAAAGTATCACCTCGCAGGCCGAGGCGAATGGTTTCAAGCGGAATGACTTCCTCGGGAGCAATATTTCCGAGGTTGACATTGGCACCCAAGAGTTTAATAAACCACACCTGCTGAGCTTTTTGGGGCGCTTCCCAAATAATTTTCTCGAATGGAATTTTCGTAAGAATTTCCTGGACAAGTCCGGAACGCACTTCGCCTGACGCACGGAAGAGCCCAACGTTGCCGGCTTCACGGGCCTCGCCGATTACCTTCCATGCACCTGCGTCTAATTCTTTCTGCATCAGGTCGATCCACATGTAAGGCGGAATAATCTTGTCGGCGTCTTTAGAACCTACTTCCGATAATACGGTGACCTGTTCAGACAGTTTGACGATGTAGTCGCACTTCTTGTCGTGATCAAGATCAATTGATCCGTCAGAGACTTCCGCGAACGACATATCATATTTATCGAGGAGGCGACGATAGTCATCAAACTGATCGCGGATGACAAACGCTTCGAAAAGCGTACCGCCGAAGTAAACCGGAATCCCGGCGTCGCGGTATACTTTAAGTTTGTCTTTGAGATGCGGTGTGACGAAAGAGGTTGCCCATCCGAGCTTGACGATGTCGACGTGTTCAGCGCAATTGCTGGTGAAGTCTTCGGCTTCCCTGACGCTTAGCCCCTTGTCCATCGCCATAGTAAAACCGTATTGCCTGGGCTTGGTTGTCCGCTCAGGCAGATTGTTCAGTTGATAATTCATTAATGGTTCTCTTTTCTAAACTGCTCGATAATCTTGTGCAAGGCCTTCTGCGTCTCGATTTTCGGAAAAAAGTCAAACAAGGCCGTATGACCATCAAAGTCCAAAATTAAGGCATTTTCCAAATAATTAAACGCCTCTTTGAATTTGCCTGCCTCAATGAGGTAGACTGTCATGCGGTAGAACAGTTCAGCATCGTCAGGAATGTTGGAGAATCCGTGCAGCAGGGTCTCTGTCGCAGTGTCATAGTCTCCCTGTTCATAATAAATAAATGACCAGTTGAGCCAGATTTCTTTGTCATCAGGCGCGAGTTTGCTCGCTTCTTCATATGCGTCGATGCTCGAAATGGTATTCCCGATCTTGAATTCTGCGTGTGCTACAGACTTCCAGTATTCCGGGTTTTCGCTGTGGAGCTTCAGTGCTTTATTGTAGAAATGGAGTGCCTGATGCCACTTCTCCATTTTTTCGAGGCATGCACCTGCGCCGTAGAGAGCTTCGTCGTAAAGTGCGTCGAGCTTTGCGGCTTTCTGGAAGTATTTGAGTCCGAGGTCGTATTGTTCGAGTGCTTCGTACGCTGATCCGATACAACAATAGACCTCCGGACTGGGACCTTCCAGTTCAATCGTTTTCTTGAAAGCATCGAGCGCTTTTGTATACTGCTGGAGATTCATGTAGGTGTTCCCCATGTTGAAGGCAGCCGATGCAAAATTTTCATCGATCGTCAGCGCATAGTCGTACGCCTGAAGAGCTTCCTCATAACGCTCGAGCTTGTTGTATACAATTCCAAGGTTGTACCACGCGGCGGAAGAGTAGGGGTCTTCATCAATAAATTTCTGGTAGTACGAAACGCTGCTTTCGAGCTGACCATTAATATCAAGGCAGTAAGCCAGTTCATACAGTGCCCCGTCGTGATTGATGTTGATTTCGACGGCTTGCTTGTACGCCTCAATGGCGCCTTCGTAGTCTTCTATGCTCTGCCGGGCAAGTCCGATGTTGTAGTATACTTCATCCTTGTCGTCGGCAAATGTCAGCGCCTTTTCGTAGTTCTCGATCGCTTCCTGGAAATTTCCCTGTAACGAGTATATCGAACCAATGGTCAGGTAAATTTCAGGGTCGTTGGGTTGGAAGGCATGAGCTTGTTCAAGCAGTTCCAGTGCCTGATCGTATTCCTCCAGGCTGGACAGTACCTGAGCCTTCACCGTCATCAGCTCGGTGGAGAAAGGGTATTGCTGGATGGCAAGATTGACCGCCTGGAGTGCCCTGTTGTGTTTGCCTCTTGTCATGTAGAAATCGATGATTTCTTCGTAGGCGTCGAGATCGAAAAACTCCGTCTTTCTCTTGCGAAGGTGGTCTTCAAATCTCTTGATTAGCTCGTTTTCCTCTTCTCTTTTGCGGTATTCTCTCGACATTGAAGCAAAGGTTTTCCTAAAATAACGAAAATATTCCCGATTGTCGGGGCTGTCAGGCTTTTTTGGAGCCGAACTTTCCGGTGTAATACATACAGCACCAATCCAGCGTCTCGTTCAGCGGCTTGAAGGCAAAGCCCAGAAAGTCCTTAATCTTCTGATTTTCATAGTGAAAATGCGCACCGGCAAGACGTGCCGTCTCCGGTCCGATCAGGGCTTCCGAGCGTCGGATTTTTGCCATCCACGCTTCAATTCGGGCCACAATGGTAAGGAATTTCTGGTTCAATCTGATCATTGGAGGTTTGCTGCCAAAACGGCTCGCCACGGCGTCAAAAAAAGCTTTAAACGTAATGGATCCGGAATTTGCAATGAATCGCTCATTTTCAACGCCTGAACGCAGCAGCAGTAACGCAAGAGTCGCTACGTCGCGCGCATCAACGTAATTCAGAGAACCATCGATGTAGAAAAGTCGTTCGTCCCACACGTATTTAAATAGACGGGCGCTGCTTTTTTTCCAATCGGCCGGAGCAAGAATGACTGATGGGTTGATAATTACGGTTTTGAGGCCTTCCTGTTGCCCCCTGACTACCTCAAGCTCAGCCCTGTATTTTGAAATCGCATACTCGCTGTGCTGGCCATTCTCGACCCACCGATGATTTTCGTCGATAAGCGCCTGGCCCCGGGTACGCCCCAGCGCCGCGACGGAACTGATATGAACGAACCGGGTTATAACGTTTGCGAGACATGCGTTCACCAGATTCCGGGTACCCTCCACATTTGCCCGGGTAATAGCTGTCGCACGCCGGGGGTCGAACGAAACCACCGCGGCCGCGTGAATAATGCTGGTAACTCCTTTCAGGGCTTCATCGATAGATACCGGGTCAAGAAGGTCCATTTCCCGCCATTCAACCTTTTCTTCAAGGTCGTCGAGAAGAGAGGTGTCACTGTCGGCACGCCGGAAAGCCACGAAGGGTTCTCCGTTTCGGACGAGTTCTCTGATAATAAAATTCCCCAGTAATCCGGTTGCTCCTGTTACGCCAATCATGCCAGTGAATTGTTCAGCAAAGGTAAAGTTAACGCTTTCCTGAAGTATCGTAAACGTCGGGCCGATTCTGCGAGGTGTGCGTGTTGAAGGTGATGGCAATCGGTTCCTAGCCAGTGAATCATACGATGATTGACAAGCTTAATGGCCATTCGCTGTACCGGTTTCGAATAATAACCGGTTAGTGAGCTGATGTTCATTTGCATAAGTACACCCCGGTCGAGGAGGTCCTGTACTTTTTCGAGATTGTTATGAAGATACAGGTAGCGTTCGGGGTGAGCGAGTATGAGCTTGTAACCCTTCGAAGTGGCCAGAAAAATAAACTCTTTCAGGTTAAAAGGTTCAGTGATGAAATTCGTCTCGAACAACAGATACTTGTCACCGAAAGTCAGAAGAGGTTCGCCTTGCTCCAGGCTCTTAAAGAGCGACTCATCGAGGTAGTACTCGGCAGCGGCGGAAATATCGATTTCAATGCCGCGGCTGGTCAGGTAACTCCGTAGCTCCTCCAGCTTCGCGTGGATAGTCTCCGGTGTATTCCGATAAGCATCGCTCATTACATGGGGTGTGGTGATGATGCGCTTATATCCAAGTCGGATAAATGTCTTGATGATTGCCTCAGCTTCTTCAAAGGTACGCACGCCGTCGTCGAGCCCTGGAAGGAGGTGCGAGTGGATGTCTACCATTAAGGGCGAGACATCCGGATTCTTGTTGTTTTTTCGGAACCAGTTAAACACTTCTACTCTTAAAAACTTGTCAGCCTTCAGGGCTTCCTTTCCTCGTGGTAGTACCCGTAGCCGTGCGCTTTGGAGGGCGGGTTAGCGGCGTTGAGCACAGGGGTAACACTGGTGAACTTGTGAATGTTCATCAGACGCCAAAGATTGTGAGTGTCAATTCATCGATGGGGCGGATGATGCCATTGCTTTCTGCGTCAGGGACTTTGATCCGGGTAGATTCCGCATCCACCAGAAACATAAGTGTATGGTGGGGCGGACCACAGATCATAGCCAGAGAGGCGACCAGGATGATGATCGACAAAAAGTGAAGCTTCAAGGTCAGGCTGATTCGTTCCCCGAAATTACTGAATTTCTCAGCAATTCCGCGAAGGTCGGAAGTTCCTTGTCCTTTTGCGAAACGATGGGATTTTCAACCGGCCATTGGATGTTCAGGTCGGGATCATTCCAGTGAATACCGCTTTCGCTCTCCTTGTGGAACACGTTCGAACACTTGTAGTAAAAGATCGACTCTTCGAGCGCTACAAAACCATGGGCAAATCCTTCCGGGACAAGTAGCATGTTTCGGCGCTCACTGTCCAGGCGACAAGTGTAGACCTGGCCAAAGGTCCGCGAGCCTGTGCGAAGATCGACGACTACGTCGAGAACACTTCCGCTGATGACAGCGGTGAGTTTGGCCTGGGCATAGGGAGCCCGTTGAAAATGAAGACCCCGCAATACCCCCTTCTTGGAAAATGACATGTTTTCCTGGGGGAAAGTCATGTCGATACCTGCTTCTTTTAAGACGCTGTCGCGGTAAAATTCGTAGAACCAACCGCGGTCATCGCGGTAAATATTAGGAACAATTTCAATCAGGCCATCAATGCCCGTTTCCTTGATCTGCATCTGTGGATTTGAGTTTCAGGAAGTGCTTCCGTAAGCTTCGAGCGCGCCAAGATACTTGTTAATCACAAGATTCTCGTTGTGTTCGGTCACCATTTTTCGTCGATCGGTTTTGTCAAATCGCTTGAGCTGATCGTTCCCAAAAGACGCCATTTCGCGCATCCTTTCTGCAAGGTCGGAAACATCTTTCATTCGGCACAGAAGCTACTAAAATTATGTACCACATACTGATAAGAGGCCTTCCATCGCAGGACGTTCCAGGTGCTCCGCGACGCTGGCATCAAAATAGCGCCTTGTTGTATCGGTTAGAGGCGGGGTTATGTCGTGGACCCGTTGCCCCAAGAGCCTGAGAGCGCGCAGTTATTCCCTCTCTTTTCAGGGTTTCGTCAGCTTCCAATCCACAAACGTTATTGACAACCGGTGATTTAGCAGAACAGCTGCTAAATTTCAGTTGAGAATTCGTTGTAGTTTTTCAACGGGTTGCGGGCCCGTATCATTTTGTTAATCTAACTTTACCCCATGGGAGAATATTCGAATAGCGCTGTGTTGGTTGCGCTGGGTGACCCCCGCCAGCTTGAGATTACGCGCGAACACCTTGACGAACTCGCATTTCTTGCCGAGACAGCGGGGATAATAACGGAGAAACGATTTGTTCAGCATTTGGGACAGCCCGATGGACGCACGTTTGTCGGGAAGGGTAAACTCGCGGAGATCAAAGAATATGTTCACACCAACGGGATACGCAATGTTATATTTGACGACGACCTCAGTCCGTCGCAACTGCGAAACCTGGAGCGTGAGCTGAATCCGAAAGAACTCGAGGATGTACAGGTGAAAATATATGACCGGAGTCTCCTCATCCTGGATATCTTTCTCTTCAGAGCTCAGACCGCGCAGGCACGTACACAAGTAGAGTTGGCCAGGTTCCAGTACCTGTTGCCACGCCTGACCCGCATGTGGACTCACCTGGAGCGACAACGCGGGGGAACGGGCACACGGGGTGGAGCGGGTGAACGGGAAATCGAGACAGACCGGAGGGCAATCCGGAACCAGATTGCCGTACTAAAGGAGCGGCTGCAGAAAATCGAGAAACAGCGCGCAACGCAAAGGAAATCGCGTAGCAATATTGTTCGCGTAGCGCTGGTCGGCTACACAAACGTCGGAAAATCTACGGTCATGAACCTCATGTCGAAGTCTTCCGTTCTGGCCGAGAACAAACTGTTTGCCACGGTTGACGCGACAGTTCGGAAAGTCTCTCTTGGAAATGTTCCTTTTCTCTTGTCGGATACGGTAGGATTCATTCGTAAGCTGCCCCACCATCTGGTAGAGTCCTTTAAGTCAACGCTCGACGAAGTCAGGGAGGCGGATGTTCTCCTTCATGTGGTTGACGTGGCACACCCGTTTCACGACAATCAGATTGAAGTGGTGAACCGAACGTTGGCAGAGATTGGCGCAGGCGATGTTCCTACGATTCTTGTGCTCAACAAGGTCGATCTTTTTCGACGTGAGAACCCGGATGCAAACCTTGAAGAAATGAAGAAATATTACCGCCAGCATGGATTCCAGGAGATTGTCTTCATTTCTGCTACGAAACGTGAGAACCTCGATGAGTTTAAGAGGGTGCTTTTCGAGGAGGTAAGGAAAAAGCATCTCACAATATATCCCAACTACCTGCCTGAGTACAGTCCCGTCGTTCTGAGTGAAGACGAGGGAGATACGTCGGCGTATGGTTCCGAAGAGGAGTGACGGGGCCCTACAGCGCCGCTGGGGCATAGTTTTAGATTTTTTCTATATTTGCGACCCTATCGGCTCACCCCGATAAGGCCCCGTAGTTCAATGGATAGAATAGAAGTTTCCTAAACTTTAGATACAGGTTCGATTCCTGTCGGGGCTACGTTTACGAACAAACCCTGAAGTCCTTTCAGGGTCTGTTCTTTGTTCGACAAGCCAGCTTTAGCTGGTTTCTAATTTTTTTCGCCCTGATGAACACCAAGGAAAATCTGATGACCCGAAGCGGTTCGGTTTGTGAGCTTTGTGGCAGCGCCGATGGACTAGACATTTACACGGCACCCCCTTTTGAGGAGAGTGCAGACAGAAGTATCCTGACGTGCGTTACTTGTCGGGGCCAACTCATGGGTGATCAGCCCATGGATCCGAATCATTGGCGCTGTCTGAATAATAGCATGTGGAGCACCGAACCGGCCGTTCAGATCGTCGCATGGCGGGTTCTTAATGGGTTACGCCATGAAGGCTGGCCGCAGGACTTGCTGGATATGCTGTATCTCGAGGATGATGTATTGGCTGCAGCAAAATCCGGCATGGCCGATGCTGACAGCGACGAAGAAAAAGTCGTGCACAAAGACAGCAACGGAACTGTGCTGAACGAAGGTGATACCGTTGTCCTCATTAAAGACCTCGATGTCAAGGGTGCAGGTTTTACTGCAAAAAGAGGAACAGCGGTTCGTGGTATTCGTCTTGTGGAGAACAATGCCGGCCAAATTGAAGGACGTGTGAATGGACAGCACATCGTCATCCTGACACAGTTCGTGAAGAAGTCAACTTAGTCTTCGTTCTCGCTAGTCCTTCAAGGGCGATACCCCGATTTTACTCGGCCGCTACCGCGTCACATGCATTAGCGGTAGCTTGACATACGGATGCACATCTCTTGCAATGCTCATCGTTGTGTTTGGCGCACTCTTCGGCACACATCCTGCACATCGTCGCGCACAGGGAGAGATAGGTATCCGCTATTTCGGCGTCCCGCTGAATAAGTCGTGCTCCCAGACTACAGATATCGGCGCAATCCCGGTCCAATTCGATACATCTTGCCATCATGGAAACATTCTCTTCATTGAGGCACGCCGTTGCGCATGCCTCACACGTCAGCGTACAATCGGTCAACTGCTGCAGTAAGCCGTGATACTCCGTTCGAGTCGCGTGGAAATTGTCGTTAGCCATAGTGAGTATTTTTCCATTCGTGATAAATAGTTATGCCCTCAACCCGTTCTCACCTGGCAGTTGACCTGCCAGTAGGGTCGGCACGGAGTTTTTAAATTTCTCCGGGTAAGCTAAACACCATGAAGAAGTTGAATCTAAGCGCTTTGTGCTTTTGTCTATTTGCATTGCTTGCTTGTCAGGGTGATAATCGACAGAGCGAAGCGACAGGCGACGAAAATCGTCAGCCTCCTGCGGAGAGGGAGACGCCGCTGAAGCTTATCGAAGTCTTGGTGGGTGAGTGGGAACTGATCAGTTCGTCGGGAGGGGACGGAGGACAGCCGGAAAGCCAACGTCTAACGTTTACTCAGGAGGCCCGCTATATAATCCGGGCGGATGGGCAGAAAATCGATAGTGGAGCTTATCGCATGAACGAGCAGCTTCAGAATATTTATCTCGAGAGCGAGGCAACTATGCGTCCACGCGAGTTCGAGCTTGAGGTTCAGGGAGATCAAATTACGCTCACGCCCCGCGACGGTGAGTCTGAGGGTCGGAGCACGCGTTATGTGTATCGGAGGGCCGGACCTGCCTCGATTCCCCCCGATAAAACGCCCTGACTTATCTGGCGCCTGTGCGTCGCTCCTTCAGCTCACGCCAGGTCGTCAGAATGATCTTTTCGTCCTCCAGAAATTTCTTGAATGCGGGGTCTGTCATCGCTAGCATATCGGCTTTGCGGGTGCGCCCGGAGCTTCCGATGTGCTGAAACACTTCAGAGGGATCGGTGCAGTGCATAATGACCATTGACAGGCCGGGTTTGAGTTGACGGATAGTCTTGATGTACTGGTCGGTGGCCAGCTTTTGAAGTTCCGTATCACTGAGATCCTGGTCCTTCGGGTACTCGAAGTTGTAGCTGACGTTGTGAAGATCATCCAGAACAGGGAGTCCTGCGGCCCATATTTTCTTCCCGAGCATCCGTAACTGCTGTTTCATTTCTCCGGTGATTCCCCGCTGATTGGCTATCATGGTTGCATGCCCTCCCGGAAACATCACAGGAATCTGGTTCTCGATACCCGCCTTAATGTAGCGCTCAATGAATTCTGGGGTGGCGAACAGTGTCCCCATATGGGAGTCGAGGTGCGTCGGTTCGAATCCCATCTCCCGTGCGCGGCGGATTTGTTCTTTTATCTCAGTCTCAACTTCATCCGGGGAGGCATTCTTTGCGACAAGCTCGACGTTCCGCCACATGGCTCCTTCCTGGTCGACAAGCGATGGGACGGCAGGCCGTCCTGAGAGAGGACCCCAGCGGTAGTCTCGCCACTCCGAGGTCAGGGTCAGGTGAAGTCCCGCGTCCAGTTGCGGATTTTTCTCCTTCATATAGCGGACAAACCCCGGTACCCAGGGACACGGCATCATGATACTTAGCGAGTTTGCTACCCCGTTTTCGATGGCTTCGATGGTTCCTTCATTGGAGTCCCACGACATCCCGACATCGTCAATATGCAGAATCAGAACTTTGGCCCCCTTAGGGAAGCCAAGACGCTCGGCATAGGTGGTTTCCTGGCCGCAGGCCTGGGTAACAACACAAAGCATAAGTATGAGGGACGTCAGGCGTAGTGTCATAAGAAGGAATTTACACTTTAATAAATAGGATAAACTCCAATTAAACAAAGGCGCTGCAGAGATACCCCCGAATTTGCGCAAGGATAGTCTGTTTTTACGCATGTTCGAGATCGCGAAGCAAATTCTCGAGGCGCGTTAGGTGATTGCCATAGAGCTTTTTCAGGTACCAGTCGGTAAACCAGGTGCTGACAAAATAAAAGATGGCTGCAATACTGACTACAATGATGATTGTAGTGGGCTGGGTAATCAAACTGTAAAATGTGTCAAAGTCTCTCTCTAACGCAGCGAAAAGCAAACCCAGCAGGAAGTAGACGGGATACAATATCGTATAGCTGCGTCGGTAGAATCGCAGGTAGCTGCTGAGGTTTTTAACAAGCCACGTGAGGTTGGCTTTTAAGTCATCATCACGACGACGGAATTTTTGCAGAATCGTCAATTTTTTTATGTAATAGATACAGTATCCGCAGAAGGCCAGCAGAATAGAAATTGAAATCCCTTTCAACGAACCGGTAGGGAGTCGGAGTGCATAAATCAGGAAAGCGACGGCTGCGACGAGTGTGAGGCCGAGTTCGAACCACACACTGCGAGTGAGGCGTGCAACGATATCCGTGCTATTACGCCGGATCATAGCCGCGAGCTCATTGGCATTGCGAGGTTCAAACCGCTCTGCCTGTTGTTTCCAAAGTTCTTTCAGGTCCTCAATCTCCATGTCCGATAACCAAAAGTTTTCTCAGCTTTTCCCTTATGCGGTTCATCCGTACGCGAACGTTATTTTGTGTGATACCCATTGTTTCGGCAATTTCTTCGTAGGGTACTTCGTCGAGCGCCATCATGATCATGGCTCGTTCGATTTCCGAGAGCTGACGAATAGCCCATTGCAGGCGCCGGAGGTTCTCGTCGTTATGCTCGTAGGCGTCGACATCGCCTATGTTCTGGTGGGTTTCGTCGAGATCTTGCGTCTGAACCTCGCGACTTTGCTTTCGGTACGCTGATATGGCGGTGTTCAGCGCAATTCGATACATCCACGTGGTGATTTTTGCATCCCCGCGAAATCCAGGAAATGATTTCCACAACTGCAGTACGATCTCCTGAAAGAGATCATTGCGACGCTCCCGGTCGTTTTCATACATGATACATACTTTATGTATCAGTCCCTGGTGAGTGTTGATTAGACGGAGAAATGTTTCTTTGTCGCGGGTCACCTTCGCGTTTTCAAATTAGTCGACGCTCTGATTTGCAAATTACACAACGTAGACTTCCTTTTGCCAACTCTGGAAAGGCAATGAATACCCTGGATTGCGGAGATTGCTATTTGCGGCTCTTTTCGGGAGTCTTTTCCAGGTTGAAAAGATCCTGAAGTATTTCGGAGAGGGATTCGGCATCTCCCCGGCGGCAGGCTGCCTTGAGGTGAAGTACCGGGTATTTTAGGATTTTTTGCATCAGCGAGCGACTCATGTCTTCAAGTTTGCGGGCCTCTTCAGGGCTGGCATTCTTCAGGAATCGCGCAAGCTCTTCACGCCGAATTTGTTCGAGTGAATTTTTTAGTTTCTGAATGGTGGGCGACACGATCATTTCGCGCGACCAGTCTTCAAACTCGGCCATCGCCTCAGTAATGATGGCTTGTACCTGGGGTACTGATGCTTTGCGCTTCTTAACGGCTTCGGTCGTTTTTTCTTCGATGTCGTCGAGATTGTAGATCAGAATGCCAGGCAGCTCTTCCAGCGAAGGATCAATGCTTCGCGGCATGGAGAGGTCGATGAAGTATTTATGAGTAAGAATTCGACGGTCGCCCAGCATCTCACGGTTGATAAGGGCTTCCGTTCCGGAAACCGAGCTGATGATGACGTCGGATTTTGTGATTTCGTCGGAGAGTGTTTCCAGGTCGTTGAAAGCGAAACCACACTTTTCTGCAAGGGCTTGTGCCTTTTCCCGGGTGCGGTTTACAATGGTTACCTGCGAACGAAGCGGCGAGTCAGCGAGATTGAGACAAACGTCCTGACCGATTTCACCTACCCCTACGACAAGGATTCTTGGTTCACGAATTCCGGCGGTCAACTCTTCCGCCAGCTCCTTGGCGGCATAAGAAATCGACGCCGCGCCATCGCGAAACGCTGTTTCCTGCACAACGCGCTTGTTGGCAAAAAAAATGGTGTGCATCAAACGGTGCAAGAACGGTCCCGCGAGGTTTTCGTCAGCACTCCATTGATAAGCGTTCTTTACCTGTCCGGAAATCTGAAGGTCGCCGATAACCTGTGCATCGAGGCCAATCGCGACTTCGAACAAGTGACGGATACACGCAGTTCCTTCATATTTGACGAAATACTGTTCAAAACCCCTGGTAGGACTCTTGATCAGGTCAAGGCCTTTGAAGATCTGAGCGGAGAGGTCAGCTTCGGCGTTGTAGTAGATTTCGGTGCGGTTGCACGTTGAAACTACCAGGACATCCGTTGCCTCGCTATAATCGGCAATAAAATGAAGGAGTTGTTTCGCTCCCGCCTCATTGAGAGAAACCTGCTCCCTTACTTCCAGGGGAGCTGTCTTGTAACTGAGTGCTAAGGATTTGAAGTTCTGCGTCATTTCGGATCACAAAAATACATCGCCGGAAACATTGGTGGGTGACAAAAGTCAGGCGCCCATCAATTTAGAATGGTTTTAAATAACATCGACGTACACCAACGGTTTTCCTGTTTAAATGGCGTTGCAGCTGTATAAGTTCCTGGGGGCATCGTAAATTCAGAAAAGCTTCCCCCGCGATGAATTTTCTTCGGAGAATCGTTCGAAATACCTTCGGATTCTCGGCTACCGAGATTAATGGCTTTCTCATCCTTTTACCCCTTATTTTCCTTGTGGTCAGCTCGGAACCCCTGTATCGGTGGTGGCTTGGGAGCCGCGAAGTGGATTTGCGCGCTGACCAGGCCTTTCTTGACAGCCTGGTGCAGGCCTGGCAGGCCCGGGATTCGGTGACGACCCTTTCGGGTAGAGCAAGTTTACTGCCCTCTTTCGACCCCAATACCGCCTCAGTCGACTCGATGGTGGCTGCGGGTATGCCTCTTCACTTAGCGACGCGTACTGCCGCTTATCGCCAGAAAGGGGGGAGTTTTCGCGTAAAAAGTGATTTGCTCCGCATCTATGGCGTGGATTCTGCGTTATACAAGCAGCTGTCACCCCGGATGGTGCTTCCGTCGTCCAGAAAAAGTTACGATAGTGTTCTTCCGGCCGAAACGCGGGTTATGGAAGCGCGGCGGCAGCCGCAACTGTTTGATATTAATAGTGCGGATACGCTGGAACTACAATCGGTTTACGGAATCGGACCGCGACTGGCTTTGCGTATCCTGCGGTTCCGCGAGGCATTAGGCGGATTCGTCAATAGTGATCAACTGTACGAGGTCTACGGCCTGGATTCAGCCGTGGTCGTCCGCCTTATTAATACGTCGTACATCAGCAAGGATTTCAGTCCCGAAAAAATAGACATTAACGCCGCAAACGAAGAAGATTTGGCACGGCACCCTTACATCAGCAAAAAAATGGCGCAGCGCATTGTGGCATACCGTTTTCACCACGGCTTGTACACAGACGCTACGGCGTTGCACGATGTCTTTGCGGTGTCAGGAGAAGAACTCGATCGGATTTTGCCTTACATTGCCACCGGCAATTGAGTCCTATCTTCTATCTTCATTAGGGTGGCAGGAGGAATTCAGACCAGCATGAACGATTACACTGTATCAGATAATATGGAGGTACGAGAACCAGCAAAGCGAATATTGGAATCCTGGATGCGGCGCCTGACCAACCTTTCAGGAAACAATCGGTCTTTGCTATTGTTGCGCCTTTCTGCTGAGCAACTAATGGATCTCCATGAGGTCAACATGCTCAATGGATTCCCGTCCTTTGACGTCATAAAGGCGCTCATCGCAGGAAAAGCGATTAAGCTATGCCAGGTACTCGATAGCCGGGTGGAGTACAACAATGAAGTCAGTCGCAAACTGAAGAAAATACAACGCGCCGACCATTTTCTATTTGAAGAACGTGGCTCTAACGACTTGCATATCGGATGGCCCTTCGTGCGTGGAAAGTTTTCGGATGGAACGATGGTGCGATGCCCGCTCCTGTTCTTTCCCGTCACGCTCGATCAGTCAAACAACGGATGGCACCTTCAGTTGCGCCAGCAGGCAGGAATTACTTTTAATAAATCATTCCTTCTTGCCTATGCGCACTACAACAAAGTGGCATTGGAGGAGGATATTTTTGATGTCAATTTTGAAGACTTCGACACAGATAGTACCGTATTTCGGACGCAGCTGTATCAGTTGCTGAAGGAAAAAATTGAGATCAATTTCAATCCCGATAACTTCCGCGATGAGCTCACCCCTTTTCTGACCTTTAAGAAGGATGACTTTGATTTGAAGCATCGGGTAGGTCAATTAAAGTTGTTCCCCGAAGCAGTTCTTGGCATTTTTCCTCAGGCGGGCTCACAACTAGTGTCCGACTATCTCCATCTCATGGAGAAGGAAGACGCGGCCGATCTGGAAGATTTTTTCGAGGCGCGCAATGCAACGAGTGTGGATACCACAGGTCTTGATCGTATTCTTGCGAATCAGGCCCTTCGGGAAGAAAATATCTACACACCTTTTATGCTCGACGGATGGCAGGAGAGTGCGATCCATGCCGTGAAGTCGGGAAAATCTATTGTTGTACAGGGCCCTCCGGGTACGGGGAAGTCGCAGCTCATCTGTAATCTTCTTGCTGACGCCATAGCTTCCGGTAAACGAGCGCTGCTCGTGTGTCAAAAACGCGCCGCACTCGATGTTGTCTACGAGCGTCTACACGACAAGAATCTTGGCGATTTCGTCGGCCTCGTTCATGATTTCCGAAATGAACGCAAGCTTATCTTCGGAAAGATTGCACGGCAAATTGAAGCGATAGATGATTATAAAGCGTTCAACCGGACCCTCGATACGATCCAAATGGAGCGTCGGTTCTTGCAGGTGTGCAGGGCGTTGGACAAAATCACGGAGGAACTGGATGAATTCAGGAAAACGCTTTTCGACGACGAAGAGTGTGGCCTGAGTATAAAGGAACTTTACCTCACGTCCAATATTCACGGTCCGGCTATTAACATCCGGCAGGAATATCAGCACTTTACGTTTACAACGCTGCCATCATTCTTGCAACAACTTCGCCACTATGTTCGATACGCCGCAGTGTTCGAAGACCGTGAATACCTGTGGCGCGAGCGGGTGTCATTCTCGACGTTTCAATTGTCCGATCAGAGGGCGATTGAGTCAGTTCTTGCTGAAATACCTGTTGTGCAGGAAAAAATTCAAGCCGAAGTTGGGGCGATAGCTAATGTGTCGTTGAATCTGGAGGAAGCTGACGCTTTTCGCTCGCGTGAATCCGATGTATTGGGGATGATCGCATTGTTGAATACCGATCAGGTTTTCCATTTCATGCAAAGCATGGTTGACGAGAAGGATGATGAGACAAGCTTTCTCTGGTTTACAAACGTCGAACGCGTTCTGCTAAATTGTTTTGAAGGCGTTGGTCCTGAGGTATCTCTTGCTGCCGACCAGCTTGGAAAGTTCCAGGAGGCCCTACAGGAGAAGATGAAAACCCGTGGCAGTCTGATCCGGAAGTTGAAGTGGTCGCTCTTTTCAAAAGATAAGCAATGGATAAGCGAGGTAATGGCGGCTAACGGTTTGCCGTCAGACAAGAATGGATTTCGCCAGCTCGAGGACAAGATCGACAATCGACTAAACCTCGAACACCACCTGACAGCTATCAAGGCAAAGGCCTGGCTTGTCGACTTGCCTACCGACTACAACGAGGTCTCCTTGAGAACGTGGTTTACCCGACAAAAGCTTGCTATTCGTGCCAAGCTGATTTTCAACTCACTGAGGGAGGTCAAGGATGGACTGCATCCCGGACGTTATACGCGCGAGGAATTTATCGCTGCTTTCAGTCGGCTTGTTGAAATCGTTGCGCCCGTTAAGGAGAAGAAGGAGGAGTGGTTCGCTTATATCACCCCTTACCAGTTCAGGCAACTCGTTTGCGAACCGGAAAAATCCGGCGAATTTATTAAAACGCTGCGGCGAGATTTCGAGGCGCTATGTGACTTTGATCGTCAGCGGGAGAGCCTTCAACCTTATGAGCACGAAGTTATCAAGAAACTCTTTGAGGCAACGGGTGAATGGGATATCACCCGGATGGAGAGTCTTCTTCAAAATAGTGTGCGCCTTGCCTGGATAGAACATCTCGAGGCAAAACACCCGCACCTTCGAAATGTGTCATCGCTGAAGATGGAAAAGCAGCGGGAGGAACTCATGGCGTTGGTGGAGGAGAAACAGAAGCTTAGTCATGATATTCTTCTGTTGCGCGCACGTGAACGGGTTTATGAGAACGTAGAATACAACAGACTCAATAATCGCATCACCTATCGCGATCTCCATCATCAGGTAACAAAGAAAAAGAAGATATGGCCTCTGCGTCGCGTTGTGGCCGAGTTTAAGCACGAGCTGTTTAACGTTGTACCCTGCTGGATGGTATCCCCCGAATCAGCATCGGCGATCTTTCCTATGGAGCCGTTGTTCGATCTTGTGATTTTTGACGAAGCTTCACAGTGCTTCGCTGAGCGTGGTATTCCGGCAATGTATCGGGGGCGTCAGCTGGTCGTTGCAGGAGATGACATGCAGTTGAAGCCGCATGAACTTTATCAGGCGCGGTGGGAAGATGAGGGTGAACATCCTGACCTGGAGGTTGATTCCCTGCTCGACCTTGCAAAACGCTATCTTCCGACGGTCCATCTTCAGGGGCACTACCGGAGTCAATCGCTGGAGCTTATCGATTTCTCCAATCGCCATTTTTATGAAGGGCGCCTGCAATTGCTTCCTGACCGCCACGTGCTCAATCGTCAGGAACCTGCGATTGAATATCATCAGGTTGACGGGGTCTGGGAAAACAACACAAACGCGGTAGAAGCAGAGGCGGTGGTCGAACGCGTGTGGTCGCTGTGGAGGGAGGATCCGGAAAAACAGGTGGGAGTTGTAACGTTTAATGCTCCTCAACAGGATTTGATTCTTGATCTTCTTGAGGAAAGGTTTGGCGAAGCAGGAGAAGAGATACCCCGGACGCTTTTTGTGAAGAATATCGAGAATGTGCAGGGAGATGAGAAGGACGTTATTATTTTTTCAATAGGGTATGCGCCTGACAAAAAGAAGCGTATGGCAATGCAGTTCGGTAGCTTGAATATGGCTGGGGGTGAAAATCGCCTCAATGTGGCTGTAACGCGGGCGCGGGAAAAGATAATTTTGATTTGTAGTATTCAGCCGGAAGCGTTGAAGGTTGAAGGGGTAAGGAACGAAGGCCCAAAATTGCTAAAAAAGTATTTGCAGCATGCCCGCCAGGTTTCGGAAGGAAACTTCGAGCCCGAGGTTGTTTCGGATGTTCGTCAGAGCGCTGACTGGTATCTCAATGAGCGGATTCGCCAATGGGGGCAGGAAAAGTTTCCTGACTTTTCATTCGAGATCAATCGCCTGCCCATGGCCGACCTTCATGTGCGGGGTAAGGAAGGCTATTTGGGATTGGTGCTTACCGACGATCGGCAGTATTACACCAGCTTATCCGGAAAGCATTTCTTCGCGTACACGCCGGCACTTATGACTCAGCGCCATTGGGATTATCATTACCTTTTTAGCCGGAACTTGTGGCAGGACCGCGAGAAGGTTGAGGATGAGATGATGCGGTTTATCGGCAGCCGGACAGCGTAAAAAAAAAGAAGCCAGGCATTTCTGCCTGACTTCAACTAAACAACCAGACGCCAAACCTTATTGCCCGTTTACTGAAACCAGTGAAGGTACGGTCTTAACGGTCTTAATGATGCGAGCTGCAACTTTATAAGGGTCGGCGGCCGAGTTGGGTCTGCGGTCTTCGAGCCAGCCGTTCCAGCCGTTCTCCACCGTAGCGATGGGGATGCGGATAGAAGCTCCTCGGTCAGACACGCCAAACGAGAACTTATCGATGGATTGTGTTTCGTGTTTTCCAGTGAGACGCATATGGTTGTCGGCGCCGTATACAGCGATGTGTTCCTTGACAACCGGAGCAAACGCCTTGCACACCGTTTCGAACACTTCTCTTGAGCCGGCGCTTCTCAGCAGACTGTTGGAGAAGTTCGCGTGCATACCGGATCCGTTCCAGTCGGTATCACCCAGTGGCTTGCAGTGCCAGTTGATGGCAATGCCGTATTTCTCGGCTGTTCTCTCAAGGAGGTAGCGTGCAACCCAAACCTGGTCACCGGCGGCCTTGGCGCCTTTGGCAAAGATCTGGAACTCCCACTGTCCTGTAGCAACCTCGGAATTGATTCCTTCTACGTTAATACCTGCGGCAAGGCAATAGTCGAGGTGTTCTTCAACGATATCACGACCGAACGCATTCTTTGCTCCGACGGAACAGTAGTAGGGACCTTGTGGCGCAGGATAACCCTGAGTGGGGAATCCGAGCGGTTTGTCGATGTCGGTGTTCCAGAGGAAGTATTCCTGTTCGAAACCGAACCAGAAGTCGTTATCGTCATCGTCAATAGTTGCCCTGCCGTTAGTTTCGTGCGGAGTTCCATCCGGATTCAGTACTTCACACATCACGAGATATGCGTCTTTGCGCGCAGGGTCACGGAAGAGCGCTACCGGTTGAAGAAGACAATCTGAGCTGTCGCCCGTAGCTTGTGCAGTGGAGCTTCCGTCGAATGACCACATCGGGCAATCTTCCAGGACGCCTTTGAAGTCTCTCACGATTTTCGTCTTGCTGCGCAGGCTCTGCGTAGGCTTGTAACCGTCAAGCCAGATGTACTCCAGTTTTGTTTTTGTGGTTTTGGACATATGGTGTTTGTTTTTAGTTGTTATTCTGGTTCTAGAAACTATAAACTGCCGCGACGCTGAAAGCAGACATTTTATTTGTCGCCTTCCCATCTGCATTGCGGAATGAATCGTCAGATGTCATATCCAAACGGAACTCAGGAATGATCTTCAGTGGACCGACCGAGTAATTGCCCGAGAGGGTATATTCCATCACACTTCCTTTGCCCTGTTGATCGAGAGCGAAGATGCCCAGGTGTCCGTTTTTTACACCGAGATACTCGGCACGTGCACCGATTGAGAATGATTCTGAAAGTGAGAATTGAGGGTAGAGCGCGATACCGAAGAAAGAAGATGATTCACCGTCGCTGTCTTGCAAGTCGCCTTCTGCCAGGAAGGACTGACCCGCAGCTACACTTTGCCATGAGGTGTTAAGTCCCAGGTAGAATTTTTCTGTCAGGTTCCATCCGGTGGAAAGATCGACCTGGAAAAGCGCTCCCTGCGAACTGGCGAATCCGATGGTATTTCCGTCTTCGTCACGGAGATAGGGATCGTCGTCAGCTTTGAGGGTGCCATCCTGATCGCCATAAAGAACGTTCAGCCACACTCCGCCATTGTCGTTCGAATGACCGAGTTGTCCGCCGAATGTATACGTGTTGACCGGGTTGAATTCGAGAAAGTCGCTCGCGTTCATTATTGCTAGCTTGGCAACCAATCCACCACCCAGATCGAAATCGGCCTGCAAACCGGTGTGGCTAAACGGGCCGTACGAAAACATATAGGACGTTGAGTAATGGAAGTTTGCCGCCGGCGAGATTACTTCATATCCGAGGAAGGTATTGAACTGACCGAAGTTCAGCACCACTTTGTCAGATACTTTGTAGTACGCATACATTTGATTGATGATGCCTTGGGTAGAGTTGAATACCGCGGCACGTCCGCGCGGACCGAAGACGAGGTCAACGGTAACGCCGGCCTTTTCTCCTGAGTAGTTGGCGACCAGATTGGCCATACCCAGCCCGAACCCTTTAAGGTCTGCGAATGCCGTGGCAGGCGCAGGAGCGCCTCCGTAAAAGTCGTTCGTTGACCCAAATGCGGTACGGAAGTAAGTATCAATTGATCCGGACAGCTCAAGCGTAGGGGCTTGCTCTTGTTCTTCGGTATCTTCAACACTGTCGCTCAGTTCGGAAGACTTCACAGCAGCCGTTTGGGGGGTAACTTCCGCTGAGGAGGCAAACAAGGTCTGCTGCCCATAGGCGGGTAGACATAGACTGTAGCTACCGGCCAGGACAGTGATGATTAGTAATGTTCTTTTCATATTTTTGGAAAGCTTTTTAAGTGAAACCATGTTGTCCGCCGGTGGGTCTCTCACACCCCCGGCGGAACTTGGTGATTATTCAGGTTTAGGTATTTCCAGCTTCATTTCTCAGATCGAAGTCTTTGCTGAAGACAGGTCGTAAGGCATCAGGTTTTCGCCGTGCTGACTCAAATCCTGACCGATTTCTTTTTCATGAGCCGAGATTTTCAGCGTTGAAATCATGTCAGTGATTTTAAGGATGATCAGCGATCCGACGAAGGTGAAGACGACAACGATCATCAAAGCGATCACGTGCGATTGGAAGAGTGTGACTTCGCCAAAGAAGAGACCGTTACCTGTTCCGTTGGCGTCATTGACACTCTGATGGGCGAGCAAACCGGTCATCAACATCCCTACGGCACCACCAATACCATGGCAGGGGAATACGTCGAGGGTGTCTTCAAGCGAAGTTTTGCTTTTCCAGTGTACTACGATGCTGCTGATAAGGGCGGCTACCGTACCGATGAACAGTGACGAAGGTATTGTTACAAATCCGGCGGCAGGTGTGATGGCTACGAGACCTACCACGGCACCGATGCAGAAACCAAGAGCGGAGGGTTTCTTGCCACGTACGGCATCAAAAAGAATCCAGCACAACCCGGCTGCAGCAGAAGCGGTATTCGTTGTCGCAAAGGCAGAGGCTGCAAGAGGACCAGCACCCATGGCGCTTCCTGCGTTGAAGCCGAACCAGCCGAACCACAGTAAACCGGTACCGAGAAGAACAAACGGAATATTAGCGGGAGCAATGTGTTTTTCGTCCCGGGTACGCAGATATATCGACGCTGCCAGAGCGGCAAACCCTGCTGACATGTGTACTACCGTACCTCCTGCGAAATCGAGCACGCCCATCTCCGCCAGGAAGCCTTCAGGATGCCATGTCCAGTGTGCAAGCGGTGCATAGATAAAGAGGGAGAACAGAACAATAAATAATATGTAGGACTTGAACTTGATCCGTTCCGCGAAAGTCCCCGTAATCAGGGCAGGAGTGATGATGGCAAACTTCAACTGAAATACGGCGAACAGTACCAGCGGAATGGTAGGAGCGCCAGCCCACGGTGCGCCATCCAGCACGTTATTGAACATGAAGAAGGTCGTCGGACTGCCGATAAAGCCGCCTTGTGATTCTCCGAAAGCCAGGCTGAATCCGACTACTACCCACAGTACGGAGATAACACCCATGGCGATGAAGCTTTGCAGCATCGTGGAGATGATGTTTTTAGTGTCGATCATCCCACCGTAGAAATAAGCCAGGCCCGGCGTCATCAGAAATACCAGCGCTGTTGCTGCCAGCATCCAGGCTACATCTCCCGCCACAATTCCTTCCGATTGGATGGCTGCGGGGGTGGCTGGAAAGAAAAGAGCCAGTATACTGACCCCGAGAAGCAAACTAAAGGGTACAAACGCTTTTTTCATACATTTTTTCGATTAGTGGGTTAAAATTGAACCTTATATCCGCGTAAACATCACAAATATTGGAGGTGATGGGTCTAAAATAACCCCACTTGCGATAAAAATATACGAAACCGTTGCCAACCGGGTTTAATTTCAATCCCGGTGGATAAAAATTGTGAAATTTTCAATGGGAGGGCTCGGCGGTCGAAATCTTCTATTGAAAAAGAAGAAATGGGAGAATATAAATCTATAAACTCCCTTTTATTAGAGGAATGTTTTGAATCAGGGGATTTGGCTAACTGCGGCCGATTTTCCCTAAATGGGTGTTGTGGAAGCTGTCGGAGTGTTTAAGTCCGTACCCCAGCATCCGGTCAAATGAGCTGTGACCAAAAAGAACGAGGCCTGCAAACTGAAGGGACGGCTCTTCTGTATAAAGGCCGAGCAAGTACACCGTAATGGCTATCCCTTTGTGATGAAGTAAGTTATACGTCCAGGCCCCGGCTTTCGGTCCGGCGGCATATCCGATGAAACCAATGTCTGGAGCCAGGAAGAATGCCCAGAAAAGCCACCCGGGGTAGGGAAGTTCTGTGTTCAGATAAACAGCCAGGAGGAGCATTAGTCCTTCTTCGATTCGGAGTAGATTTTTCATGTCGGGTGCGCAATATAGCTTTCCATATTCTTTTTCCACCACCATTGAAAGATGACAATGGTCCAAATCCGGGCATGCGAGTCGCCGGGATTTGCTGAGAAGAGCTTCCGGCGAAGTCGCTCAATCTCAGTGCCGTCAAAGATTCTCTGCCCTTCAATCCGGTCTCGATCGAGCAACTCATTCACCGTCTGACGCAAGTCGCGACGCAACCACAAGCGAAGGGGTACTTCAAACTCCTTCTTCTTTCGATCGATGATCTCGGCGGGGAGAAGATCGCGGAAGGCTTCGCGAAGTATATGCTTGCGCGAACGCGCTGTTATTTTGTAAGAGGATGGCAGCGAAAACGCGAAGTCAACCACCCGGTGGTCGAGAAACGGGTTGCGCAGTTCCAGGCTGTTTGCCATACTCATACTATCCGTCTTCACCAGCCTGTCGTTGGGAAGAACCATCGACATGTCCGTGCGCAGAATGCTGTTCATGTCCCCACGACCGATGCTGGCGGTGAGTTCCCGACGCCTTTGTTCGGCGGTTTCTTGTATCAGTTCGGTTTTGATGGAGGGATGCAGCAGGGCTAATGATGCGGGTAGCGTTGCCCCGGATGTCCAGCGCCAGTGGCGTTCGGGAGGAGGCAATGACGCGCCGTCTGCAAACCGGGAGAGCCGGCGTATACGATCAGAAACAATGCTACGGCCAGATTGGGGAAGCAGTTTCCAGACCCCTCCGAAGTTTATGATAAGTTTTTCCGTCAAACCCGGACGTAGCGCGCGTAGAAAGGCTTCGTGTTTGTCGTATCCCGCGAATATTTCATCCGCTCCATTCCCAGCTAACGCCACTGTGACTTGTTTTCGGACTTCGCGGCTAAGGACATACAGGTTAAGGGCTGAAGGATCGGCAAACGGCTCATCCATGTAATCAAGAGCACCGACGAGGTGCGCGAGCATATCATCGTCCGTCAGCGTAATTACCGCGTGGTCTGTCTTGAAATGGCGGGCGGCAAGTGTGGCGTACCGGGTTTCATCGAAGAATGCTGCGCCGTGAAGACGAAGGGAAAAGGTCTGAAGATCGTCTTTGTAACGTTTCGCGAGGCCTGCCACGATCGATGAATTGATTCCCCCGCTAAGGAGGGATCCGAGCGGAACATCTGCGATGAGACGATCACGGACGGATTGGTCGAGAAATTCGACTAGTTGTTGTTTGGCGTGGTCCCACGATGGACTGGCACTATTCCCCGCTATAGCCGGAAGGGTGTACCAGGTGGCCACTTCCATTCGCTTGTTCGCAACTTTGAGGTAGTGGCCGGGAAGGAGTTTGTAAATATGGCGAAAGATCGTTGCAGGCCCTGGAATGTAGTTCAACTGAAGGTAAGTAATGAGCGATGCAAAATCGATTTCGCGTTCGACGCCATAGTGCATCAGCGACTTCAGCTCGGAGGCGAAGATGAATTTGTCTTCATCAAAGGCGTAGAAGAGAGGTTTTTCTCCATAGCGGTCGCGAGCGATGAAGAACGATTGTTCACGCTTGTCATAAATGCAAAACGCGAAAAACCCGTTAAGCCTGGGAAGGCACGCTTCCCCGTCGCGTATGTAGAGCTTGAGCAGTACTTCCGTATCGGATTGGGAGTGAAACGTCTCCCCTGAGGCGGAAAGCTCGTTTCGCAACTGGCGATAGTTGAAGATCTCTCCGTTGAAGACGATCGCAAATCGGCCGGTGTCATCCCACATGGGCTGATGAGCCTTCTCCGAGGTGTCGATGACACACAATCGTCGGTGACCGAGGCCTGCCCAGTCATCAAAGTAGATATCCTGAAAATCGGGGCCGCGCTTCGATAGAACGGTGGTCGCCGCTGTTATGTTGATGCGATGAAACTTTCCTACGAGATTGAAAGCGAAGATGCCGGTTATTCCGCCCATGTTGTTATTCTCTTCAAGAGGAGTCAAGATCTCCTTAAGATTGTAAGGTAGCAATAGCCATCAAACGTTGAAAGTGTTCAATTGCCGAAGGATTCGTCGCGGGGGATACCGATGGACACATAAATAGCGTTTTACTTCCCGCGTTGTTCTTAACAGGAATCGATGAAACCTTGGTATATTTACGTCGTTGTTGAAGCATTATTTTTTGAGCTCATGAGACGATTTTTTAGTCTTGAAATGCTTCGGTTTCGACTTGCTGTGTTGAGTATGGCAATCGTATTTGTTTCTTGCGGAGCAAGCAAGAAAGCGGTTGTGCGGGACGCGAAAGTCGAAAGAGTCATTTCGACTGCCCGATCATACATCGGGACTCCCTATCGATATGGAGGTACCACGCGAAGCGGAATGGATTGTTCCGGTTTGTTGCTGAACGCTTTTAAATCGGCTGAAGTCACCCTGCCTCGCCGCTCTGAAGACCAAAGCAAAATGGGCAAGGAAGTCGGGATTAACAATCTCGCTCCGGGCGATCTTGTTTTCTTTGCCACAGGGAAGAAGAAGCGTGTGATAACGCACGTGGGAATGGTTACGGAGGTCGGCCGCGACGGGTCCGTCCGGTTCATCCACGCATCGTCTTCATTGGGCGTTGTGGAGACTAATTTGAACACGGATTACTACAAGAAGCGATTCAGGGGAGCGCGTCGTATAATTTTCTAACACGAACGAAAGCTGTGCATGACTATAGAGGTGGTCGTATATAATGTCGAGTCGGCGCTGAAAGCGCAGGAAGGCGGCGCTGATCGCATTGAGCTTTGCGACAATCCTGCGGAGGGAGGAACAACTCCTTCTATCGGGTGTGTCGAAGTTGTTCGTCAGGCGCTTAATATTGATGTGTATGTGATGATCCGGCCGCGTGGAGGGGATTTCCACTACTCGCGCTATGAATTTCATTCGATGAAACGCGACATCAGGCAGTGTCAGAAGCTGAGTGTCGATGGTTTTGTATTGGGTATCCTCACGCCGGATGGAAGAATCGACAAGGAGCGATGCCGCGAGTTGATCGACATGTGCCGTCCCCTGAAGGTGACTTGCCATCGGGCCTTTGATATGACCCGAGATCCAGCGGAGGCACTCGAAGATTGTATTGAGGTGGGGTTTGATCGAATCCTTACTTCGGGGCGGCATCTCAAAGCTATTGACGGAGTTGACGTCATCGCCCGTATGGTAAAGCAAGCTGCGGGACGGATTTCAATCATGGCAGGATCGGGGGTGACTACGGAAAACGTTCAGGAGCTGGTTGAACGGACACGCGTAAATGAAATTCATACATCGGCTAGCACGGAACGCGAGAGTCTCATGACGTATCGCAACTCTGAAATAACCGGTATGGGCGGTCAGGGAGGAAAGGAATTCCGCGTTCGGACGGTGGATGTAGAAATGCTTCGGAAGCTGCGTGCCCTGGCCGAGACAATTCATCCCTGAACGTTGCCTGATTCGGCGAACCGTCTACTAATGATTTTCTTGCGAAGAATACAGCTCAGGTAGCTCCCGACAGATCGGGACGAACCGATGACGCTGGGTGAGGTTGAAAAGAAAATGTGGAGAATATCGG
>CAZHIQ010000025.1:0-37890 GCA_964532595.1 uncultured Roseivirgaceae bacterium
TGCTCGGGTGCCGAAGGTTGTGCCGATGAGGCAATTCGAAAAGCCCCCGGACGAACGAATCGCGCAAAATGAGCCAGTGAATAGTACTCAACGTTACGGGTAACTGCTCCTGTTGCACTGTTGATCGTGACCACACCGCGGCAATCCTGGCAACCATTGTTTTTGGGCCCGTCATTTTCATCCAGGGCGAGGTTCCACAGCAAAACCGCCTTCGACCAGTTTCTTGTGGTACCGATAAAGATATTCGACATATTCCACATCAGATTGTCGCCAAAGTCTGTCGCCCATCGCCCCCCGGAAATTTCGGTGAAGTATAACCCTCTATCAGGATGCGCGCCATGCACGGTGCTCATGGCCGACACATCTCCCGCATAAGCATGAAACGCCGAGCCTGCGACAAACGCTTTCGCCTCTGTATCGTTTAACAGCTGAATCGGATACTGGGGATTGTCCCAGTTGTGATCGTAAATAATAATCTTCGTCGACAAATTCGCGTCAGCAAAGGTGGGGCCCAGATTATTCTTTATGAAATCCCGCTGCTCGTCAACTTGCATCTCCATGCATGGATAATCAGCGGTAAAGTGCAGCGGTTCGTTTTGCGGCGTAATTGCATCGATGTCGATCCCCTCTTCAGCATAAGCTTCGATATAACGCACAAAATACCGCGCATAGACGTCGTAAGCTTCCGGTTTGAGCTTCCCTCCTTTCAAGCTGCCGTTGGTCTTCATCCACGCGGGAGCACTCCATGGCGATCCCATGATCTTCACGTCGGGTGAAACATTCAAGATCTGTTTGAACACCGGAACGACATCTTCCTTATCCTTCGCAATCGAAAAGTTATTCAGCTCGTAGTCGGACTGCCCCGCAGGCATATCGTTATACGTATAATCCTCGAGTGAAAAGTCGGACGCGCCGATCGTCATCCGCAAATACGACAAACCGATACCCTTCTCAGCATCGAACAAATCCGTCAACAATGCCGATCGCTGGGCGGCCGACATCTTCCGGTTGATGAGGTAAGCCGACGAACCCGTCAGCGCTGCCCCAAACCCTTCAATCTCCTGAAGTCTTTCGTCCGGATCGAGCGTAATCATCGCCGCCGTCTGTTCATCCGCCGCCGTGATGGAAATGTCATCGCGCTTCGAAAACAACAACGACTCGTCGCCCGACGTCATCCACACCTGCGCCTTCCCGATCTCCTCCGACTGCTTCGGCGGTCCCGGATCCTTGAATTCCGGATCAGATCCACAACGAGAAAAGGATACGAGTAGCGTAACGGTGAGGAAGAATCGTGCCCCCAGGGCGGATATTCTAAGTTCGTTCATAAAAGCGTCAATCGTCAATCGTCAATCGTCAATCGTGAAGCGTGAATCGTCAATCGTCAATCGTCATTCGTGAAGCATGAATCGTCAAGCGTGAATCGTGAAGCGTGAATCCTTTGAGCAACGTGTTCCCATTCACACCTCCTCCGCGCCGGCCTAAACCCGACTTGGTTCATAAATCCAATACCGAGCTCCACCTCGTACTTCCGCCGTGGCAATATTTATCCGTCTCGGTTCATACCCTCAAAGACGAGCTCCCACCTCGCACCTCGTACCTCGTACCTCGTACTTCGTACTTTGGATTCCTACTTCCCGCCACGGCGGGCAGGCGTCATTCGTACTTCGAATGTTCCTACCGCGCCCCCAGGCAGTCTCGCCGGAGCTGTTTTCGAGCCAACCTGAATGCCAAACGTCTTATCGGTATTGCTGTCGTTTACGACGACGAGTACCAGGTTGCCGTCGGGTGTTAAGAAGGCAACGTTGTACAGATCATCGTCTATGTTGGAATCGACCCGTACGGAACCGGGTGGAACAAACTTCGATGCATGGGCGATGATGTAGTATGAAACGTTCCTCGTCACGGAGTCACCAATGGTTAACGCCCCCTGACAGGTGGTGCACCCCCCGTCATCGGTGTGGGGATCGAAATTCGGATCGGCAGCCAGATTCCATTCAAGAACGTTCCGACTCCAGTTGCGTGTAGCTCCTACGATGAGATGACGGACGTGCCAGCGGAGGTCTTCGTGGAACTTGCCCTCCCCGGAAGTCCATTGTTCAGTAAAATACAAATTCTTGTCCGGATGAGCGTCATGTACTTTCGACATCGCCTCGATCTCGCCGAGGTAGAGATGAAACGCGGACCCGTCAACATATTTCTTCGCTTCTGGATCGTTCATAATACTGATCGGATAATCAGGGTTATCGCAGTTGTGATCGAAGAGAATGATCTTGGTACGAATTCCGGCTTCCTCAAACGCAGGCCCGAGATGATCGCGGACAAACACTTTTTGCTCTTCCGCTGTCATCAGCATGCTGGGTGTGTTGTGCGGATTCTCCGGTTCGTTTTGTATGGTGATGGCGTCAATGGGAATACCGCGCGCGGCCATCTCCTGAACGTAGCGGACAAAGTACTTCGCATAGCTCGGATAAAACCGGGGAAGCAGACTTCCCCCCTTGGCTTTTCCGTTTGATTTCATCCAAACGGGCGCCGACCACGGACTTCCCATTATCTTGATATCGGGGTTCAGTGCCAGTATTTCCTTCAAAACCGGAATAAGGTTTTCTTCATCTTCCTCAAGCGTGAAGCGAGTAAGCTCCGGATCCGTTTGTCCGGGAGGCAGATCGCAGTACGAAAACACGTGATCATCGAGGTCGGAGGCGCCGACACTTATACGCAGGTAGCTGATGCCAATACCATCGTCATCCGTCAAAAACAGTTCCCGCAATAGCTTCTGTCGTTCGGTCTCCGATAATTTTTCGTTCATCAAGTCAGCACTTCCCCCGGTAAGGGTGTAACCAAATCCGTCTATGGTTTGGAAGCGTTTTGTTGTATCGACGGCGATCACCGTCTCCATAGCCGTATCGATGAAAGCGAGTCCGGGTTTACGGGCCAACAACTGCTGTTGATCGCCCGTTGTTATCCAGACCTGGACATCGTTACCCGTCACTACCTCGCGGCTGCCTGCTCCGCCACAACCCTGCAGCAACAAGGCAGGAACCATCATCGAGGCCATTAAGTATCGTGTGTAATTCATAAGTTTGTTTAGAATCCCGGGACCTCAGGCCCCGGGATGTCATTCTGTTCCTACGGTTGTCTTACAAAGCTGTATTCAGCGGTTGAATAGTCGGGCGACACAACGATACGCGCCACGTACTGTCCGCTTTGTACAATACCGGTAAAGTTGGCCCCACCGTTCTCCATCGTTCCTGTGAGACTTTTCGAATCAGTTCCGAATTGTACATCCCACGGTGAGTTGAATTTGGAGTGGAATCCACCGGTCAGCGTTCCCGTTACTTCGAAGGTGTAAGGATGGATATACGTCATCAGCAATTCCTGACGCTGATCCCATCCGCCTCCTACCTCATCCCAATGGAAAAGTTTGATGTTGTAATACGTCCACTGGAGTTTCCCCGTTGAAAAATCGACGGTAAGCTTATAGGCCTGATCGCGCGCGACGCCGATTTCGCCCGCAACCACTTCTTCGCCGGAACCATCACTCGCGGTATTAAGCGTATAGGTCTTGCTGGCTTGAAGAGCTACGTAGTTCTCTGTTGCAAACACATCTCCGCTTCTGACGAGCTCCACTACATCACCACCGCTGATGAGGTACAACGCTTCAGGCGCATCCATGGATTCTATGTCAAACGAACCCGAGACTTTGTCTCCATCCGGACTACCGGTTTCACCGATGACTGCGGCAGCCGGTTCCTGACTTATGGGAACCAGGGTATAACTATAAGTTGATCCCGCATTCAGGTTCAGTGTTACTGTGTGAAGTCCGGCGTATCCAGGCACATCTTCGACTTCAATACCACGGTCACCTGCTTCCGACTCCATGATCAGCTCCCCGCCTTTATCGTCACCCGTGGCGGTGCCTGCTACACGTTTAAGGAGATACGCCCAGTCGCCATTCGCGCGGAAGACAAATCCCGCATCCGACAAAAACTCGATATTGCCACTCCACACACCGGCGCCCTGATACGTGAGCGGTACGTCGCCGTCCCATCCTCCGGGGAGCGGACCTCCCACCAGACTCCAGCGGTCGATTTTAAGTAGACTGTAGGTGTTCGAAACCACATCAGCGGTTATGCGATATACACCGCTTTCGGGCGCTACAATCGGCGAGGCGCAAGGTTCGAGGACTCCTTCTTCACCGCCAATCACACGCGAATGAGCGTTGGCGCGATCGCGAAAGACAAACGTCTCTCCCTGGGTTAGCGTGGTGTATATTTCATACACACCCGACGCGTTTCCATCGGTATCAGGCACCATACGCATAGGCATGGCGTTAGACGCATCGGGCCCGGCCTCAGAACCCGATCCTGAAATGAACAGACTTTCAATCTCGCGCTCCGTCTCGAAGCGCGTCAGCCCGATCGGGCGGCGGGCGGCTTCTTCCCTACCGACCGCCTCCGCGACAACAACCCAATCGAGTTCAGCTTCCGCTCCGGCGGGATAGCAGGCTGCCCAAAGGGCATAGTCTAGATCCGCCGCAGTAACGGTAGCGCTACCCCCATCGTCCGACACGGTGAGTATAGGACTAGACAGATCTTCAGTGCCACGGGGCACCAGCAATAACCGGTAGGATATCCCAAAACGATTCGAAGTCGTAGCCGGATCCCACTCAAACACATATTCAGCATCCGGCGCCGTCTCGTCAAGCACAAAATGGGCGTCGGCCGCAGGAGCGGTAAGAACGGGGGCTGTCATGTCCCAGTTACCCAGCGGATCAAGGTTATCTTTTTCGTCACATGCGCTCACCGCGAGGAGAACAGCGCAGATGTACAACACTATCTTGTTCGTGTTCATAATATCGATGGCTTTCATGGTAATCAGTTGTAACCTTCGTTTTGCCCGAGCCGGGGATTCCGGTTTCGTTCAGACTGAGGAATCGGCAACAGTATCTTGGACTCCGTCATCTCATAATCCTTCGGCTGATTCGTGCGCAAGTCTATCTCAACAAGATTGCTCATCACCTCTACCGCACGTCCATAGCGGACGAGATCATCCCAGCGCTGGGCTTCCTGAGCGAGTTCAAGCCGGCGTTCATTTTCGATAGCCAGACGCATCTCCGCCTGATTGGCCGCAGGCGTAGGCCCCAATCCCGCGCGATCGCGGATTCTGTCAATTTCGGCACGTGCGTCTTCAAGCTGCCCAAGCTCGTTGTGGGCTTCGGCTTTCAGCAGGACAATGTCGCCTAAACGAAGCAGGTACTGGCGATTGGTGCTGTTACCTCCGGCAGGGTCGCGCCATTTGTAGGAGAAGGGAATTGTTCCTCCTACTTCCAGCGACCAGAATTCATCGGCCCACGGTGCAGTAGCAAACACAATTGTCGAGTTCTTCCGCTCAGTATCACCCTCGTTGTCGAAAGCCGCCACGAGGTCTTTTGAAGGCGTTACAAACTTCCGCCAGTCGCTGCCGAGCAACAAGTTAGGACCCCAGTTTCCTTCTGTACCGCCCACAAACTGTACCTCCATGATCGACTCATCGTTGTTGTAATGATTACCATCCCAGAGGTGATCGTAGTTGTCGAGTAAGCGATATCCCGCCGGACTGTTAATAACCGAATCGGCATACGCACGTACTTTTTCGTAATCGCGATCCGGCCGCTGCGCCCACACTTTTGCAAGCATAGCGTGGGCCGCCCCACGGGTTGCGCGCGCTTTGTTCACCGTAGCATCCGATCCGAACGTAGCCGGAAGATTTGCCGCGGCATACTCGAGGTCGGCAACAATCTGTGTATACACCTGCGCGACCGGCGAGCGTTCAACGTGAACCTCGGAAGGCGCCGTTGAACTCACCGGCTTGGTAATCAGGGGCACATCACCCCACATTTTCACGAGCTGATAGTAATGATAAGCCCGCAGAAACGATGCTTCGCCCAATATCTGTCGCCGACGCCCCCCCGCATCAATGCGCGGATCCTCGATCTGTGGCACTTTGTCGAGAACGAGATTCACTTTTGCAATCGCGTTATACAACTGACTCCAGTTGTTAAACAGGCGCGGATTCGTCGGCTCAATAGCGAGATTGTCCACCTGGTAAATGTTGGCATCGTCGCCGCCAGCATAGTGATTATCTGACCGGACGTCATTGAAAATGATGTTATCCCAGATGTAATACTCCTGTGAAAACGAATCATACGCTCCGACGAGCGCGGCTTCCGCATCATCGGCTGTCGAGTACGCGTTCTCCGCCGTTACAACGGAGATCGGTTTAAGGTCCAGGTAATCGTCACAGGCTTGCCCGACGAAGGCGACTCCCGTGATAAAGAGAAATATTCTTGCTTTCATGATTCTCTGCTTTGAAGTCAGACCATGTTAAAAAGAGACGTTGAGACCGAAGATCAGATTCCGCGTCTGCGGATAAGTTCCATAGTCAACGCCCGGAGAAATGTTTCTCAGCGTATTGTTGTCGTTGAGGCCAAATGCGCTGACTTCGGGGTCGAATCCGGAATACGATGTAAACGTCAGTAGGTTCTCACCCGTGACATAAACCTTCGCACCGTTAATGCCTACCCTGGTTAGCAGCGACCCTGGAAGATTGTAGCTAAGCGTGATTGCCTTCAGTCGCAGGAAAGATCCGTCTTCGATGAAGCGCGTTGAAATCCTTGAGTTGCGCGTATCGTTCGGCGTTGCTTTCGGGATGTCGGTAACATCACCGGGTGCGCGCCATCGGTTCAACACTTTCCGACTTTGGTTCTTGGCATCGGTCATTCCCTCCATCTCAACCCGTGTTGCGTTAAAGATGTCGTTTCCGTGTACGCCCTGGAGAAACAGACTCAATCCAAAGTTGCGGTAGGTCAGGGTGTTTGTCATCCCGTACACAAAGTCGGGGTTCGGATCCCCGATAATGGTCCGGTCTTCCGGCGTCGGGTCGAAAGTACTTTCTCCATTGCGGTCAACGTAGTATATCATCCCCGTTGCAGGGTCGACACCACCGGTCACGTAGCCGTAGAAGAGACCGAGCGGATCACCCTCGGCGGTGCGATTGGGTTCGCCCCTTCCGGAAACTGAGCCTCCCAGGTATTGCTGTCCCTGTATATCGACAACTTTGTTCCGGTTGAAAGAAATGTTGAAATCGGTCTGCCATTTCAATGCATTCACAAGGTTGTGCGAAGTAACCTGAAACTCGAGTCCTTTGTTTTCAACCTCGCCCACATTCTGCACACCGGTGTCGAAACCCGTAGAGCGCGGCAGCGGTACGTACAAGAGGAGATCGGACGTTCTCTTCAGGTAAGCGTCGACCGACAACTCAATCCGGGAATTGAGCAAAGCCAGATCGACCCCCACGTTGGTCTGCTCCGTTGTCTCCCACTTAAGGTCATCGTTCTGGATAGATTCCGGATACGTACCGGGGAGAATAACTCCACCGATCGGATAGTTGGCGCCCGTACCCACGCGACCCAGGTAGGCATAGGCGCCCAGGTCGTTTCCGACCAACCCCCATCCTACACGCAACTTGAGATCGTTAACCGCGTTTGTGCTTCCAAAGAAATCTTCTTCAGAAATACGCCATCCAACGGAAACCGACGGGAACGATCCCCAGCGTTGGTTAGGGCCGAAAGCCGAAGACCCGTCGCGTCGGAAATTGGCGGTCAGCAGATACCGGTCGCGATAAGCGTAGGTGACCCGGCTGATGAAAGACACGTTCGATTTTTCCGTTTTTGTATTCGAAGCGTCGACAATCGTCGATCCGGCATTGGTGGTCGGCACGGCATTTCCGGAGAAACCGGTTTTTTCGACGCGGTTGTTCTCCCACACCGACTTCTGAATAACTGATCCCACCATTGCGGTGAACGCATGATCATCGCCAAACTGCTTGTCGTAAGTGAGCGTGTTATCAATGATATGGAAATTCGTCAGGTCCGTCGAGTTAATCGCACGACCATCTGTCAGACGTCCGTACGTCGTACGGAACGGATCGAGAAAGTAGTCGTACATGCCCGACTGAAAATCTACACCGAGGTTGCTGCGGAATTGCAACTCCGGCAGCACGTCAATCTCAGCAAACACATTTCCCAGCACACGCTGGTTCTTGTACCCTCTGTCCGATCCATCGGTATGGGCAAGGGGGTTCTCCCAGTCCTGAAAAGGGTTTGCTGTAAAAGATCCATCGGGCCGGTAAACTCCGATATTCGGAGGCGTCGACAGCATACCCAAAATTACTCCGCCGCTATTCACGGTCGTGTTATCACTGACATCTACGTCGTGATAACGCATGTAGTTCACGTTCGTGCCGACGTTCAACCAGTCATTGACCTGTTGACTGAGATTTATCTTGAAGTTGGCGCGGTCCATCTCGGCACTGCGAACAGCGCCGATTTGCTGCGTCCATCCTCCCGAGACGTAATAGGTAGTCTTATCCGTTTGTCCGGACAACGAGAGCTGGTAGTTCTGAGACCTTCCGTTTTGGAACACCTTGTTTTGCCAGTCGGTGTTTTCCGTATACTGACTCCAGTCGGTGGTCTGGCCCATCTCGGTCATCAGGTCGCGGAACTGCTCGGCATTGAGCACCCTGAGTGTGTTCCACACACTGGAAAAGCCCGCATAAGCGCTGAACTCAACTCGGGGTGAAGCGCTTGTCCCGCGTCGCGTGGTGATCAGCACCACGCCGTTAGCCCCTTGTGTACCGTAAATCGCGGCCGACGAGGCATCTTTCAGCACCGTAATGCTTTCAATGTCGTTGGGATTGATCGTCCGCGTGTCACTCACGGGGACACCGTCGACCACGTACAGGGGCTCGCTGCTCCCCGCGATCGAACTCGTACCCCGCACCCTGATCGAGAATCCAGCCGATGGCTTGCCTGAAGGCGTGATCACCTGAACCCCGGCAGTCTTACCCTGGATGAGGTGACCGAACTGCGTATTGGGACGCGATTCAAAAGCTTCCTGTCCGACAATCGCTACCGCACCGGTGATATCCTTCTTCTCCTGGGTTCCGTACCCCACCACCACCACCTGCTCCAGGGTCGTGATGTCTTCTTCCATGACCACATCGATCGTGGATCTCCCATTGATAGGCACCTCCTGCATCCGGTATCCGATAAAGGAAAACACCAACGTTCCGTCGGCCGGAGCCTGCAGACTGTAGCGCCCCTCGGCATCGGTAATTGTTCCTGTACTGGAACCCTTCAGCACCACATTGACTCCGGGCAGAGTCTCCCCATTTGCAATGGTCACTGTGCCCGTCACCGGATTATACTGCGCAAATCCCGCTAGCGGAACCGCGAAAAGCATAATCGCCATAAAGCGTAATATCCTGTTCATAGGTGTGACAATGTTTAAACGTTCTCAAAGTTCGGCACGATACCCTAAAAACACAAGCTAACTATCTGATTAAAAGCCACTTGCTTAATTTTGATACGCTTCAAGCACACCGACTTTAAGGGTCTTTCGCTCTGATAGTCAGCCACAAGGCCAGCGGTCACCGAAATCGATTGATACGGTGGAAAAAAGGCGTGCGAGGGGTGGCTTGAGGAGGTAAAAGCTAGGATTTCCCTACAAGAAGTATCGAATCCCAGCCTGCGGTAGGCGCCAACCCGCGGCGGCGTTGCTCTTTCATGGCCTTTCGGATTTTCGCGCTGTAAGACCAACACGTACTCTGCCGGATATCGAGAATGGACGACAGCTTGTGGGAAGAAATATTACCCTTGGCGTTGTACACGAGGAATATCATGTAAAAGGCCTTCGTGATAGGAAGTCGCGTATTCTGCAGCAACGTGAAAGCCGTAGCTGACTCATCATATCCGCAGCGGGTACAGCGCCGGGACCAGGGACTCCTCCCCTCGCTGTAATTGGAGTGGGAACATTTGGAACAACTATAGCCGTTTTGCCATTTGAGGCCAGCCAGAAACTTCAGGCAATGGTCGTCGTCGGGATATAGCTGACTGAATTCCTCAAAATCGACCCCCCGCGAAAGAATCCGCGCCTCGGTCACCATTTCGACGTTCTGCTTGAGTTCCACATTGTCGCGCGCCAGGAGGGCATTCATTTCTGCGATTTCACGCGCCTGCCGTTCGAGTTGTTTGTTCGCCTCGGCAAGCTGGAGGTTCTGCTGCTCGATAAAGGCCGACTTCTCCACAAGCTCGCGGGTCTTGAGGCGAACCTGCTCCTCGAGTTGCTGGTTCAGCGTATCTTTCAGGTTTTCGTTGATCCGGAGTTGCTCGATCATCCGCTGCTGCGCCCGCTCCCGCTCTACCCTCAAAATGCGAATACGATCACCGTTGGCAAACGAGAGGAACATCATTTCCATGATGAAACCGAAGCCCAGACTGTAATGGGTGAGCCCGCCCAGGGGCAGCCAGTTGAGGTCGACGTACTGAATTACTTTTATCGCGATCCCCAGGAAGAGGAATGCGTAGCCCACCACCAGGAATCGGGCAGCGCGATAACCTTTCTGAAGACATCGGATCGCCGCGTAGAAAGCCACTCCCAGGGGAATGATCTCGATGAGTCGCCAGCGGAACCAATCGGGCGCGGCGGTCAGACTAATCACCAGAAACAACGTCCGGAAGGCGAACGCCCCCACAAGCAATCGGTATAATCTTCCATGGTCCTGTCGCAGGTTGAGCAAGGAAGAAGCAAAGAAGACGGCGAACGACGATGCCAGATAAAGAGTAATTCCAGGAGCGTATTGATTCCATCCTACCGCCGAAGGCCATAGGTACTGAAAAGCAATTCCGTCAACGCTCATCTCGTACAGACCGATCGCCAGCAGGTACAGAATGTACCATACGTAGTGGCGTTCACGCACCGCGAGAAACATCAATAAGTTGTAAAAGCAAAAGACGAGTATCATCCCGTAAAAAATGCCGAAGAAGAAGTACTCGTCGAGCGCGTAGTTGATGAAGTAGTCGGACGTCCGAAGCACCACCAGAATGTTGGCCTGTTGCCGTGACTTTACGCGGAAGTAATAGGTGTGTACGCCGTTGTATTCGGCGGGAAGCTTCACGAAGAAGTTCTTATGGCGGATGGGGCGGGCATGGAAAGGCAGATTGTCACCGAAAGTCTGGCGTTCAAAACCCTCGCCCACAGGAGTGTAAAAATCAATTTCGTCGATGGTCTGATCAAAGAATTCAATCTGCCATTGATGCGCGCTCGCGGCGTTATGGGCCACGGCGATGCGATACCAATACCAGGACGAGCGATGATAATTCTCAGGACTAAACGTGGGGCTCGGCTGAAAGCGGGATGAAAATTCTGAATTCGACACTGTGGTTATATCCAGGGTGCCTGTTGGATCCTCCAGATATTCGATCTCCGCATAGGAAAACAGGTATTGCGGCACCGTATCCCGCAACGGCACCGGTTGCTGCGCCAGGGATTGGACCGACAGCGCTAAGAGAAAGGGTAAGAAAAAGTGTTGAAGTGTTATAGGGTTAGAGTGTTAGAGTGTTGAAGAGTTATAGCTAAGCCCCCTTGCCCTTCAGCAGTTGGAGGGCGAGTTGCTCGACGAGCGGAGAGGGTGTCGGGTCATCGGCTTCGGGGAACTGACTGGTGAAATAAGCACGTGCGGCCCATATCTCGATCACGTCAGCAATTTCGATCGCATAAGGTTCATATGCACGATTGTCGGAGACCAGCAGAAGTTTGTGTTCGCTGGGGCCGAAATGAAATACGCGTTTGAAAACTATCCCGTCATTGCGGGTGACAAGGACGTACGGCTTGCCATTCTTGATCGACGCGACATCTTCGACATAGTCTCCAAAAATGATGCTTCCCGAAGGGACAGGCAACATGGAGTCGCCGCGGATTTCAAACGCCCGATATGTTTTGTTGCGCGGTAGAACCGGCATGCTGATCTTCGGAAGTTCTTTGACGAACTCGGGATCCTGGAATCCAGACAAGTATCCCGCCGATGCTTTCTGCGTCACCAGCTCTACATTCTCGCGGTTTTGACCATCGACTGTTATAGCGAGCACCTCGCGGCGTGGTTTGCCCGCCTGGCGCCAGGATTTCTCCGGGATCGTGCCGAGATCAACTCCGATCAGATTGTCGAGGCTTACCTTAAAGATCCGCCCGATGTCCGTTAACACATTTAACGGAGGCGTTGCCCTCCCCTCTTCATAGGCACCAAGCGTGGGTTGTTTGATATTAATCCGCTCAGCGAACTCGCGCTGAGTCAACGCGGCCCGGGTTCTTAAATAACGGATGTTGCGGTTTACAGTTTCCAAGGGCATAGGCGTGAATCGTCAAATCGTGAATCGTGAATCGTCAAATCGTGAGTCGTGAATCGTCAATCGTGAGGCGTGAATCGTGAGGCGTGAATCCGGAAGTGAAAAATAGGAAAACGGGACGGAAACGCCGGCGGGTGAAGCGTCTCCCGATAGCCAGGTGAATCCGCCACGGCGGAACCACCCCTTCAAACTATAACACTTCCTTTTTAACACTATTGACACCTCGCTACACTGCGTTCCGGAAGGCAAGCGTCAACACTCCCCCCGATGTCTTCGCGCCCGGGAAAATCCCGGGCGAACGAAGAAGCTGCTATGGCAAAACAGCAGAACAAACCTAAAATAATTAGGTGTCTTTTGCAACTATAACTAATATTTTTAGTTAATTCGTGTATGAATCGCAGCATCATCCACCTGGATCTCGACGCTTTCTTTGTGGCGGTAGAACGGCGTAAAAACCCTTCTCTCAATGGAATACCGCTGATTATTGGCGGAAGTACAAACCGCGGGGTGGTGGCAGCCTGCAGCTATGAAGCGCGCAAATTCGGCATCCACTCAGCCATGCCCATGTATCAGGCCATGCGTCTTTGCCCCGACGCAACGGTTATCCGCGGCGATATCAGTGCCTACAGCGAGGCCTCCCGGGCGGTAACGCAAATTATTACCGAAGAAGCCCCGTGCTTTGAGAAGGCGTCGATCGACGAATTCTATATAGATGCCACGGGAATGGACCGATACTTCGGAACCTTCAAATGGGCCAAAGCTCTACGGGCGCGCATAATACGCGAGACGGCCCTGCCCATATCGCTGGCACTGGCAACCAACAAGCTTGTAGCCAAGGTGGCCACCGGAGAGTTTAAGCCCAATGCGGAAATAGAGATCTCTCCCGGTCGGGAGCAAGCCTTCTTCGATCCGCTCGAAGTCGATAAAATACCCATGATCGGCAAGCGCACGGCAACGATGCTCCACAACCTGGGCATCCACACCGTAGCCGCGCTTCGCAACACACCCCTGGAACATCTCAGGAAAACGTTCGGTCGCAGCGCTGAGGTTCTTCGGCGCAAAGCGCATGCGGAAGACAACTCCGCCGTCGTGCCATACCGGGAACAAAAATCCATTTCGACGGAATGCACGTTCGACAGCGATACGGTAGATGTTCCACGCCTTCGCGCCATGCTTGTGTCGATGGTTGAGAAAGTGGCCTTTACCTTGCGCGACCAGGAGAAACTTGCTTCGTGCATCGCTGTAAAATTGCGTTACAACAATTTCGACACGATCACGCGCCAGTGTGTTGTTCCTTACACTTCGGCCGACCACATTATTCAGCGCACCGTACTTGAGCTCTTCGAACATTCGTATAACCGAAACCGACAACTTCGCCTTATAGGAGTCCGACTCGCCGGACTCGTTCACGGCAACTACCAGATCAATCTCTTCGACGACACGGAAGCCGCCATTAATCTGTATCAGTCGATCGATCATATCAAACACCGCTACGGAGCGGATAAAATATTCCGCGCAAATACGATTGGAGTAAAACGCCGCCTAACCGTCACTCCCGGCGTGGTGAACGCCATGACTTGAGGCTATGACACAACTTGTCAAAAGGCACAAGTACCTTCGGATCATGAACAGCGAATCAAAAAATGAAACTATGAGCACGACATTTCAACAAGCCCCCTCTACGCTGGAACGCGGTATCCGTGAACTATTCTTTGTGATCCGCCCTCCGCAACACATCCTCAGTGATGTTTCGGTACTGAAAGACGATGTACATTATCTTGTAGGTCGCGCCTTATCCGATCGCTATACACCCGCGTACATCTCACTCTTCCGGTACAGCGACGACGAAGAGCGTATGCATCACATGCTCCGCTTCGCGGAAGCGCGTGCTGCGGAACTGGAACCGTTCAACGTTTTTCTTAAGGACTTCGGCGTATTCTTTAATGGAAACCAGCGCACTATATACCTCGACATCGTCAACAAAGCACCTGTACAGGAGATGTTCGAAAAGATCGTACGCGAAGACCCCGACTTCATTCCTCACATACCGATTGCGCGCAACATCAGCAATCAGGATTTTCTCCGTTGCTGGCCTTACCTGAAGGGGCTCAAGTACAGCAACCAGTACTTCCACTGCGACCGTATTACCGTACTCGCGCGCAAAGAAAGGAAGTGGGAAGTTTACCGGGAAATCTTGCTGGCGAACGGACGAAGGTAAGATCCGTCTGCGGAACTGCTGAAGTTATAGGAGCAAAGTGGGACGCTGCGACTAGCAAGCCTCGGCCCGTCACGGTAAGCAGCGTAATTCCCACTACGGCAGGCAGGCATACCTTGTACTTCCCGCCACAGCGGGCAAGCGTACCTCGTACCTCATACCTCATATCTCCCGCAACGGCGGGCAGGCGTACCTCGTAACACTCCACCACTTTCCCCATGACTCTCTCCATTCTCAAAGAACACTTTGGCTTTCAGGCCTTCCGGTTTCAGCAGGAAGCTATTATTAACGCCGTGCTCGACAACCGCGACGTATTCGTCCTTATGCCGACGGGCGGGGGAAAGTCGCTCTGTTATCAGCTGCCCGCGCTGATGCGCGAGGGAATAACGATCGTAGTATCTCCATTGATTGCATTGATGAAGAACCAGGTCGATCTGTTGAGACAACGCGGAATCGGCGCTGCCTATCTGAACTCGTCCCAAACGCGAAGTGAACAGGACGAAGTACTCGAAGCAGCACGCAAAGGTAAACTTAAGCTGCTCTATCTGGCACCCGAGCGACTGGTCAGCAATGGAATCGAAATCGTCAGGCAGATTAAGCCTGCCACGGTGTCATTGATCGCGATTGATGAGGCCCATTGTATTTCGCAATGGGGGCATGACTTCCGCCCCGAGTATAGAATGCTCGCCGATGTAAAGAACCAGTTTCCCCGGACACCGGTGATCGCGCTTACGGCGACTGCCGACAGGCTTATCCAGGACGACATAATCGAGCGACTCGCACTGAGCAACCCCTCCGTCTTCGTTGCCGGCTTTGACCGGAAAAATATCTATTACGCGGTCAGACGCCGGAAGGGCCACGTTTATGAGCAACTTTTGTCCTTCCTGCATCAGCATTCCGGCGAATCGGGTATCATCTATTGTCTGTCACGAAAATCGACCGAGACACTCGCCACCAACCTTCTTGAAAGTGGCATCAGCGCTCTCCCTTATCATGCCGGTATGGACAGACACACCCGGGCAAAACACCAGGAAAAATTCCTCAGAAATGAGGTAAGCATCATCGTGGCAACAATCGCTTTTGGCATGGGAATCGACAAACCGGATGTCCGTTTCGTCGTTCACATGGATTTGCCGAAAAACATTGAAAGCTATTATCAGGAGACAGGCCGGGCCGGACGCGATGGTGCGCCGAGCGAAGCACTACTTTTCTACGATGATTCGGATGTAGCCAAACTCAGGCGCTTCGCTCACGTAGAAAACAACGCCGAACAAACGGAGGTACAGCTCCGGAAACTCAACAAAATGCGTCAGTATGGTGAACTGAAAACATGCCGGCGCAAATTCATCCTCAACTACTTCGATGAAGAAGCGGCCGACGTTTGTGGTAACTGCGATGTCTGTCTCGGTCAGGCCTCCCGTTTTGACGCCACAGCTCTTGCACGAAAGCTGTTCGCTGTCATTGCGATGGCCGGCAATAGCTATGGCGTAAACTACATCGTCAATATCCTTCGGGGAAAAAAGGAAAGACTGCGCCGGAGTCACCGCGAACACGAACTCTTCGGTTCGGGTACGGAAATCAGTCCCCAAGGATGGAGCCGGTTGATATTCGAACTGATATCTCTGGGCTACCTGAAGCAATCTTCAAATGAATACCGCAACCTGCAGATGACGGAAAAGGCGCAGGACATACTGGGCGGGGCGGCGCGTATCTTTCTTGACAAGGAAAAAGACCTATCTGCGGCCTGGAACGAGCTCCAGGGAGAGGAACTTCCCTACGAGCATGGCCTGCTCACCGAACTGCTTGCGCTGCGACAGGAATTGACCCGCCACAACCAACATGGCAACGGTCCGGCTACCCGTACACTTCGCAAAATAGCGACTTTCCTTCCCCTGACTGAGAGGGACCTGGCTCTTATCTACCACCCGCGTAGCGGGTCGGAGTTCCCCGTGGCCACTATGATACTGAAGGTGGTACAAAGCTATTGTGCAGCGCATCAGTTGTCTTCACGGATAGCGATGATGCCTACCACCAAGCCTGAGCGATTGCGTTACGACCGCGAGCAGCGACTTTTGCAGCAAAGTTTCACCCTCTTCCGCTTAGGATACTCCGTCGACGAAGTGGCGCGGCTGCGCCGCATTTCGACCGAGGCTGCCAGTAAGCACCTGGCCTACTTCCAGCGTAAAGACGGTGGGACAAAGCACGACAGCCGCTCCTCGGGAACAATTTTTCGTGAACCCATGCTCATGTGGAATCCAAAACATCGAAGCAATGGCAAACTTGAAAGATTTAAAAGTCGCCGTTCTCACCGAGAACGGCTTTGAACAAGCAGAACTGCTCAGTCCGAAGCAGGCAATGGAAGAGAAAGGCGTTACCGTCCATATTGTATCACCGCAAAAAAAGGAGGTACGTGCATGGGACGAAACTGACTGGGGAAAGACCGTCTCCGTAGATGTCGTTCTCGACGAGGCCAAACCTGACGATTACGATGGGTTACTTCTACCGGGAGGGGTGCTCAATCCCGACGAACTACGGCAAAACAAGAAAGCCGTGGAATTTATTAAACACTTCCTTAACACCGGAAAACCCCTGGCAGTGATTTGTCACGGTCCGCAAACCATGATCGAAACGGGAATGCTGGAAGGCCGTACCATGACTTCTTATCCTTCAATAAAATCGGATCTGATCAACGCCGGTGTTAATTGGGTGGATCAGGAAGTGGTGGTCGACAACGGACTCGTAAGTAGTCGCTCCCCAAAAGACCTCGATGCTTTCAATAAAAAATTACTGGAGGAATTGGCGGAAGGAGTGCATGCCTGATCGTGGCATCCGTCGTCCAACATCCAGCCCGCCACCATGATGGGTAATCACGGAGCCATTGACGAAGCGTCTCTGGCTCCGATGACTTCTTTCCTATTATCAGAACAACTCTTTCGCTATGCGATAGATCGGATCCGACTTACCCATTGAATAGAAGTGTAAGGTGGGCACTCCGGCCTTGATCAATTCGCGCGATTGAGCGATAGTCCATTCGATACCCACTTCTTTTGCAGCGGCATTATCGCGGCATTTTTCAATCTCATCTGCCAATGCTTCCGGAATATCGATATGGAACGTCGTCGGCAGGACGTTTATTTGCGTCTTCGTCGTAATAGGCTTTATGCCGGGGATAATCGGAACGTTAATTCCCGCTGCGCGGCAAGCGTCGACAAAGTCGAAATACTTCTGGTTGTCGAAAAACATCTGGGTAACAATGTACTCAGCGCCGAGGTCGACTTTCAACTTCAAATATTTCAGGTCGGTTTTCAAATTGGGCGCCGCGAAGTGTTTTTCCGGATAGCCCGCCACCCCGATACAGAAGTCGGTCGGAGCCGCGTTCAGCAAATCTTCGTCGAGGTATCTGCCGTGGTTCATATCGACGACCTGTTGCAATAACTCAGACGCATACCGGTGTCCGTCGGGTTCAGGAACAAAGCGTCCCTCGTTCTTAATGCCGTCTCCCTGAAGAACCAATACATTGTCGATCCCGAGGAAGTGCAGGTCGATCAGCGCGTTCTCCGTTTCTTCCTTACTGAACCCTCCACAGATAATATGAGGCACCGTATCCACTTTGTAGTGGTTCTGTAACGCGGCGCATATCCCCACCGTACCCGGGCGTTTGCGTATCGATTTTTTCTCCAGCAGTCCGTTCTCCTTCTTCTTGTAGACATACTCCTCCCGGTGATACGTTACGTCAATAAAAGGGGGCTTGAACTCCATCAACGGATCCAGGTTTTGAAACAGGTTCTTGATGTTATCGCCCTTCAACGGCGGAAGAATCTCAATCGTAAAAAGTGTCTTGCCGTTTGCACTGCGGATGTGATCACAGACTTTCAAAGTGCTAAAGAGTTAGAGTGTTAGAGTCAATTAGTCATTCCCGCCACGGCGGGCAGGCGTAATTCGTGTGTCATTCGTACGAAAGGTTGGGTGCTAGCCATCGCTCAATCTCCTCCACCGTCATTCCCTTGCGACGGGCGTAGTCTTCGACCTGATCTTTCTCAATTTTCCCAAGCCCGAAATATTTCGATCCCGGATGGGAGAAGTAGTAGCCACTGACTGCCGCAGCGGGATACATGGCGTAAGAATCTGTAAGTTGGATTCCGACACTTTCCGCCTGTAGCAAGTTGAAGATTGTCCGCTTCTCCGTGTGATCGGGACAAGCAGGATAACCGGGTGCCGGGCGGATGCCATGGTATTTCTCGCTGATCAGTTCATCGTTCGACAAACTCTCGTCGGGCGCATATCCCCACAGTTCTTTGCGCACCTTCTCGTGCAGGCACTCGGCAAAAGCCTCCGCAAGGCGGTCAGCCAACGCTTTTGCCATTATCTCCGCATAGTCATCATGCGTTTGTTTCGCCTCTTCGATAATGGCTTCGAGCCCGATTCCGCCGGTTACGGCAAACATACCGATATAATCCTTACCGGGTTCGGGCGATATGAAGTCGGCCAGACAAAAATTCGGCAAGCCGGGCGCCTTCTTGTTTTGCTGTCGCAGGAAGTGAAGGGTAGTCACGGGGGCTCCCTCTTCCGTCAGAACGACATCATCGCCCACGCGCTGCGCTTCGTAAAAAGCCACCACGCCGTTCGCCTTCAGCCTCTTCCTTTTAATAATAGCATCAAGTGTCCGGTTAGCATCTTCATAGAGGCGGGTAGCCTCTGCTCCGACGACCGGATCCTTGAGAATACCCGGGAATCGTCCGGCGAGCATCCATGTCTGAAAGAAGGGGGTCCAGTCGATATAGTTCCGCAACTCTTCGAGAGGAAAACCGGTAAATTCTTTGCGACCCAGGAAAGAAGGTTTCACGAAGCGCGTTGCCTGCCAGTCGATCTTCACATCATTCGCCCGGGCATCTGCCAGCGATATGTAATGCTTTATCGCCTTCCTGTTCTCGTGGTCGGCGCGCATCTTTTTATACTCTTCCTTAAAACGCGCGTGAATCTTCGGTCGCGTCTCCGCGCTGATGAGCTCACTTGCCACCGGCACCGATCGCGATGCGTCGAGCACATGAATGACGGGGCCGTCGTACACCGGATCGATCTTCACGGCGGTATGGATCCTTGACGTTGTTGCTCCTCCGATAAGCAGGGGGAACGACAGCTTTTCACGCTGCAACTCCCGGGCTACGTGTACCATTTCATCCAGAGAAGGTGTTATCAATCCGCTCAGACCAATGATGTCTACTTTTTCATTCTTCGCCGTCTCCAGAATCTTCTCGGGAGGAACCATGACACCCAGGTCGATTACGTCGTAATTGTTACACGCCAGCACGATGCCAACGATATTCTTTCCAATGTCGTGTACATCGCCTTTCACCGTTGCGAGCAGGATTCTCGCCGCTGCTTGCTGTGTTGTTCCGTTTTTGCGCTTTTCTTCCTCCAGAAAGGGCGTCAGGTAGGCGACCGACTTCTTCATCACGCGGGCGCTCTTGACGACTTGCGGGAGAAACATCTTCCCTGAACCGAACAGGTCGCCGACCACATTCATCCCCGCCATGAGCGGACCTTCAATCACGGTCAAAGGGTTTCCGTACTTCTGTCTCGCCTCCTCAGTATCCTGATCGATATAATCGATAATGCCCTTCACCAGCGCGTGCGTTAATCGCTCCTCGACGGTTCCTGCACGCCACGCTTCATCGGCTTCCTTCTTCTTCGTCGATCCTTTTACCGTCTCGGCGAACTCCAGGAGTCGTTCCGTTGCATCATCGCGTCTGTTCAGAAGTACGTCCTCAACACGCTCCAGCAATTCTTTGTCGACCTCGTCATAAACCTCCAGCAGCGACGGATTGACGATTCCCATATCCATACCGTTTTGGATGGCGTGATAGAGGAAGGCTGCGTGCATCGCCTCGCGAACCTTTTGGTTCCCGCGAAAACTGAACGACACATTGCTTACTCCACCGCTCACATGCGCATGGGGAAGATTTTCCCTTATCCATTTTGCCGCACGGAAAAAGTCGACCGCATAATTGCGATGCTCATCAATTCCCGTGGCGACGGGAAATATATTGGGATCAAAGATGATGTCACTCGGAGGAAAATTGACCTGGTTCACCAGGATATCGTAAGCGCGCTGGCAAATAGCGATCCGTCGCTCGTAGGTATCGGCCTGACCCACTTCATCGAAGGCCATGACTACCACGGCAGCACCATAGCGCTTTACGAGTCGTGCCTGACGGATAAACTCGGCCTCTCCTTCTTTCAGACTTATTGAGTTCACGATGCCCTTTCCCTGCAGGCACTTCAGTCCTGCTTCGATGACCTCCCATTTCGACGAGTCAATCATGATGGGCACACGAGCGATCTCGGGCTCGGCCGCAAGCAGGTTTAGAAATTTCACCATCGCGGCCCTGGAGTCCAGCATGGCCTCGTCCATGTTGACATCAATGACCTGGGCACCTCCCCGCACCTGATCAAGCGCTACTTCAAGCGCTTCGTCGTACTTATCTTCCTTGATCAGTCGGAGGAATTTCTTCGAACCCGTTACATTCGTGCGTTCGCCAATGTTCACGAAGTTCGACTGCGGTGTAATCTCCACCGCTTCCAGACCGCTTAGTTTAAGGGTACTTTGCATTTCTTATCGACAGTCCTGTTTATCTTAATCAATATGCGCCTACTCTACCGGTTGACTCACGATCTTCCTCGTTTCGTACTTCTTTGCAAGTTCGGCGAGGGCGCGTATATGGTCGGGCGTTGTTCCGCAGCATCCGCCAAGGAGATTGACCAGTCCTTCCCGGAGGTAATCCTCCACTTGTGCAGCCATTTCCTCGGGAGTTTGGTCATACTGACCAAATTCATTGGGTAGTCCGGCGTTGGGGTATGCACTTGTAAAAAACGGTGCTTTCTCACTCAACACACGCAGATAAGGTCTCAACGCACTTGCGCCGAGGGCACAATTCAGTCCGATGCTCAACAGCGGAACATGGGATACCGAAATAAGAAAAGCTTCCGTTGTTTGGCCCGACAGCGTTCTTCCACTCGCATCGGTAATGGTACCGGAAACCATCACGGGCACTTCCTTCCCTATCTCGTCAAAGAGCTCTTGAATAGCGAAGAGAGCCGCCTTCACGTTAAGCGTATCGATTATGGTTTCAAGAAGGAGTACATCGGCGCCGCCTTCAATGAGCGCTCGCGCTTGTTCCTTAAAGGCGGCGGCAAGTTGATCAAACGTAATGGCGCGATACCCCGGGTTGTTCACATCGGGCGAGAGTGACGCCGTCTTATTCGTGGGTCCCATCGCTCCGGCGACAAACCGTGGTTTATGCGGTTCTTTCCGAGTGAACTCGTCAGCAACCTCACGGGCAAGGCGCGCCGACTGATAGTTAAGCTCGTAAATATGGTCCTCAAGATGATAATCCGCCTGCGCGATAGAGGTAGCGCTGAAGGTATTGGTCTCGATGATATCAGCGCCGGCTGCCAGATACTGATGATGAATATCGCGAATGATATCGGGGCGTGTAAGGGACAAAACGTCGTTGTTACCCTTTAAAGGCCACGCATGATCGCGAAAAAGATCACCGCGGAAGTCCTCTTCCGTCAGCGTATGACGCTGGATCATGGTACCCATCGCCCCATCGATGATGAGGATTCGTTCTCTAAGAATGCTTTCGAGGTTCATAAGGCTTGTCTGGCAAAATAGCGCGTATCCAGAAAGCCCCTATAAAGATAGGTCACTTATCTTCTCACCTACCGAATATTTGGCGGTGAAGGGATTTAGCACAACATCCTCCGGTTGAAGAGGATAGGATGCTAAGACGTCAACGGGCCCGTTCCCTCAGTCTTTCTGGATAAGCTGTGCAAAGAAATACAATACTCTTGAAACAGCAAAATCCGCACCCGCCTTTGAACGTTCTCGGCTCCTTGCGCAGACATCGAAAACCTGTTGTACGAACACAGCAATCCGTGGTGAAAGCGAAAACGCCGCTATCGTTGGCCGTGTCCACAATCGTTTCCGGAGGTAAAGCCCAAAGGAGTGCAATGGAATGCCCCATGTGTGTTAAATTCGGGCAGTCATACGCCAATGTTATAACAACACGTTTTGAAGCTTGCAGCCATCGACATCGGCTCTAACGCCATTCGCTTCCAGGTCTCTTCCGTGCTGGAAAGTGGGAAGAATGTCCTCTTCAAGAAACTCGAATACATCCGCTTTCCTCTTCGTCTGGGCCGCGACGTCTTTACAGAAGGAAGAATAAGCGAAGCCGGCAAGGCGCGTTTCAGGAAGCTGATGAAGGCCTACAAGCTTCTGATTGAACTATACGAGGTCGACGACTACATGATATGCGCTACCTCCGCTATGCGCGAAGCGCAAAACGGACAGGAACTCGCCGATGAAATCCGGGAAGAACTCCGCCTTTCGATCGAAATCATCGATGGCAATCGCGAAGCTGAGCTCATCAACCGCGCTATTCAGTCGTTCCTCACCGACAAGACCTATCTCCACATCGACGTGGGCGGCGGAAGTACGGAACTCAACCTGTACACGGGCGGCGAGAAAGTAAAAACACAATCATTCCGCATCGGATCGGTACGCGTCCTGGAGGGCAGCGACTCACCCGATACATGGAAAGAGATCGAAGCCTGGATTCGCCGTGAGGTAAAACGCGATTACGGAAAAGTTACCGCGGTGGGAACGGGAGGAAACATCAGCAAGATGTTTGACATCGCCCGGCTCCGCCCCGGCAAAACCCTTTCCATCACCAAACTTCGCGAGCAACGAGACCAGGTTGCCGCCCTCTCCCTCAATGACAGGATCTATAAAATGCAAATGAATCCCGACCGCGCCGATGTCATCATCCCCGCAACCGACATCTACCTGAGGGTAATGGAGTGGGCTCACGCGACGAGTATTCTCGTTCCCGACGTCGGTTTGAAAGACGGGATGATGCTCTCTATGTTTGACAGGAGAAGAAAGTGATGAAGGGACGAAGTACGAATTACGAATTACGAAGTACGAAGTACGAGTTTTGAGTTGGTTATTGTACGTATGAGCCAGCCATGGAGAGGGACTAGGTAAGAGGGACGGGGGACGCTTGCCCGCCGTGGCGGGAAGTACGAGGAACGAGGGACGAGGTACGAATTACGAAGTACGAAGTACGAGTTTTGAGTTGGTTATTGTACGTATGAGCCAGGCCGCTCCGTGCCTGTTCGGCCTGGTGCCTATTCCACCTTTAACAGCGAGACGTCGCGGAGAAGGAAATTCCGGCTAAGGCGTTTGCGCTCGCTTTCGGCGTAGGCGGGGTCGTGAGTTCTTAAGACATACACATACCAGCTGCCGTGCTGGGTTGAATAGCCAGCGTCGGCTCTGAATCCAAGATGACGTAATCCTTCCGCAAAGCGCATGGCATTTTCGCGGGTTACGAAGGCCCCAGCCGTAACGTAATGGCCGATCTGCAGTTCGTCAGCGTGGCTGCCGCGTTTTACTACTTCCATCGCGATCTCTTCGGCCATCGCGATCTCCTCTTCGACAGGCAATGGTCGCGCCGGGGGCTCGGCCGCTACTTCGGGTTCAACGCTGTCCGCATCAGCCACCACGTCCTCCTTCACTATGGGCGCCTCCTCGATCTCGTCGCCCGAATCTTCCCCTTCCACAGTAATTACAGCGGGAGGATCGGAATGTACTGCAACATCTTCCCGCTCCGTTTCCGCTGTTGATTCAACAGACTCGGCAGTTCCCACTGGCTCAGCCACTGTGACCTCCGACGGATCGGTGGGCTTCGCAGGCGTCGTGGGTTTTGCAGCAGCGACAGGCGTATTCGCAGGCCGCTGGCGCGGCTTCTCCGCATTCACAAACGAATACACCGGAGCTTTGCGATAGGGCTTGCCGAACAGGTAGGTGAGATTTATCTCAAACCCGGGACTGTTTAACTCTTCGTAGCCCGACTGCTTTATCGAATAAGATGCTCCTATCGCCAACTGGTTCTTCAACTTGACCCCGCCCATCAACGAAACACCGTACTGCTGACGGTACGACATTCCCGCCCAGAGGGCGTGATTCAATTGAAGGAGACCACCCAACTCCCACTGTGAGGGAAGGTCGGAACGCACGTGGTAAACGGCGAACGGCTCAAAGACGTAGTTGTTGTTGTTAAAGTAAACGCGGTTGCTGGCATGCAGCGTTACGGTTTCAAAAGGCCGGACCTCCTCGACCGAGAATGATCGGGTGCTTAAATATGAGGGCGAAAACAAAACAGGTAGCGCAATACCGAAGTGAAGGCTGCGGTGACGTACCGAGACGCCCGCGTTGCCCGCAAGAGAAGCGCTCTGGTCGAGTACCCCCGCAAGCGCCTGGTCCTGGACATTCCCCAGCTTTTGCATATCCACCGTATTCCAGTTTCCTCCACCCGAAAGACCGAAACGAAGCCAGGTTTCATCCGCCAGCGGAACGTGATAGGACGCCGAAAAAAGTACGGTTGAACGCCGGAAGAATCCCAGTGATTCACTGGCGATGGTAACGCCCCCTCCCACCCTACCGGTCAGCGGAGCATGGAGTGATAAAGCTGCCGTGGTTGGCGCGCCGTCAATGCCGATCCACTGATTCCGATAAAACAACGACATCGCTGGTTGTCCATCAATACCCGCATACGAAGGGTTCAGCAGGTATGGATTCAGCAAGAACTGAGTAAAGTGCGTCATTTGCTGTGCCGCGGCAGGCACCATTGACGAGAGGAGGAAAAACAGCAGGGTCCGTAACTTCATTTTATCCGGCCATAGTCTTTAGAATAATATCGGTATCCGATCGCCGATAATTAATGGCTAAAGAATGTCGGACATTCAAGATTGCGATGAACGTTGCGGATGCGGGTCCTGTAGTTAAGCATGATTTCGTGCGTTCCCATTGAATATTGGCGAATATCCGATACCGTCCAGTCATACGAATAGCCGACATAGAATCGTTCGCTCAGTTTGAAATTTATCCAGGACACAGCCCCATCGCCCGAACGGTATGAGCTTCCAATACTCACGAGTTCGTCGAATGCCGCGCTCAGGTTGAAATCAACACTCAAAGGCGTACCATCCTGGGCCCGCACAAGAACGGAAGGCGTCAGAATGACTCTTTTCGTTCGGGGATCAAGAGGAATCTTCACTCCACCGTAGGCGTAGTAATAGCGGGGGATCTGTAATTGATCGAGTCGGCTTAACGCCAGCTCCTCGTAGGTAAGAATTGTCGGGATCGAAAATCCGCCAAACAATCTGTCATCGTAATAGAATATCCCCGTGCCGAAATTGGGCTTGAACTCGCTCATCAGCCGGGCAAAAATCTCGTCCGTTCCGTCGCGAAGGGTGAGATCTCCAAAGTTGGCGTTAAAGTTGTTGAACCCTGCCGACACCCCCATGCTGAAAACACCGTTGCGCTGAGGAAAGTGAATCATATAGGCATAACTGCCGTACACTCCCGTGTTTTTATACGCACCGATTTTGTCCTGATTGATCAGCATACCCACCCCGATCTTGCCTTTCATCAAAGACGTATGTGCTCCAAGAGTCGTTGTGACCGGGGCACCGGGGAAGTTCACCCACTGATTGCGGTAATTCAGCGTCGCGCTGAACTGTACGTGACTTCCTGCATAGGCAGGATTAATGAGCAACCCGTTTAACAGGTATTGCGAGTGTACGATACTGTGCTGAGCCTGCGACTTAAAGGGCAAGGCTATCAGCATCGAAACACCCATCCATGCGCACGCTATGAAGAATATCTTTTTCAACTGGTCAAAAATATCAAATTCTCGAACAAATACCGCACGCATATAATCCCCTTTCTGGACTGGATCGGGCAGGCAGGTCACCTCTTGTCGAGGGCTCCTGCCTGGCCTGTCCATTCCTATTTCGACAACAACTCCAGATAGCCAGTTCGGGGCGTTGAACCATCTCCTTTATCGATGATATAGAAGTAGGTTCCATCGGGAAGATCCGTACCCAGGATGCTCACACCCCGGTTCGAAACACCATCGAAGAAGACATCCTGGTTGTCATAGCCATTCGCCTCGTAAACCAGCGTACCAGCGCGGTTAAATATCTTCACGTTATTCCGGGGGAAATCCTGGATACACGCGATTTCGAAGTAAGCGTTCTTTTGATCACCGTTCCTTGAGATACCGTTGAATTCGAATATCTCAGGAATGATGATAAACGACCTCGACGCCACGCACTCCTTCAGCGAGGTTACCGTCACCGTGAACTCGCCCTTAGGCAACCCTTCTACCGTAGGCCCACGCATATACATGCCGTCGATATCCCATTCAATATCAAGGATTCCTACGTTATTCCGCATAAGCACGCGCGCGACGCCAACATTCTCCTCGCAATTTGTGGGTTCTGCCGTGACATCAAACTCGGGCTGCTCCTGGTAAGGCAGAATCTCCGCTCGTGCCGGGTCTGACACACATCCCGAAACGAGGTGTGTCGCGGTTACCGTGTACCATCCCGCCGCGAGGTCGCGATAGTAGTCGCCCGTTCCATCAGGAGTACTTCCGACGTTGTTGCCGTCGTACCACTGGAAGAGGTATCCCGACGTGTTGCCATTGACATGGCTGGCCAACACCCCATCTTCAAGCACACAATGCGTATGGTGAGCGATAACGTCGACGGACGGCGCCGGGATTTTCATCGGATCGCTCGGGATCAGAATCTCGGTCGTACCCTCGCACGCCGTTTGGATCCTGGTGGCGCGAACGGTGTACGTGGTCGCGTTGAGTCCGGCGACCTCGCTACCTGTGTAGAACGGCGTTCCTGTCACAGGTCCTTCAAACCAGTCGAACGTATAACCCATTATCTGGCCATCGACGGCGGCAAATGCGACACCATTCGCTAAGGCCGGGTCACAATGGGTAAGCGGGTTCTTCAACATAGCCGTCACGTTCGGGTAACGACGGCGATCAGTAACTTCCGTTGTATAAGGACGTGACACGCAATCGACGTTCGAAGGATCGATAGCCACAACGGTGTAAGTACCCATCGGAACATCTGCAATCTCCTGTCCGGTGAATACCACGGGGCCGGTGGCAGAGCTTCCTTCGTACCATTGATAGGTATACAGGGCCGCGGCACCTTCAAGCGTTGTCGCGTACAATCCTCCATCATCATCCACACAATGGGTTCGAGCTGTCGCAGAAGCCAGGGCTCGGATTTCCGGCTCTTCTACCTTGAAGCGGTAAGTTTCCAGGCTTTGGCAGCGTGTGGTGAGGTTTGTCACGCGCACGGTGTACTCGTGCGGATCGTCGTGCTGTATGCCCTCAAGCACAGGATTGTTCGCCACAACCAACGGGCCGGAGGCATCAGCGCCCTCGAACCACTCAAACGTATAGTCCGAAAAATTCAGGCTGTTGTCCGCTATTACCTGCAGATAACCGGAGGTCGGCGGTAAGATACAGATCGCAGGATTTGCAAAGTTCTCCAGCAGGACATCCGGCAATGATGTCTGATCCTGTACTACCTCGGCGCTTTCCATAGACTCACAACCCAGCGAATTACGGGCAATCACATAGTAGCTTCCCGCCGTGAGGTTGGTGAGCTGGGTAACTCCCGGCGTAAACACCGGCGCGCTGGCGTGCGGGGTACCATCACCGTGGAACCAGCTAAATTCAAATCCGGTGAAGTCAGTATGCTCCGTGCGGTTTCCTCCGCGCGTTTCGGTGATCGTGGTAACTGCCACACTACCATTCTGAATCGGCTCGCACAGATCCTGTACTTCAGCCTCAAGCGCTACAATGAAGGTAGTTGTCTCAAAGCCTACAGCAATGGTAGCCGTGTTGGCACAGCCGCGGTTAGGCGATACGTTGTCTACGGCACGAATCGTGTAGTTGCCCTGAACCAGACCGGCCAGCGTCGCATCTGTACCCAAACCGGGCCCGGCTGCGACGTTGCCCGCGAACCACTCCAAATCGAAGTCGGTGGCCGGAGCTGCGGCGTTATTCTCAAAAATCGCCACGGATGCCGAACCATTACCTACCAATCCGTCAGGATCACAGGCGAAGTTGGCTATCGATGCCAGTTCAAGTACGGGGTTTTCCGTCAGATCATCGATCGCTACCGTGAAAGGTGCAGTAAGGCAACCTTCGGCGATACCATCGAGCTTGCGACCCTGAACGACATAGGTACCTTCTGCAAGTGATGCAATGGTATGATCCGGAACTCCCGTGATATCGACACCATTTTGTGTCCAGGTAAATTCATAAGTACCCGGGATATTGATATGCGCCGGATCCGCCGCATTGATGCTGATGCTACCGTTCTCAAAAGGTACGCAATCTGTCTGATCAACCTTATTAACCGCAAGCACCTGAAGAGGAACATTGCGTTGGAGAACCTGCACAGTTGCCGGCGTGAAACAGTTCGTGACGGTATTCCGTGCTGTGAGAGCATAAGTACCCACACCATCGGCCGCATTAACCGTGTATTCACCCGTTACTCCTACACCATCGATAATGTCCGCAGAACCATCGGGCACAGCGGTCCAGATGTAATCGTAGCTGGCGCCAACACCCGGGCCTGACGGGGTTGATGCGCTGACTGTGATCGTCGCGTCAAAATTGTTGTTACAAGAAGTGTTGGCCACGGAGCTTGTACTCACGACCGGGAACTTGCGCCGATCATCTACCACCACCATTACAGGCGCCGACTCACAATCGCGACCGGGGCTTCCCAGTGTGCGACGAACCGAAGCGTAATACGTTCCAAAATTCAAATCGGAAAGCTGATCAACTCCCTGGCCGCCGCCAATCGCGGCCGATGCAGGGCTGCTTGCAAACCAAGTTACCTCGAACTGCCCGTGATCGGCCTCAACAGCCCCACCCACGGTAATCTCATCGATGGTGACTTGTCCATCCGGGTTAGGATCACAAAGCTGCTGCGGTTGAGCCGACAGTTTCGCGATAACGATAGGCATTTCCGTTTTGTCAATGCGGGCCTGAACCTGCGTCTCGCAACCGCTTGCTTGGTTGATGACAAGAAGCCTGTACAAACCGTCAGACAGGTTATTGAAGACCTCCTCCGTGCCCGCGTTATTCAACGTTGTACCGTTCATCGGCGCAGGGTTGGCAGCGCTCCACGCATAGGTAAACAGTGCTCCTGCAGGCCCTGAACCCGGGTCGGTCACCTCTACGGCAAGGCTTCCTTCAAAGAAGGTATCGTCACACGACGTATTGGCGAAGGGCGTCAACACTGCGGAGGGGTTCTCCGAAACATCCTCAATTACCATTCGAAGAGGAGCTGAAGTACAGCCATAGCCCGGGCCGTTAGTCGTGCGTTGAGCCACTACGTAATACGTACCGGCGTCTATTGTCGGATAGGTCGCCACGGTCAATTCATGACCTGTAATGACCACGCCACTGTTCTCAAGCGGTGAAACCGGTGTCCCGGCGTACCATGTATAGGTGAAATCGCCAAGCGCAGTAGATTGATTATCTACCTCGACGCCTGTGACTATTATTTCGCCGTCGGGATTACAGATGACTTTCGGACTGGCAGTGGCAGCCACGACGACCTCCGCTTCTTTCAGCAGAATCTGCGTCTGAACATTCGCGACGCACTGGCTGACACTGTTGGTGACGGCAAGCTTGTAAACGCCGTCTTCAAGACCCGAGAAATTGTCATCAGCGCCGTTACCATCGCCGTCATTACCAGGTACGGGCGTTCCTGTGTTAAGAGGAGCCGGATTGGACGTATCCCATACGTAAGTGAATGTAGGAGTACCTCCTCCGGAACCCGGTGCGGTTACCTCCACCATCAGGCTTCCTTCGAACAAAACATCGTCACAAGAAGTATTGGCGAGCGGCGTCAGAACCACCGTCGGCGCTGCACTCTTATCATCAATCTCGAGGCTGACAGGAGCTGTCGCACAACCCATACCAGGTACCGCGTTCCGCGTTCCCACCACGTAGTACGTACCCTCATCCATATCTCCATATTGACCTGCGGCAGATCCTCCGATGAGGAAAGTTCCGGCAATAGGATTTGAAAAATCATCGTTCAGGGCAGCACCCACGGGTGAACTCTTCGTCCACGTATAAACGTAGTCTGTGAGGTCGCCGTAATTAACCGCCGTCACTTCCAACTCACCATCGGTGAAACACACTTCACGATCGCGGTTCTTAACCGCTGTCAACGACACATGGAGAGGAGTGTTTTGCACCACCACAGATCCTTCAGCAAAACAACCCGTGTCTATATTTCGGGCGCTTACCGTATAGGTTCCCGCACCGATCAGATCACCCAGGCTTCTGTCAGTCGTATAAGGACCTGCCATCACACCGCCTGTCACCACCGTACTTGCTCCCGGGATGGTTACCCAGGTAAATTCAAAGCCACCCGCAGGCGCAGCCGTGTTCTGGGCCGTTACCGTAATCTGTCCGTCGAAATTCACTTCGTCGCACGACTGGTCCGCTACCGCTACCAGGGACACGGTAGGATCTTCTGTTTCATCCTGGATATCCACCTTCAACGGCGCACTCTCGCAACCCAGACCTCCGATACCCGCGGCATCGTTGATTTTGGTAACCTTGAGCCAGTATGAGCCAGCCCAAACGGTACCAGGAGCCACACCGTTGACATTGTTGGCGAAATGCTCACCGCCAAACGCGGGCGAAGCATCTCCCATCGCTGAATATACCGGCGTGGCCAGAGCAGCATCATCGTACCAGTCGAACTGGTAGTCGCCTAACGGTTCGGTAGCCCCTCCCGGGAGCGTAAGTCCGGTTACGGTTATCGATGCGTGTGTCTCCAAGACAGGGTCGCAGAAGAGCGCATCCTGCTTCACAAAGGGACTCGCCGCCAGGTCGACGTTCACAGGCTCAAACCCAATGGTATAGGATTCTGTCGCCGGGCAATCCAGTGATGAAACCACGTTGACTGTGTACTGACCGTTGAGCAACGCACTAAGCGTTACCGCATCACCGCTATTGTATCCTGCCTGCGAATGGATCAGGGTGTTATCGCCATCACGCACTTCGACCGCATAGGTCAGCGGCACCGTGTTCACGACTGTTGGCGGTGGCGGAGGCGGGAACGCAGGATGGAAAGGATCGTTGGGATCCGTATGGAGCGTTATTTCCAATGCACCGTTTCCAGGCGCAACGCAATTGGTATTGGCATCACTCGACACAAAAGTCATCAGCGGAGGCAGTGACTCGCGAAGGTCAAGCAGTATCGGCGCGGAGAAACATCCTGTAGGAACCGCCGAAGGATTCTCCTGCGCTACGATTGTATAAACACCCGCCGCGAGGTCGGAGAACAAATTACCCTCGCCGGTGGGCGAAGTTACGTTGATCGGAGCAAAAGGCGTGGTGGGATCCGTCTGCGGAACAAGCTCCGGATTACTTCCCGGAATCAGCCAGATCTTGTAGTCCGTAGGATCCGTGGTCGCTACTGCAGGGATCTGAATGTCCACCGAGACCGCACCGTTGTCTCCTTCACAATCGTCAGGAGTAATTTCCGCCAGAATAACGATCGGCTCCTCCAGGAACTGTAAGAATACCGTCGTATACTCCTTACAGTTTGTGGATTCGTCCGTAACCACTACCGTATAAGCACCTGACGGGCGTCCGTACAAAGTAGGTCCGGTAAAGGTCCCCGTGGGAGCCTGAGGCGCCGGAAGCGCTGCCCCTGCGGGCCAGGTAGTTCCAAACAGATTGTCGGGATCAATTTCCAGCGGGGAACCATTAAACGACACCGCAGGATCGGTGTAGAAAGTCGCCGGAGGTATCTGTCCGGCGTTGGTAATCGTTCCTGAATACCACTCAAACGAGTAACCCGCAGTTGTTGCTCCACCATCGGTGACAAAGGCTGTGATTACGCCCTCTGATTCAGCACAACTTGCTGGTTGCAGGTTGACTTGAGTTTCAATAGTAAAGAGCGGATCGGGACTAACAATTTGTCCGGTCACCGTGGGTGACACACAACCGGTGTAGGTGTTAACCACGTAAGCGGTATAGTTGTCGGCGGGTATAGGTGTGACTCCATCCGACAAATACTCCAGCACGCGAGTCGTAGTGGTCAGTGCCGGCGAAGTAGTATTGCTTCCCCTGTGCCAGCTGAATGCGTAGTTCGCAAAGTCGGCGACTGCATCATCAGCGCCGTCGTGATCCAGGTCTTCAAAGACATCGGCGGTGATGTAACCGGGATTGTTACAATCAACAATCTGCGTAACATTCAACTCAACCCGGGGGATCTCAATATACTCCTCGAGGAAAACCGTCGCCGTGTTCTCACATTGCGTGTTATTATTGATCACGTGGACCGTATAGTTCGCATTACCCGCCAGACTGATCGCATTGAAAGGATTCGCAGCATCGATATTAGCATTGGGCAGGGCGGGACTTGCTGTTCCTGTTCCCGCATACCATGTAAAGGCATAACCTGACGTTACAAGCGTTCCGCCTTCATCAACGGACGCAACAATTTCGCCGTTAAGGTTTAACGGATCACACGATGTCTGCGGCGTCTCGTTCATGACAATGGCAGGCATGGTCAGATCGTCCTGAACGGTAACCTGTACAGGACTGGAAACACATCCAAGCGTGTGGGTCACCTGCAGCGTATACGTTCCTGCGGCAAGCGAGGCAATCGAAGACGTAGTGGCTCCGTTGCTCCATTGGAAGACATACCCACTATAAGGAGCCGACACTGCATTTCCATCATATGAGAGCGTTGCAACGCTTGCCGTACCATCAGGCGTTCCGGCGCAGATGGTATTGTCCGTCTTGTCAAGTGTTACGACGGGGAGGATTTCATTGTGCCCCACCAGGGTGATGGCGGTACCTTGACATCCGTTGCTCGTGTTTGTCACGAGAACGGTGTAGTTTTTACCTGCTCCACCCTGCACGCCAGTCAACGCCGGATTCGTTGAGCCGGCTTCATTTCCGGCTACTACTCCGCTACCGGTGTACCAGACGAATGTATAAGGACCCGCGACACCCGCACCGTCAATATCGGTCACGCTGACTTCCCCATTAGGTTGTGCAGGATCACAGTTTGTCGAAGGTGTTTGGGCGGTCGTGATATCCGGAAGGTTCCTGTCATCATCAACGGTTTCCGTGAAAGGATTTGATACACAGCCCGTCGGTATATGCAAGGCCGTCACGGTGTAGTCGCCCGCCGGCACATTCGCCAGCAACTCAGCAGTCGACGATCCATTCGGCGTGCTTGTATCCGCGCCATCATACCAGGCAAATGTGTATTCACTTAACGGACGTCCACCTGCGTTTGAGACGGCTGCCAAGACGCTTCCGGTAAACTGAACACCTCCCGCCAGCGCAGGGTCGCAAATGTCATTAGGCGTCGCGGTTAAGCTGAGAACAGGAAGCTCTTTATTGTCCAGCACCTGGATGATGGCCGTATTGATACAACCATTGTTGTGGTTGGTCACTTCTACGGTGTAGTTCTTTCCAGCGCCACCCTGCACTGAATTCAGGACAGGATCGGTAGCACCGCTGATCACATTAGCAGGATCCACAACATTCCCCGTATACCACTGGAAGGTATAGGGTGCTCCTACGCCGGCGTTGTCAACATCCGTTACTTCCGCACTACCATTGGCCAGGGCCGGATCACAGTTTGTAGACGGTACTTGCGCGATGTCAATCTCGGGCAATGCTCCTTCGTCCACTACCGTTGCAGTGTAGGGCAACGACTCGCATCCGGTAGCCGTATGGAACACCGTAGCGGTATAGGGGCCAGCAGGAAGATTAGAAAGGAGGTCTCCCGACACTGAAGGGATAACAGGGTCAGTGTCCGCGCCTCCATCATGCCAGGTGAATACGTAATCGGCAATGTCGCCCACCTGATTGGAGACCGCTGCGGCCACCGCTCCGGTAAACGCTACGCCGGCGATGGTTTCATCGCAAATATTGTTCGGCGTCGGTGTCAGCGCGAGTACGGGCAATACCTGATTTTCCTGGAGCAGAATCATCGCGGTATTTTCACAACCTGTAGTCGTGTTGGTGACGACCACGGTATAATTCCGTCCGGCTCCACCCTGGATACCTTTGAGCGAAGCGTCGGTGCTTACCACCGGTGTAGACGTATCCACACCTTCGTACCAGCGGAACGTATAGGGTGCGCCAATGCCATTACCATCGACGTCGGTAACAGACACTTCGCCGTTCGGCAGCGCAGGGTCGCAGTTCGTTGAAGCGATCTGATCCGTGGTAATAACCGGAAGTTCCACCTCGTCTTCAACCTGTATGCTGATCGGATTTGAGACGCAACCCAGGCGTTGATTTTCTACGATGACTTCGTAGGTTCCGGCGTTGACGCCCGAAAGTGTGGCGCTTGTTTCACCCGGAATAACAACCCCGTCTTTACTCCATGTATAGCTGTAAGTATCGCCGGGCAGGGCGTTCGGATCGTTGTCGATTGTCGCCGTTACGGAACCCGTATACCCCAGCGTCTCATCACAAATAGAGTTATTGTCCGCTGATAACGTGACTGTCGGAGGTACCGCGACGTCGTCGATCGCTACGATCTGAGTCGAGAAACATCCCGTTACCCGATCAATCGCTTTTACGGTATAGGTTCCGGCAACCAGATCCGACAATACGGGTTGTTCCGCAATAAAGCTTGTTGTATCGGAACCATTGAACCACCGGAAGCGATGATTGGCCGTAACCCCTCCGACACTCGCCGAAGCCTGACCATCGGCTTTGGCCGGGTCGCAGGCTCCCTGATCGACGATATCGACGGCAATGGCCGGAGCACTTGTATTATCGTTGACCGTCACCACGGCGCGGGGCGCTGCGCAGCGCGTATTAGCATCGACCGCCAAAACGGTGTACGTTCCTGCGGCAACCCCTGCATATTGCGCTCCTTTATAATCGTAAGCGGTGGTATCGGGTGTTCCTATATTTCCGTTGAACCAATAGTAAATGAAAGGTCCGGGCGATCCTGCCGCCGTAGCGCTGACGATACCGTTGGCTGGTTCACAATGCGTCTGGTGTGCATCCACACTGGCCGAGGCGGTCGGAGGGGTTATTTGGTCTTCAATCTCAATAACCGCCGTAGCGCGACAACCCGTTTCGTCGTTCGTTGCTTCTACTGTGTAGATACCCGCAGCCAGGCCTGAGATCGACGCTCCGGTTCCGGGTTCAATTTCATTGACCGTATTGTTACCGGCATACCAACGGAACGTATATCCGGTGGTCGTACCTCCTACGCTGGCTGTCGCCGCACCGTTAGGATCGGCGCAGGAGGTCTGCTGCGCTGTAATCTGAGCCGACACCGTGATATCATCGACGTTTGTTACGGTCACGACAGTGGGTGTCGACGTACATCCCGTAGTGGTATTGCGTGCCACCACGGTGTAATCACCGGCTTCAATATTTTCGTAGGTATCACCAAGATAATCTTCACTGGCCTTGACGGCTACTCCGTCGTACCAGAAGAACTCATAGCCCGCGATAGTGCCCGATACCGAGGCCGAGGCAATCCCTGAGTTTGTGGGTTCGCAGTTCGCCGGAGTCATGGACGTCGTCACGTCGGGAGTGATTGTCTCATTGGGAACCGTTGCCGAAACCAGCGTTTCGCAGCCCGTCGCCTTTTCGGTGACCAACACCGAATATGTCAACGCGCGGGTGTGATCAAGTACGTTCTGGTGTGAGAGGATAAGACTGGTACCGAACACCGTCCCTTCAAACCACTCGTAGGTATAGTCATCAACATCGCCCGTCGACGGGACTACACTCAGTTTACCATCAGGATCCATACAGTTCGTAAAGGCGTGGTCTACCTGAATCGTTGCAGCGATGTTACGTGTATCTGATCCGACGGTGACTTGAACGGTGTCAGACGAGCACTGGAAGGCGTCGTGCAGTGCGTACACCGTATAAGTACCCGGAGCGAGTCCTGTACGGGTTGGTCCTGTGAACACCGCTGATCCATGCGGCCCCGCAGTTGTTCCGTCAAACCAGTAGAACGTATACCCTACCGTTTGCTGGACACCTCCCTCGGGCTTGAACACACTAGCGGTACCATTAGGTGTCGCAGGATCGGCACCGCACTGTAGGTGATCGGTTGTGGTCGAAGCCAGGTTAAACACCGCCGGCACAACCGTTGCGGATGCAATGTTATTTCCCAGGTCGCATTCCCCGATAGGTGAGTTTGGAAGTGTAATCGGACTGGGCGTAGTCGATCCGTTGTCGTTAAGGACAACGAAGAGTTCAAACGTACTTCCCGTACCCGTAACGTTGAGGTTCTCAACGTGTATTTGGTCGCCGCGTCTGAAGGCGCCCAACGCAATAGTTTCCGTCTTGAGTTTTGTGGCTCCCGGCTGTAAGGGATCACCGGCGTAGAAGGTCACCGGCAAGTCTCCGCTCAGGTCAAGATCACCCACATTTTGTATGGTGAAACTCACGGTGAAATCCTGTCCCGGACAGGTGGGGGGAACGACATTGACCGGGAGTGGACTGTCGATAAAGGCCACGTCGGCCGATGGATAAGTTTTACATCCCTTTGAGTCGAGTATCGCCGACTGGTTAAGGAATGAGTTCATTGGTCGATTGGGTCCAACACCTCCGCTACACGGGTCGGGCGAAAATACGAGATGGTGGTCCTGCTGAAACTGCGGAATCGTCAGGTCGTCATTGACGTTGACATTGAAATACGCATACTGATTCCAGACCTTTCGGGCGGAAACCCAAGGCTCCAGGGCCGACTTATACATCCTTATCTGAGCCTTAGGGAGCTCATCGGTATCATTGTCGACGTTAACGTTGGCCCGGGTATAACAGGAAACACATATCTCGGTTGCTCCGTCACCGTCGACGTCGACCACGATAGGATATTCATTGGCTGTCCGTCCCTGGCAAACAATCTGAGTAAAGGGAACGCCAGTCTTTCCGTCGATGATATACAGGTACTCCTCATCGCGGTATACCACCTCCACAGCGTTGTCGTTGTTAAAGTCGAATACGGTGGTACTGGTAAATCCGGATGTTTGCTCATGGATCTCCTGTCGCCAAAGCAATGTAAAATCCTCCTTGAGAGAGTAGATATACTTACCACTGACGAACGTTGCATTCATCTTTCCGTCCCCATCGACGTCGGCCAGGTTAATCCGCCCCGTACCGTGCGCCCATGTCGAACAATTCGAGTTCCATGTGTTACCCTGGCAGACCCGGAAGGTCTTTCCCGTATTGTTATGTACGTCCCAGAAGTAAACGTAGGTGGCACCGGAGGTACCGCTACCCGTAGAGCCCGCCATGACCACATCGAGGTGTCCATCCTGGTTAAAGTCGGCCACGCTGGTCATACTGGTCGCATACCCCCACTGGGTGTAACGAGGATACCATTTCGTCGTCGAAATGTCATTGAATTTTTTATGAGGACCGACGAGTCGCCCGCCATTCTCGGTTCGCGGCGTCAGATCCACCGCGTAAATCTCCCCTCCTAAAACCAATTCCAAACCGTCGCACTCTTCGCAGCCATCCAGCAT
>CAZHIQ010000025.1:37990-44698 GCA_964532595.1 uncultured Roseivirgaceae bacterium
ATCGCGTGGTCGAAGTATTCCGGCGTCCCAGCCGTATTTACCTCATATTTTATACTGAGATCGGAACCGTTAAGAATATACAGTTTTTTGTCCGTCTGGTTTACGGTGACCATTTCCGGGACACCGTCGCGATCGAGGTCCCCTACCACCATACGTCCGTAGGTCATCGTCGTCCGATCGTCGGAGACATGGGCCTCCTCAATGGCAAACGCCAACGGGTTATCGGGCGGATCCTGGCAAGCCTTGTCTTTTCCGATGTAGAAATCCTCACATGGGCCTGAGTTTGCGCAATCGCTGTCGAAACAGTCGATGAAACCGTCACCATCATTGTCAATGCCATCGCCACACTGCGCCCCCGTCTCCGTCTGCGCGAGCGCAAGCGTTGACCCACCGACAAACAGAAGCAGAATGAATAGTCTTTTCATATCGCTAAAAGTCTAAAGTACGCACCTTGGGTATAGTTCGTACTTAGCGTTTATAACCCGAATACTACAAAGGTAAGCGCTATTTTTCTCTTACTACCTGAAAATTCTTACAGACGTTAATCCCGGCCCGAACTCATTTTTACCCCCAATTGAATCAGTTCAGTCCCAAATCAGGACAAAAGAGGCATGCAAAGCTCCAATTTCTTACTTGTCCCGAAAGTCCTTGACCGGTTACGGGTTTTGGATCGCGAAATTTAGCGCGCATAGTTGAATGCTTATAATTGAGATTAGCTAAATTTGACGTTAACTATGTGGTTAATGACCTCCTACCCAAACATACGAATCCAGATGCGCTGGATCGTTGTCGTTAGCACACTGGTCTTGTCCCTGTTGTGCACGCCCTTTCTCTATGGTCAGGTATTGCATTTCGGCGCCAAGGCCGGGGCTCAGTTGTCGTGGGTTTCCAACGATGACAATTCGTTTCGAGATATCGTCAAGGTCAGGCCCCAGCCGGGTTTTAACGCCGGACTGGTCGCGGCCTTCAAGGTGAAAGAGCGGTTTTATCTTCACACTGAATACCTCTACTCAACCAAAGGCAAAAGGAACAAGGGACGCCACGACGGAATGCTCTCCGACAACATCGTGTACAATTTTATTGAAGTACCGATGCTTTACAACGTCCATTTCCGCGGAACCATCGGTCCCCGCCAGTATAAATGGTATGTTGGGGCCGGGCCACTCTTCAGCTATTGGCTGGGCGGCAGAGGAACGGTCATCAACAACGAATACGCAGAAAACGACTTCCCTCCTACCGATTACCGGATCCGATTTGGCGAACGCTCCGAAGACGACATCTCGGGCGATGTTTACATGAATGATGTCAAGAGACTTCAACTCGGTGTCAATATTGGAGGAGGCATCATGCTGGAACCCATCAACGGACGGAAGGTTCTCGCCGATCTTCGGTTTGAACTCGGCCACTCCTGGATGGGACAACCGCACAGCGCAGACTATGTCCTCCCGTTGACTTATCGCGACAACCTCAAAGCGCGTAACATGGGGCTCCGTTTATCCCTGATGTACTTGCTTGAGCATAACACTGACAAGAAAGTCCGGAACAAAGGAAAAAGCACAATACGGAATAAGGGAAGAACTGTGCAGCGAAGAAAATAAAGGAAGCTCCGTTGCGACATTGAAGAGACCCAACCGGATATTGGTTTTACATGTATAAGTACTTAGTCCTCTGCCTTGCACTGATAGGTGCAGGCCTTCCGGCGGAGAGTCAGATCCCCGCCATTTATTCTATCGATCGCTCCCACGCACCCATGGGTGACGTTGTAACCATTCACGGAGCAAACTTCGGAACAGACCCTACCGCGATAAAAGTACTATTTGGAGGGACTGCCGGCGAGATCATACTGATTCAGGATCAATTGCTGGAAGTCAGCGTCCCGGCCGGGGCAACTTCCGCCCCGCTGAGCATCGTCAACGTGACTACCGGGCAAACAGGCTACTATTCGGGCGACTTTCACCTCAATTTCCAGGGCGAACACGGTATCAGTACGGCGACATTTGAAACCCAAACCGATTTTCAGTCGGGCGCAGGTCTCTACGACCTGTGTGTATGCGACTTCGATGGCGACGGAAAACCGGACGTCGCAACAGCCAGTACCGATGTAACCTACACCACCCTCATGCGCAACACGAGCACCCCGGGCAGTGTAAGTTTTGAAACCACGCAAATCCCCCTCAATATCCGCACTATGCACGTGCGTTGCGGCGACCTCGATGGCGATGGTCTCCCCGACCTGATTCTTACGGAAACAGGGGGAAACTCACGAGTCATTCTAATGAGGAACCGCGGAGACATGTCCTTTTTTACATCGGCTGTTTCCCTGTCTAATATTCAATTGAAGCAACTCGCGATCGCCGACCTCAACAACGATGGACGCCCTGAAATTGTGGTAACGGATGTCGCAGGAAACACGCTCCGTGTACTTCCCAATCAAAGCTCGGTGGGTTCCATTTCTTTTGGAGATCCTATTACGCTTGAGGCTATCGGTGCATCGACGACTGACGCGGTCAGCATTGCCGATCTTGACAACGACGGATACCCGGAAGTGCTTACCAGTCAGTACCAGACGGACACCGAGAACCTCCTGTACATATTTCCGAACCGCGGGGGATTGAAATTCGACGCACCCAATCAAGTTCTTGTGGGACGCTCCGTCGGAGACATCCGCTGGGCCGACCTCAATGGTGACGCGCGCCCGGAATTGATCCTCGTCAACGTCCTGGGCAGTGTATCAGTCTATCCGAACAAGGCAGGGACGGGGATTGATTTCAATCAGCCCCAGCTCTATACAACGGCATCTTTACCCGTCAGCGTCGATATCGCCGACTTCGATGGTGATGGCAAACCAGATCTGGCCATTGGTTCCTTGTCGAAACAGGTTACCGTTCTCAATAATACAAGCTCCGGTACCAACATCTCCTTCAGTGAGTCAGTATTCCTTCCGGCGACGTATCTGCATCGCCACGTACGCACGGCAGACTTCGACGGTGACGGAAAGCCTGATATCGCCATAACGAGCATTGATGACAACACCGGCGTTCCGATTCCTTCGTCTAAAGTGTCTGTATTCCGGAATACCGCTTGCATGGTCCCTGTACTTTCCAGTGCCTCATCCCTTGAGATATGTTCCGGGACAACGGTTACCCTGGAGGCAACGAAGGGCGGTGGCGTCAGTTACCAGTGGTACCGCAACGGCACCCCTATTGGCACCCTGCCGGATCCCTCCCTCGAAGTCGGTACGGCAGGAACCTACACCGTGGAAGCCCAGAGCAACGGTTGTGCACGTATTTCCAACCCGCTGACCGTTACGGTCTCAGCACCCGGAGGAGGAATCATCGCGGGCAATCCCAACCCTCGCAGCAACAGCCCGGTATGCGTGGGCAACTCGCTTATTCTCGAGGTGGACAACATAGGCGCCACAGCTTATCGCTGGCGTGGCCCCGGCGGTTTTGTCGAAACCGTGACCAGCACCGTTCTGGAACGCAGCGGTTTTGCCACCGAACGCGCGGGACGTTACACCGTGGAAGTGCTGTCCGGTACCTGTGTCGCGGCCACCGCGACGCTCGTTGTTGAGGGCATCACCATAGCCGATTTTAGCATCGTAACTCCGCAAAACACAACCTTATGTCATGGTGACGTGGAAACTCTCACCTTGACGCCAACTCCTCCGGTGGGCTTCGACATCCAGTGGTACTCACACGAGTATGGCATCCTGGCCGGCCTGACCTCCCCGTCAGTGCCCATCGGTGGTACCGACACCTACTACGCCATCATAACCCCCAGCGTTGCAGGCTGTCTCCCGCGACAAACCGGCGAGGTAACAATTACAAGCCTCTCCCCCCCTGTCGCTGATTTCACCGTTCCGGCCATGGTATGTACTGATACGGAGGTTTCTTTTATATCACAGTCGACCGGCGATCCTGCTGCACAACTAAGTCTCGCCTGGTCGGTCAACGACGATCCCTCCGACGCCCGACATACGTTCACGGCACCAGGGCTCTATCTGGTTAAACTTGACGCATTCTACGAGGAAAACAGCGCTTGCAGAACGTCAAAGACAGAAAGCATAGAAGTGGTCGCGGCTGCATCTCCTCAAATACTCGCAGAGGCGTTGGCACTTTGTGACGGGGCCTCCACTACCCTCATTGCCGAAGGAGAGTTCGCATCTGTTCAATGGACCGATGGCATTGCAACGGCCGAGCGGACAGTAAACTCCCCAGGGACATACGCGGTAACAGCTACAGACGCCAACGGGTGCAAGGCAACCGCACAGATCGACATCGAATCGATAAGTGGTCCCGAGTTAACGGTCACGGCTAACCCGCCCACCATCACGCCGGGCCAGAAAAGTGATCTCCTGGTATCGGGGGCTGACACTTACGTGTGGATGCCGGGCAAAAGCCTCAACGACTCGACGATCAGTAACCCGATCGCCACACCTCAAGAAACCACCGTGTACACGGTAAGTGGCGAAACCTCCGACGGATGTGTTGCGACCGCCACCATTACGGTCCATGTATCGCACGATCGTGTAGCGGTTTCCGTCCCTGTGCTATTCTCTCCCAATGGAGACACGGACAATGAAACCCTGGTTGTCGAGGGCATCGAGAACTATCCCGATTGTATGCTGCAAATCTACGACCGCAACGGGAGGAAGGTCTATGGAACAACGGGCTACCAGAACAACTGGAATGGCACCACAAACGGCTCTCCCCTGCCCGAAGGTGTGTACTTCTATGTTTTTGCGTGTCCCGGCAAACGACCCGTCACCGGATCGGTGACGCTCGTGCGGTAGCCATCCGCTAGACGTTCATGAGAAAAAAAGTGTATATTCGTAGTTTGAAGAAGAACTCAGACAACTGATTCCTGACGTACAGCTATAGACTCGCAAAGTCGATACGCGTCCTCCTTTTTGAAGGCGCAAACGGACATAAAAGAGTCCATTTTTTAAAGATAACGGGTGCCCATGCAGCGGACGCACTATGTACGACACCTCCTTCTGCTCGTCGGTCTTATGACGAGTGGGTTTCTCGTCACCGCGCAGAACTATCCTGTGTACAACAGCTACTATGTAAACCCTTATTTGTACAATCCCGCCGAGGCCGCGACTGACTACACCTATATTTTTGTCAATCACCGCCAACAATGGATGAACATTGAAGGGGCACCCTCACTGAGCACAGTGAATTTCACTACGATGTTCGATCAATCGCGCGGCGCCATCGGCGCAAAGCTTTCGACCTATAAACGCGGGATGCTTCATACCACGGACGCCTTGCTCACCTATGCTTATGGCATTGGTGTCACGAAAAAAAGCAACCTGTACTTTGGTCTTTCCGGGGGAGCGATCACGAACACGATACGACCGGGCGACTCGGATCTCTCCGACCCGGCCATTGCGCGCTACCAGGAAAACAACATTCAACCCGTGGGAAACTTCGGTATGCTCCTCCGCTCAGAGTCGGGGCTGCACCTGGGCGTCGCTTTGCCCCAACTCTTTACGCCTAAATTCAACAGCAGCGCGAGTTTCGAGCACACCCAGATTTCACCTCTCGACAACGTCTTCGTGACCGCCTACTACAGGAAACGCGTTTCCAATCAGATCGTCAACCGACGTCGCAAGGGGGTCAATCGAAAAGTCAAGATCGATGAGGCGTATGCTCCTCTGGAAGTCTATCTGTTATACAAATACTCAAAATTCGGCACCAGTCAGGCCGAAGGGATGGCCAAACTCAATCTGTCTCCGAATTTCTGGCTTGGCGCCGGCTACCGTCAGTCTTACGGTATGAGCGGCAACCTGGGCCTGAACTTCAATCATTTCATGCTGAGCTACTCATACGAGCCGGGCAACCAACCCGAGCCCGCCTTCTCACGCGGTTCGCATGAAATTCAGATCGGTCTTCGTCTGGGCGACAAGAAAGAGTATCGCAAGAAAGCTCCGGAACTGAGATCGCGTCTCACCACGACCACAGTGGGTCATCGAAGCTCGCGTTTCCAGCAGGATATTCCGCCGATGAATAATGCCATCCAGCGCACGACGGTACAGAAGACCCAGTACTATGTTATCATCAAGGTCTTTGGTGACTTTGCATCGGCTGACGCTTATAAGCAGGAGTTGCGCAAGGAGAAATTCAACGCCAACGTCTTCTACTACGAGAAAGACCGCCGCTATTATGTGCATGTGCTGAATACGGAGAAGTCGTCGGACGCGTATCAGGAAGCGAGGAACCTGAAAACCTACACGAAACTGAAAACCGCGAGGGTTCTCGTTATTCAACCATCGAAATAAGGTTACCGGGAGATGATGAAGTATATCCATCACATGATGAAACGGCTCGGAACACGACATATTGGACTGCTGATGACGGTCTGGCTCCTTAGCCTTTCGGCTTTGGCACAGATTCCGGTGATCAGTCAAATTGACAAGACTTCGGGAAAGAACGGTGAACGCATAACGCTCCAGGGTTCCTTCAATGGGGACGCCGCGCGCACTGTGGTCACCTTTGGTGCCGCACGGGGTCACATTGATTTCATTTCAGATCAGTTACTTGAAGTGCTTGTTCCCCCAGGCGCTACTTACGATAATATTGTAGTGACCGATCTGAACTCAGGATTGTCTGCCGAAAGCAAGGTCCCTTTCCTTTACAGCTTCGGGGGGGCATCCGGTATTACCGCGGCAAATCTGGAAGGCCAGGTTGACTTTCAGAG
>CAZHIQ010000026.1:0-11153 GCA_964532595.1 uncultured Roseivirgaceae bacterium
GAGGTACGCGTGCCCGCCGTGGCGGGAGGTAGAAATCAAGTGATTGGTGTTTCAACGTTTGAACTTAAGACGAACTATGAAGCGCCTTTCCTGCCTGTAACTTCGGCGGGCAGGCGTAGTTCACCTTTGGCACACGCGCACCATCCACAAGAGAGCTTCAAAGGAAACGTTTCAGACGGGGGGATGGAAAATGTCGTCCGCGTAGTCGTAGAAATAGGACGCAGAGTGTCGTTGATGGAAGGCAATAGAGGTCTCGGGCACCGGGATATCGCAGGCCGGAGATACAAAACCAATAGGATAATCCTGAAGATCTACTTTAGCCGGAGGAGGAGGTGCGGGCTGATCGTCGCCGCCTTGAGCGGCCAGGAGTTTCTGCGAGAGTACGCACTGACCGTTACATAGTAGTTCGGGGCGGTCGCGGTTTTTACACGCTTTCAGGTAAGCATCGTATTGAAGGTAATACTCAACTAGAGGGAACGCCGGTCGTACCAACGCGAGCGCGTAGAGTACGAGGAAAAGGGTGACAATTGGCGTTCTTAGTGTCATCGGCGTAAATATGGGACTTTGCAATGATTACTCCAAATGACTTTTGTCAGAGGGCTACAAATCTTTCCTGGCGAAAATACGGGTGGCCACGGCAACGGGTACGATCGTCCAGAGAAACAATACACCGATCGAGAAGAGTGTTCCGGTGTAGTTTCCGAAGAACTGTTTATAGAAGGCACCTGTGTATCCCATCAAGGCTGATATGTCGAGTTTAAGCAGCATGATAATACGAGCGAGATCGACAGGGTTCAGCGCGACCAATGCGAGCGTTATCTTTTCTATCGGGTAATCGCTGAAGGTGAATACCACCCAGAGCAACATTCCGTCGTAGATCAGGGAGAAGTAGAACCAGAACAAGAGAGCCAGCCCGATGGCCTTTGCTTTGTCGCGGGTCAGCACCGAAGCCAGGAAGGCCAGGGATACAAACACCAGTGTCAGCATTATGCCTGTGAGCAGCAGGGTGACGCCTCCATCGGTGGCTCCGAAGAGAATAACCGGTACACCGATACCGATCGCATAAGCCAGACACAGCGAGAGGGCGAGGGCCAGGTATTCGCTGAGGAAAATAGCCCGCCTGTTTAACGGCTGGGCGAGTAGCAATTCGATGAATTCGTACGAGTTGAAGAAGTGAATGGTGGTAAAGACGATACTGACAAGTGGAACAACCATCAAGACAACGTTGAGCAGGCTGAGGATGATCTTGCCGGGATCGCTGTCGAACTGAAACAGAACAAAAGTGCTGACCAATAGAAGGATCGTGTAAAGGAGAATGAACCGCGTGCGCAGCAGGTCGTAAAAAACGTATTTGACAATTCTCGCCATTTCAGCGTTGGGTTACAGTAATCTTTTTATTCATTATCATCCTCGCGATAGCTTTTCCAAGCCGCTCTTCGCCTGTTTCCATCTTGAGCTGTTCAATGGCATTGTGGTATTGAATCTTGCCTTCGAAGATGTAGACGACATCGCTTGAAAGTTCGTCGAGATCGCTCAGGATATGGGAACTGATGATGAATAATCGTCCTGCGGATTTTTCGCGTTGAATTTTTTCCTTCAGGATTTCGACGGCGAGCGGATCAAGTCCCGCCGTTGGTTCGTCGAGAATGAGGATCGGGGGGTTGAACATAAAAGCCAGGGCGGCGCTGACTTTCTGCCTTGTTCCTCCCGACATAGTGTGCAGACGTTTGTCGTATATTTTCTCGAGCTGGTACTCTTCCAGCAGGTCGGTATCAATCGGCGTGTCTGATTTTCGGATGTTGCGGATCATGTCGATCAGTTGACCAATGCGCATGTTTTCGGGGAAGTGTCCGATCTGCGGCATGTACCCGATCTTTTCGCGGTACAGCCAGTCGTTGCGAATAGACTTTCCTTCTACGCGTATATCACCTCGGGTAGGAATAACCATTCCAAGGATTGACTTGATCATCGTGGTTTTGCCGGATCCGTTGGGTCCGATCAGCGCGTAAGAGCGCGCGGCGTCAAATTGTATATTCACGTCGGCAAGCGCCTGCAGTTTCCCGAAGTGCTTGCTGATGTTTTCGAGTTCGATCATAGGGCTTCATTACAGGTGAATCGTCTTTCAGATTTTCAGGGGTGACGGCCGGGACTACTTTTTCGGCACGATCAAGCAACATGATGAGGAAACTGCGCCAGAGCAGCACGGCCGCCGGAATGCGTTCAACAATCATCGCATAAATACTTACCGGACGGTAGGGGACGTCACCAATGCCATCCCGGTCGAGGTCATAGCCCTGATAGCGGTCCCAGTAGTTTTCCTGCAACGTATTTAGCACCATCATACCGTTGGTGGTCAGGTCGAAGGTGTTGCCCGAGAAGTTGTTGCGAAAAAAGGTGTTGTCGTCACAGCTTGCCTGCAGTCGGATAGCGTAGCCATTCGCGTTGAAGTCGTTTTCGTGGAAGGTCGTTCGGCTTACGCCTTCCATATGAATGCCAATAGTGTTTTTGATAAATTGGTTGCCGGTCACCTGGCTGTCGCGGATGTCTTTCAGCAGCAGACCATAAGAGGCCCCGCCCCAGTTTCGTTCGAAGATGTTGTCGAGCATACGAACGCCGTGCGTATACATCACGGCGACGCCCGCACCATTGTTGATAAACCGATTGTTGCGGTATTCGTCGTTGTGGGAGAACATGAAGTGCAGTCCATATCGGATGTTGTCTTCACTGGTGTTTCCCGTTATGTGTGATTCGGTTACAAATTCGAAGTAGATGCCGTCACGATGTCCGCGGATGTCGTTGTTCTTCACTTGCATTCTCGTACACTTCCACATATGCACGCCGTTCCCGATTTCGTATTCCGCGCTTCCAAGGGCCTGCATTTCATTGTTTTCAACCCGGCCGTCGCTGGCGTTCGAGAAACGGATGGCAAAGAAGGTGTCATAGAACTGGTTGTCAGCGACGGTTACGTTGCGGGAGTCGTTAACGCTTACCGCCGCCAGGTCGTGAATGCTGGAAATGCCGGTCCGGATGAATCGGATGCCACGGACCGTCACGTCATGGCTGTTGATTGTAAGGATTTCGTACTTGCCTTCACCGTCGAGCACGGGAAGCCCTTCGCCAATCAATGTAACAGGACGGTCGATGACGATGTTACCTTCGCGGTAGGTACCGGTCTTTATGACAATAGTATCACCGGGGCTGGCGAGGCCGAGAGCCTGTCGCAACGCCGTGACGTCTCCTGCCGGGTCGACTGTGATGGTGTTGGCGGTGAGCAGGAGCGGGAGGCATACGGTGATAATCAGTGTGAGTCCCTTCATTACTTAAATTGCGTGATCAGTTCTCCCCACACGAGGTAGACACCTGACAATTCTCTTTGTACGCTTTCAAGCTCTTCTTTCGAACTAAAGGCCGCTATCTGGCTTGCCATCGGGCTCTTAATCTGAGGTGATTTCAGATAGAAAGCATCGGCTGCCGGAATCAATGTGCCCGGTTTCGCGAAATCAACGACCAGACGGTGAGTGAATTCGCTCCCATTGGCCGCTTCGGCATTGAAGAAATTCATCATGCAATTGACATCGTCGAACTTGAAGATTTTTCCCTTGCTCGTTACGAGTTCGGCGCCAAACTTCCGGTCCATCAGGGTCATCTTGCACGCATGGCAGGCATCTTCACCATAGACCAGAGGTTCTGGCTCTACTTTGCATGAAGTCATGGCCAGGCAGACAATAATGGGGATTATCAGTTTTTTCATTTCTTCTTGTCTCGTCGGTAGAAATTCCAGGCAATCGCACCAATGGCCATTGCACCGGAGATAATGAAAATCCAGCCACCTACGTCGGGGCCGGAGAATGCAGTAAAGTTCAGTAGTTGTTTGGTGCCGATTACCGGCGGCTGGTATGCCATTCCGGGTACAATGATAGCGGCGTTAGGGTCGAGGTTATGTCCATAGTCATATCCCCACAGATAGAAATCTACGAGTGCTGCGATGGCACACGCAATAAGTATAGCGGCATAAAGTAGCGCCATGATACGCCGGTTCGCCAGTGCGGTGACCACGCCGAATGCGATCACAAAGGCGACGATGTAAATCATGTACCCAAACTCCGGAAACATGCTCACTTCGATATGTCGCATACCGATGTAGTGATTAAGCGCGCTGATGATTTTTACGTCGCCGGTAATGTTGTTGATCCAGATTTTCATTTCGAGCCCTTCCGGATATTGGGGTGCCCACATAAGAATTCGCCACAGCGGAACAAAGTAGGCGCTAATCAGGAGCAAGGCCGAGATGGCAATCAGGATTCGGGTTATGGGAAGAAGTTTTTTCATGGCGTGTCGTTAAGCATGGCCCACCCTTCTTCGAGGGCGGACCATGTAAACTTTTTGGATTAGGATTACTTTCCTGCCGAAGCTGTGGCTGCCGATTTCATCTCACCGGTTCCGAATCGGATCGGAGTATTGGTTCCTGCAGGTGAGACGCGGATGTATCCCGACATTTCCTGGTGTAACGCCGAACAGAAGTCAGTACAATAGTACGGGTACACACCAGGCTTTTTAGGTGTCCACTTCAGCGTTTGCGTTTCGCCCGGCATAATCAGGATTTCGGCGTTGTTCGCTCCTTTTATAGCGAATCCATGAGGGACGTCCCAATCCTGTTCGAGATTGGTAACGTGGAAGTAGATTTCGTCGCCTACCTGCGCCCCTTCAATGTTGTCAGGAGTCAGGTGCGAGCGAATGGCGGTCATCCACACGTGTACTTCTTTGCCCTTGCGCTCGACTTTGGTCATGCCTTCTCCTTTTGCCGCATAGGGGTGCTGATTATCCTCCAGCCGGTAGAACTTGACCGACTTGTCGGCAATCATGCTTGCAGGGATTGCCTCAGCGTAGTGCGGTTCTCCCAGCGTCGGGAAGTCAAGCAGTAATTGTATTTTATCTCCGGAGATGTCGTAAAGCTGTGCGGAGTGTGCCAACTCAGGCCCGGTAGGCAGGTAACGATCTTTGGTGATCTTGTTATAGGCGATCATGTACTTGCCGTGGGGTTTGGCGGTTGGACCACCCATCACGCTAAGGTGCCCGATCGAGTAGTAAGTAGGCACGCGGTCGAGAATCTCAAGGGTTTTTAGATTCCACTTTACGATCTCCGAAGAGACGAACATCGACGTATAGGCGTTTCCGTTGGCGTCGAATTCGGTGTGAAGAGGGCCGAGGCCAGGCTTTTGCACTTCGCCGTGAAGCGCGGCTTCGTAGCGGATTACGGGAATGCCCTCGAAATCTCCCTCGAAGTCTTCATTGGCTATGGCTGCCTGAATTTTGCTGAATGAGAACACAGGCATCGTGGCGGCAAGCTTTCCGCTGCCGACGATGTATTCGCCGGTAGGGTCTACATCAGTTCCGTGAGGTGACTTCGGGCAGGGAATGAAGTAGGCGATATCGGGGAATTCACTGATATCGAGTACACGCACTTCGGTTAGTATATTAGACGTTGCGGTGTGAGTGTGCTCGTCGTATACGTTGTGAGCATATTCAACCTTCTCGATCTTTCCCCGTCCCTGAGCCGCGTATTCTTCGGCCTTGCGCCAGTTAATCGCCATGATGAAGTCCTTGTCACGTTGTGATGCGTTGACTTCGAGCAGTGTGTGCGCTTGTTCCGTATTGTAGGTCGAGAAGAAGAACCAGTCGCGTGAAGGGCCCTTGCCACCGCGACTCAGGTCGAAGTTGAAGCCGGGTGTGCGCAGCTGGAAGCCAATACTCATACGGCCCGTTTCCTGGTCGACCTTGATGAAGCTGATCGAACCCTTAAAGTTGTCCTTGTACGAGTCGATCGGAACATCCTGGTGATTCATGGGGATACTGAAGCGCGTTCCGGCGATTACATATTCCGTATTTTCGGTGATGAAGGGCGACGAGTGGTTACCCCCGCTGTTGGGGAGTTCAATCATTTCATCCGTACGGAATGTCTGCGTGTTAATGCGAGCAACACGCGGAGTGTTGTTACCGTTGGCGAATACCCATCTTCCGTCGTGTTCGCCATTGGTGGTAGAGATCGCTACGTGGTGAAGGTCATCCCAGGGAACGAAGCCATGCGAAGTGTTCAGCATAGGCTTTGATTCTTCGCTGTATCCCCACCCATTTTCGGTCCATACCGAGAAAACCGGAATTACTTTGATGAGTCGTCCGGAGGGAACTCCGTAGACACTGAGCTGTCCGTTAAATCCACCGGATACAAAGTTGTAGAATTCGTCGTGTTGTCCGGGTGCGACATATACTCGCGCGGCGGCGTCTCCTGTTGTGGCACTTCCAGGGCCTTTTGGTTTACAATTCATGAGTGTGAGCGCAGCGATCACGCACGCCACACCAAGGTACTTGCTGTTCATATAAGATGCAGATTAGGAAATTGAGTTCAGTTTTTACTGCTCGCCGTCGTTCTGACGCATGTACTCCAGAATGTCGCGGGCATCGCCGATGCTGACGTTCTGATTAGGCATGCGAACAAGACAAAGCTCTAGTAGCTTCTGCGCTTCGGGATCCTGATCGAGCATGACGTCGACATTAGTGATCATATTCATGATCCATTCGGGTTTGCGGGCTTTGGTAAGCCCCGCCCAACCCGGTCCGACGACGCGCTGATCGTCGAGGCGGTGACAGGCGCTACATTTCATTTCGTAAATGTCTTTACCTCGCTTCACTCGCCCCTGATCAAGGGGGGTGGTGAGTTCGACGTGTTTTACTTCACCGATACCTTTGCCGTCGTTTACATTGGCGGATACAGCATCGTCAAGGCGTCCGCTTCCTCCTTCTTGATTCGGTCGATCAGGTGCACATGAAATAATCAGGGCGCTGGTTAAAAGAATTGAAAACAGTTGTTTCATTGGTTCACGGTTTTAGAGTATATAAAAAGGTCTTCCTTTTTTGTTGCCTGAGTTTCTGCTGCACAATCCTCCCGTTCATACCGCGATCATATCGCGGCTATTGATAGTGTCGTCCACTTGCGGGGTTTTGCGCATTCAGTCTTCCCGTGAAACCGGCCCTTAGTGAATGCGGTATATTCCTAAAGTTAGACGGATAAACCACTTTCACAAAGTCTTTTTCAGGGTTTATTGTTATTTCAAATTTGCGTTGTGTTAAAAAAAGCATGCCGGTTAAATCGCTTTGCTGAACACCGGTGCTACCTGCGTTGATGGCTGTTGTAGCCCCGGATCAAACACCCCGCAAATGTTTCTTACAAATGCACGTCCTGTCTCTGTAACTGTATAGCCTTCGGTCGATGGAAGCAGAATGCCTTCCTCTACCATTTCCAAGAGTCTTGCGCGCATTGATTCCGTTATGATTTCCGACGGTACGTTAACTTTCCCGCGACATGCGATATCAAGAATAATCGCCCTCGTCCGACGGTCATCGTGCGACTGGAGGTGACCTTTGAATACAGCACTACCGTTGTTGTCGATAGCCTGCCTGTATTCCTCGACTTTCTTCAGGTTTTGGGCATAGGCGTATTTTGCGTCGCTAATGGCCGAGCTGCCAAGCCCGATGAGTAGCTCAGCAGTGCTGGTGGTATACCCCATGAAGTTTCTGTTAAGGGTACCCTCTGTCATTGCCTGATAGAGTGCGTCGGTGCGCAGCGCGAAGTGGTCCATTCCAATGTCTTCGTAACCGGCTTCCTTGAGGATTGCACGGCCTGTCTCATACAAGACCCGCTTCTCAATATCGGTCGGGAGATCTGACTCGCTGTAGCCGCGCTGTCCCGGACTGACCCAAGGCACATGAGCGTAGCTATAGAACGATATCCGGTCAGGACGCAACGGCAATACTTTCTCCATTGTACTGCTCACTGTTGCGCGCGTCTGATGCGGCAACCCGTAGATCAGATCGTAACTGATGGAAGTGTACCCGATCCGGCGGCTTTCCCTTGTAACCTTTTCCAGATTCTCCAGTGGTTGGATTCGATTGATCGTTTTTTGAACCAAAGGGTCGAGATCCTGGACGCCAAAGCTTACTCTTCGACATCCAAGGTCGTACAGAGTCTGTAGGTGCGCCGTTGTTGTGTTGTTGGGATGTCCCTCGAAACTGAATTCATGTTCAGGGTGGACAATGCCTTGTGCGAGAATCTCGCTTACCAGTTTGTGAAGATTCTCCGGACTGAAGAAGGTTGGAGTTCCTCCACCGAGATGTAGCTCCCGGATAGTAGGCGTTCGCCCGAAGAGCGCGTTGTATTGACGCCATTCGGTGAGTAGCGATTCAATGTATCCTTTTTCAACCCCATGGTTCTTCGTGATTCTCTTATTACAGGCGCAATAGGTGCAGAGGCTTTCGCAAAACGGAAGGTGAACGTACAGGCTTATCCCGTGACTTTCGTTGGTCTCGTTAAACGCCCGGACAACGGCTTCTTCCCATTTGCTTTTGCTGAACGAGTCAATATTCCAATGCGGAACGGTGGGATAGCTTGTGTAACGAGGTGTCGGTACATCGTATTTTCGAATCAGGTCGGTCAGTGAGCGGGCGAGCATCATGTATGCAAAGTACGCGGTTGCCTCCGGCGCGGTTATGATGCTGGTCAAGATGGCGGGTGATTTTCGTCAGTCGGCTTTTTGTGTGGCTTTCCATGCCGCAGCGTATGAGAAAAGGGCTCCCATCCACATCAGAATGGAGAAGAAGAAAACGACAACGGTATGTGACAGCCTTCCACCCGTTATTTGTCCCCACCAGGGTGTCATAATCAAAACAATTTCGGAGATGATGAATCCGATGATGAGCAACGCGATACCCCTAAGGGAGAGGCGCGCACTGGCCCATCCCTGTGTGACGTACCAGGCCAGTAGAAAAAGGGTAATTGTTCCGAGAAGTACAAGATGAAGGTATGCGATGACTATGGGGCGTAATTCATAGGCCAGACGGGCTATCTCGGGATGGGCGGAAAGAAGCTGAAGCACGGACTTAACCACCCAGCACAGCCAGACGAAAAAGAAGACGCGGTACAGGCCGTTGCCTGTCTTCTGTTGTAATGCGCGGACAGACCCGCCGATGTCAAGGGTGAAGACAATGACGACGCCAACCTGGATCATCGCCGCGATGCCGCCGGTTATGTTAAAAAGAAGTCCGGGGTTGGCAAACAATACACTGAGAGCATAGGCAGGTACGCATGCAATCGCCAGCCATAAGGCCATCCGCCTGGCGAGCTTTGGTGTGTACGTTATTCCGTAGTCGTCGAGAAGTTGAAAGAAGAGTGCCAGGATACCCAGGGTGAAGAACCCGTTGTATTGAAAATGAAGGTAATAGTAGATCGAAAAGTTATACCAGACGCTCGTGCTTAGCCCCTGACTCATGAAGTATCCCAAAGCGAATGGGCCGAGCGTGGAAAGCAGAAAGAAAACCAAAGCCGGGCGCAAGAATGCGAGCGCCGTGTTGTGTTGCGTCTTGGTGCGCTGCCAAAATACGATAATGAGAAAGGCCAGCAGCAGGGTATGAAGAGTCGAAAAGGTTATAGAGTACAGCGCATAGCCTTGCAGGGGGAAAGCAATAAGCATACCGACCACCAGCACCTGCAGGACGACGAACCACCGCATTGCTTTCTTTTGATCCTCGTCGGAGAGATACCGGATGCTGGCGAGGTAGAGTACGTTGGTTACCCAACCGAGAAACATGATATGCGAGTGCGCGTGGACAAACCAGGTGAATCGAATCCCGGGGGTCGGCAGAAGGAATTGCCATCGAAGAAAAAGGCCGATAGCTGCGGCAACGACAAAGAAGAGGACAGGGAGGCTAGTGTACGTTCGCATTTTCTTTGATTGCGTTTCGGGTCAGCGCAGCCATGGTCAGGAAAAAGGCCACAAGGGCAACAGCACTGAGTACTCCACTCGTCCGTCGAACAGGGAAATTCAGCAGGAAGTCGCTTCCTGCCCGGACGATCCACGAGAGGTGAAGCATACCTGTCCACACGTATAGCACGGGGTGATAGGGCTTAACCGACACCCCCAGTACCCCCGGTAGTATAACGGGGCCGTGGGCGAAGATCATGGAGAAGATAAAGCCCAAAAAGAAGGTGTGTACCGCGACATCATAGCTAAAGGCTTGGCTTCCTGTGAACAGGATGAATACCCCTGTAAGCAAGAGAGCTGTGTAGCCGGCGAGCAAGGTCGTAGCAATATATTTCGGAAGGCCTTCCTTGCGTATGGAGATGCCGATAAGGTCGTAGCGCAAAAGCCATAAGGCAACACCACATAGGGCGGCTCCACTCACCCATCTTCCGGCGCCGTGGAACGACAACGCTGCGCCGAGGAGGAACAAGCCCAGAAATGCTGTGAGGATGTAGCGGGCGCTGCGGGATACGGGAAGAAATTTCGTCAGTTCAAGTCGCTCAGCCGTGATGATAAACAATCCGAACGCGACCCACCAGGGGAAGGCGGCGGGGTAGGGACGGCCGGAAAGGAGCATGACGTTACCTGTGAGCCAGCAAAGACTACCGGTTAGCATCAACGCGTAAAGGCCATCGCGGTGTCGCAGCAGATAATAAGCAAATACGGCTGTCAAGGCTATAGATGCGATGACCAGAGCGACAATCGACAACCCGGAAAAACCTGCGATGAAGAGGATGACACTGAGACCGCTGAGAGCGGGGACGAGGAAGGCCCCACGCTGTTTAAGGGGGATTATTTTTTCCAGAGAAATAAGAGTTCCCATGAACCCGCCGACCATGATCGCACCGTGGTGCAGTGAAATGGCTCCAGCCGACAGGCTCCAGCCGATGCGGTGGAGTCCTGTCCAGATGCCGGTCAGCAGCGCCAGAAGTGCTAATATCAGAAAAGGGATTCTATTGCCGATCATTTACTTTTTTCGCCTTGCCCTTCGTCGGCTTGTTGTCGAACAACATTCTGACGGAAGGGGTATAGGTGTCGTCATACTGGCCAGATCGCATGCTCCAGTAGAAGGTACCCAGGAAAACCAGCGCGATAGAAAGACTTACCCCGATAAGAAGCACAATAATGGCCATGTCAATAAAAGGTTCGTTCGAACTCGTAAGTATGGAAACGCTCAAATGCCTCGCGCTCCAACCGCTCCCGGTGATTAGGGTGTGCGATGTTGATGAGTGCCTTTGCGCGTTGTCGCATGTTCTTGCCATAAAGATACGCTATTCCGTATTCTGTTACGACGTAGTGGGC
>CAZHIQ010000026.1:11253-15566 GCA_964532595.1 uncultured Roseivirgaceae bacterium
TCGGGCACCGCGCCGATACCCATTTGCAGGGTTGCTCCGTCTTCGATCAGTTCGGCACAGAAGGCGCCGATTCGTTTCGGGATTTCACCGCCCGCGTCGCCGCCCAGCACTTCCGGTAGTTCTTCGTTTACTTCCACCATCGCATCGAATTCGTCGACGTGAACAAGGCCATCGCCTAACGTGCGGGGCATATGCGGGTTGACCTGGGCAATTACGGTTTTGGCATTCTTGACCGCTGAGATGGCGATGTCGACGGATACGCCCAGCGAGCAAAAGCCGTGCTTGTCGGGAGGGGAAACATGAACCATTGCCACGTCGATGGGAAGTATACCCCTTTGAAACAAGATGGGAATTTCACTTAGAAAGATAGGGACATAGTCGCCCCGTCCGGCGTTGACCGCTTCTCGTACGTTCTGTGATACGAAAAGGGAATTCAGACGGAAGCTGTCTTTAAATTGAGGAGCCGCAATGACGGCATCGCCCTGAAGACTGATGCTGACCACTTCGATGTTCCAGAGGTCGGGTGCGCGCTCGGCGAGCTTACGCAGAAGAAAGTGAGGTGTAGCCGCGCCGCCGTGTACAAAGAGTCGGCTGTTGGGTTTAATTAGACTGATGGCTTCTTCGCCGGTTGTGTATTTCATGGCCGTTAAATTTTTCGTTTATACCTTCAATTTTCGTCCTACTGTAAAATTTACTGCCAGTGTCGTGAAAACCACCACGCTGATACTGCTGAGGGGCATAAGAATGGCAGCAACAAGGGGCGTCAGGTGGCCGGTTACCGCAAAGCTCAACGCCACGGCATTGTAGCAGAAGGAGATAACGAAGGCTGTTTTAAGAATCTTTGTTGCGTCGCGGGAGAGCTCGAGGAAAGTATCCAACTTCTCTAACTGCCGGCCGTCGAGAATACCGTCGCTGGCAGGAGTAAATAAGCCGCTATCATCGGTGACGGCGATGCCTACATCGCTCTGTCTCAAAGCGCCCGCATCATTCAATCCGTCGCCCAGCATCATTACCTTCTTACCTTGCTGCTGCAATTCCTCAATGTATGCCAACTTTTGCTGGGGTGTTTGATTAAAGCGCATTTCGGTGTGCTCCGGAAACAGCTTTTTCATTTCTGGCTTATCGCCATCGTGATCGCCAGACACGAGTGCGGTACACAGGGACCCCAGTCGTCTGAGCATGTGGCCGATATTGGGACGGACCGACGTTTTAATCACGTAGTATCCGCGCGGCTGGGAGTCGACGGATACGTACACATGTGATGCGCGAAGGTCATCTGCAGATGCTGAGTTGGTAAAGACAGCGGAGCCTATGCGGTAGTGTTTTCCACCAACGGTGCCCTCGATCCCCTTCCCGGGTAGTTCACTAAAGTCAGTAACTTTTGTCTCAACTGCCTTTGGCAGCGATTTGGTCACGAGCTTGCTTAGCGGATGTGTTGAATAGCCCGTGAGAAGCTTGATTGCACTCGTCTCATCGGAAGACAAGTTTCCGTGAAGTCGCACAGTGGGCGCTGTGCCATGCGTGACGGTACCGGTTTTGTCAAAGACAACGGCATCGATGGCCGCCATTCTCTCGATTATATCCGCGTTTTTCAGGTACAAATGATGCTTGCCGAAGGCGCGCAGTGTACTGCCATAGGTGAATGGCGCCGAGAGTGCCAGGGCACAGGGACATGCAACGATGAGTATGGCAGTTACGACGAGCCATGTCTGTGTAGGGTCGGTCATATACCAGTAGATGCCTGCCGTTACTGCAATGAAAAGTACAACCCAGGTGAATCGCCGGGCTACACGGTCTATGACTTTTTGATAACGACTTTCTTTTTCTTTCCGGAACGCCTCGTTGTTCCAAAGGCTGGTCAGCTCACTCTGTGAAGTAGGTTTCTCAACAGTCAGGCGTACGGGCGTGCCGATCAGTCGGCCTCCTGCATAGACACGCTCGCCAGCTTGTACCCTTACCGGTTTGGCTTCGCCGGTAACAAAGCTGTAGTCGATGAAAGCTCGCTCATCGAGCAGAGTACTGTCGGCGGGAATGATCTCCATGTTGCGGATTTGAATAATGTCACCGCGCCGAAGTTTGTAGATTACAGTGGGGGACCACTCATTTTCCCCATTCTCTCGGATCAGTTTGTTGACAGCAATGGGAAAGTAAGCAGTGAAGTCCCGATCGAACGAGAGCGTTGCATACGTCTTGCTCTGGAACCATCGTCCTATCAACAGGAAAAACACGAGCCCGTTGAGAGAGTCGAAATAGCCAGCTCCCGATGCGGTGATGATTTCCCAACTGCTACGGAAGAGCAACGCCAGCAACCCGGCTGCGATAGGAACGTCGAGGTTGATCTGACGCTGTCGGAATGCCTGGACGGCTGAGGTGAGGTAGTCCCATCCGCTGTAAAAGAACACGGGTAATGACAGAACGAGATTAAGCCATCCGAACATTCTTACAAAGCCTTCATCCGATACGGTGATGCCGAGATATTCGGGAAAGCTGAACATCATGACATTTCCGAAACAAAAGCCTGCCACGGCTATCTTGAACAGAAGCGTACGGTCTGTTTTCTTGCGGGGCGTCTCTGCACTGTCTTTCGTTAGTTCCGGGGTGTATCCGATGCTGGCAAGAACGCGGACTACGCCGCTGAGCTTAACTCGCCGCGGATCAAAGTCGATTGTAACCCGCTTTTCTCCGAAGACGACTTCACTTCGGGTAATCCCCGGCTGCAGTTTGTAAAGGTTTTCGAGAAGCCATATACATGAGACGCAGTGGATGGACGGAATACGAAAGGTAACGCGGCAAAAAGTCGGCGATGCGAATGACAAGAGACGGGCGCGAACTTCTTCCTGATCGACGTACGCGAAGTCGTCGGTGTTTACTTCAGCCAGTCTCACACCCGGAGCTTCATCCAGGTCGTAATACTCGCATAGTTGGTTTTGACTCAGAATTTCATAGACCGTTTTACAGCCGAAGCAGCAGAATTTTCTGTCGTCCAGAACGTGAATCTCATCCTCGCACGGTTGTCCGCAATGGTAGCATTTTACGACAGAGTTGACTTCTTTTTCGACTGCAATCATAGTTTAACGCCTCTGAAAGGCTCGGTAAGCTTTTCTTGTTTGCCGTCAAAACTATGCTCCACAGCTACGGATATCCGTGAGCCCCGTCATTGCAAAATATGATTTTTGTCATGAAACGAAGAAGCCGGATTTTTAGCATCTTGCCCTTATGAATGTGACAGTCAAGTTTCTGGGAGCCACCGGCACCGTGACAGGTTCGCGGTTTTTGCTGAATATTGGTGACTTCCGCCTCTTGTTTGATTGTGGCCTGTTTCAGGGCCTCAAGGACTTGAGACAGCGAAATTGGGAGACCTTTCCCGTCGACCCTTCGACCATTGACGCCGTTGTGATAAGTCACGCCCATATTGATCACACCGGATACTTGCCGAAGCTGGTTCGCGAAGGCTTCGACGGTCCGGTATACTGCACAGAACCCACGGCGGCACTGATGGAGATCATGCTGCTCGATTCAGCGAAGCTCCAGGAAGAGGAAGCTTCTTACGCGGAGGCTAAGGGCTATTCCAGACACCAAAAGCCGTTACCGCTTTACACCACCGTCGACGCACAGCGTGTCTTTAGTCATTTGCGACCTTATCCGTTTGATCAATCAGTTGTCCTGAGTGATCGTATCTCGATTCGATTTCGAAATGCCGGCCACCTGTTGGGCGCGGCTATTACGGAGATTGATATTCGCGGCGACCAGCAAAGAAAAACGATAGTCTTTTCGGGAGATCTGGGCAGGAGTGAACATCTTATTCTCCGTCCTCCTGTTCCGCTTGAGCGAGCGGACATTCTCTTCGTGGAATCGACATACGGGACGCGAAACCATCCGGAGGCCGACCCTGCTGCCGATCTTGAGCGCATTGTTAATGAGACATTCGAAGACCGCGGTGTGGTCCTTATCCCTGCGTTTGCTGTCGGGCGAACGCAGTTGCTCTTGTATCACCTCCATCGACTGATGGCCGAAGGCCGGATTCCGGATGTTCCGGTATATATCGACAGCCCAATGGCGACATCGGCGACTTATCTGTATTACAAGTACCCACAGTATCATAAAGTAAGATTCGACAGCGATGAGTTCGCACGGCAAATGGAAACCAATATGCTGGTGTTCGTCAAGACGTCCGATTATTCCAAGTCGTTAAATGCTATCAAGAGCCGAGCGATCATTATTTCGTCGAGTGGTATGATGACGGGGGGACGAATTCTTCACCACCTTTACCACCGGTTACGCAACAAGCGCGATACGGTGATCATCACGGGCTA
>CAZHIQ010000026.1:15666-19083 GCA_964532595.1 uncultured Roseivirgaceae bacterium
GGTTGGACAGTAGTTGAGCCGGAATACATGGAGTCTGTTAGTCTCTTTGAAGGAATCTGACTACCAATCACACAGGATTTATATTACTTATCTATGATTGCTGAACTGACTGATCGCCAAATTGAAAGTCTTTTATCAACGGCGCTGGTGGGCCGAATTGGATGCTCGACCGGGGGCAAGACATATGTTGTTCCGGTAGCGTATGTCTGGCACGACGGGTTTATCTATGCGCATTCCAGGGAGGGCCTGAAAATCGAGATGATGCGGAAGAATCCTTCGGTTTGCTTCGAAGTTGACGATATCGACAATCTGGCCAACTGGCGTTGCGTCATTATCGAAGGGGAATTTGAGGAATTGACTTCCCGCGAGATGCAGGCACACGCACTTGATCTATTGAGGGAGCGGCTTGCGCCGTTCCGGACGAGCGATGCTGCCGCGCCGGCCCCTCCGCCGCCGGGGGAAAAACGAATGCGTCCTGTATTCTATCGTATCAGGGTAACCAACAAAAGCGGACGGTTCGAAAGGAATTGACTTACTTCAGAGCCCGGTGTTTCTTCATGATTTTGATCACCTGATCAACCGGAATTGCCTCGACCTCGTTTCCGGTGTAACCCGTCATAGACTCCGCCATGAAAAGCGAATTGATGATAGCCTCTTCGGTGGCTTCAATGGCGGCAAGGAATAGCGGTGACATGTGATCGTTGCGCAGGACCGTCATATTCTGCGTTCGACGTGTGTCCTGATGCGGGATTCGCACATCCGGATGAGTCGAAAAAGCAATGACATAGTCGCCGCTCCCGTTCGAGGCAATACCTCCTGTTTTGGCCAGTCCCATAAAAGCTCTTTTTGCAAGACGTTCCAGATTTCGGGCGTCGAGGGGAGCATCGGTCGCCACTACGATCATACACGATCCATCGACCGCATCCCGGAGATAATATCGTCTGAGTGCCTTTCCGACAGCTACACCGTCAATGGAAAGAACGCCTCCGAAGTTTGTCTGAACGATGACTCCAACGGAATAGCCACCCGCACTTTCCGGCAGAACTCGCGACGCGGTACCGATACCCCCCTTAAAACCAAAGCACACGGTGCCTGTTCCTGCTCCGACATTTCCTTCGGTTACCCGGGCACCGGCGTTTTCTATGGCCGCGATAACATCTCCCTGCGTCACAGGTCGGCTTCGTATATCGTTGAGGTATCCATCATTTGTTTCGCCAACCACAGCGTTGACCGACCTGACTTCTTCATTACCCGGTAGACCCAACGTGTAGGTGATTAGCGCGTCGATTGCCGTAGCCACGGCGAGCGTGTTGGTAAGGATGATCGGTGTCTCCAGATTTCCGAGTTCGGCTATTTGTGTACTTCCGGCAAGCTTGCCGAAGCCGTTTCCCACAAAGACCGCGGCAGGCACTTTGTCCTGGAATACATTCCCCGGGTGGGGTATGATCGCTGTCACGCCGGTTCTCGCGGAGTCGCGAACTATCGTGGTATGGCCGACACGGACACCCTTAATATCAGTAATGGCATTGAGAGGTCCGGTAGGAAGGATGCCAATGACAATACCGTGATCACGTGCCCGCTTTTGTTGCCCCAAACCGCTGGTAACGGAAAGAAAGAGGACGAGAAGAATAAGAGCCGATCTATTCATTGGATAAAGATAATAAGTCAAAGACGATTCGGAGTGAACAGGCGGATTGTTTACATTTGATTATCCACTAAAATGATTTCGTCATGCGTTCACGTCGTCAGTTTTTACAGCGTATTTCCGCCTCTGCTCTAATGTTGCCTGCGCTCCCTGCGCTAGGTTATAATGTGGTCTCCCCTTCACCGGGAACGGGGGCTCCTGTTCTGCGTGTTGCCTTGATGGGGCTGGGCGGATATGCGACCCGCGTAGCCGAGGCAATGCGTGATTGTAAGAGGGCGCGCATCACCGGTCTGATCAGCGGTACGCCTGCGAAGCTGAAGGAGTGGCAGAAGAAGTACAACGTGCCGGAGAAGAGCTGTTACAACTATGACAATTTCGACAATATCCGGAACAACCCGGACATTGATGCGGTGTATATAATTACTCCCAATGCGTTGCATGCCGAGCAGGCCATCCGTGTAGCGGCAGCGGGAAAGCACGTGATTTGTGAGAAGCCCATGGCCATTAATGCTGCCGAGGGACAATCAATGGTAGATGCCTGCGCGAAGGCAGGGGTCAAGTTGCTTGTGGGTTACCGGATGCGGTTTGAGCCGCATACCCTTGAAGTGGTGCGCATGCGCGAAGAAGGTGTTCTCGGGAAGATTAAGTTCTTCCAGGGATTGAGCGGATTCCGGATTGGTAATCCCAATCAGTGGCGTCTCGACAAAAAGCTGGCTGGAGGGGGAGCGCTCATGGACATCGGCATCTACGCAGTGAACGGAGCGCGCTACATGGTTGGTGAGGATCCGCTATGGGTGACCGCGCAGGAGACCAAGACAGATCCATCAAAATTCGGGGAAGGCGTTGACGAAACCATTACCTTTCAATTGGGATTTCCCGGGGGCGCTATGGCATCCTGCTTGTCGACCTATAACATGAGTAATCTGGATCGTTTCTTCCTGAACGGAGAAAAGGGTTTTGCTGAACTCCATCCTGCTACGGGATACGGTCCGATTAAGGGACGCTCCCACCAGGGTGAGATGAGTTTTCCGCATATAGCGCATCAGACTATTCAGATGGACGAAATGGCGGCTATTATCCTTGACGGGAAGAAGCCTGTATTGCCCGTGGATGGACAATCGGCTGTAGTCGATCTGAAGATCCTGGATGGCATCTACAGGGCCGTGCGCGAAGGGGGAAAGGTCAGCCTGCAGTAACGTGTTGGAGGGGAAGAGAAAAGTAGAAGCGCGAGCCATCTCCCTTACGACTTGTCACACCGATGGTACCGCCATGCTTCCTCACAATCTCTGAAGCTACATACAATCCGAGTCCAAGACCGGTGACGGAATTCGCTCTGTTTTCCCGTGCCCGATAGAAACGATGGAAGATCCTTTCCTGCTCGTCAGGGGCGAGCCCTACTCCGAAGTCACGGACCGCTACGGTGGCTGTGTCACCTTCTGTGTCCACTGAAATCATTACGGGAGCAGCAGCAGGAGAGTATTTTGTAGCATTCGAGAGTAGATTGTGTATAACCTGGCCGATGCGATCGCGGTCACCGTATATGGCTACGGTTGACGCATTATTGAAAACAATAATTCGCGACGTGGCGCGCCGAATCTCGTCAACGCGATCGCGAATGAGTTCGGTGAGGTTGAACAACTCGGGCTTCAGCGTGAGCCCTCCTGACTTCAGTCCCGTTGTATCGAGCAGGTCGCGAATCAGACGTGTCAGTCGATCGACCTGGCTCGAGAGTCGTTCGGCGATCATCGCCCATTGATTGTTGTTATGGCTCT
>CAZHIQ010000026.1:19183-42134 GCA_964532595.1 uncultured Roseivirgaceae bacterium
AACAGGTCGTTGAGAATGTCGGCATAGGCCTTAATACTGGTTACGGGTGTTCGAAGTTCGTGGCTTGCAATAGCCAGAAATTCATCCTGTTGTTCTTCAAATTGCTTTCGCTCCGTGATGTCAATGAGGGTACCCATGAGCGCATCGACGCGTACGGTTTCAGCCTCGACGTATGTTCCGCGCATCAGAAACCACTGAATACCTTGGTCCGGGTGCTCAATCCGGAATTCGACATCAATGTTTTTTTCATGCTGGGCACGGTCAAACGCCTCTGCGACCAGGTCACGGTCACGCTCGTAGACGCGCGGCAACAGGTCGTTAAGTGTCCAGGTGTCCGTGTTGCTGACGAGCCCCGTGAGCTCCATCCACTCCTGTGTTCCCATACCTTGTTGTCGGTCGGGATGAAAAGTCCATATGCCAACGCGGGCGGCGCGCTGGGCAATTTCCAGCTTGAGCTGGCGATCGCGGAGGTCTTCTTCAAATCGGATTCTATCGGTTATGTCGTTGAGAAGGACGGCTACCTGTCGCGCCCGCGGGTCGCCGGTAGGAAAAGCGAAGGCTTCCAACCATCGGTCGGACAAGGGGTGCATGTGAACGGTAAAGCGCCTTTCGCGCTGGGTTGCGACAATCCGCTCGATGATACGGGTCCACTCGGCAGGCGCGTCGGGGACAATCTCTGAAAGCACTTTGTTCGTAATGCCCGTATCGATACCCAGTACCTTATTAATCGCCGGATTAGCCGTCAGAAATTTGAGGTTCGCCGGCTGACGCTCCGTCGCGGGTATTAGTTCAATGATGATGAAGCCCTGATCAATAGACCGGAATAACTCTTCATACTGGCGCTGTGCCTGGCGCGCCATGGTTTCTTTCATGCGGATAATTTCCGCCATGGATTCCTTGGCGTCACTGATGTTCTGAATCACATTGACGCAACGGTTTGGCACCCCGTCGCTGCTGCGACTGAAAACTTTTCCGTAGGCCCGGAACCACATCCATCGGCCTTCCGGCGAAGTCCGCGCGCGGTATTCGACATGATGCACTTCCTGATCGCTGGCGTTCCGAAAGCTGTCGAGGTACGTCTCGATCGACGGGAAGTCTTCGGGATAGACGTACCGTTGGATTCCCTCCCGAATACTAACCCGGTTGAAGTGCCCGACACCTACCGGCCGGTGGGTAATGGTTGCCCGGTTCAGATATTCCATTTCATGGGTCTGAAGGTTGATGACATTGATGGCATCGGGCATGGCCTTCAGAATATTGTTGATAAAGTGACTTTGCTCGCGCAAGGCCTGCTCCGACTCCGCTGCTGCGGAACTATCGTGGGCAATACCGACCATGCGTATCCCATCTCCTTCCAGATCGCTGACCCGGGTTCCCTGGATTTTGATTCTTTTAAGGCGGCTGTGCGTCTCAATCAAAAGGGTATGGACAAACGGTCGCGGATTGTGGCGCATATGGTTGATGACCTGCAGCACATCCCCGTCGTTTCGCGGGCGAGCGTATTCGGCAAAAGTTTCCGGAAAAACAGCAACCGCGGGGTCGAGTTCGAATAATCGGTACATTCCGTCCGACCAGAACATCCGGTCTTGGGTAGGATCAAAAGCCCAGCTTCCCATTTCCGCAACCTCTTCCGCCTGGAGCAGAACCCGGAAGATCGCCTGTCTGGGACACCCGTGGTACGACTGGAATTCTTCGTGGAAATCACCGTTAAGTGATAATTCCTGCTCCGTGCTATCGGCGTGTACAACGCGTAGCAGGGGAGGAGCCTTGGTCTTTTCCTTTTGTGAGACGACTATCAAATTTATCCAGTCGACATGATCCGGATGGACAATCGCGTTGCATTCATCAAACAGAAGAAGATATTGGTAGGTGGTGGGAAGGGTGGTGGAAACCTTGCGACGCGCGCCAGGCGTCCAGGTTCCTGCGAACCTGAAGATTCGTTGGCCTGCGATGAGCGTCAACGTAGAGCGGTCCGCGGGCCGCTCTTGCGGCCGGTTATACATAGCGAGTGGTTTTTGGGCGACGGGTAAATGAATGTACGGAATACGGGCGACAATGGCAACCGCATTAAAGCGGGTTGCAACGAGATTGTCCGTCGTGATTTTGTCAGCATTGCGGATTGGCTATTTTTGCGCTCGTTTTGACACTATGCAATCTGCTACTGAAGCTGCTGATCATACCACGGCCGTGAACCGGACGGTTTTTCCGATACTACTGGCGATAAGTTTCTCCCATTTGTTGAATGATATGCTGCAATCGGTTGTACCGGCAGTATATCCCCTGATAAAGGAAGAATTCAACCTTAGTTTCACGGAGATCGGTCTCATAACCCTGGTATTTCAACTCACGGCTTCCTTGTTACAACCTTTCGTTGGGCGGTATACCGACAAGAAACCGTTACCCATGTCGCTTGTTGCCGGGATGGCCTTTACGTTCGCAGGACTCCTCTTGTTCTCGCACGCGACAAGCTTTACGATATTGCTTGTCGCCGTTGGGCTGATAGGAATGGGTTCGTCAATCTTCCACCCGGAATCGTCGCGGGTGGCCCACATGGCATCGGGAGGGCGACGCGGACTGGCTCAATCGATCTTTCAGGTGGGAGGAAACACCGGTTCGGCGATAGGGCCCCTGTTAGCGGCTGTGATAGTCATGCCCTATGGGATGCAGGGAGTTACCTGGGTTTCGATCGGCGCGATCATCGGTATGGCGATACTGTTTCAGGTCGGACGCTGGTATGCCAGCAATCTGCACTTAAAATCAGCGAAATCGACAACGGGCCAGCATGGCGATCGAAAGATACTCCCGCGGCGTACCATCATTTTTGCGCTGCTCATCCTGCTCGTTCTGATCTTTTCGAAATACTTCTACCTCGCCAGCATGACGAGTTATTTTACCTTTTTTCTCATGCATAAGTTCGGCGTGAGTGCACAGGAATCGCAGCTGTATCTCTTTGCCTTTCTCGCGGCTGTGGCGGCGGGAACGCTCATAGGCGGGCCAATTGGCGACAAGTTCGGGCGTAAGTACGTAATCTGGATTTCGATTCTCGGTGCGGCTCCGTTCACGCTTCTGTTGCCCCACGTACCTCTTTTTTGGACAATTGTCCTGGCGGTGATCATCGGGGTCATTATCGCATCTGCGTTCTCGGCTATTCTTGTGTACGCAACCGACCTGGTCCCGGGAAAAGTTGGCACGATCGCCGGCCTCTTCTTTGGTTTGGCCTTTGGTCTTGGCGGTCTTGGCTCGGCTGTTCTCGGGAAGCTGGCGGATTATACTGATATCATCTTCGTATTCAACGTGTGTGCTTTCCTTCCTTTGCTGGGAATCGTTACGGCGTTCCTCCCGAACGTCGGAAGGCGATAGCAGGTCCCCGGGTTCAGTGATTTCTTGCCGCTTTTCCACCAGGGGCAGCGCAGTCAGTTCTTTTTTTCCGTAATTACCGGGTGGTGGAATAATACCACCTGCACTATGTCGCTAAAAGAAAAACTGGAGAGCTTTATCGCGCCCGAACGCGTGCGAACACGATACATTGACCGGGTTTCATTCGCTTCCGATGCCGGATTCTATTACTTGGTTCCGCAGGCGATTGTACAACCCGTGAACGAAGAAGAGATCGTGTCGTTGTTCAGATTCTCCGCGGAAGAAAACGTTCCGCTTGTATTCCGGGCCGGGGGAACAAGCTTGTCGGGACAGTCCGTCACGGACGGGATACTGGTTGATCTTGCTCAGCATTGGAGGGGGGTAACTGTTGAAGAAGAAGGCCGCGCCGTTCGCGTACAACCGGGCATCACCGGGGCCATGGTCAATGCACACTTGCGACGTTACCGCGCGAAGATCGGCCCCGATCCGTCGAGCATCAGCGCAGCGATGATGGGCGGTATTCTGTCAAATAACTCAAGTGGTATGTGTTGTGGCGTTAAGCTCAACTCGTATCACACGTTGAAGCATATTCGCTTTATTCTTCCCGACGGAAAAACATTCTCCACGGAAAAGCCGTCGGATTACATTCGGTTTGAAACCGAATGTCCGACACTGTTTTCAACACTTGCCGGAATAAGAGAAAGAATACTTGCTGACCGCCAGCTTCACGACAGAATCCGGCAGAAGTACGAGATGAAGACTACGGTCGGGTATTCGCTTAATGCCTTCGTAGACTTCGAGCATCCGCTCGACATTATGGCGCATTTGCTGGTCGGTGCCGAAGGTACACTGGCGTTTATCGCTGAGGCAGTGTTGCGGACCGTTCCGGATTATCCTCATAAGTCGACCGCTCTTCTGTACTTTCCTGATATTTACGCGGCCTGTCAGGCAATCGTTCCATTGACGCAGGCCGGCGCGATGATGGTGGAACTCGCCGACCGCGCAGCGCTTCGTTCGGTGGAGCATATGCCTGGGATGCCTGCGGCCTTGCAGACGCTTCCCGATGGCGCTGCGGCGTTGCTGATCGAGTTTCAGGAGCATTCACCCGAGGCTTTGGAAAATCGCGTGGAAGCATTCCTGCGTTCGGCTAACCAGCTGTCATTGCTGGAACCGCCTGTCTTTACCCGCGATCCGGTGCTGCAGGATCTCTATTGGAAGATGCGGAAAGGTATGTTCCCAGCCGTGGGCGCGGTGCGGAAAAGCGGGACAACCGTAGTCCTGGAGGACATCGCTTTTCCGGTCGCTCGCCTAGGCGATGCGATCATTGATCTGCAGACGCTGTTTGCCAGGTATCATTACGACAATGCCATTATTTTCGGACATGCAAAGGATGGCAACATCCACTTCGTCGTTACGCAGTCGTTCAACACCGAAGAAGAAATTCAGCGCTACGATCGGTTTATGCGCGAAGTAGTAACACTGGTGGTTGATAAGTACGATGGAACCCTCAAGGCCGAACACGGGACGGGTCGAAATATGGCGCCGTTTGTAGAGACGGAATGGGGAGGAGAAGCCTACGAAATTCTGCGCGTGATCAAGGATGCCGTAGATCCCCGCCGTTTGTTGAATCCCGGTGTAATAATCAACGATGACAAGGACGCACACCTCCGCTTTCTGAAGGCGCTACCTACGGTGGAGGAGGAGGTTGACCGCTGCATTGAATGCGGGTATTGTGAGCATAGATGTCCGAGCCGGGACATCACGACTACACCGCGACGTAGGATTGTGGTTAGAAGAGTGTTGAAGCGTCTGGAACAGCAGGGAGATCAAAAGCATTACCGATTGTTACGCAACCAGTATAACTACGATGGACTGGAAACATGCGCCGTTGATGGCCTTTGCGCAGCAGCCTGTCCGGTGAGCATTGATACAGGTGATCTGACAAAGCGTTTGCGACGAGAGAATCACTCGGTATTGGCGAACCGGATTGCTTTGACGATGGCGCGTAACTTTGGCTGGATTGAAGGGACGATGCGCGCGGCTTTGTATCTCGGTACAGGGGTGAACAAACTATTGGGACAGCGGACAATGTCGAAGCTGACCTTTAGATTGCGTAAGGTGTTTCCGTCCTTTCCACGGTGGTCGAACCAACTGCAGGCTCCTCCTGCGCGTCTCAGATTAAAGCATGTGGCTCAAGGACTGGAAACCGTGGTCTACTTCCCAGCTTGTATTTCTCGTATGATGGGACGTTACGAAGGGAAAGAGAAGGACCTGCTTCAGACGTTTCTGAGTGTTTGCAGGAAGGCGCGGTTCGATGTTGTTGTCCCTGACGACGTTGCGAAACTTTGTTGTGGCCAGATGTTTTCGTCAAAGGGTTTTGCTCCGGCTTACCAGCATACTGCCCGTAATATTTTGGCAAGCCTCTGGCGCGCGACGCAGAAGGGGCATTTCCCTGTGGTAGTAGATGTAACCTCATGCGCATTTACGCTCCAAAAGATGCGCTTTGCCCTTAGCGACGAAGATAAGGTTAGATTCGACCAACTGCGCATTCTCGACAGCGTCGCGTTTCTTCACGATGAGGTACTTCCGCGAATTGCAGTGCGAAGGCAGAAGGAAAACATCGTTCTTCACCCCGTTTGCTCCCTGCAGAAAATGAAGATGGACCGGAAGTTCCTTGCTGTTGCGCAGGCGTTCAGTAAGAAGGTCACGATACCTGAAAATGCGGGCTGTTGTGGTATGGCGGGAGATCGGGGTTTTCTTTTTCCGGAGCTCACCGCTTCGGCAACAGAAGCCGAAGCTGCGGAAGTGAGGCAAGAAACTTTCGATGGATATTATTCGTCTACACGCACCTGTGAAATGGCGATGTCGGAAGCGGTACAGCACAACTATGAGTCGATCCTTTACCTGGTTGATGAGGGGGGCGGGTGAAAATCAAAGCGTTGACAATTTTTTATTTTCATTGTACGGGAAGGTAATTTTTGGTAACTTCCCTTAGGCTTCGCTGTTTGATTTTCGGGTGAGTGAATCGCTGACGCTTCTTCGTTCAGCTTTGAAAATTCAAACGCGTTGCGGAATGCGGACGCAGGTATTCCTTAGCTCTGCGGTCTGTTCACAACCTAACTCAGGGTGATGGACGGGATGGATTTGTGCAGCGTCAGGTTTGTTCCTATTTCAACAATTGGGTTATGACTAAGGAAGGTGTAAACCTTCTGGCCAATCTGTTTGGCTCGAGGGGAAACGTTGAAAAGCCTGAAACAATGCGGGAAGTGGTGACGACGCCGTCGGCACAGCCGCATGTGTTGCGGGAGAAGATGATGGAAAAGTCCATGAGTCATGGAACGACGGTGAAGGCTAACCTCTCGCCTGTACGGCTGGAGGCTGCCTTTGGTAAGATGCACTTGTATTTTTGTCCGATGCGCGAGCTCGAGGTACTCGAGAAGCTCGCCTCCGGCGATGGCGCCGATATCCCGGAGAAAGTTGTGGTCGACGGCCTCAATGTTCCTGCGGAGAACAAATCGGGATTGTACACGTTGAAAAATGTAAAGATCACCTCCAATGGCTCCATCCAGGTGATGGCTGATAAAGACACAACCTGGGAAATGGTGCAGTAGGATTTACCTGTGTCCGCATTGATGAAACGACAACCTCGGTTGTCGTTTTTTTTTGGGGGAGTATTACGAAGCGGCTATTGGACTTTGAATTTTGTTTCGAACGACTGGCTGTTGCGGTAGCGATCACTGATAATTATTTCGACCTCAAAACGAACAACGTATTCGCCTGGCGCGAGTCTTTCATTTCCAGACGTTTGAGACCACGGGACCCGCAGGTAATAGTCCGTTCCGGGCGCTATTGAAACAGGATTGGCTTCGCACTCTCCACGATGGTGAAGAGCTCCGACAAAGAATTCACTGTTGTTACCTGCGTCGTCGCCGGTGATTCGATAGGTGGCGAATAAATTTTCCTGCTTCAGCGTGTTGCAGTAGCCGTGCCACAGCACAGGATCAGACGACTTGTTGGTTATCTGGAAGGCCAGAACGGGGTCACTGTTTCGGGGAAAGATATGGGAAGGAATATCGTTGTCGTCTAAGACGACCGCGTTGAAGGTCAGTGCCGGGTGTGGTTGCGGATCGTCTTCCCGCAGGCAGGAGGCGGTGCTGAAAAGGAGAACCAGGAAAGAAATAAGCGTTTTGTGTTTCATCGGTGTTTAAGAACAAGTTGTCGGGAAGCGGCCGTTTGACTGGACTCCTATGCCTTGGGAAAAAAGGCGTACCGGGGGCGTCGTAGTCGGACGATCGAAGCGGGATTTGCTTATCTTGCGGGATTGACGGCAAAACTTCAAGCATGGAGACACTCACAGCAGCCCGCGCTACTGATCTGGGAGCAGGGGAAACGCACCAGCGCTTTTTGGCGCTTGATATTTTTCGCGGATTAACGATCGCGGGCATGGTACTGGTGAATACGCCGGGAAGCTGGAGTTATGTCTTTGCTCCGCTCAAGCACGCGCCGTGGAATGGTTGTACCCCTACCGATCTGGTGTTCCCCTTTTTCCTGTTTGCTGTGGGGAACGCGTTGGCTTTCTCCATGTCCAAGTATCAATCGCTGGGTACCGGTGAAGTGTTGAAGAAGATTTTCAAGCGGTCGGTGCTCATTTTTCTGATCGGATTTTTCCTTCTTTGGTTTCCGTTCGTGCGGTGGAGTGAGGGGGAACTTGTTTTCCGTACTCCCGACACCCTGCGTATTATGGGGGTGTTGCAGCGTATTGCCCTCGCCTACATGGGGGGTGCGCTTATTGTTCACTTTCTGCGCCCCATGAAGGCCTTTGTCGCAGCGGTTGTGCTGTTGTTGGGTTACTGGGGAATATTACTTGCCTTTGGCGATCTAACTCTGGAGGGAAATGCCGTCCTGAAGGTCGATCGTTACCTTCTGGGAGAGCAGCACATGTATCGGGGATATTACAGTGCGGTAGAGCAGCGTAACATACCCTTCGACCCGGAGGGATTACTCAGTACGATTCCGGCCATCGCGTCGGTGATCTTCGGATTTCTGGTGGGCAAGTTCCTTCGCACCCGCGGCAATGCGTACGAAACGGTGTCCTGGCTTTTTGTAGCGGGCTTGTTATTCATTTTTCTGGGCTTGTGGTGGGATATGATTTTCCCGATTAACAAGCCGATATGGAGCAGTTCTTACGTCTTGTATACGACGGGGCTGGCGACAGTCGTGCTGGCCATGATTATTTTCGTGACTGATCTGAAAGGAAAAGACCGGTGGAGCCGCCCTTTTGTTTTGTTCGGGCGAAATCCCCTTTTGCTGTATGTCCTTTCCGGCGTTATTGTAAAGGTTAATAGTCTGATCCGGTTTGGGGACATTTCGCTCCACGCGGGCTTGTACAGGCATTTTTTCCAGCCCCTTGCCGGCAATTACCTGGGGTCGCTGCTTTTTGCTGTCTTTCATGTGATGGTCATTCTGGCGATTGCCTGGTGGCTCGATAGCCGGAAAATCTACGTCCGGGTATAACCTCGCGTTTTTTGTTTCCGATCCCCTAAGGAAATAGCTGCTTTTCTGATCTTTCTTATTATTTCATTTTTTCGGTTAAAACTTTCGTAATGGAAATTATGGCTAGATAAGGCCTTTTATTGGTAATAATACGAAAGGTAGTTATCAATTTTGAGGGGTGTGTCTGTATGAAATGTTTTCAATTCATTATTTATCGTCAACACCTCCACATTATATAGGTATAATTTGCTGCGGTTGGGGTTAAATCTTTCGTAAGATTTCTAAAAACTAAAATTTTGTTTGCATTTCGTTTAGAAGCCATCTATTTTCGGTCACTAATATTTATCTAAACACTGCTCTATGAAGAAATTTTGCCTATTCATTTGTTTCAGCCTTACCGTTGTGGGGGTGTTCGCTCAACAGCGGACGGTTTCCGGGACGGTGAGGTCTGCGGTTGATGGTACTACGCTGCCTGGAGTAACGGTAGTGGTGAAGGGAGTGGAAGGGATTGGTACAGTTACCGACATGGACGGGCGGTATCAGATTGGCGTCCCGGCCAACGCTGAATCCCTCGTCTTCTCCTATGTAGGGATGGAATCCAAAACGGTACCGGTATCCGGTGCTTCCGTGCTTGATGTCGAGCTCGATATGGCTACCAGTGCCCTGGAAGAGGTAGTGGTCACGGCCCTTGGTATCTCGCGTGAATCGCGGGCGCTCGGTTTTTCGACGCAGGAATTAGGAGACAAGGATCTTTCTGCGACGCGTGATCTGAGTGTTTCGAACTACCTTACCGGTAAAGTTGCCGGTGTTCAGGTGTCGAAGACGGCAGGGGGTACAGGTTCCTCCACGAACGTGGTGATCCGGGGCGTCAGCTCCATCAGCGGAAACAACCAACCCCTGTGGGTTATAGACGGCGTACCGATGAATAACTTCACCAACGGTGATCGCCAGTCGTCTGTTGCCAGTGCTGACATCGACTACGGTGACGGTATAGGCGACCTGAACCCTCAGGATGTCGAGTCGATGACCGTGTTGAAGGGGCCTGCGGCTACGGCACTCTACGGTTCCCGTGGAGCAAACGGCGTAATACTCATCACAACAAAATCGGGCAAAAAGACCACCGGTATTGAAGTGGAAGTAAACTCCGGGGTTACGTTTGAGCAGCTTAACCTACTTCCGAGATATCAGAATAAGTTCGCACCGGGCTACGGTGACGACGATTATGCAAAGTACACATGGATGAACTATGAGGATGAAGACGGGAACCTCTATCCCTATCCCGAGAACGGCTTCCTCGATAGCTGGGGAGGACCGCTCGATGGCAAGATCATGATTCCTAACTGGTTTGCTCTGCCGAAGGATGGTTCAATTCCGCAAAGTGTTTGGGATATCGAGGCAACGGAACTTGTTCCTCTTTCTCCGCAGCCCAAAGACAACGTTCGCAAGTTTTTCGAGACAGGTATAACCCTTTCTAACAACGTGTCGCTGACAGCTTCAGACACCAAGAGTTCGATGCGTCTGTCACTGGGTGATATTACCGCGACAGGTATCGTGCCCAACCACGAGGTGAAGAAGCGCTCTATTACTTTCTCAGGATCGACGAATGTGAGCGACCGGTTGTCATTTGATGCCCGCGTAAACTACATCCGCACGGAAGGTGAGCAGCGTCCGGCAACAGGCTTCAGTAGCCATAACCCGTTCTTTACGCTTACGAGTATGGCGCGGATTACACCGCTCGACTTCATCAAGTATCAATACGAAGTAACGAAAGTTAACATCCGCTACCCCGGTGTCGACTATAACCCCTATTTCGTTGTAAACGAAGTACGTAATAACGACTTCAGAGACCGGGTACTTGGAGCGGTTTCAAGTACTTTGAAAATCAACGATTGGCTCAACCTCACCGGACGTGTAGGGGTCGACTTCTACAGCGAGATTCGCGAGAATAGGTGGCCTACTGACCCGGAATCAAAGAACACGGCTTCCCGATTGGGTCAAATGATTCAACATTCGCGCAGAGCGTTTGACGTAAACGGCGATGTGATGCTTTCGGCTACGCGTCAACTTACCACCGATATTTCTCTTAACGCCGTTGCCGGAGCGAGCATCCGCAAGTTCCGCAGCGACAACATGAGCTGGGATGCGCGCGACTTCAAAGCAGAAGGCGTGTACCACATTTCCAACTTCAACGATATCAGACCGTCAGCAAGCCTCTATGAGAAGGAAATGCAGTCGGTTTTTGCTACCGCGCAATTTGGTTACAAGAACATGCTCTTCCTGGATTTGACCGGTAGGAATGACTGGTCGTCAGCATTGGGTGTGAACAATCAGTCGTTCTTCTATCCTTCGGCAAGTGCGAGCTTCGTCTTTACCGACGCGTTTGATCTGGGATCCAACGTGCTGAACTATGGAAAGGTACGGGCCTCCTGGGCACAGGTAGGTAACGACTCCGATCCCTACATGACGCGGTCGAGCTACAGCCTGGGTACAACGGGCTTCAATGGCTTGCCCTTTATGACAAAGAGCGGTGTATTGCCCCTGTATGACCTTAAGAATGAATTGACCGAGTCAATTGAATTCGGTCTCGATCTTCGCTTGCTCGATAACCGTGTGCGTCTTGACCTCACTTACTACAATGCAGTGACATCGAACCAGATCCTGACGCTTCCCGTATCGGTTGCTTCCGGTTACAGTTCTGCCGTTATTAACGCGGGTGAGATTAAGAACGCGGGTATTGAAATCGCCCTTGGTGTAACTCCGGTTTATACGTCAAACTTCTCATGGACAGTTGACGCAAACTGGGCGCGAAACACCTCCGAAGTTGTTGTGCTCGACGGCAACATTGAAACCTATCGTCTGATTCAGAACCAAAGTGATGCCGCTATGGCGGATATCCACGCACAGATTGGTGCTCCTTATGGGAACATCATTGGATACGCCTACAAGCGCGCTCCCGATGGACGTAAAATCGTAGGAGCTAATGGAAAATACCTGCGTGAGTCGGAAGTGTCCGTGCTCGGAAACATTACGCCCGACTGGATTGGTGGGTTAAACAACACCTTCACTTACAAACGTCTTTCGATGAACGTTCTGCTTGACTTCGTGCAAGGCGGTGACATTGTGTCGGCTACGAAGTACCACATGACACGCAAAGGAACAGGTGCATGGACCGTTGAAGGTAGAAGACCCAAGGCGAGATACGAAGAAGGAGATGTTATTCCCGACGGATCAGCCGTGGGTGATCCGATGCCTTATGTTGGCATTCTTCCCGGTGTCGTTGAAGTGAAAGACGGTTCAGGTGAAGTGATCGGCTACGAGGAAAACACCCGGGCTGTTCAGGGGCAGGATTACTGGGCTTCGCGTGCCTGGGATGGTATTGCTGAGGAGTTTGTTGAAGACGGAAGCTACATCGCCCTGCGCGAGATTATGCTAACCTACCGGCTCCAGCCTTCGCTGCTCGCGAAGACACCGTTGAAGTCTGTTACCGTGAGCCTCTTCGGGCGTAACCTGGGATATCTCCAGAACAAGATGGATTACCTGGGGCTGTCGCCGGAGTCCGCTCCGAACACATCAGGAGCCGCTTCGGGTATAGAAGCACTGGCGGTGCCATCGACTCGTACGTATGGTGCAAACCTGCGAATCACCTTCTGATAACTTCTAACGTTAGGTTTAAGACATCACTATGAAACGAATAGCAAGAATAACCATGGCGCTGTCTGTAGTCATCTTCAGCTACAGCGCCTGTACTGATCACTTCGATGAACTCAACACATCACGCAGTCTTATCACTGAAGACCTGGTCGATGTGGATATGATGTTCACACGCGTGCTGGCCGTGGGGATAATCGAAAGTAGCGAGACCGGATTCGGTACGACAGGCAACTGGGCCGGTATGTCAGTCTCTGGCGCGAACCGTCCTTTTGATGAAGGCGGAAGCCCCGGAGTCTGGAACGACGGTTATGGCAACTACGTACGGAACCTGTCCGATATCATCCACCTTTGCTCAACGCGGGACGATGCTGACCAACTGGTTAACAAGAAGTCGATCGCGCGAATTATGAAAGTCTGGGCGTTTGCCAAGATAACGGATACCTACGGCGACGTTCCGTATTTTGACTCAGGCCTTCCGGTCGACCAGGCGAAGACTACGCCCGAATACACTCCGCAACGGGACATCTACGTCGACTTCTTCAAAGAATTGAAGGAAGCGGTAGCCGAGATGGACGATTCCAAGCCCAGCTTCGGCAATGCCGATCTGGTGTATGGCGGTAACATCGGGAAATGGAAAAAGTTTGCCAATTCACTCCGGCTCCGCCTCGCCCTGCGGGTTAGGTACGCTGATGCAGCGCTTGCCCAGGAGCAGATGTCCGATCTCACGGAGGCTGACCTGATTACGACTCGTGCAGACGACGCTTACATCGAGAATATCACCGACTTCCCAAATCATCAGAATCCTCGCTACAATGACCTGCTGTCCAGAAAAGCGACAACGATTAAGGCGGAGGTCGCCAAGACTTTTCTCGATATCCTCCTGCTGAACGATGATCCGCGTCTACACACGTTTGCCGATACGGCGAGAGCCTGGTATCCGCAAACCCCCGGCTATGAGCATGTCGATTATTTTGGCTATCGGGGCCGGCCACTGCTCGGTGGATCGAATCCTGAAGAGGGCTATGCGTACGGTGACAACTCTGTATCTCAGTGGTCGGATATCTTCTGGGTTAAGATCCAGGAGCAACCGCTGTTCCGGGCTTCTGAGACATATTTCAACCTTGCTGAGGCCGCTCTGTTCGGTCTGAAGGGAAGCTCTGCGGACGCGCAGGGTTATTTCGAAAAAGGAGTTGAACTGGCGCTGCTGCACGCTAAGGAAACTTACGAAAAGGCAGTTCCTCAACTGCCCGAGGTGGTATCTCTTTTCCAGGCCGGTAAGTCGGCGGCCGAAATCGAAGAGATTCTGCAAAAGACTATCGAGTCTAAGGAAATCACCCAGGCTGACATCGACGCTTTCATGGCATCTCCGGCGTTGACGCTGACCGGGTCGAACGAGGAACAGCTTGAGCAGATCATCAATCAGAAGATTATCGCTCTGTTCCCGATGGAGCATGAAGGATGGGTGGAACACCGCCGCACCGGATATCCGCGGATTCTGGTCGGAGAGGAGCTGTCTTCTCTCCAGGGCAAAATGCCTCGCAGAATGCCTTATCCGGATGAGGAGCAACTCATCAACCGGGTAGAGTACACCAAGGCGGTAGGTCGTCTCGGTGGCGCTGACAAGGATAATCGCCTTTCGCGATTCTGGTGGGATGCTAATCCCGATCCTCACAAGCCTCACCCGGGTACGGTCGAAACCCGTACACGTCCCTGGACTGAATTGTAATGTTCGTTTGGAAGGCCCGCAGCGATGCGGGCCTTCTTTTTTTGATTGCTATCATCGGCAGGTTGTGGAAACGGAGAAATGAACTATTTTAGTATTGCGTCAATTACCCTATGCGTTATCGAAACATCCTGCTCATTGACGACGACGAAGACGATCACGAAATCTTCCGGGCAGCCCTTGACAAGGTGGGAGGGTTCAATTGCACGACGCTCGACAACGCACAGGAGGCGCTCGACCGCCTGAAAGAAGGCGCTCTCCAGACCGATCTCATTTTTCTGGACCTCAATATGCCTGTCATGAATGGGGAGCAATTCCTGCGCGAAATCAAACAGGACCAAGACCTCAACGTCATACCGGTCGTCATTCTCTCTACATCGTCGCAACGCGTTGCCATTGAGCATACACGCGCCCTCGGCGCCCAGGGTTTTTTCTCCAAACCCGACAAATTCGACGACTGGATCACGATGTTGCGTTCGGTGGTTGTCTGACCTAACCGGCTGCGCGTCAGACGCAGTCCCCTGATCTGCCGTTTCTCAAATTGTTGAGGCGTTTCGAGTTGCCGTTGACTTGAATTTGTCGGGATTCTCTTCTGCTTACTAAAACGTTTAACTTGAATTTTGTGGTATGAGGAGAATATTGACTGTCATCGGCCTGCTCACCTTTGTGGGATTATCCGCCTGTGTAACGCGCGACAGGATCCGGAGCCCGTCGATCTTGTAAATCCCTATATGGCAACATCAGTCACCTGCTCGTGCCTACTTGTTCAACGATTCATCTGCCCAACAGTATGCTCCGCGTATACCGCGAGCGTGATGAATATACGGGGGGGCGTTTGCGAACGAGGCCGGTTACGCTGTAATGGAACCCCTTGTGATGGCCGCGATCCGGAAGGCGCTTAAGTGACTGGGGCGGACATGGCTTATTTTGCGCAACATTTTTATTACCTTTAGCGGTTAGACCTTTCAGAGGGGGGCGGGAAGACGGGGTTGTTGGACAACGGTAGCGATAGGGAATGGCACAGGAGCCGGGAGCGGGAGCCTGGTCTGGTGAGGTAATCAAAAACAGTTGTTGCGTAAATGAGTAAAAAGATCTCCATAAGTGATATAGCCAGTGAGTTAGGAATTTCCATTGCCGCAGTTTCCTTCATTCTTAATGGAAAAAGCAAGGAAAAGCGAATCAGCGAGAAACTCACCAAGCGCGTTCTGGACTATGTCAATGAAGTTGGGTACAAGCCCAATCACCTTGCGCAGAGTTTGCGCACGGGAAAGACCAATACCATCGCCCTGATGGTGGAAGACATTGCGAACCCGTTTTTCGGAACCGTAGCGCGGATGATTGAGGAGAAGGCGCACAAGGTAGGCTATAAGATCATCTACTGCAGCACCGAAAACAACACCCGAAAAACCCGGGAGCTCATCAATATCTTTAATGACAAACATGTTGACGGATATATCATTGCCCCGCCGGAAGGGGTAAAGGCCGATATCCAGGCACTCATCGACCGCCAGGTTCCGGTCGTCCTGTTTGACCGCTACCTGCCCGGACTCAACACCAACTTCGTGGGAGTGAACAATTATCACGGTACATTCGAGGCGATCGAACACCTGATTGACAATGGATCGCGGTGTATTGCCTTTGTGACCACAACCTCGACACAGACACAGATGCGCGAGCGGCTGGGGGGCTATAACGCGGCCATGAAGAAGCACGGACTGAATCCAGCCGTGCTGAAGCTTTCGTACGCGAGTGACCAGCAAACGCTGACCGCCGACATTGCCGCATTCCTGAAGAAAAACAAGAAACTTGATGCCGTGTTCTTCGCTACCAACTACCTGGCGAATAGCGGGCTTCAGGCTTTTCACGATCTCGGGGTTTCCATTCCCGGCGATATGAGAATGGTAGCGTTCGACGATCACGACTTTTATTCGTTCTACAATCCGACGATCACCGCGGTAGCCCAACCTATTGAGGAGATCTCGCGGAATGTGATTGAAATATTGTTAAAACATCTGGAAGGACCCGGCAAACCCGTTGAATCGGTGTCGCTGTCTACGCGACTGATTCCGAGGGTATCGTCGTGCCCTGTTAAGGTACGTGCCCGTCAGGCGGTCAGGGTAATTTAGTGACAATTTGTTCCGACGGTTTTGTTTCCCGGATGTTTTGCCTTTTATTTAAAGCGCGAACTAAAACGTTTTAGTAAAATGAACAGAAGACTATTCATTCGTCATACCACAGCAGCCGCTGCTGCCTTTTCGGTGATGAGTCCCTTCGCAGCTACTGCGGGAGGAGCTTCCGATTTTCCGGTAGTCAGAACGCCGGAGAATCAGCGCAGATTCAAAAGCAAAGCCATCGAGAAAGCCATTAAGGAGTTTGGCAAGAAGGTGAAAGATCCTGAACTCGCCTGGCTGTTCAACAACTGTTTCCCAAACACGCTCGATACAACCGTAACCTTTGAAAAGAAAGGAGGCCGCCCGGATACCTATGTGATCACCGGTGATATCGATGCCATGTGGTTACGCGACAGCTCCGCGCAGGTGTGGCCTTACATGGCGTTTGTGCGTGAAGACAACAGTCTGAAAGATCTTATTGCCGGGGTGATAAACAGACAGACCCAATATATTCTGAAGGATCCTTATGCCAACGCTTTCTACGACGATCCGAATCGGCGCGGTGAGTGGGCGACCGATCTGACGGATATGCAGCCGGGTGTGCATGAGCGCAAGTGGGAGATAGATTCGCTTTGCTACCCGATCCGTCTGGCGTATCACTACTGGAAAAGTACAGGCGATACAAGTCCTTTCGACGCCAATTGGCAGCAGGCTATCAAGAGCGTTCTTCAGGTATTCCGCGATCAGCAGCGCAAGGACGGGCGGGGACCGTACCGTTTCGAGCGTAATACGCCCCGCGCTACGGATACTCTTCCGCTGGAGGGATATGGATATCCGGTGAAGCCCGTCGGACTGATTGCTTCGGCGTTCCGCCCCAGCGATGACGCGACCGTCTTTTTGTTTTTGGTTCCTTCCAACTTCTTTGCGGTTGTCAGCATGAAGCAGGCCGCTGAGATGATGGAAGCGATTGCCGGCGATAGTACTACTGCCGCGGCATTGCGCTCGCTCGCCGCCGAGGTAGAGAAGGCCCTCCAGGAATACGCGGTGGTTGACCATCCACGCTATGGAAAAATATACGCCTTCGAAGTAGACGGATTCGGCAACCGACTTCTCATGGATGATGCAAACGTTCCAAGTCTGCTCGCCCTGCCTTATCTCGGTGCGGTCGATGCGGCGGACCCGATTTATCAGAATACACGGAAGTATGTGTGGTCGCTTGATAATCCCTTCTTTTCAAAGGGAAAAGCAGCAGAAGGAATCGGCGGACCTCACATCGGCGTCGATATGATATGGCCGATGAGTATTACAATGCGTGCCATGACGAGTTCCGATGAGTCAGAGATAAGAGAGTGCATACAGGTGCTGAAGGCCACGCACGGCGGAACAGGATTTATGCATGAATCTTTCCATAAAGACGATCCGAAGAACTTTACTCGTTCGTGGTTTGCCTGGGCGAATACCCTGTTTGGTGAACTGCTGTGGAAAACTTACCAGGAGAAACCCCATCTGCTGCGTTGATCAGCGGTGGTCATGAATTATGAGATAGGATTTGATGATGATTAACAAGACTAGAATTCTCTTAAGCATACTCTCCCTTTGCCTTTCGTTGAAGACCGCCGTTGCGCAGCGCGTGATGGTGGATAAGGTTGAAGAGCCGGTTGAGTGGGTGAATATATTGATGGGTACCGACTCGAAACACAGTATGTCGAACGGGAATACTTATCCCGCTATTGCTGTGCCCTGGGGGATGAACTTCTGGACGCCCCAGACAGGGGAGATGGGGAATGGTTGGATATACGAGTACGATGCCGATAAACTGGTAGGCTTTAAACAAACGCATCAGCCGTCACCGTGGATGAACGATTACGGTCAGTTCTCGTTGATGCCAGTTACCGGCCATGCACGCTTTCCTCAGCACGAAAGGGCAAGCTGGTTCTCCCACAAGGCCGAGATAGCAAAGCCTTATTACTACAGCGTTTATCTCGCTGACCACGATGTGACAACGGAGATAACCCCGACAGAAAGAGCGGCCCAGTTCCGCTTTACCTTCCCTGAAACGGATAGCGCCTTCGTTGTTGTTGATGCTTTTGACGCAGGGTCGTATGTAAAGGTCATTCCCGAGGAGAACAAGATCATTGGGTACAGCACGAAATACTCGCGCGGAAAGCTGACGAATTTCAAAAATTACTTCGTTATTGTTTTCGACAAGCCTTTCGCCGACATACGCGCGTGGGACGGACAGAAGCTGCTCAAAGGTAAGGAGGAGATGGAAGCTGACCACGCGGGGGCTGTGGTGCGGTTCGCAACGAAACGCCACGAAGTAGTTCATGCCCGGGTGGCCTCGTCGTTTATCAGTTTCGAGCAGGCGGAGTTGAATTTGCAGCGCGAGGTTGGAAACGATGCCTTTGATCAAACCAAAGAAAAGGCGCGCAGTATCTGGAACGAAACGCTGAGCCGGGTGAAAGTGGAGGGAGGCGAGGTCGATCAGGTACGCACCTTCTATTCCTGTCTCTACCGAACAGTATTGTTCCCTAATCGTTTGTACGAAGTCAACAAAGACAATGAAATTGTACACTGGAGTCCGTACAATGGCGAGGTACTTCCCGGCTATATGTTTGCCGGTACAGGCTTCTGGGATACGTTCAGGGCATTGTATCCTTTCCTGAACCTGGTATACCCCTCGATCAACAAGGAGATGCAGGAAGGTCTTGTAAATGCATATCTCGAGGGAGGGTGGCTGCCGGAGTGGTCGAGCCCGGGGTACGCAAACATTATGATCGGAAATAATTCAGCTTCCGTCGTTGCCGATGCGTATATCAAGGGACTTCGCGGTTATGACATCGAAACCCTTTACGAAGCATTACTGAAGGGGGCTAACAATCCGGGGCCTATGACAGCGGTGGGACGTGCCGGTGCCGAATACTACACCAAGCTCGGCTATGTTCCCTATGACGTTGGGATCAACGAGAATGCGGCGCGGACACTGGAATATGCGTACGACGACTTCGCGATTTACCAACTTGCCAAGGCTCTGAAACGCCCCAAGAAGGAGATAAAGCTTTATGGGCAGAGAAGTCAGAATTACAGGAAGCTGTTTGATCCTTCTACTGGCCTGATGCGGGGTAAGAATAAGGATGGCAGTTTTCAGGCTCCGTTCAATCCGTTTAAATGGGGAGATGCCTTTACAGAAGGAAACTCGTGGCATTATAGCTGGTCGGTATTTCACGACGTTCAGGGCTTGATCGATCTGATGGGTGGAAACGAGAACTTCGTGGCCAAGCTTGATTCGGTGTTTATGTTACCGCCAATTTTTGATGAGAGCTATTACGGTTCGGTGATTCACGAGATCAGGGAAATGCAGGTGGCTAATATGGGACAGTATGCCCACGGCAATCAGCCCATTCAGCACATGATTTATCTCTACAACTACGCGGGAGCTCCGTGGAAAGCGCAGTACTGGGTAAGGGAGACCATGAACAGGATGTATCTCCCCACACCCGATGGCTATTGCGGGGACGAAGACAACGGGCAGACATCGGCGTGGTATGTATTTTCGGCGCTCGGATTTTATCCGGTTTGCCCGGCAACGGATCAGTACGTGGTAGGGGCTCCGTTGTTCAAGAAGGTGACCGTCACGCTGGAGAACGGCAATGAGTTTGTAGTTAACGGTATTAACAACAGCTATGAGAACCGTTACGTAGAGAGCGCCACTATCGACGGCAAGCCGCTCGAGAGAAACTGGGTGAGTCATGAGGAGTTGATGAAAGGCGCTACCCTGGATTTCCGCATGTCGGATAAGCCCAACAAACAACGCGGTACTACACGGGAGGCCTATCCGTATTCCTATTCGACTGAAGGGAAGTGACGTGAACATTATGAAGTTAGTGCTCAGGTAAATGAATGACATTATCGTAGGTATCGACATTGGTGGATCCCATTTGACAGCAGCGATCACTGACCTGAAAGCAGGACGGGTTGTCGTCGAGTCCCGAAACAGGGGCGCAGTCAATTCGCTGGGGTCTTCGGAGGATATTATCAGACAGTGGTCGGATACCATCAGGAAGACATTAAATGATCATAAGGGTGAATCGGTAAAGATCGGCGTAGCCATGCCGGGGCCGTTTCAGTACGAGGCTGGGATATCGCAAATTCGTAACCAGAACAAGTATGACGCGTTGTACGGGATGAACGTAAAGGATTTGTTGGCGCAGGCAGTTGACGTTCCGGCGGCGAATATCCGCTTTGTTAACGATGCCGAGTGCTTTTTGCGCGGGGAGGCCTATTACGGAGCTGTCCGTCGATTCCGCTTCGTGCTGGGTTTGACGTTGGGGACGGGTCTGGGAACAGCCTGGCATCGTGATGGCCGGACCACCGATGGTGACCTGTGGCGTTTTCCTTTCCGGGAGGGCATAGCCGAAGACTACTGTTCGACGCGATGGTTTATCGCGCGATACAAAGAACTGACAGGAAGGGATGCGCGTGATGTCCGCGAGCTATCGGAGCTATCGGTCAACGATGCCGCTGCCCGTCAGACGTTCGTGGAATTCGGAGAAAACCTCGGCGCGTTTCTCGAAGCCGTAACTCAGGGGAATGTCCCTGAGGCGGTGGTTGTTGGTGGCAACATTGCCCGCGCGTTTGATCTCTTTTATCCGTCCCTTCGGGCTGCGCTGGCTAAACGCGGGCTCAGCATAGAAATTTTTCGCACCGAACTCGGTGAAGAAGCGGCTCTGATGGGGGCAGCTTCCGTTTGGAATATGGGCGTGTACGAAAACGTCCTGTAAGCTTCAGAACAATTAATTAATCAACCATGGTCACAGGAACCAGTAACAGCGTAAACGAGTCGCAGGCCCTGGCCGGCGCCAGCAAGAACCATAACGGCCCGCTCGTGGTTGTTACCCTTCTTTTTTTCATGTGGGGATTCATTACCTGCATGAATGATATTCTTATTCCAAAACTGCAGGAAGTTTTCACCCTGTTGAACTGGCAGGCGATGCTCATTCAGACGGCGTTTTTCGGCGCTTACTTTATCGTATCACTGCTGTATTACCTGATTTCGATTTCCAAGGGTGATCCGATTCAACGGATAGGCTATAAGAACGGAATCATTGTCGGACTGGTAGTGGCTGCAGTAGGCTGCGCGTTGTTCTATCCCGCTGCGAGCCTGACGAGTTATGGATTCTTCCTGATGGCGCTGTTCATCCTCGCATCGGGAATTACAGTGTTGCAGATTGCCGCCAATCCGTATGTCGCCATCCTCGGACCGCCGGAAACAGCGTCGAGCCGATTGAACCTGACTCAGGCGCTTAACTCGTTAGGAACAACCATCGCCCCGATAATCGGGGGCTATCTCATTTTCGAACAGGTGTTGCACGCGGAGGCCGCCGGGGCCGACGCTGTGAAGATTCCTTATCTCGGCCTGGCAGTGCTGTTGTTGTTGATTGGCGTTCTTATTAAGGCTGCGCATTTACCTCACATCGCTGGAGAAGGAAAGATTGTGGCCGACGCCGGAGCGATCAAACACCGTCACCTCGCGCTGGGGATTGTATGCATATTCATGTACGTTGGTGGCGAAGTTGCCATCGGAAGTGCGTTGATCAATTTCTTCAAACTCCCCGAGATTGCCGGTCTAAGCGAAGCGGAAGGGAAACATTATCTCGCTTTCTACTGGGGCGGCGCCATGGTAGGACGCTTTTTCGGTGCGGTGGCCCTTGGGCGATTCAAACGCGATGTGTACAAGTACCTGATAATAGGACTCATTTCGTTGCTGGCCTTCGTCGTGGTCCTGGGTGTTTATGGAATAGACCTGGCGTTAATTGCGCTCGGACTCGTAGTGTTCAACTTTGTCGCGTTCATACTGGGTCGCTTTGTGCCGAATCGCACGCTGGGAATTTTCGCCGCGATTGTTTTCGGCCTCTTAATGATTGTATCGTTCGGTTCCGGACCAATTGCCATGTGGAGCGTAGTAGCCATCGGATTGTTTAACTCGATCATGTTCCCCACGATTTTTACCCTGGCAATCGATGGTTTGGGCAAACACACGAGCCAGGCATCGTCTCTGCTCGTCATGGCGATTGTGGGGGGTGCAGTTATTCCTCCGTTACAGGGGCTCTTTGCCGACCTTACGGGCAGTCTTCAGCTGTCGTTCGTGGTACCCATGCTGTGCTATGTGTACATCGTGTACTATGGTTTCTGGGGCTACCGACGGATTCCACGGAATAGCTAGAACGGAACAAAGTGGTTTGCGTCGAATTACGGTTTGACGTCGATCAGCTAATACCGAGCCCGGCAGCGCATCCTGAATGTCCTTCACAGTCGCTCATCTGCTTCGCGCCGCGATCGAAACCGCGGCGGGCAGAGTCGTCTTTCAGCGGAGTATTGGTGTATCAACATGAGCAGAATATCGCTGACGTGGCTCGGTCGTGTATTCGTTAACACCCGTTCAGTCAGATCCCTTACGCGACATAAATGGGAGTGTCGTGCCTTTCATCATTTATGTCTAATCCCGTTTGCTGTTGACCGATTCGTCCCGGTATTCTCCTTATTCTCTGTTTTAGAATTTTTGCGCTGTCTTTGGCTTTGACTGCGGTAGAAAATATGGCGATTAGCGTTTTTTTCC
>CAZHIQ010000027.1:0-39854 GCA_964532595.1 uncultured Roseivirgaceae bacterium
CTAATTCGTCCCTCCCGCCACGGCGGGCAGGCGTCATTCGTCATTCGTACTTCCTCACAGGCCATCACTTCCCGGCCTGGTTCCCCCTATCAATTACCACGTCTCTCGTCGTACTTGGGTAACTGCCATTGTCCAAACAGGCCGGGATGAGGACCGGGGAGGAACGCAACTATGCGGAAGCTGCGACCAGAGCGGCGCTTATGGCTAATACCAGTACCAGTGCTACGATGCCGATAACCAGACCGGCAATTGCCAAACCGCGTTTGTCACTGCCCATACCTATCGCGCTGAAGATTATGCCGGGAATAGCCAACGGCCAAAGGACAAAAATACTGACGACCGACATAACGAATCCCGCGATTGCAAAACCATTCTTGTTTGCATTCTTCTCCTTGCCAGTTGCTTTGATGTCCTTAACGGCTTCACTCTTCCTGACGGATTTTACAGCTTCTCTAATCTCTTTTCTTGCTTCTCGCTTGGTCATTTTACTGCTCGCTGACTGGACGGTGACTGAAGCAGCAGATGTCTCGTGCGCAGGGCTCGTCGATTCGGTTGTAGATTCTGCGATAGGTGCCATCGGCGACGTAGCCTTCGCGGAGGCAGTGAGTGAACGCGGATCGATCTCAAAAGAGTTGAGTGCCGTTTTTTCGTCAACCCTGTCTTCGTTGGGCGACGTCGTCTTCGACTGACTGTTTTTTACATAGTCAAAGTAGTAGTAGTTCTTCGGGGCGGAACATCCCAGGATCATGGTCGCCAGGAGGAGTAGGATGACTCTCTTCATTGGTTTAGGTTTAGGTGGTGGAAAGATCTTTAGTTAGGTTAAAGATAGGCCCTAAAGGGCAATGACCCAACCTGAATCTATGATGTGAATGATATTCACCTTTGATCAATCTCCCCTAGGAGAGTTGTGTCCTCTTCCCTATTTTCCGTTCACTTCGATCTCCGGCCCGGTTGACACTACCAACCTCCACGCCTCTAATTCGTACTTCCCGCCACGGCGGGCAGGCGTCCTTCGTCATTCGTACTTCCTCACAGGCCATCACTTCCCGGCCTGGTTCCCCCTATCAATTACCACATCTCTTATTCGTACTTCGTACTTCGTAAATCGTACTTCGTCATTCGTACTTCGTCATTCGTACTTCCCCCACACCCCTCACTCGTACCGACAAAAAAAGAGCGGCCGAAGCCGCTCTCTAATTCTAAAATGTCAAACAATCGCTTATGAAGCGGGAACAGCTTTCTTGCTCGCCTGTTTGCGTTTGTCATTGTCGAGATCAAGAACAATCGGCGCTGCAATAAAGAGCGTAGAATATGTTCCGATGGCAATACCCACAAAGAGAGAGAAGGCAAAACCGCGCAGTACTTCTCCGCCGAAGATGAACAGGATAAATACAACAAGTAGCGTGGAACCGGATGTGATCAACGTTCGCGACAAGGTTGTGTTCAACGCGCTGTTGAAAATTGAAACCCTGTCATGGGATGTTCCCGCGGCCATGTACTCGCGTATCCGGTCGTATACAACCACGGTATCGTTAATCGAGTAACCGATAACGGTCAGGACAGCGGCAACGAAAACCTGATCGATTTCGAAGCTCAAGCCGAGTATGCCCGCCAGGCCGTATGCCGCGAATACGAAGAGAACGTTGTGGATCAGACCAACGACGGCTCCTGCACTATACTGCCACTTTGTAAATCTTAGCAGAATGTATACAAAAATTGCCGCGAGAGACAATAGACTCGCCTTCCATGCTGAGTCTTTAATGTCTTGTGCTACGGTTGCAGCAACTTTCGCCGACCCGGAGATCGTGAATTGATTCTCTCCGGCATTTTGTTCGTTAAAGGTCAGTTCAGGATAAATTGATTCAATTCCGCTGATCAAAGCGGCCCTGACCTTTTGGTCGGCCTCCTCCGATTCATCTTCGATAAGGTACGATGTCGTTACCCGCATAACGTTGTTGCTGCCGTAGTTCTTCACCTCGAGCCCTTCGTTTTCAAAGGCATTGGCAAGATCTACTCTCAGCTCTGTGGCGTTAACCGGACGGTCAAACGCCACAATGTACGAACGGCCTCCCTTGAAGTCGACCCCAAGTGTGACACCTCGAACGAGAAGGAGAGCGAGACCAGCGACGATAACTACGCTTGAGAAGATGATTGCTGTTTTCCGGTTTCCTACAAAGTTGAATTCCTTCCTTTGTTTCCATAGTCTCGCCAAAGGCGTTTCTACAGAGATGTTGCCATTGGCCCTGTTGACCATCCACTCTACGATAATACGTGTGACGTAAACGGCTGTGAAGAAGGAGGTCACAATACCGATCATTAAGGTGATAGCAAATCCTTTAATAGGACCCTGACCAAAGATGAACAGCATCAGACCCGTGAGGAAGGTCGTGAGGTTCGAGTCAAATACCGCCGAGAAAGAGTTTTTGTATCCAAGCGAGACAGCCTCCTTGACGGGGCGACCAAGTGCAAGCTCTTCTTTTATCCGTTCAAATATCAGCACGTTTGCATCGATAGCCATACCCATGGTAAGTACAATCCCTGCGATGCCAGGGAGCGTAAGGGCTGTGCCCAAAGAGGGCTGTGCAAGGATCCCCAGCAGGAAGAAGATGTTGAATAGCAGTGCCACGTTGGCCACGAAACCACCCCTGGAATAGTACGCAATCATGAAGATTACTACGAGCCCCAGTCCGGCTACAATGGAGATGAAACCCTGCTGCTGAGCCGTTTGACCTAACGTCGGACCTACAACGGCCTCCTCAACGATGCGGGTAGGCGCAGGGAGGGATCCGGCTTCCAGGATGTTGGCCAAATCTTTTGCTTCTTCCTGTGTGAAGTTTCCGGTGATGATGGAATTTCCGTTCGGAATTTCTGAATTCACTGAAGGAGCGGAAACAACGAGATTATCGAGTACAATGGCAATGCGTGAACGATCGGCCGCAGCTTCAGCGGTCCATTTCGCCCAAATCCGGGTACCGGTAGCGTTCATGCTCATGCTTACTGCCGGTTGCGCTCTCTCATCGAGATCGGTGCGGGCGCTGACGATAACGTCACCCGTCAGACGGGCCTGGCGATTGCGTCCCAGATCCAGGAAGTACAATTGAAGCTTGGGCTGCTCGCTGGCATTGTTCGAGTTGAAGCGATCAGGCTTGTTGCCCCAATAAACACCAACATTGCGGGGCAGCATCTGACGGACGTCTTCCCGAGCAAAAATCCGGTTGATAACCGCTGTGTCTTTCAAGTCGTAGCGGAAGAACCCGGGAGGTTCACTCAGTGAGAAGAGAGGAGAAATGTTAAGGTTCTGAAGAGAATCGAGGCCGGTGCCGGGCTGTCCCGCAGCCTGCTCAAGACTTCTTTCAAGCTCTGACAGTGAATCCTGCTCGGCTTCGTCGGTACTCAGTGCATCTTCGAGCGACTCTGTGGCGGGGGTAGCCGGTCGTTCAGCCGCTCTCGCCCGTGCTTCACGCGCGAGGAGATCGTTGATGGCCATCAACTGGTTGTTCAACTCATTCGCTTCTACGACATCCCAGAACTCGAGTTTTGCTACTCCTTGCAGCAGTCGGCGGATACGCTCCGGGTTGTCAGCTCCCGGAACCTCGATCTGAATACGTCCCGTCCCGGTCAGACGTTGAATATTGGGTTGCGTAGTACCGAACTGGTCAATACGATTCTTGAGGATCGTAAGCGAACGATCGATGGCGCTTTCTACTTCTTCATTAACGATGCTAATCACCTGCGCATCCGAGTCGTTGACGCTGATTCTTCCGCGAGTGGCTGCAGTAGCGAACAGCGGGGCAAGACGCTTACCCGGGTTGTTCTGGCGATAGACCTCGAAAAAGACATCCGTAAAGTTGCGCCCTGTTGTGCGTGAAATAGCAGAAGCGCGGTTCAGGGCATTGACAAAAGCGCTGTCCTGATTGTTCCCGCTCAAGCCTTTGACGATGTCAACAGGGGAAACTTCGAGCGTCACGTTCATGCCGCCTTGAAGGTCGAGACCGAGACTTATTTCGTTGTTTTTTACTTCCTGGTAGGTGTAATCAATACCGAGGAAGCTGTAAACGGGTTGATTCCAAAGTGAATCGAGGTAGCGTTGCTTCTTGCCGAGGTCAATTGTACCGTCGGCGGCAGTTGCATACGCGATAGCATCCTTCTGTACATTTCGCGATACAAGCGTGAAGGACAGGTAGTAGAGACAGATGAGTCCCACTACTACAGCGAGGGAGATGACAAATCCTTTGTTTCTCATGGGTTAGTATAAAAATCAAAAAATAGATACGAGGAAGCGCACGCCCTGAAAGAGCTGCGCGTAAGACCAGCCAAAGGCTGCGCTTACGGTGCGTTGGGGGATATGATTACTCGGAACAGTGTCGCAAAGAATCGCGTCGGTGCTTCTACTTCAAGCTCAACGTATTCCGTATGGGTTTCCGATTCGAACAGGATTTCGAACAGGAACTGGGCGTCGAGGTTCGGCTTGAGGTGTACAGACGTAGGCAGGGAGAAAGTCGGAATAGAGATGCACGTTTGGGGTGCCTCATCCGATTCACTTTGCGTCTGTTCGGTTTTGATTTTTGCGCACTTCTCGCCGGGGAAGTTGATCAACTGGGAAAAGGTCATCACGATCGCCAGGATAGTCCCGGCGGTCAGTGTCAGCATATATAGCGTCCTTTTCTTCATTGTTCGGCCTGCGTTTCTGGCGAGGCCTACAAAGCTAGAAAATTACCGATAAACTAAAAACCAGGCTAAAGTAATGATGAGTGGTCGCGGAGCCAGGCAACCAGCTTTTCGATGGCACGACCGCGGTGGCTAATGGCATTTTTTTCTTCCATGGACATTTCGGCCATTGTTTTCGAGAAGCCGTCAGGAAGGAAAACCGGATCGTATCCGAAGCCGCCGGTACCCCGTCGCTCAGTTAAAATAGTGCCGGTGACAACGCCGGTGAATTGTTCCCGGACGTTTGGGCCGATCAGCGCGATAACGGTACGGAATTGTGCGCGTCGATTCTGCTTACCGGTTAAATTCTTCAGCAGGAGATCGATGTTATCGTCGCTTTGTTTCTGCGGGCCGGCATACCGAGCGGAGAAGACCCCGGGCGCGCCGTCAAGGGCTTCGACTTCGAGGCCGGTGTCGTCGGCGAAGCAGGTTACTCCATAGTGTTCAAATACATACGATGCTTTCTGAAAGGCGTTTGCCTCGAGGGTGTCTCCTGTTTCGGGAAGCTCCACTTCACAGCCGATGTCGGAAAGGCTGAGTAATCGGAGATCAGCGGGCAAGAGCCTTTTGATCTCCGATATTTTATGAATGTTGTTACTCGCAGCTACGAGTTGATTGCCGGTAGGTAGAGGCGACATTTTTTACACGGACGTGGAAGATGAGATTGGCATTTCGCGGGATACGCGGTTCGTAGCCGTAGTAACCATAACCAAGGCCCGAAGGGATATAGAGAGTTGCGGAATCACCTTCGTTAAGCAGGGGTATTCCGATTTTCCAACCGTCGATCACACCGTTGAGCGGGAACGATGCTGTTCCGCCATCGAACGTTGAACCGTTGGCCATCAATATACCTTCGTAATGCGCGGTAACACAACTGTCAAGCGTCGGAGCGATTCCTCCAACGGAATCGTCATGGATGACGTACCGGATAAAGCCGTCGGGATCCCGCTGAGCATCAATGTTTCGTTCTTCCAGATAGGCGTCGATGGCCGCGAGGTCGCTTTGCAGCTGTTCGCGGAAATCAGGAATATCTTCCGAATCATTGGTCAAACAAGCGCCGGCCACGACGACAATGGCGCAAAAAAGTGTTACTACCTTGGTAATTGGGTTGTTCATAATTATTCTGATCTTACTTACAGCTTCTCGTCGCCTGGTCAAACTCGCTCTTGACGTCGAGTAAGGTTACGTCAAAAACGAGCACCGCGTCGGGAGGAATTGCACCCGGATATCCTTGCGGTCCATAGGCGAGTTTTGAGGGGATGTAGAAAGTACCGGAATCGCCGATGCCGAGCATCGGAATTCCGAGGCGCCATCCCGCAATAACGCCTTCAAGTGGAAATGAAATCCGATCTGCCTGATCGAAGATTTCACCTGTTTCAAGAAAACGTCCGGTGTATTTCACCTCAACGCAATTTTCAGCTGAAGGCTTTGTTCCTCCTCCACTGGTGTGGATGATATACTGCAGACCGCTTGTGTCTTGCTGAGCGGTAATGTTTTCTTCCGCGAGGTGACGTTTAATCTGATCGGTATCGCGCTTGAGCACATCGGCTTCTCTTGCACTGAGGAACTCTTCCACCGATGTAATGTTGCGCACTTTGATCGTATACTTGATCGCCAATGCCGAGTCAACCTGTGGCGGAAGGGGGCTTCTTACGATGTTTGAAAAGAAGTCCGTTACGGCCATTTCCGTTTTTACGCTGTCGCCTACCGAAAGTTGACGGAACATCTGAGTCATACCATCTTCGTTAACGGTGTTCTCCGCCTCGTCGATGCGGGTAGCCGCAGGGATACCAGACGTAAATGTTTCGCCCCAAACAGAATCCTTCGAATCCTTTAGCTCGTAGTGGAACACCAGGACTTGACCGGGTTCGGGAACCACGCCGTCGCCGGCTCTGATAACGGTATATTTCAAACCGCTGGGTGTTTCTTTGACAGTTTCTCCGCAGGCGAACATGAATGCCAGCAGGCCTATAAAGGCAAATGAGGATTTATTCATCTTGTTTGGGTTTAGACAACGTTTAGATTATAGAAGTTGGAATGATGCATAATTATTCTGCCTGAAGTTGCGTCTGGTACTGCGGCAGAAGGTCAAGGAATTTTCTGACAGTTTCGTCAAAAGACAGATTGCTTTGCCCTCCCGCGGCGTTTTTGTGTCCGCCTCCGTTGAAGTGTTTGCGCGCAAAATCATTGACAGAAAAATTGCCCAGGGAGCGGAAGGATAGCTTCACGACGTCTTTGCGTTCCGAGATCAAGACGGCGAGTTTTACGCCTTTCACGGATAAGCCGAAGTTGACAAGCCCCTCGGTATCACCGGTCTGGGAGCTGAATCTCTTCTGATCTTCGGTTCGCAACGCGATGTACGCCGTGTTGTACTCGGGTAGTACCTGCAGCTTTTCATAGAGTACGAATCCCATCAGGCGCATACGCTCCAGGGTATTGGTATCGTAAATCAGCTTACTTATTCGGGCGGGGTCTGCGCCGTGTGAAACGAGAGCAGCCGCGGTTTCAAATACGTTTTTCGATGTATTGGAATGTCGGAAGCCGCCGGTGTCCGTCATCAATCCTGCATACAGACAGCTGGCAATATCGGCGTCAATAAGGTGTTCGTCGCCCAGTTCGCGAATCAGCTCAAAAACCAATTCGGCCGTTGATGCCGCCGTGTCGTCCCATTGCTCGAATTCAGCGAACTTCTCCGGCTCGAGGTGATGATCGATCATCGCTTTGCGTGCGCCTGACTGGAGGACCATATCCCCTAATTCGTTGATTCGCGACAAGCTTGAGAAGTCTACACAAAATACGATGTCACAGTCGGTGATCAGCTTGTTGAAATATTCGTGCTTTTCGGGATGGAATACCTCGACGCGTTCGTTCCCGGGAAGCCATTTCAGAAATTCCGGGTAGTCGCTCGGAGATACCACCGTGACATAATGTTTCTTCTTCGCCAGATACCCGGCTAATCCCAGCGCCGAACCGAGGGCATCGGCATCGGGTTTGTAATGAGGGATGACGAGCACCTTGCGGGGCGCCTGGAGGAATTCCTGAAAGGCCGTAAGACTACGCATGGTGTTCTTTGCGAATTAAGGGGCAAAAATGGTGAAATTTTTTCAGTTCGCGGTATATTTTCCCGTTTGGCGCAAGGAAACGGCCGACTGTTGAGTTTTTTTTTAATTTTGCGCGCACATTTCATAAAAGCAGCATATATGGCAGGAAACAGAACCTTCACGATGATAAAGCCCGATGCGGTCGAGGCTAAAAACACCGGCGCAATTATCAAAATGATCGAAGAAGCAGGCTTCAGAATTGTCGCCATGAAGAAAACACAGCTGTCATACGACCGTGCTGGACAATTCTATGCTGTTCACAAAGAACGCCCGTTCTACAAAGATCTCTGCACATATATGTCATCTGGTCCCATTGTTCCGATGGTGCTGGAGAAAGACAATGCTGTTGAAGATTTCAGGAAGTTAATCGGGGCGACCGATCCCAAGAAGGCGGAAGCGGGAACAATTCGCGCGCTTTTCGCTACTTCCATTGAAGCTAACGCGATCCACGGGTCGGATAGCGACGCCAACGCTGAAATCGAGAGCAACTTCTTTTTCGCCGGCGTGGAGCAGTTCTGATCGCTCCGTTCACGGTTTACTGATCAAAGAGTGTGGCTGATCGCGAGGGCGGGACGATACGGAGATGCTTATAGGCACGTTCCGTCGCTTCCCGGCCCCGGCTCGTCCTTTTAATGTAGCCCTCCTGAATAAGGAAGGGCTCATACACTTCTTCAATAGTCTCCGCCTCCTCTCCTACGGCAGTCGCGATGGTGGTGATTCCTACAGGCCCCCCCTTGAATTTTTCAATGATCGTTTGAAGAATCCGGTTGTCCATTTCGTCGAGTCCGTTAACATCGACATCGAGCGCAGCCAGGGCGAGTTCTGCTATGCTTTTTGTAATCACTCCATCTCCTTTGATCTGAGCGAAGTCGCGGGTACGTCTCAACAGGTTATTGGAAATACGCGGTGTTCCGCGGCTGCGACGCGCTATTTCAAATGCGGCATCGGGATCAATGGGCGTCTGAAGAATAGCAGCCGAACGTTTGACGATTGATGTAAGCAACTGCGCATCGTAGTACTCCAGGCGAGCGTTGATTCCAAAGCGTGCCCGAAGCGGCGACGTGAGCAGTCCGGCGCGTGTCGTAGCACCAATAAGCGTGAAAGGATTCAATCCTATCTGGACAGATCGCGCGTTGGGTCCGGAATCGAGCATAATGTCAATCCGGAAGTCTTCCATCGCCGAGTACAGATATTCCTCAACGACGGGATTCAGGCGATGAATCTCATCGATAAAGAGTACATCGTTTGGCTCCAGGTTCGTCAGCAAACCGGCGAGGTCACTCGGTTTATCAAGGACCGGCCCCGAAGTTACTTTGATGTTCGACTCGAGCTCGTTGGCTATGATATGCGACAGGGTTGTCTTGCCCAGACCCGGAGGGCCGTGCAGGAGAACGTGATCAAGGGATTCGCCGCGCTGACGAGCCGCCTGAACAAAGACCTTGATGTTTTCGACCACTTTTTGCTGCCCGGTAAAATCGCCAAAGGACAACGGCCGAAGTGCTTTCTCTACGTCCTTCTCGCCAGCGGTCAATCCTTCGCCATCGCCTTTCAAGTAGTCTTCTCGCATAAACGTTGGATGATGGGGCGAAGGTACGAACAAATCGTCATGGCGGGAATTTCTCTTATCAGCAACATTGTTGCATTTAGCGGTTTTTCTATAAATTTGCGCCCGGATGACCTGCCGCACCGCCCTGATATTCATTTTACTTCTACCGTTGACTCCGGCATTTGCCCAGCAGACGCTGATTGCCGAAGGGCGGACGATGGGCACGACCTACAGGGTAATTTATTTTGACGAGCCGCAGCGGCGCGATTTTCAGGCCTCCATCGATTCCTTACTACTTTCTGTAAACCGGGCAATCAGCAACTATGATCCTCAATCGGAAGTTTCGCGATTTAACAACGCGCGCCGGTGTAGGAAATTCGAAACGGAGCATTTGAGAAATGTTCTGATGGCGAGTCAGGAGATCTACCGTGCATCGGGAGGGGCGTTTGATCCAACGGTAAAACCATTGATCGACGCGTGGGGGTTTGGAGCAGGAAAGCGTCAGTCTCTCGACAGTGCAGTGATCGATTCCCTGATTGCCCTGGTAGGTTTTGACAAGGTTCGTTTGAAGAAAAAGAAAGTCTGCAAGTGCGACGCCAGGACGCAGCTGGAAACCGGGGGCATCGGTCAGGGGTATGGAGCAGACGTCATTTTTGCTTTCCTGCAATCGAAAGGTATCGAGCACATGCTGGTAGAACTGGGCGGGGAGGGTTTGTCGTCGGGCTATAATCTTGACAAGAACCGGCCGTGGACGATAGGGATTCTCCATCCCAACTCAACGCTGGAGAATCAGTTTTTCAAGGCCTATGTCACGCTGGAGGGAGGGGCTTATACCACCTCGGGTAACTATTTCAACTATAGGATCGTCGATGGCAGGAAGTACGGCCATACGATCGATCCTGTCACCGGGCGTTCAGTGCAACACAATTTGCTCAGTGTATCGGTCTTTGCACCGACCTGTACGCTAGCCGATGGCTGGGCAACCGCGTTGATGGTGATGGGGCTTGAACGGGCAAAGGAATCGGTGGAGGCCGAGCCTGCGCTTGAAGCTGTGTTTATGTACACAGACGAAGAGGGGCAAGTGGCTACTTACATTACACCGGGAATACGCGAAAAAGTCGTGCTTGAATATTGATATGACCCTGAAACTTGCTGTCTTGTTTTTGACTCCCCTGCTTTCAGGGTTGCTTGTCTTTATGGTTCCGCGACATAAGTCGTCGAACTATCGCTTGTTGCTCATCTTTGCCGGGGCCTATCTTTTTTCCATTACAGTAATTCACATCCTGCCTGAACTGTACAGACAGTCAGATAGTCTCAGTTTTCTTGGTGTATTCGTCCTGCTCGGATTCTTTCTTCAGCAGTTTCTGGAGTATTTCACGTCAGGTGTGGAGCATGGACACCTCCACAGCCGGGTCGGAGGGAGTAACCAGGGAATTTCAGCGCTCTTGCTTCTGATTGCTTTGTGCCTTCATGCTTTTCTTGAGGGGGGCATGCTTGCTCAGGGGGGTGATCTCACGGAAGTGTACGACCACGATGCAATCCTCTTCGGTATTGCATTGCACCGGGCTCCGGCGGCATTTGCTTTGATGACCGTTCTCGTTGTTCAGTTGCCGTCGAGACGTCGCGCGATACCGTATCTGCTCATATTTTCGATCGCGGCACCGGCGGGATTGATGTTATGCACCTACCTGGCCAATGCTTCTATCCTCTCGTCGGCCGGATTGATCTACTTGTACGCGTTGGTGTCTGGAAATTTCCTGCAGATATCTACGACAATAGTATTTGAGAGCAGCCCCGGCCATACCTTCGATGCCCGCAAGTTTGCCGTTGCCCTGTTTGGCGCGGCGGTTGCGATTGCGGTAGAACACGCACTTTGAGTATTAGGCGGTGAGACGGAGGTCGATAAGATAGTTATCGGCCATACCCGAAAAGACGGAGGCGTTGCCAAAGCGTTTTTCCATCTTATTGAGACGGAGCAGCCACCTGCGTTTGACCGTAAAGAAACGTTCGAGGTAGGAGGATGGCAGCGCGAGACCGATGGGTCTGATGGAGATTACACGGAATTGATCGCGCGTCCAGTTTGTTATCTGTGATGGCGTGTAGTACCAGGTCTTCATGGGAGTACCGTAAAGGTCGCTCGTCGACTCCTTGCGACTCATGCGACGAAAGGCCTTCTTGAACTGAAATCTCAACAGAAAGAAGATAGTCTCCCATGCACAAAAGCGTGGCATGATTACCCCTACGAACCTTCCGCCCGGATTCAACAGCGAAGGGAGCTTTGCAAACAACGCTTTTAATGATTCCGGATTCACGCAATTGATACCACCGAAATTCGAGAAGATGAGATCGAACTTCTTGTCGAACATCGTCTCGTTGAAGCTGTCGAGGTCTACGTAGTGCGAACTGATCTTATTCTGCATCGAGTACTGCTCAGCCTTTTTTTCCGTGAGCTTCATGGTCTCTTCACTGATGTCGGTAGCCACAAGATTGAAGCCGCGTTCTCCGAACAAAACCGCGTCTTCTCCGCTTCCGCAGTTTAACTCCAGCATTTCAAACCCATTGAGTTCGGGGAGGACGCCTTCAATATATTTCCAAACCGTCTTGCGTTGCAGCAATCCAATGGCACTGCGGGAGAAGAGGGAGTCGTATGGCGAAGCGATGTGATCAAAAGGCATACTTGTAATGATTGCAGTTTTAAACACCTTTGATCGGACTGTTCGTTGCGCTGACAGAGGTGCAAAAGCACCGGAGCTCTCCGCAACAGGTACCGATCATACCTAATCCAAATGGCAGGGCATAGTTCGGTTCGTTGAAATATTCAGTTGCCTGGTTTCCTGAAATCCTAAAAATTTATGCCGGACACTACTTCGGCGCGGTGTAAAAGTGGGGCAAAGCAACGTCTAATCAAGAAGTTAGACCGAACAAAGCCAATTGAACCGGTTCAATTGTCGGCAGCGTCGACGACCGGACTTTGATTGAAGATCTGGGGTCGCAGGAATTTTGTCGGGCAGGGGAAAAAGGTGGTACGATGGGCAAAATTGCGGGTCGTTTCCAGAAAACGTTTGCCCTGAACCGGCAAACGCACTAAGTTGCGAAATATAGTATTGAGGTGGCCACGGAATACGGGACCATCGACCGTACTTCAAGCTTTTTTGTCACAATAATTTCTCTAAACCGCCATGAAAAGAATTCAGTCCATCCAGGATTATCAGGAAGTTTACAAGCAAAGCGTTGAAGATCCTGAAGCCTTTTGGGCAGACATTGCCAGTGATTTCGTCTGGCGTAAGAAGTGGTCCAAAGTCCTGGAGTGGGATTTCAGTAAGCCCGAGGTTAAATGGTTTGTGGATGCCAAACTGAACATTACTGAAAATTGTATTGATAGACACCTGCCGCACAAGGCGAATGACGTGGCTATTATCTGGGAACCTAACAACCCGGCTGATCCCGCACGAAAAATTACTTATCAGGAGTTGCACGACGAGGTGTGTCGTGCGGCCAATATGCTGAAAGCTCAGGGCGTCAAAAAGGGTGACCGGGTATGTGTCTACCTCCCCATGGTCCCGGAGCTCGTATTTACGGTCCTCGCGTGCGCCCGCATTGGCGCAGTTCATTCCGTTGTCTTTGCCGGCTTTTCTTCCAAGTCGTTGGTCGATCGTATTACCGATGCCGGAGCCCGCATCGTCGTAACAGCCGATGGCGCTCGTCGGGGTGAGAAGGTCATCGACCTCAAAGGCATCATCGATAAGGCGCTCGACAGCTGCCCCGACGTTGCCCGCGTTATTGTTTTCAAAAACACAGGAACCGATGTGACCATGAAGAGCGGGCGTGATATCTGGTGGCACGACGAGATCGTCAAGTCTGAAGCCACCTGCCCGGCTGAAGAAATGGACGCTGAAGACCTGCTGTTCATCCTTTATACCTCCGGATCAACCGGTAAGCCAAAAGGCATGGTGCACACATGCGGGGGCTATATGGTGTACGTTGACTATACATTCCGCACCGTCTTTCAATACCAACCTGGCCAGGTCTTCTGGTGTACAGCGGATATCGGATGGATCACCGGACACTCATACATTATCTACGGACCTCTGTCGGCCGGAGCAACCAGTATGATGTTCGAGGGTATCCCGTCGTGGCCCGATTTCGGACGCTTCTGGCAAGCGGTTGAACGACACAAGGTTGATATCTTCTATACTGCACCCACTGCAATACGCTCGCTGGCGCGTGCTAGCCTCGACTTTGTGAATCGACACGATCTTTCATCATTGAAAATCCTCGGTAGTGTTGGAGAGCCCATCAATGAGGAAGCCTGGCACTGGTATCACGAGAATGTGGGCAAGAAGAAATGCCCGGTAATCGACACCTGGTGGCAAACAGAAAACGGTGGCTTCATGATTGCCCCTATTGCTAACGTCACTAAACTTAAACCGGCGCATGCCACCTTCCCCTTACCCGGGGTGCAGCCGGCGATCATGAATGACGGTGGTCTTGAGTTGGAAGGACCTAACGTTGAGGGAAAACTCGCGATCAAATTCCCCTGGCCCGGCATGGCAAGAACCATTTATGGCGACCATCAGCGCTATCGTGACACCTACTTCTCGACGTTCCCCGGTAAGTACTTCAGTGGCGACGGTGCAAAACGCGACGATGAAGGATATTACCGCATCACCGGTCGGGTCGATGATATTATAATTGTCTCCGGACACAACCTGGGGACAGCCGAAGTCGAAAGTGCGGTTAACGAACACAAGGACGTTATCGAAACAGCCGTTGTCGGATATCCGCATGATGTTAAGGGGCAAGGAATCTATGCCTTCGTCATCTGCTATGAAAAGCCGGCTAACGAAGACGCTACACGAAAAGAAATTCTGGACACAGTCTCAAAGATAATCGGCCCTATCGCCAAACCGGACAAAATCCAGTTTGTCAATGGCCTTCCGAAAACACGCTCCGGAAAGATTATGCGTCGTATCCTTCGCAAGATTGCAGAGGGAGATACCAGCAACCTAGGTGATACGTCAACGTTGCTTGATCCTTCCGTTGTTGACGAGATTATGGCCGGCGCTTTATAGGATCGGCTGATCGTTCAAATTTGACAACTGGCAGACTTTCGCGACAACACCATTATTAAGGTGCTTGAAAGCCGTTAACTTTGTTGGATGCTGTGGTAGATGTGCCATGGCATCCATCGAAGTTAGCCCGTGCGGAAGTTGTAATGCGAAACAATAGTCTTTATCAGTCGTTCCTCCTTTGCGTTCTTGTCATGGGAGGTCTGTCTCTGCTGTCGCTTCTGCCGGACTACCGTACCGAAAGTTTCTCGTTCCGAAGGGTCAATTTATTGGCGGATGTAAAGCCCGACGTTATTGATACTGCCGCCGTTGCCTTTCGTGATTCGTTGGTCGTCGCTCAGGACTCGGTCAAACAGCTAGTCAGGGAGGTGTGCCCTCCTGGTCTAACCTGTATCGAAGATTACAGCGGCGACAGCACGGCATTGAATAAGTTTTATGACGCCCTGATGGCGATGGCAGAAAAACCGCGAGCCGTCAGGGTGGCTTTTTACGGCGACTCTTTCATAGAAGGAGACATCTTCTCGGGAAGCCTTCGCGACTCGCTGCAGGCGACCTTCGGGGGACGTGGCGTCGGCTTTGTTCCCATTACATCCCAGGTGGCCGGCTTCCGGTACACCATCAAGCACGCATTTCAAAACTGGCGGACAAGTTCCATCATCAACCGAACGGACTCTACAGCCGAGTACGGCCCGGCAGGATATTGCTTTGTTCCAATGGAAGGTAACTGGGTCGAATACAGACCTGTCCGAAGACGGTTCCTCAACGACTTTAACACCGTCAAACTTTACTACAAGAACAACGGGAATGCAATCCTCAACTTCAGTGTGAACTATGATACAACGGCGAAAGCGTTTCCATTGAAACGATCCAAACATCTTCAGGAATGGACTTACCGGGGTAAAAGGTTAAAGGCGGTTCATCTTTCGTTCGATGGATATGACAGCCTGCGTTTATTCGGGGCAAGTTTCGAGGATGGAGCCGGAGTGTACGTCGATAACTTTTCTCTGAGGGGAAATTCAGGAATGAGCTTGTCGGCGGTCGACAGGAGTATGTTTGCTCGATTCAATCAGTATAGAAATTACAGACTTGTTATTCTTCAGTTCGGACTCAATATGGTCGTGGAAGACTCGCTGGACTATCGCGGGTATGTTCAGCGTATGGTGCGCGTCGTGAATAACCTGAAGAAGTCTTTCCCGCAGGCAAGTTTTCTGTTGTTAAGCGTAAGTGATCGAAGCACCAATTCAAGCGGGCGTTTTGAAACTATGAATGCCATCCCCGCGATGCGGAACGCACAGCGACTGATTGCACAACGAACGGGAATTGCTTTCTGGGATATGTTCGAGGCTATGGGGGGTGAGAACAGTATGGTGAACTTTGTTCACGCCAGGCCATCACTGGCAGCAAAAGATTATACTCATCTCAACTTCCGCGGGGGAGAAAAATTGTCACACAGTCTGCTCGAGAGTATGCTTTACGGTTACAATAGATATGTTGAACTACACCAACAATAGCCTTGCTCCGGCAGTGTGTCAGCTTACGATAGTGATCGTAGGTCTGTTCGTCACGACCATACCATCCGAGAGCCAGCCTGTCACTTTTACTTATCCATCTTACGGACTGGAGGTTCACGGCGACAATGTTATTCACAATGCCGCACACCTCGTGGATTTCTATGAAGCACTAAGCCGACTGTATGTTACCGGACAGGGACGAGTAAACATCGTTCATATCGGTGACTCCCATCTGCAGGCCGACTTCATGACGCGCGTGATTCGTACCGGATTTCACCGGGATTTCGGAAATGCAGGAAGGGGTCTCATCGTGCCTTTACGCATAGCGGGGACGAATGAACCCGGTGATTACCGCACGTCGTCCAACCGGAAGTGGAACGCGAAGCGTTGCGTGTTTCCTGACCAACCACTGCCTATTGGCATTGGTGGTGTAACAATAGAAAGTACCGATCCCGACACCAATCTTCAGGTCAAGGTGCTGGATCCCTACGTCGATTACACTTTCAACAAGATGACGCTTTTCTTTCTTGAAGATGAATCAGCGTTTGATTTTTCGGTAACAACATCGTCGCGAGAGTTCGCAAGCATTAAGTATCAGGATGATGATTCAACGGGACACCGCGCAACAGTCGAATGGGAAAGTCTTGTTGACGGGGTAACCCTTCAAACCCACGCCGAAAGGGAGGCACAGCATCGCTCCGTGATTTTCGGGATGGTGTTAGAGAAGCGGAATACTTCGGGTGTTCTTTACCATACTATCGGTGTTAACGGTGCCAAGTACAGACACTATAATGTCGCCCGGCATTTTGCGGAACAGACGGCCGCGTTGTGTCCTGATTTGTTTATCATCTCCCTTGGGACTAATGAATCGGTTGATTACCCCCGCATAGAGAACGGCATGTTGGAGGAAATAGGCGAACTGGTGACAGCGCTGAAAAAGCATAATCCGGGAGCGGGATTTTTGCTGGTCACACCTCCTGATGCCTTTCGCAACAGGGACAAACCAAACCCGGGTATCAGGGAAGTCCGGGAAAAAATCCTCCGGTATGCTGTTGACAACGGACTTGCTTTCTATGATATGTACCGGGCAACCGGAGGTGACGGTGCCGCTTCCCGCTGGAAGGAGAACGCTTTGCTCAGCCATGACGGAATACACTTCACCCGTGAAGGATACATTCATCAGGGACACTTGTTTTATCACGCGTTGATTAAGGGGTTTAACGCCTATGTTTCCGATTGACACTCAAAAGCTCGGTGAGCTATTTCTGTATAATCCGCAGGAGCCGCTGATTTTCAACAGCGCTTTGTTTCTGTTCTTATTCACCGGTTTTCTGGCGGTGTATATCGCGTTGAGTAGCACCCAGCGCCCCAAGCTGATTTTTGTTACGCTGTTCTCTCTATACTTCTACTATAAATCAAGTGGTCTCTATTTCCTTCTGCTAATAGCCACAACGTTGATTGACTTTGGTTTGGCATGGTTAATCTTCCATATGCAGACGGCGTGGAAGCGGAAGCTTTGCGTAGTCTTGACGTTGACGGTAAACCTGGGCATCCTCGCGTATTTTAAATACACGAACTTTTTCCTTGAGGTGGTTTTTGGCGTGGCGGGAGAGCCCTTTACACCGGTCGATATCTTCCTTCCGGTTGGTGTGTCATTTTTTACTTTCCAGTCACTTAGTTATACGCTCGATGTGTACCGTGGGCAACTCCGTCCGGTGAACAGCATTCTGGATTACGCGTTCTTCGTTTCATTTTTCCCGCAGCTCGTTGCCGGACCGATTGTGCGCGCCTCCGACTTTTTGCCTCAGATTGCACGTCCTACGTTGGTTACCAGCGATATGCTGGGTCGCGGAGTTTTTCTGGTAGGCTGTGGTCTTTTCAAGAAGGCGGTAATATCCGATTATATCAGTGTGAACTTTGTGGATCGGGTGTTCGATGCGCCGGCTTTATATACGGGGCTCGAAAATCTTTTCGCTGTGTACGGGTATGCCCTCCAGATATACTGTGACTTTTCGGGATATTCAGACATGGCCATCGGTCTTGCTTTGTTGCTCGGGTTCAGCTTCCCTAAGAATTTTGATTCTCCTTATCAGTCGGCGAACATTACCGAGTTCTGGCGCCGTTGGCATATATCGTTATCGACCTGGCTGCGCGATTACCTCTACATACCTTTGGGAGGAAACCGCAAAGGAGAGTTTCGGACTTATGTCAATCAGATGATCACCATGCTGTTGGGAGGGTTGTGGCATGGTGCTTCCTGGCGGTTTGTTCTATGGGGAGCGCTTCACGGCGCAGCGTTGACAGTGCACAAGTTCCTGCGCTCTCATTTCCCCGCGCTGTTGATTCGCGGAAGGTTCTTGGGGGCGTTTGTGACCTTTCATTTCGTGTGCTTTTGCTGGATCTTTTTTCGTGCGCCCGATATGGTGTCGGTGGGGGAGATGTTGTCTGCGATCTTTACGCGACTGGACCTGGTGGTCTTGCCCGAATTTCTCGCCGGATATAAGGGAGTAGTGATGTTGATGATCATCGGTTATCTCCTGCATTTTATTCCGCGGGAAGCCGAGATTGCGGCACAAGAAACGGTGACGCAGATGTCGCTCGTCGAAAAGGCGACCTTTCTTGTTCTGGTAATCGTACTGGTCGTTCAGGTGAAGTCGGCGGGTATCCAGCCCTTCATCTATTTCCAGTTCTGATTAGTTCAGGTCGTAGGCAAACTCCTGACCGATCATCTTGCGGATTTCTTCGCGACTGAGGGGTTTGTTGAAATAGTATTTGATGCCTAGTTCTCTTGCCCGCGCCAGGTCGTTCGGGTCAGCCGATGATGTGAGGACGACGATTGTGATGGCACTTTTTTCGGGCAGATCCATCAGCGCAAAAGCTTCGATAAATTCATACCCGTTCATGACCGGCATGTTGAGGTCGAGGAAGATAATGTCGGGTCGCTGAATGTTTCCCTGGCGGTATTCCTCGAGAAGTTCCAGGGCTTGTTTTCCGTTGAGGGCGAAATGAATTTCGTTGGCAAGGCCGAGCGAGGCGATGGTCTTTTCGCTGAGGAAATTGAAAATCTTGTCGTCATCAACCAGCATTATGTTCTTTTTTCTCATAGACGGCATCGTTTAGTATTCGTTGTGAAAGTAAGCCAAAAACCTGTGGAGGCCGGGAATGATTCCGGGGTGTTACATTATGGTCGATAGAACGTCAAAAACGCATTTCATTTAAACGGCTGATAAAAAAGAAGCCCCTTTCTCAAGGGGCTTCAGATTCAAATCCTCTTAGCTTCCGCACGCTTCACATGCGTCCGGATTATCAAGCGAGCATGCCATGTCCGACCTCTTCTGGTCGTAGTCGGGGCTCTGTTGAGCATATTGTAACGACTGTTGTGACGTGGCGGCTACCGGAGCTTCGACAGGCTTTGCTTTGACTTCCGGTTCCTGCAGCGCTGACTTGTCAAGAGTAAACTTGATTGCATCGGCAGCTGCGGTGGAGCGCAGGTAGTACATTCCCGTCTTGAGGCCCTTTCTCCAGGCGTGGAAGTGCATGGATGTGAGCTTGCCAAAGTTCGGGTTGGTCATGTGGATGTTCAGGCTCTGCGACTGGCAGATATACGCACCGCGGTCGGCCGACATATCAATGATCGCTTTCTGAGAAATCTCCCACACCGTTTTGTAGATGTCTTTCAGATGTTGAGGGATTTCCGGAATAGCCTGCACGGATCCGTTGGATGCGATCAGTTTCTGACGCATTGTTTCGTTCCACAGTCCCAGGTCGATCAGATCCTTCATCAGGTGCTTGTTGACGATGATGAATTCTCCGGACAAAGTTCTGCGAGTATAGATGTTAGAAGTGTACGGTTCGAAACACTCGTTGTTGCCGAGAATCTGTGACGTTGATGCTGTCGGCATAGGGGCGACGAGCAGAGAGTTGCGTACGCCATACTGCTTGACGTCCTGCTTGAGTTTTTCCCAGTTCCAGCGGTTCGACGAGGGGGTAACGCCCCACATATCGAACTGGAAGATTCCTTTGGAGACCGGCGATCCTTTGAATGTCTCGTAGGGGCCTTGCTCTTTGGCCAGCTCCATAGAGGTTTCCATGGCCGCGTAGTAGATCGTCTCGAAGATGTCCTGGTTAAGACCTCGTGCTTCAGGGCTGTCGAACGGCATGCGCAGCATGATGAACGTATCGGCAAGTCCTTGAACGCCGAGTCCGATAGGACGGTGACGCATATTGGAGTTGCGGGCTTCCTCGACAGGGTAGTAGTTTACATCGATAACCTTGTTCAGGTTGCGAGTAGCTACCTTCGTGATGCGGTACAATTGTTCGTGGTCGAACTTGCCGTCTTCGGTGACAAATTTGGGAAGCGCGATCGAAGCCAGGTTACAAACTGCTACTTCGTCGGGAGCGGTGTACTCGATGATCTCCGTACACAGGTTGCTCGACTTGATGGTACCGAGGTTCTTCTGGTTCGATTTGCGGTTTGCCGCGTCTTTGAAGAGCATATACGGCGTTCCGGTCTCGATCTGAGACTCGAGAATTTCAAACCACAGATCCTGAGCTTTTACCTGACGGCGATAACGGCCTTCGCTCTCGTATTTTTGATAGAGGCGTTCGAAATCTTCACCCCACACGTCTGCCAGTCCCGGAGCTTCATTGGGACAGAACAGCGACCACATTTCATTGTTTTCAACCCGTTTCATGAAGAGGTCGGACACCCAGAGGGCGTAGAAGAGGTCACGCGCGCGGAGTTCTTCCTTGCCGTGGTTTTTCTTGAGGTTGAGGAAATCGAAGATGTCGGCGTGCCACGGCTCGAGATAGATCGCAAAGCTGCCTTTGCGTTTACCTCCGCCCTGGTCGACATACCGCGCGGTCATGTCGAAGTTGCGCAACATCGGGACAATGCCATTCGATGTTCCACCCGTACCCTTGATATAAGATCCTTTAGCGCGCACGTTGTGGATGCTCAGTCCGATTCCTCCGGCTGACTGGGATATTTTTGCGCACTGCTTGAGAGTATCGTAGATGCCGTCGATACTGTCATCTTTCATCGTAAGAAGGAAGCACGATGAGAGTTGGGGTTTCGGTGTTCCGGCGTTGAAGAGCGTCGGTGTGGCGTGCGTGAACCACTTTTCCGAAAGGAGGTTATACGTTTCTATTGCTGAGGGAATGTCTTCGCCGTGTATCCCCACCGCCACGCGCATGAGCATGTGCTGCGGGCGTTCGACGATCTTTCCATCGATTTTCATCAGGTATGACCGTTCGAGTGTTTTGAAGCCGAAGTAGTCATAGCTGAAGTCGCGATCATAAATGATGGCGCCATCGAGTTCGGCGGCGTGTTCTTTAATGATCTTCCAGGTTTCACGCGATATCAGCGGGGCATTAGCGTTGGTTTTCGGGTCAACGTGCTGATACAAGCGTTTCATCGTGTTGGAGAACGACTTGCTGGTGGTCTTGTGCAGGTTTGACACGGCAATCCGTGCAGCAAGTTTGGCAAAATCAGGATGTCGGGTCGTCAACGTAGCTGCGATCTCAGCAGCCAGGTTGTCCAACTCCTGAGTAGAGACACCATCATAGAGGCCATTGATCACCTTCATGGCCACTTCAACCGGATTTACGAACTTGGGATCGAGACCGTAGCAAAGTTTTTCAATCCGCGCGGTGATTTTGTCAAACTTTACTGATTCCCGACGTCCGTCACGTTTTACTACAAGCATCTTATAAGGATATGGGTTGTTGTGTGTGTGAATGAAAGATTAAAAAGTCATTTGAATGTAATTAAAAATCTTCGTCCAAAGAAAACTTTGGTGAAGAATCCTCCTCGGTACTTTTCATTACCCCTGCCTTTTGATATTCGGCCACACGTTTCTCGAAGAAGTTCGTCTTTCCGCGGAGTGAAATCATATCCATGAAGTCGAACGGATTAGTAGCATTGTAAATTTTTGTGCCAATCAGCTCATTCAGGAGTCGGTCAGCGACGAACTCGATGTACTGGCGCATAGAGGCTGCGTTCATACCGATGAGGTTTACCGGGAGCGCGTCGGTCACGAATTCCTTTTCGATTTCCACGGCGTCGCGGATAATTTCGATCACCCGCTCGGCCGGAAGTTTGTTGATGACGTGCTTGGTGTAGATGTGGCAGGCAAAGTCGCAGTGCAGCCCTTCGTCGCGGGAGATGAGCTCGTTCGAGAAGCTGAGACCCGGCATCAGGCCGCGCTTTTTCAGCCAGAAGATTGAGCAGAATGAGCCTGAGAAGAAGATCCCCTCTACGGCGGCAAAAGCGATCAGACGCTCCGTGAATGAACCCTGGTCGATCCAGCGCAATGCCCACTCAGCCTTTTTCTTGACACAATCCATGGTATCGATTGCCCGGAAGAGTTTGTCTTTCTCTTTGGGGTCTTTGACGTAAGTGTCAATCAGCAGGGAATATGTCTCGGAGTGGATGTTCTCGATGGCGATCTGGAATCCATAAAAAAACTTGGCTTCCGTATACTGGACCTCGGCCACAAAGTGCTCAGCGAGGTTTTCGTTCACAATCCCGTCACTGGCGGCGAAGAACGCCAGAACGTGTGTGATAAAATGGCGTTCGCCGTCGTTAAGATTCTCCCAGTCGGTAAGATCGTGGCTGAGATCAATTTCCTCGGCCGTCCAGAAACTCGCCTCTGCTTGCTTGTAGAACTGCCATATGTCGTGATGCTGGATGGGGAACAGCACAAAGCGACCTTTGTTCTCTTGCAGGATCGGTTCTTCACTCATGGATGCTTGGCTCATAATACGACGGTTTAAAGTGATGAAAATATATTATCAGATAAACGGCATAGCCCTCTACCTGGATAGATTCCTGAAAAATTTCTCGGCTTTGAGAAGCGGGGAGAGTTCCCGCCCCTGTTCGTCAAGTGTACAAATCAAAACAATCACAGACACAATTCAAAAAGCCTCAAAACTCCCTGAAAATGCGGATTGTGGATAACTTGTGGATGAATTGTGGATGGAATAAGTCGTTGGCTTATAGCTGCTTAAAAGCCTTGTTCTTCATCTAAGGTTTCGCTTGAATTGCCGCCGGCGACTGAAAAAAAAATTTTTCAGCCGGTTTACCCTACAAGCCCTGAGAAAAAACAAAGGGCTGTTTATTATTTGATTACAAATTTGCTACCTTTGCAGTCCTATTTTCGAGAACGCTATGTACGCAATTGTAGACATCGCCGGGAAACAGTTCAAAGTGGCTAAAGACCAATATATCTACGCCCCCAAGTTGGAAGGTGAAGCCGGTTCATCGGTAAGCTTTGACAACGTGTTGTTGGTAGACAACAACGGGACGATTGATGTTGGCGCCCCTACTGTTCAGGGCGTTAAGGTTTCAGGTAAGATCCTGGAGCACGTAAGAGGCGATAAAGTTATCGTCTTCAAGAAGAAACGCAGAAAGGGCTACCAGGTGAAGCGCGGACACCGCCAGCAATTCACCAAGGTGCAGATTGAAAGCATCGGCTGAGGTCCTCCTCCCGCGAGGTAAAACAGTATTCACCCTTAAAAGCATCAGAAATTATGGCACATAAGAAAGGCGAAGGTAAAGTAAAGAACGGTCGCGAATCGGAAAGCAAACGTCTGGGCGTCAAAGTTTTCGGTGGCCAGAAGGTCATTGCTGGTAACATCATCGTACGCCAGCGCGGTACTCGTCACCATCCCGGCAAGAACGTCGGCATGGGCAAAGACCACACCTTGTTTGCCCTTACGCCGGGTATCGTTGTGTTCAAGAAAGGTCGTGAAAACAAATCCTTTGTTTCAGTTGAGCCTGTGGCAGAAGCCTGAGACCTTTTCTTGCAATAACTTATTTACGGGCCGGTTTAACCGGCCTTTTTTATGAATCTTCTACCTTCTCAGCATGAAACTCAGCTCCACCCTTCTGCTTGACGTTGCCCGGAAACAATCCGCCGAACGAACCCCTGTCTGGTTGATGCGACAGGCGGGACGTGTATTGCCGGAATATCGCAAAGTCCGGGAGTCGGCCGGCGACTTCAAGACGATGGTGAAAACCCCGGAGCTTGCTGCGGAAGTAACGATTCAGCCCGTCGACATCCTCGGAGTGGATGCCGCCATTATCTTTTCGGACATTCTCGTCATTCCCGAGGCTATGGGGCTTCCCTATGAGATGGAGGAAGGCCGGGGGCCCGTATTCCCCCAAACCATCCGAACTCCTCAAGACCTGCAGAAACTGCGTGTGGCACCGGCGGATGAACTCCGGTATGTGACAGACGCTATTCGTCTCACCAAAAAAGAACTCAATGGAAGAGTACCCCTGATTGGATTTGCGGGCGCACCCTGGACCATCTTCTCGTACATGGTGGAGGGGACTGGCAGTAAAACCTTTAGTGCCGCGAGGAAGGTGCTCTATACTGAGCCGTCCTTTGCTCATCAGGTCCTTGATATGATCACGGAAAGCACTATCAATTATTTGCGTGCGCAAGTGGAGGCCGGAGCCGACATCATTCAGATATTCGATTCATGGGCTGGCATCCTTGGACCGGAGCAATACAGCACATTCTCTTTGCCCTACATCTCCCGAATCTGCGAGGCCATCACCGATGTTCCGAAAATCGTCTTCGCCAAGGGCGCTTTCTACGCATTGACGGAGATGAACCAGATGCCCTGCGATGTCGTCGGACTCGATTGGAACATGAATATCGCCGAAAGCCGACGCCAATTGTCGGGCAAAGTGCTTCAGGGTAACCTCGACCCTTGCGCGCTCTATGGTTCCTTTGACGATGTCCGAAAGGCAACCCGCAAAATGCTCGATGCTTTTTCCGGAACTCCTCACATTGCCAATCTCGGACACGGGCTATATCCCGACACGGAAGTCGATAAAGTGAAGTGCTTCATCGACACGGTTAAGGAGTACTCCGCTACTCGCTCCGCAGCGAACTGACCGGATTGGCAATCGCCGCACGGGATTGATAGCTCACGGTAAGCCAGGCGATCGCTATGGCTGCGAACCCGGCGAGCAGAAATGTACGCCAGATTCAATGATTGAAGAGGTGCGTGCCATTTGACGCTCAGTTTGCGAGCATCTTGAGCAGCGTAGACAAGCGCGACTTCAGGCTTCGGCGATCAATGATGAAATCGAGGAAGCCATGCTCGAGGACGAACTCCGCGCTTTGAAATCCTTTCGGTAAATCTTTACCGATCGTTTCCCGAATGACGCGTGGGCCGGCGAATCCTATCAGGGCGCCCGGTTCGGCAATATTGAAGTCGCCCAACATGGCGTATGACGCAGTCACGCCCCCGGTTGTAGGATCAGTAAGCAGCGAGATATAGGGAATTTTTGCTTTATCGAGTTGCGCAATCTTTGCCGAGGTTTTGGCCATTTGCATCAGGGAAAGCCCAGCTTCCATCATCCGTGCACCTCCCGAACGCGATATCATCAGGAAGGGTTTGCGCGTCTTTAAGCTGTGGTCCATGGCGCGGGCGATCTTCTCTCCAACGACCGAACCCATCGAACCCCCGATGAAGGTGAAATCCATACAAGCAACGGTGATGTCGATACCGTCCATTTTGCCATAGGCGGTGCGCACGGCGTCTTTGAGGCCCGACTTCTGCTGTGACTCCTGAACCCGCCGAGGATAGGGCTTCGAATCAGTAAAGTTCAAGGGGTCGGCCGACTCCATTTCGGGATCAAGTTCAGTGTACTTCCCGTCATCGAACAATATTTCAAAATACTCTTCCGATCCGATGCGCACATGGTAGTCTTCTTCAGGGACTACATATGCGTTTTTCTTCAGTTCACGTGTGTGGACGATTTTTCCACCCGGAGATTTGAACCAAAGTCCGTCAGGGACTTCGCGTTTTGCTTCTGTCGGGGTCAAAATGCCTTTATCACTACGTCGAAACCAGGACATATTCTAGAGGTTAGTTAAGTCAGTTGGCAAAGATACTAAGCGAGGTCGATGGATTTGTCGAGGTAAACATCCTGAATTGCGTTGAGAATTTCAACTCCTTCTTTCATAGGACGTTGGAATGCCTTGCGACCTGAAATAAGGCCCATTCCACCTGCGCGTTTATTGATAACAGCGGTTCGTACGGCATCGGCGAGGTCGCTCTCGCCTTTCGACTCACCGCCGGAACTGATGAGCCCCGCTCTTCCCATATAGCAGTTAATAACCTGGTAACGGCAAAGGTCTATCGGATGATCGGATGAGAGTTCTGTGTAGATGCGCTCGTCGAGTTTGCCGTAGCTGCTACCACCGGTGTTCAGGGCTTTGTAGCCACCGTTGTTTTCGGCGAGCTTTTGTTTGATGATGTCGGCCTGAATGGTAACACCGAGGTGGTTAGCCTGACCTGTCAGATCGGCTGAAACGTGATAGTCTTTTTCCTTCGTTTTGAAGGCGTTGTTGCGGATGTAACACCAGAGGATGGTAGCCATCCCAAGTTCGTGCGCACGTTCAAAAGCCGCTGCTACTTCCTGTATCTGACGAGTGGCCTGGTCAGATCCGAAGTAGATAGTAGCACCGACGGCAACGGCGCCCAGGTTCCAGGCATCTTCCACCGATCCAAACATAATCTGGTCGTGTTTGTTCGGATACGTCAGAAGCTCGTTGTGGTTTATTTTGACGATGAAGGGAATCTTGTGAGCATACTTTCGCGAGACCATCGCCAGCGCTCCATACGTAGTGGCCACAGCGTTACAACCGCCTTCAATGGCTAGCTTGACAATATTCTCCGGGTCGAAGTACAGCGGATTTTTTGCAAACGAAGCTCCCCCGCTGTGCTCAATCCCCTGGTCAATGGGGAGGATCGAAAGATATCCGGTGCCTGAAAGTCTTCCGTTGGAGAAGAGTGTTTGCAGACTGCGCAACACCTGGGTATTGCGATTGGTTGGGGCGAAAACGTTGTCGACAAAGTCGGGGCCGGGCGGATGAAGAAGGTCGCGGCCTACCGTTTCGCTCTTGTGACTGAGCAGATACTCGGCGTCCTTGCCGAGAATTTCGGTGACGTTTCTAGCCATCGCGATGGTGTTTAGGCTTGATGATTCATTGGATCGCCAGGCGGTTGTCCTGAAAGGGATGCCTGTCAAACTATCTCCGGCCAAAAGCAAAAAAACCATTCCGAATGCCGGAATGGTTTATCACGAAATGCCTTACAATCAAAGTTTTTCCTTGATACGCGCAGCTTTGCCGTGGCGACCACGCATGTAGTAGAGTTTCGCTCTGCGAACTTTACCCACTCTCAGGAGTTCGATTTTCTCAATGGCTGGAGAGATGATCGGAAAGATACGCTCTACGCCGATGCCATTTGAAATCTTGCGCACAGTGAAGGTTTCACCGTTTCCCTCGCCGCGGCGCTGAATAACGGTTCCCTGAAATTGCTGAACCCTTTCTTTGTTTCCTTCCCTGATGCGTACGTGTACGTTGACGGTATCTCCAGGTTGGAAATCCGGAAATGCGGCACGCTCCCCGACGACCTCCTTCTCAACAAATTTTATTAAATCAGCCATAAAATCCGATGGTTTTTGAAACGGACTGCAAATATAGGAAAGGCGCCCGGTTTAACAATAGAAGTTTGTGAAATTCAGGGAATTTCTAGGCGTCTTCGAGCAGGTCCGGCCGCCGGGTCTGCGTGCGTTCGAGAGCCTGCTGATACCGCCAGTCAGCAATCTTCTGTTCATGCCCCGAAAGCAATACATCAGGCACTTTCCATCCCTTGTATTCAGCCGGTCGGGTATATACCGGTGGCGCGATGAGATTGTCCTGGAACGAGTCGGTCAGCGCCGAAGTCTCGTCGGAAAGCACACCGGGTATTAACCGAACAACAGCGTCAGTGACTACAGCGGCCGCAAGTTCGCCGCCTGACAAGACGTAATCCCCGATACTGATTTCCCGGGTAACCAGATGCTCCCGCACCCGCTCGTCGACGCCCTTGTAATGACCGCAAAGTAAAATGAGGTTGCGCTTCAGGCTGAGTTGATTGGCGATGGGCTGTGTGAACCGCTCACCGTCGGGACTCATATAAATAATCTCGTCGTAAGTACGCTGAGTCTTCAATTCTTCAATGCAGCGGTCGATAGGTTCGATCATCATCACCATCCCCGCGCCGCCACCGTAAGCGTAGTCGTCGACCGACTTGTGTTTATCGCTGGCATATTGCCTTAAGTCTATGACGTTGATTTCCACCAAGCCTTTTGTCTGGGCGCGTTTTACTATGGAGTCGTTCAAAGGACTCTCCAATAATCGCGGCAGACAGGTGATAATATCGATGCGCATAGTTTGTACCAGTTACAGGTCGAGGAAGCCTTCGGGCAGTGTTACCGCAATACGTTTGTCGGCTGTGCTCACGTCTGTTATAAAGGGGCCCTGGATTGGGATGAGCACCTCGCGTCCGTCGTGTGTTATGGACAGCAGGCGGTTGGGACCTGCCTGAACCACGTCTGAAACCTGTCCGATTAAGCCGAGATCCTGTTCCATGACCTCGAAGCCGATAAGTTCGTCGTCGTGGTAACCTTGTTCCGATGCGGGCCGTAACTCTCTGGGAAGATACACCGAAGCGCGCGAAAGGCCTTGGGCGTCTTCGGGAGTATCGACGTCTTCGAGTTTCAGATAGGCTTTGCCTCCTTTAATTGAAATGCGTTCAATGAAGTAGGGCAATAGCCGCTCGCGAACCTCAATGAACAGCGTTTCAATGTCATCGAAATCGGCCGGTGCATCCGGACTAAGCGACAGGGTAACCTGCCCTTTCAGCCCGTGCGGCTTCATGATGAATCCTATCTTATAACAATCTTGCTTATCCATGGGAAACAAAAATGCCAATGCGGAGGCATTGGCATTTTCAATGTTATTAAAGGACGATTATTCTGCCTTTGCTTCTCCTTCCGGTTGTTCTGCCGCAGCTTCGGGAGCTTCGGGGGCTTCCGTCTGAGCTTCGGGTTCAGCGGCAGCAGCTTCCTGCTCTTGTGTCGCCGCAGCGGCAGCTTCAGCCTTCTTGCGCAGCGCCTCTTCGCGAGCCTCGCGTACTTTGCTTTCGGCTTCCTTACGAGCTTTAGCAGCAGCTTCCTTGGATTGCGTGCGTTTGTCCATAGAAGCCTGGATCTTCTGCGCTTTCGCGTCCATCCACTCCTGCAGTTTGCGATCAGCTTCCTCCTGAGTGAGCGCACCTTTCTGTACACCTATCTGGAGGTGTTTGCGCATAAGTATACCGCGGTAGGAAAGTACTGCCCGCATGGTATCAGTGGGTTGGGCTCCGTTCATCAACCAGTGAAATGCGCGATCATCATTGATGTTGATCGTCGCGGGCACGGTTAGCGGATTGTAAGTTCCCAGTTTTTCAATGAAGCGACCATCACGTGGTGCCCTGGCATCGGCTACAACTACGTCATAGACAGCCAGTTTCTTACGGCCTCTGCGGGCCAGCCTGATTTTTACCATTTTCTTGTGGTTTTAGTGGATCTCGTCCGTTTTTAAAATTTGGACCGCAAAGATAGGAATATCCATGGATATGTCAATCCTTTGTTTAAACGGAAATAGTAAGAGGCTGACAGTAAAACAAATTCGTGTATGCGAATGTTCGGTTTTTGTATTGTAAAACCCCTTGTTTAACTTTACAAGCTACATCGAAAACCATGGATAAATATTCCTATATCTCTAATGCGGAAGTTGGTTACGTTGACCAATTGTACCAAAGTTACAAGCAGGATCCGACGTCGGTCGATCCAACCTGGCAGAAGTTTTTTGAGGGGTATGATTTTTCGGCGCGTCAAGCTGCAAACGGTGCCGGTCCGGGGGGGGAGGACCCGCTTTCTATTAAAGAGACTCAGGTCCGCAACCTGATTTTCACGTATCGCTCTTTCGGACACCTGGCTTCGAAAACGAACCCGGTGCGGGAACGCCGCAATCACAATGTCAATTTCGATCATAAAGCCGTTGGCCTTTCGGACGCCGATCTCGACACTGAATTCGATGTTGCTTCAGAGATCAGCATGGAGCGGACGACTCTCCGCAAGATAATCGAGAAACTAAAGGCTATCTACCTCGGTCCCATCGGCTGGGAATACAACTTCATCAACAACGATGAAATAAGGAAGTGGTTTATCCAAAAGGTAGAGCAGGAATACTATGCCTATAGCCCCAGCCGGGAGGAGAAGAAGCGAATACTCACCAAGCTCAACGAAGCGGTGGTGTTTGAGAACTTCCTTCACACCAAGTTCCTCGGGCAGAAGCGCTTCTCAATAGAGGGCGGAGAAAATGCCATCACAGCTTTGCAGACTATCATCAACCGTGCGGCCGACCTCGACGTGCGCGAGGTTGTGATCGGTATGGCGCACCGGGGCCGGCTCAACGTGTTATCAAACATCCTTGGGAAGACCTACGAACAAATTTTCACGGAGTTCGAAGGAAACGTGAGTCCGGACCTGACGATGGGCGATGGTGACGTAAAGTATCACCTGGGATATTCAAGCTTTATTACATCACAGTCGGGTAAGAAGATTTATGTCAAACTGACGCCGAACCCTTCGCACCTGGAAGCGGTCGATCCGCTGGTGATCGGATATACCCGTGGTCAGATTGATGACGAGTACGATGGACGGGTCAATGACGCCATGGCGGTGCTGATTCACGGCGACGCGGCTATTGCCGGGCAAGGAGTTGTTTACGAAGTAGTGCAGATGTCGGGTCTCCAGGGTTACACAACCGGAGGAACCATTCACTTTGTTATCAACAATCAGGTGGGCTTCACCACTGATTACGATGATGCCCGGACGAGTATCTACTGTACAGATATCGCCAAGATTGTCGATGCTCCGGTGCTGCATGTCAATGGCGACGATGCCGAAGCGGTAACCTTTGCAGCTAATCTGGCGGTTGAGTTCCGCCAAAAGTTTGGTAAGGACATCTTTATTGATCTTCTGTGCTACCGTCGTCATGGTCACAATGAAAACGATGAGCCTAAGTTTACGCAGCCGAAGTTGTACAACTTGATTGCGAAACATCCCAACCCTCGGGAGGTATATGTTAAGAAACTTGTGGAGCGCGGGGATGTCGATGCAGCGTTGGCGGAGGAGATGGACAAGCGTTTCCGGAAGCAGTTGCAGGACCGACTCAACGAAGTCAAGCAGAAGCCTCTTCCCTATGTTCCTCAAAAGGTTGAAGCGGAGTGGGAAAAGCTTCGCCGGGCAAAACCCGAAGATTTTGAAGCTTCGCCTGCAACAGGGATTAAGCCGGAGGTTGTTGAGAAAGTGGGCAAGGCCTTAACGACAATTCCGCAAGGCTTCAAGCCGATCAAGCAAATAGAAAAACTTATTCGCGACCGGAAGACGGCGTTCTTCGAGTCAAGAATGCTCAGCTGGGCGGATGCAGAGCTTCTCGCCTACGGATCACTTCTCGCTGAGGGAGTGCCGGTGAGGATGTCAGGTCAGGACGTAAAGCGGGGTACATTCTCCCATCGCCATGCCTACATCTTCGACGCGAACACCAACGCACCTTATTGCCAGCTCGATCATGTCGAGCCCGGACAAAGAAAGCTTCACATTTACAACTCGCTCCTTTCGGAGTTCGGAGTGCTCGGCTTTGAATATGGCTATGCCATGGCTACGCCGCAGGCGCTCGTACTCTGGGAAGCGCAGTTTGGCGACTTTGTCAATGGTGCTCAGGTCATGATCGATCAGTTTATTTCCAGTGCTGAATCGAAGTGGCAGCGTATGAACGGACTGGTTATGCTCTTGCCCCATGGATATGAAGGCCAGGGCCCGGAACACTCAAGCGCGCGTCCTGAACGTTTCCTCCAACTCTCAGCGGAGTACAATATGGTGGTAACTAATCCCACCACACCGGCCAACTTCTTCCATCTGTTGCGCCGTCAGGTAACTTGGCCGTTCCGCAAGCCCTGTGTTGTTCTGTCTCCGAAGTCATTACTGCGTCACCCTGCGGTGGTATCGCCGGTGAGCGAGTTTACCGACGGTTCGTTCCGCGAAGTGATCGATGACGAGAATGTGAAGGCGAAGGATGTGACCCGACTGGTACTTTGCACGGGCAAGCTGTACTATGATCTGCTGGAGACCCAACTGAAGAAGAAAATCAAGGACACTGCCCTTGTGCGTATCGAGCAGCTTTATCCTTTCCCGGAAAAACAGATTCGGGCGTTGCAGAAAAAGTATAAGAACGCGAAACTTGTCTGGGCGCAGGAAGAACCCGCCAACATGGGCTATTGGAGCTTTATCCAGCGGATGATGCCGGGCGAAAACTTCGCAGTTATTACGCGCAAGGCGAGTGCATCGCCGTCTACAGGCTATTCAAAAGTTCACAAGGTTGAACAGGAAAAGATAATTAATCAGGCTTTCTCCATCTAGTTATAAAAGCAACACATACCATGGCAATCCAGATGAAAGTCCCCACAGTGGGCGAATCCATTTCCGAAGTAACCATCGCCAACTGGCTGAAGAAAGATGGGGATGTTGTCCAACCCGATGAGATTATTGCTGAGCTCGAATCAGATAAGGCGGCGTTCGAACTGCCGGCCGAAGCAGGAGGGGTTCTTCGCATCATCAGGAAGGCAGGTGAGACAGTGCCGGTAGGAGAAGTGATTTGCGAGATTGAGCCGAACGGTAAGGCTGCCGCACCGGAGCCTGCGAAGAGCGCGCCCGCCGCGAGCGCCGCGGCCGAGGGGCCTAAAGCAACCGGCGAAGTAAAAGAGATGAAAGTTCCGGCGGTAGGTGAATCCATCACGGAAGTGACGATATCGACCTGGTTGAAGAAAGACGGAGACTTCGTCAAACTGGATGAAGTAATTGCGGAGGTTGAATCGGACAAGGCAACTTTTGAATTGCCCGCGGAGGCAACGGGAATTCTTCGGATCGTTGCCAAGGAAGGTGAATCACTAAGTATCGGTGGTTTGATCTGCCGTATCGAAGTGATGGAAGGAGCTCCTGCACCGGCTGCACCGAAGGCAAATGCGCAGGCACCTGCAGCAGCGCGCCAGGAATCGGCTTCCTATGCGGCGGGACATCCGTCTCCGGCAGCGGCCAAGATACTCGACGAAAAAGGTATTTCGCCGCAACAGGTAAAAGGTTCGGGCGTCGGAGGACGTATCACGAAAGAGGATGCGGTAAAGGCAGAAGTACGCCCGGGAGGTGCTGCCGAGGCGAAGCCAGCAGTTCCTGCTCCGACCGGAGATCGCGTCGAACGTCGCGAGAAGATGTCATCGCTGCGACGTACCATAGCCCGCAGGTTGGTTTCCGTCAAGAACGAGACAGCGATGCTCACCACCTTTAATGAGGTGGACATGAAACCTATCATGGATATCCGCAGCCGTTACAAGGACAAGTTCAAGGAGAAATTCGGTGTCGGTCTGGGCTTTATGTCCTTTTTCGCAAAGGCGGTGGCTGCGGCCCTCAAGGAATTCCCCGGTGTTAACGCGGCTATCGATGGCGATGAGATTGTTTATCACGACTACTGTGACATTTCTATAGCGGTATCAACACCTCGCGGTCTCGTCGTACCGGTTATTCGCAATGTCGAAAAGCTCTCTTTTGATCAGATTGAAAGCGAAGTAATTCGTCTGGCTACCCGCGGCCGCGATGGTAAACTTTCAATAGAGGAAATGACGGGGGGTACGTTCTCAATCACGAACGGTGGAGTCTTCGGGTCGATGCTTTCAACGCCGATTATCAACCCTCCCCAGTCAGCAATCCTTGGAATGCACAACATTGTCGAGCGACCCGTCGTGAAGAATGGTGAGATTGTTATTCGTCCGATTATGTTCGTGGCCCTGTCTTATGACCACCGCATTGTCGACGGCAGGGAGTCGGTCAGTTTCCTGGTGAGGGTGAAAGAGATGCTTGAGGATCCGGGCAGGTTGCTGCTAGGCATCTGATCGAACAAAAATAAATCTTTCTTCCATCAGGAAATTAACACGCAACCATGCAGTACAACGTAACCGTTATTGGCTCAGGCCCTGGAGGATATGTCGCGGCGATTCGCTGCGCGCAACTGGGGTTCAAGACCGCAATTATTGAAAAGTATGACACCCTCGGGGGCACTTGTTTGAACGTCGGGTGTATACCTTCAAAAGCGCTACTCGATTCGACGGAGCACTACTATAACGCGAAGACGCACTTCAGTACGCATGGTATCGACATACCGGAGCCGAACGTGAATTTCGGTCAGATGATTAAACGCCGCGGAGAAGTTGTCAAAGCGAACGTCGATGGCATCGCATTCCTGATGAAGAAGAACAAGATCGACGTCCATCACGGCGTAGGATCGTTTGTCGATAAGAACACCATTCGTGTGACCGACAAAGAGGGTAAGGAATCGACAATCACGACCGAGAACGTGATTATCGCTACCGGTTCGAAGCCAACACCTCTGCCTTTTGCTCCCTTCGACAAGAAGAGAATAATATCAAGTACCGAAGCGCTGGTTCTTAAAGAGATCCCAAAACACCTGATCGTCATCGGAGGTGGTGTGATCGGTATGGAATTGGGTTCGGTTTACGCCCGCATCGGTTCGAAAGTGACCGTGGTCGAGTTCCTCGATAGCCTCATTCCTACCATGGATGGCACCATGGGCAAGGAACTGCTGAAGGTAGCCAGAAAGCTCGGCATTGAATGTCACCTGGGTCACAAAGTCACTGCACTGGAGAACAAAGGCAAAGAGGTGGTTTTGAAAGCCGAGTCGAAAGATGGCAAGGTGCTTGAGCTCAAAGGTGATTACTGCCTCGTCAGCATCGGACGCAGACCTTACACAGAAGGCCTTGGCCTCGAAAAAATTGGAATCGAAACGGAGCGCGGTCAGATTAAGGTAGATGATCATCTTCGCACAAGCGTGCCAAACATATATGCTATTGGAGACGTGGTGCGCGGTGCTATGCTGGCGCACAAAGCGGAAGAAGAAGGGGTAATGGTAGCTGAACAGCTTGCAGGCCAGAAACCCCATATCAACTATCTGCTGATCCCGGGCGTTGTGTACACCTGGCCGGAGGTTGCCAGCGTTGGCTATACCGAAGAACAGCTCAAGAGCAGCGGACGGGCCTATAAAACCGGAAGCTTTCCTTACAAGGCGCTGGGTCGCGCCCGGGCTAGCATGGATACGGACGGGTTGGTGAAGGTGCTTGCTGATAAAGAGACTGACGAAATTCTCGGTGTTCACATCATCGGCGCACGCGCTGCGGACATGATCGCTGCAGCAGTAACTGCCATGGAATTCCGCGCTTCCGCAGAAGATGTCGCGCGTATGTCACATGCTCACCCGACCTATATGGAAGCGGTTCGCGAAGCCTGTCTGGCGGCGACAGCAAATCGCCCCATCCACCTCTAAAATTTTAGCGTAAAGTTGCTCGTTCCTTCGGCCTGTACCGAAGGAACTTTTTTTGTGGCTTCGCTAATCAGCGCAGTCGGTAGTTGACCCATGCGCGCAATCCCAGTGCTGCGACGAAGGGAATTAGCCCGTAGTGAAGTTTTTGCGGCAGGAAGAACCAGCACAGCAACAACAACAGACTCAGCGCGGATACAGACAGGAAGTACTTCCGTACCCAGGACGCATTTCGCCAGAGCGCAATGGCGATGACGAGATGCGTTGGCAAAGCCCAGAGCAGATTCATATTCCTCGCGGACGCCTGGTGGTTCGTCGCCGTCCACAGCAAAAACAAAAGTAGTCCGACGAGTCCACAGACGCCGTACAGTACGCTGTCGAAGGCACGTGACAGTTTTCTTCTGCGCTGATCGCGGTAGCTGACGATGACCGTTACAAGGAGAAAAACAGTGAAGGCCGTCAGAGGATGAATTAGCGGTGACGCATCGGGTTCGGGCTCCGATTCGTAGATGATGTTTGTCTCTTTCACGAGCGGTTCATACTGTTCATTGTTCCGTCGGATTTGAGCGTTGGCAAAACCCGCCTCGACGAAGTCGGGGAGAAACATGTACTCGTATGGCGTTGCTTTCTTGTCGGTAGGAAGCCCCAGGCCGATGTCAATGCCGAGATCACCCCAGGGCTGTTGGCCCAGATATAAATCCGTCAATTCCCGGAAACTGTATTCTGTTTTGATGTGATCGTAGTTGAACACGATCGTATCGCCAAAGACCTTAAGCATAACTTCGGGAATCTTGGTCGCGCAATTGTCGTAGAAATAATCGTATAGATAGTCGCGGTTTTCCGGTGCCGCATTCCAGGCGAGAAAGTCGTACAGGCGCTGCTTTTGTCGTTGCGTGAGGTTGAGGACTTGTTCGTGAATGTAGCGGTTGTAGTAAATGTATGCGTATTCAAATCGGGGATAGTCCGATACACCCAGCATATACACGTTGTATCCGCGAGCGAAGTTGAGGTAGAAGTTCGGACGGTCGTAGTCGAAAACGCCATAGTTATATGCTTTATCGATTTCGTTAACGGGATCATAGACACGAAAGGCACTGTGACCAAAGGCGGTATACAGCTGCCCTTGCCACGGGCCGAGGGTGAGTACGGAAATTTCGGCCTGATCCGAAAGCCGGATCTGGGCGGAGGCTACGCTGACGTTAAGCAGGAGGAGCAGACAAAGGTTTCGCATGGTGCTCAAATCTCCGAAAGATAAACAGCTTTCGGGTTTAACAAACTATCTTGCGGAATGATCGGCGGAATACGCGATGGCGCCAATTTCGCGTCACACTTGACGTGGAAACGCATGCAGAATGCAGCCCGCATCCTGTACTCATATCGCTATTCGCGCTGGAAAGGAGTGCCGCACATTAACGGGCTTCCTATTAGCCTTTCCGTCGAGCCAACAACCTCGTGCAATTTGCGTTGCCCGGAATGTCCGAGCGGACTGCGGTCATTCACGCGGCCTACGGGTATGCTGCGTTCGGAGATGTTTCACCGATTGATGGATGAGCTTGGGCCTACGCTTTCGTGGTTAACGTTCTATTTTCAGGGCGAACCCTATTTGCATCCTGAGTTTACCGACCTTGTCGCCTACGCGTCTGAGAAGGGAGTATACACCGCCACGTCGACTAATGCACATTTTCTAAACGAGGAGGCCGCTCTCCGAACGGTAGAATCCGGTCTTGACAGGCTGATCATTTCAATCGACGGAACGACGCAGGATACTTACCGGGCGTACCGTGTGGGAGGGTCGCTCGAGAAGGTGCTGGAGGGAACCCGTCAGTTGATCCGCGCAAAGAAGGCGCTGCGTTCAAGGACTCCTCACCTCATCTTCCAGTTTCTTGTTGTGGCCCCCAATGAACACCAGATCCCGGAGGTATACCAGCTTGCGCGCAGCCTTGGCGTTGACCAAGTTGTACTGAAAACTGCGCAGATTTACGACTATGAAAACGGTTCTCCTTTGATACCGAAGCAGCAACGCTATTCCCGTTACAGACAGAACGACGACGGAACCTGGTCGATCAAGAACCGGCTCGATAACCGTTGTTGGAAGATGTGGCAAAGTTGCGTGGTGACCTGGGATGGCAAAGTCGTCCCTTGCTGTTTCGACAAGGATGCCCATCACGTCATGGGCGATTTGAGTCAACAGTCTTTCGCAGAGATATGGAATGGCGATGCTTATAACGCCTTCAGAAGAACGTTAATGAAAAGCCGTAGTGAGATTGAAATGTGCAGAAATTGCACAGAAGGCGGACGGGTGTTTGCCTAGCGCGAGGCTTTCCGTTCGAGGTCTTTCTGAATTTTACTGAAGTCGATGCCGCAGGATCCGCATCCCGATGAGCAATTCGATTTCGCTTGAAAGTTCTTATAAACGAGACGTCCGAGATAGCCCAAAGCGGCGATAAACAACAGGACGATGATGAGGTTTTGAATCATGGAACAGGCGACTACAACTGTAACAGCAAAATAGCACAAATAATTTCATTGTCCGCTATCGAACACGTTCGCTCGGTTTGGAACACCTTCTGGTCTCTGAAAGCGCTTCCAGGGCCGTTTTGTCGCCCTTTTCGGTAATTGGCATTTCAATTGGTATTCCGGCGGTATGCTGCAAAACTATCTGAAGACGGCTTTACGAATTTTCGCCCGCAGGAAGGGGGCGGCCGTGCTTAACATCGCCGGGCTCACGCTGGGTATCTCCTCGAGCCTTGTCCTTTTCCTGATCGTAAGACATCTGGCCACGTTTGACAGCGATCAGGTGAATGCTGAGCGCATATATCGGGTGGTTACCCATATGACGGGCAATACCGACATGTTTTACACTCCCGGGGTACCCACGTCGTTACCCAGCGCTTTTCGCGACGAGTTCCCCGAAGCGGAGGAGGTAACGTTTTTGTCGTATCGAAGTGGTGCTCTGGTCCGGATTCCCGAGGCCGGAGCGCCTCCGCGCAAGTTTCAGGAACGGCGGGGAGTCGTTTTTGCCGAGCCTACATTCTTTAAAGTTTTCGACCGACCCGTGCTGATGGGTGATCCCTTCAAGGCTCTTGACGAGCCTCAGGAAGCAATCATTGCCCGGTCATGGGCAATGAAGTACTTCGGCCGCGAAGATGTCATCGGCGAAACCGTCATGTTTGATACGCTCGAATACCGGATATCGGCAGTCATGGAAGATCCGCCGGCGAGAACCGACTTTCCTTTTTATCTCATGCTCTCGTATAGCACGATCGACGAGAACAGGGACGACTGGACAAGCATTTGGAGCGACGAACAGTGTTACGTCTTATTGAAAGAGGGCGTAAATCCGGTATTGGTAGAAGAACGTATTCCGCAATTCGTGGCAAAGTATGTTGCGCAGAACTACTCGGACATGTCGTTCTCGCTGCAGCCGCTGCGAACGTTGCATTTTGATACCCGTTATTCCAATTTCAGCTACTTCGTCATTCCTGTCGAGGTACTCGTCGCGTTGGGCGTCGTCGCTCTCTTCCTTCTTCTTACAGCGTGCATCAACTTTATAAATATTTCAACTGCGGAAGCGGTAACGCGCTCGAAGGAGGTCGGCGTTCGGAAAGTATTGGGAGGCAGCCGTCGACAACTCATTGCTCAGTTCATGGGCGAGACGTTTATCGTCACGGCGCTTGCGATGCTACTGTCATTGGGAATTGCCCAGATAGCGCTTGGCTTCGTCAACCCATTCCTCGATTTGGAACTCGCGATTGACTTTGGTTCGGATGGCGCACTGTGGCTGTATATTGTCGGCGTAACAGTGAGCGTTTCCGTACTCTCCGGTATTTATCCCTCGCTGGTGATGTCGGGCTTCACTCCCGCATCTGCGTTGAAGAACAAATTGACAAAACGTTCCGCTGCGGGATACAGTTTACGCCGGACATTGGTTGTTCTTCAACTGGTTATCTCACAATTCTTCATCATGGGGACGATTGTGCTGCTGGGGCAGATGAACTATTTCCGCTCTTATGAAATGGGCTTCGCGCGTGACGCTATTGTGATCGTCCCCATTCCTGATGAGGGAAGGACGGGCGTAACCAAAGCCAGAACATTGCGCGACGAGATGCTTCGACTCTCGGGGGTTGAAGCGGTGAGTCTCGGAAGTCGTCCGCCTTCTTCCGGCTCTGTTAACAGCACGGGGTTCTGGTTTGAAGGGGAAGACGAAAGCGCCGGCCGTGATACCCATGTGAAGTCAGTTGACGGACACTACCTTGAGCTGTACGCGATTCCTCTCCTGGCGGGGCGCGCACTCGCCGATGGAGACACTGCCACGGGCTTTGTGGTAAACGAAGAGTTCGTTAGGGTGTCGGGAATGCCGGATGCCGAGGCGTTGCTCGGCCGACGAATCAATATTTGGGGAAAAACGCTGCCTGTTATTGGGATCGTTCGTGATTTCCATGCGGTTTCGCTGAGGCGCCGAATAGAACCGATGGTATTGATGAACAACGCCCGGGAATACAGGACAATGTCGCTAAAGTTGGCAGGCGGTGAAGTGCGCGAGGTTATGGACGGGGTAAAAGCCAGATGGGAAGAAACGTATCCCGACCATGTTTTCGAGTATGAGTTCTTTGACGATACGATCCGCGAGTTCTATGAGG